>NZ_JBHVQI010000001.1:0-666294 GCF_042886835.1 Paenarthrobacter sp. NPDC057981
GGATTCCCCGGGCCGCGCCCTTATGGTTGCTGCGTGGTTACGCTGACCTACACCACGGTGAGCGTGACCACCGAGCCTTCCGGAGCATCGGTGTTGGCGGGGTTCTGGTCCCGGACGCTGCCGAAGAACCCCCCAAGAATGTTGTTGACCTCTACCTTGAAGCCCAGCTTCTCGAGCTCTCTCTTGGCTTCCGCTGCCTGCTTGCCGATAAAGCTTGGAACCTTGACCATCTTTGGCCCCTTCGAGACCGTCAACGTCACCGTCCCGCCCTTGATGAGCGTGCCGTTGGCCGGGGCCTGTGAGACCACCGATCCCTTGGGGACGCTCTTGTCGTTGACAGTCTCCGGAGCGATGACAGCCTTCAGCCCGGCATCCTGGATGGCCTTGACGGCCGCGTCCTGCGCCAGCCCACGCACATCAGGGACCGGTATGGGCTGGGGGCCCTTGGAAACCACCAGGGCCACGGGTGTGCCGTGGCGGACTTCCTTGCCTTTGCCGGGGTCCTGGGCGATGACGACCCCCGCCGGCACCTTCTCATCGAACGCCTGGGTGACATTGCCCAGGGCCATTTGTGCTCCATTCAGTGCAGTTTTTGCCTGGTCGAGGGTGCCACCGGTGAGGTCCGGGAGGGGGAACAGCTGGGCTCCCTTGGACACGAAAAGCGTGATGGGCTGAAACTTCCGGACTTCGGCGCCTGATTCCGGTTTGGTGCCCACGGCGAGACCGGCGAGGATGTCGTCGTCGAAAACGTCCTGGGGTTCGGACTGGAAGCCCGCGGTCCGGAGCAGCTGCTGGGCTTCGGCGACCGTCTTGTTCTTGACATCCGGGACGGTTCCCGGCGCGCCCGGTCCCATGCCGAAGAACCAGCCCGCACTGGCCGCCAACAGCGCAAGAATAACGATCACCACGGTCCAAATAAGTCCACGACGACGGGGGTTGCCTTCCCTGAGTGGCCGCACGGGAGTTGCCGCCGCCCGGGCCCGGTCCTTGGCCTGCTGCCGTTCGATCCGCTTCAGGTCCCTTTTGCCGGGTGGCCGCGTGTCCACGCCTGGGGCGTCGGCCGGCGCCCGCAAGGAAGTCCCACCGGCGGCCATGATGGTGGTCGGGTTGCTCTGCTGGGAAATGAACTCCGTGGGTGAAGCGGTGGTCGCTATCGCTTCGGTGGCATTGCTGTAAGGACCTGGAGCAACGATGGCTGCCGTGGGTGCCTGGGAGAGGTTCGTGGTGGCCGGCTGCTGCCGGTGGTCAAGTTGCTCATCGGTGAGCGTCGTGCGGATGTGACGCAGTTCCGTCAGTAAGGCCGAACCATCAACTGGCCGCTTTTCGGCATCGACGGCGGTGCACCACTGAACGAGTTCGTCCAGGTCTTCGGCAAGGCCTGGGACGGCTTCCGAGGGACGGCCAACCGCTGAGTTCACATGTTGGTACGCCACCTGGATGGGGGAATCGCCGCTGTACGGTTGTTTGCCCGTCAGCATTTCGTAGAGCACGATCCCGGCCGAATAGATGTCGCTGCGGGCATCGGCCGGCTGGCCGAGGACGAGCTCGGGAGCCAGGTAGGCCACGGTACCTATCAGCGCTCCGGTGCTGGTGTTTGCCGAAACTGCCCTGGCCAGGCCAAAGTCGCCCACCTTGATCCGGCCATCGTCCGCGATAAGCACGTTCTCAGGTTTGATGTCGCGGTGGATCAGCCCGGAGTTGTGGGCTGCCGCCAGGCCTTCGATCACCGGATCAATGAGAGCCAGAGCCAGGCGTGGCGGAAGCGTTCCATGTTCGTTCAGGACATCCCGGAGGGTGTGTCCTTTCACGTACTCCATGACGAGGTAGGCGATGTGGGCGTCCTCGCCTTGGTCGAGGACGCCCACAATGTGGGGGTGGGAGAGGCTCGCTGCGGCTTTTGCTTCGCGGCTGAGCCGTTCCAGGAACGTCTGGTCATTTGCCAAATGCGGGTGCAGGACCTTGAGGGCCACATCGCGTTCCAAACGCCTGTCCGTGGCCAGATACACGGTGGACATCCCGCCCTTTGCCAAGCGGGAGCGGACCACGTAGCGTCCGTCCACGGTGGTCCCGATGAGGTGGTCCTGCGTTGGTTCTTGCACCCTACGATCCTAATCGAGACTGCGGAAGGGGCCCGAATCCCCACGGGATGCGGGCCCCTTCCGAGGTACGGGACAGGCCTAGCCGAATGTGCGCTGACGTGCCTTGATGGACTCGACGTATCGCTTGGTGTCCTCGTACATGCCGTACTTGCTCACCGAGTACTGGCCTTGGTAGTAGCCGGCGATGGCCGTATCCAGATCCTTGCTCGTGGCCACCAGTGCACGGATGATCGCGACGCCTGCCGTGGCGTTGTCGTAGGGATCCAGCAGGTTCAGCTTGCGCCCGACCAGATCGGAGGCCCACTGGCCCGATGACGGAATGACCTGCATGGTGCCGATGGCGTTGGCCGGGGAAACGGCCCGCTGGTCGAATCCGGACTCCTGTTCCGCAAAGGCCAGTGCCAGCGAGGGGCTGACTCCCATCCGCCGTGCTGTGTCTGCCACGATGCTTTTCATTTCAGCGCGGCTCGGTACAGGGGAGGCGTTGAGCAGTGCCTTGTTTTCATTGGCCGAGCTGACAACGGCCGGGGGATAGGTGAAGCCAAGGAAGGTGCTGGGAACCAGAGGCGTTGTGTCGCCTGCAGGCTGCAGGCTGTTACCCGGGATGCTCAGTTTCTGGCCCGGGTAGATGACCGTGCTTGCGGTCACGTTATTGGCCGACATGAGCGCGGACAGCGGGACGCCCAACCGCGAGGCGATGGAACTGAGGGTGTCGCCGGCCTTGATGGTGTAGGAGCCCGTGCTCGCCAGGGGAGCAGGCGCGGGTACCGGTGCCGGGGCAGGAGTTGCTGGCGCTGACGGAGCTGATCCGCCGCTGACCTTGATCTTCTGGCCGGGGTAGATGATGGAGCTTCCGTTGAGGTTGTTCCAGCTGAAAATGCTCGACAAAGGAACCCCGTGCTTGGCCGCGATGCCGCCGAGCGTATCTCCGGAGACCACGGTGTACACGGTGGCGGTGCTGGTGGAGCCGGATGCGGCCGGGGCGCTGGGGGCGGGGGCCGCAGGTGCCGTGCCGCTGAGCTTGATGCTCTGCCCGGGATATATGAGCGTCGTGGGGGTCAGGTTGTTCAGCTGGAGTACTGCGGAAGTATCCAGGTTGAACCGTCGGGCGATCGCACTGATGGTGTCGCCGCGGACAACGGTGTAGCTGGCCGGTACCGCAGGTGCCATGGGGCGGAGTGCCGCGGGAAGGGTAGCGGGAACCGCCTGCGCGGGGATCACGGTACCCGCTGTGGCAGCCTGGGCCTCAATGGCAGCAACCAGGGTGGCGGGAAGCTTCCGGGGTTGGGGTGCGGGCGCTGCGACGGACGGTTGAGCCAGCGCGAGCGACGACAAAACCACGGCGGGAAGCGCAGCCGTGGTTGCCGCGATAACGGGCATGCTCATGGTTCGTTTCGGCGAGCGGGTCGTCGTCATGAAAGAGTCCTCATCTCAAACAGCGGGGTTGATTGTTAACGCTGTTGTCAGTGTTGCCAATGTTACTGATGTTATCAATGGTGCAAGTGTGATCAGTGTGAATCTCTCACACTTATTGACCCGGCACAACAAATCCAGTCAAGGAAGATTGCTGAAACCATTTATTGATGCCGGAATTGGGGGATCCGGGCGCGTTCGGATCGGGCCTTTGGATGCCCGGCTAGGCGAGGGGCGGGGCGGCGTGGCAACCTTGATCCGTGAGTAATGTAGAAAGCCTTGTTTCCGAGTGGTTGCCGCTTCCGGATGTCGCCGAGCTGCTGGACGTTTCCATCACCAAAGTCCACGGACTGTTGGATGAGCGTGCGATTGTCGCCATCAGGCAGGGGGAACGGAATATCCGCTCCGTCCCCGCCCTGTTTATACAAGACGGGCACGTTGTCGACAGTCTTAAGGGCACCATCGCGGTGCTCAGCGACGCCGGCTATAGCGACGAAGAATTGATCATCTGGCTCTTTACTCCCGATGAATCGCTGCGCGGCCGTCCCATCGACGCCCTGCGTGAGGGACGCAAAACAGAGATCAGGCGCCGCGCACAGTCTCTGGCCTGGTAATTGCGTCTGCGCATTTCAGGAAAAACAAAGACATAAAACGACGACGACGGCGGTCCCCAACCGCCGTCGTCGTCATGTCATCGCCTCATTGGCGCCGCCCGGCAGATGCCGGCTTCCGTGTCAGGCCGCGCGGCTGACTGCCGCTTCAGCGAGCTGTCCCAGTGCCAAAAGCGGAACCTCATCCAAGGGCAACCGTTCCAGTGCTTCAAAGGCATCCGCGCTCAGTTGTGCAATCAGGGCTTCGGTAGCGTCCAGAGCGCCGCACTCGACCATCAGGCGACGAATCAGCTCGACGTCGTCCGCACCGAGATCCGGGTTGCCCAGCATGCGGTCAAGAAAAGCGGCGTCGGCCGCCGGGGCCTGGTTCAGGGCAAAGCCCACGAGCACTGTGCGTTTGCCTTCACGCAAGTCATCGCCTGCCGGTTTGCCGGTGGTGGCAGGGTCCCCGAAGACGCCGAGGACGTCGTCGCGCATCTGGAAGGCCTCACCGAGGGGCAGCGAAAAGCTCGAGTAGGCCTCGAGCAGATCGCTGGGAGCGCCGGCCAGAGCGCCGCCCAATGCGAGCGGATGCTCTGTGGAGTACTTGGCAGACTTGTAGCGAATGATGGACCTGGCCCTGTCCACGGAGCCGGCGTGGTCACGGACCGGGCCAGCCACCTCTTCAAGGATGTCGAGGTATTGACCGGCCATGACCTCAGCCCGCATCACGTTGAAGATCCGGCGGGCCGGGCTGCCCGAGGCTGCGCGGGATCCGATGTCGGTGAACGCTTCTTCGCTGAACGAGAGGCAGAGATCACCGGTCAAGATGGCTGCGGCGTCGCCAAAGTGTTCGCTGTCCAGGGCCCACCCGTTCGCTTCATGGAGTTGGCTGAACCGCTTGTGCACGCTTGGACCGCCCCGACGCGTATCGGAGCGGTCGATGATGTCATCATGGATCAGGGCTGCTGCCTGGAAGAGTTCCAGGGCGCAACCGGCGGTGACGATGTCGGCATCGTCAGCGAGCCCGCCGGCACCGCGCCAGCCCCAATAGCACATCAGTGCCCTCAGCCTTTTGCCGCCTGTGACCAGCGTCGATATCGAGCCGATGAGTGGGGCGACGTCCGGCGAAACCGTCGCCATGACGTCCCGCTGCTCCGAAAGGAATCCGTGGAGCTTGGCTGAGACGCCATCGATGAAATGGGCCTGCTCGGCGGCCGCGGGGGAGTTAAGCGTCACTTGATGGACCCGGCCGCCACGTTGGCGCCGATGGTGAAGGTGGACACGCCTTCCTTCTGCGTGATGGAGACGTTCACTGTCTCCCCGTCACCGCGGACGAAGTCCAAGGACGTGACATTGCCCACCGCCTCGGGCCCGGGGACAAGCTTGAATCCCTGGGCTTCAAGCGAGGATTTGTAGTAGTCCACGACGCCCTGCGGGGGCGCTTTGATTGCCCCGACAAGTGCCACTGTCGCGAGGGAGGCATTCTTGTCGAAGCTGCTGGACCGCACCGAGGTCTTGGGCATGACAGGAATAAGCTGCTCGGGAAATCCGGGAACCAGTGCATTGACCGTGGCCGTCGCATTCGGGTCCGGGGTGCTGGATTCGGTGAACCCGGTGGTCTCGGGGGAGGGGGTGGCACTGGCCGAGGATGCACCAGCGGACGGTGACGGGGCAGACGTCGACGAGGAAGCGCCGGTGGGCGATGGTGCGGCCGAACTGCCGGGTGATGGCGTGCATGCGGAGGCCGCCACTGCGACACTGACTGCGAGCAGGGCAAACCCTCGCGACTGAGGAGTTCCAAAGAGCTTCACAGGGTATCCTTCCTGGGGCTGAGCCGGACATTGCCTCCAGTTTAGTCAGTGCCCGGGCATAGTATTGCCGTTGTGAGGCAGGAAGCACCCGGCGGCGAGTCAAGCGCCGGCAAGAGTCCAGCCCGCAGTGCTGGAGATGCCCTGCGGGAATTGCGGCGAACCAGCATTCTGCACGTGGACATGGACGCGTTCTTCGTTTCCGTGGAACTCCGGAGCAGGCCCGAGTTGCGCGGCAAGCCCGTGATCGTTGGATTCCCCGCAGAGCGGTCTGTGGTTCTGTCCGCTTCCTATGAAGCCCGTGCCACCGGGGTCAAGTCCGCCATGCCGATGTCCATTGCGATGCGGCGGTGCCCTGCCGCGGTGATAATCAATCCCCGCCACACTGTGTACTACGAGGTCTCAGCGCAGCTGATGGAGATCTTTGCCTCCATCACGGACTTGGTGGAGCCGCTGAGCGTGGATGAAGCGTTCCTGGACGTAGGCGGGGCCATCCGCCGACTGGGGTCACCGTTGGACATTGGCCACCTGATTAGGCGACGGGTGCATTCGGAGCTCGGGATTACGGCTTCGGTGGGAATCGCTGGCAGCAAATTCGTGGCCAAGATCGCCTCCACCCGGTGCAAGCCCGATGGCATCCTGCAGATCGACGCCGACGATACCCTTGCGTACCTTCATAGCCTTCCCGTCAGTGCGCTGTGGGGCGTGGGCGGCAAGACCGGTGAGGTTCTGGCGCGTATGGGGATCCGAACGGTCGCCGACGTCGCTGCGACCCCTCTGTCCTCCCTGAAGAAGGTTCTTGGTGCAAGTGGCGAGCACGTGTACAGGCTCTCCATGGGTGTCGATCCCCGGCCGGTAACGCCCACCAGGCTTGAGAAGAGCATTGGTGCTGAAGAAACCTTTTCTGTTGACACGGCCGATGATGCCTTGCTGCACAGGGAGTTGCTGAGGTTGTCCCACCGCACCGCCAGCCGGCTTCGGAACTCCGGAATGCTTGCCCGGACGGTTGCCTTGAAACTGCGCTACGCCGATTTCTCCACGGTCTCCCGAAGCCGCACCCTGCACACACCCGTCGACAGTGCCCAATTGATCTACCAGGTGGCCGTGCAGCTTCTTGAGTCCTTGGGGTCCCGCGCAATGAGCGTCCGGCTGGTGGGTGTCAGGGCCGAGCAACTCGAACCGGCTGGCCAGACGTCGATGCAATTGAGCCTGGACCGCCGGGATGACAACTGGCGTGCCGCCGAGCAGGCCTTGGACAGGGTTTCGCAGCGGTTTGGGTCCAAGACGCTGCTTCCTGCCCGACTGCTGGAGCCAGGCAAGCCTGCCTCTGATCGTTGACCCCTGTGACCTTGGTCCCGCATGGTCCCGGGCGTCTTTCAGAACGGCCGTGGACAAACTATCCTATTTATTACAGAGATTTAGATCGTCTGGACAAACTGTTTCCTGAACAGTCGGCCCCGGGATGCCCACTGAACCAAGAGGGTATTTTGGGAACGGAATTCTTGGTCCGATCGTTGGGTAAGCAGACGCACAGGACGCGTTGTGTCCAGACGCTGGCTGACTAAAGGAGGTCGCGATGCCCCTCTCGGAGCACGAACAGAAGCTGCTTGAGCAACTTGAAAAGCAACTTCACGAGGACGATCCGAAGTTTGCCAACACCATGGGTTCGGATCCCATCCGCAGCTGGTCAACCCGGCATGTCATCATTGGCGTCCTTGGCGCGATTGCCGGCATTCTTCTCCTGCTCGTCGGCGTTTCGCTGCAGGCGATTCCAGTGGGTGTCCTCGGCTTCGTTGTCATGGGTGCTGGTGTGTACTTCGCTACGTTGCGTGGATCAGCTTTCGGAAAGGCCGGCAAGGGAAAACCTGCGAAGTCCAAGCCCAAGAGCACTTTCATGAGCAGCCTCGAAGAGCGCTGGGATGAACGGCGCCGCGACGACCACTGACGCAGCTGAGCGTCCCTGACGGGGCACAGGGCGCAGCGTGTATTGTCAACCCGAATTCGGCATGCCCTGAGATTCTTCCTGGAGAGCCAGTCTCTTCAGCATTGCCATCCAGAACAGTGATCTCATGAAACACTGACCTCTTAGAACACTGACCTCTCATACAAAGGACCCGTTCATCCGCGGGTCCTTTTGCTGTTAAGCGGCAGGACTCCTATCCCTCCATTTCCCACCACCCCCTCCACTTTCCTCCCGTGAGGCAGCGATCGCGGCTCCCGAGTGCTCCCAGGACCCTTTTCCCGTCGGGAAGCGACGGTGGGCTGGCCGCCGACCCTCGGGTGGCCTCCACATCGCTCCACCCCCGCAGATCCGCGCCAGTCCGCCCTTGCGGAATGTCAATGTGGTGGAGAAACGCCGATGTCTGCGTTGACTGTGGGGCGTTGTGGAGTAAAGTGGAGCACATAAGAGGGTAGTGGCAGTGTTGGGTATGTGCGGGCACCTTGACTGAGGGGCGGTGGGGCCAGTGTTTCTGGGCACTCACTCACCTCGTCTGGATGAAAAGGGCCGAATCATACTTCCCGCCAAGTTCCGCGAGGAACTGGCAGAGGGGCTGGTTCTCACAAGGGGCCAGGAGCGCTGCATCTACGTCTTCAGCCAGAAGGAATTCGAACGTATCCACGAGTCGATGCGGGAGGCGCCTTTGTCCTCCAAGCAGGCACGTGACTACATCCGGGTCTTTCTGTCCGGAGCCTCGGATGAAGTACCTGACAAGCAGGGGCGCGTGACAATTCCGCCGGCGCTCCGTGCATACGCAGGCTTGGGGCGGGAACTGGCCGTGATTGGTGCCGGAACCCGGGCCGAGATCTGGGATGCCGAAGCTTGGAACGAGTACCTCAACGAGAAGGAAGCAGCCTTCTCGGAAACGGATGACGACAATCTGCCCGGGTTCATCTAACCGGTCAGTGGAAGCAGTACCGCTTCTTGAATGGGATCTCCAGCCGCCCATCGAACAGTCTTCCTGGCTCAACTTCCCCTGAGCCAGGCCGGCCGGACGATAGGCGCGGATGGGGATCCGATTCAAGAATCACCATGCACGTAACTGAGGAAAGAGGAGGCAGCGTGGAAGAGCAGGACGCGGCAAAGCCCACATCTGAGCGTCACGTGCCCGTCCTGAAAGACCGCTGCATCAACCTGCTCGCTCCCGGCTTTGAAGCCGCACGGAGTCGGGGAGAAACTCCCGTTGCCATTGATGCGACCCTCGGCATGGGAGGGCACTCCGAAGCGATGCTGCAGCGCTTCCCCGATCTTCACTTGGTCGGCATCGACCGGGATGAGGAAGCATTGTCGCTGGCCGGCGCCCGTTTGGATCCCTTTTCACAGCGTACGGACCTGGTTCACGCCGTGTATGACGAAATCGAGGACGTGCTGGATGACCTCGGCATCCCGCAGGTCCATGGAATCCTGATGGACCTCGGGGTTTCTTCCTTGCAGCTGGACGAACGCGAACGTGGTTTCGCCTACTCCTACGATGCTCCTCTGGACATGCGCATGGATACGAGCCGTGGGCAGACTGCTGCCGACGTCGTGAACACGTACAGCGAGGAAGACCTGGTCCGCATCATCCGCAAATGGGGTGAGGAAAAGTTCGCCGGACGTATCGCCAACAGGATCGTCAACGCCAGGGTTGAGAAGCCCTTTGCGACAACCGGTGAACTGGTGGAGCAGATCCGGAGCGTGGTCCCGGCGGCTGCGGCAAAGAGCGGGGGACACCCGGCCAAGCGGACTTTCCAGGCGTTGCGCATCGAGGTCAACGAAGAACTCGATGTCCTGGAGCGCGCAGTTCCGGCCGCCGTAGCCTCTACGGCCCTGGGCGGACGCGTCGTGGTCATGTCATACCACTCCCTGGAAGACAAGATCGTGAAATCCGTGTTCCAAAAAGGCTCCAAATCCTCAGCCCCGCTCGGGTTCCCCGTGGAGCTCGAAGAACACAAACCTGAATTGAAGACCATCACCAAAGGAACGGAAGTGCCCACGGCGGCCGAAATCGCCGAGAATCCCCGGGCAGCCTCTGCACGCCTGAGGGCCGTCGAACGCATCAAACCGAGGAGAGACGCATGAGCAACGCCGCAGCGAGGACTTTGCCCTCCGTGGTGGGCAACACCGCCCGCGCCCTTCCGACTCCCGCTGGCAAACCTGATGGTGCCCGCAGGACCCGCACGCCGCTCTCGCTGGTACGCAGCGCCCCGGGCCGGCGCAGGACCCCCTTCGTGGTTCTGTGCTTCGTCGCCATGGCCGCGGCGCTCCTGACCGTCCTTGTCCTGAACATCTCCGTGTCCACGGCGCAGTACCAGTTGGTGCAGCTCAAAGCGCAGGCTGCCACGCTCAACAAGGAAAACCAGGACCTGACACAGAAGAAGCAGAACTACGAAGCTCCCCAGAATCTGGCAGCCAAGGCTACAGAATTGGGAATGGTACCTTCCACCGTCAAAGGCCAGATTGACCTGAACACGATGACAGTGACCGGTAAGGCCACTCCCGCAGTCAAGGGCGAGAACCCTGGTGCTGTTCTTGCTCCGCCCGCCGTGGGAGGTGTCCTTGATGTCGTTCCTTCGGTGACTACCAAGGATCCGCTGGAGAACCTCAAGCCAGTTACACCCGCAGCGCCGGCAGCACAGGCAACCCCGCCTGCTGCTCCCGCTTCTCCGGCAGCGACACCGCCGGTGGATCTTCATGGAGGGTCGGTCCCGGCCCCGCAGCAGAAGACACCCGGGCAATAGTCCATCCGTCCACTGAACCAAGGCCAGCAGCAAGGAATAGACGTGGCTCAGAACCCCGGCACATCGAAAAAAACGAAGACGCCGGTGGCACGTAGGCGGCTGCGTGTTGGGCTCGGCATCATGCTGAGCCTCCTGCTGGTGGTGGGTGGCAAGTTGTTCATGGTGCAGGGCCTGGACATGGGTGGGATGGCCGAGGCTGCCCTTGCCAAGCGGCTGACCCCGCAGATCCTCCCCGCCGAGCGCGGCCAGATCCTGGATGCCAACGGCACCGTCCTGGCAAGCAGTGTCATCAGGTACAACATCGTGGTCGACCAGACCGTCAACACCAACACAGCGACATTCCACCGGTACAACGAGAAAACTGAAAAGCTCGACGAGATCACCCGGGACCAGGGCATCACGGATCTTGCTGCCCTCCTGGGGAGCGATGTCTCCAAGATGCGCGAGTCCCTGACGGGGGACAAGCGCTATTTCGTCGTTGCCAAGGACATCAAGCCTGAGCTGGAAGACCGCATCACCAAGCTGTACATCCCCGGGCTCAGCGCCGAAGGCGTGAGCAAGCGGGTGTACCCGAACGGCAGTGTGGCCGGCGGGGTGATTGGTTTCCTGAAGGATGGAACTACGGGCCAGGCCGGTATTGAGCAAACCCAGGACGAAGTTCTTCGCGGCACCGAAGGCAAGCGTGTTTTCGAGATCGGCGCAGATGGTCTCCGCATCCCCGTGGCCACGGACGAGCTGACGCCGGCGGTAGACGGCAGCGACGTCAAGTTGACCATCAACACGGACATCCAGTACTTCGCGCAACAGGCAATCCAGAGCCAGGTCAACAAGATGAACGCCGAGTGGGGTTCCATCGTCGTGATGGACGTCAAGACCGGCAACCTCATCGCTGTGGCCGATACCAACGCCCCTGACCCCAACGATCCCGGCAAGGTTGACGCCAAGGACCGTGGCGTCCGTTCAGTGACCGCAGCCTACGAGCCCGGATCGGTTCAGAAAATGATCACGGCTGCGGCGGCCATCGAGGAAGGCAAGTCCTTCCCGCTGGACCACTTCACCATCCCGTCTGCCTACACGATTGACGGCCAGACATTCACGGACGCTTTCGAACACGGCACCGAAGAACGCACCCTTGCGGGCATCCTTGGCTGGTCCATGAATACCGGCACGGTGATGGTCGGCAGCCGCCTGAGCAAAGAGCAACGGTATGACTGGCTGAAAAAATTCGGCATCGGTGAGAAGCCGGACATTGGTCTCCCGGGCGAAGCAACGGGTATCCTCGCTACGCCCGACCAGTGGGATGAACGCCAGCAGTACACGGTGCTGTTCGGACAGGGAGTCTCGCAGTCGACGCTCCAGACAGTCCGGGCTTTCCAAAGCATCGCCAACAACGGTGTGATGCTGCAGCCCCGGTTGATTGACGGGTACATCCATCCGGACGGCCAAGAGCAAAAAGCCCCTGCCAAGGATTCCCGCCAGGTGGTCTCCAAAGAGACAGCCCAGCAGGTCCGCGACATCCTGGAAAGCGCGGTGACCGAGGGGCAGATCAAGGACGCTGCGATTGACGGATACCGGGTTGGGGCCAAGACCGGTACATCGCAGGCACCCCGGGAAGACGGACTCCCGGGATTCGACGGCTACACGGCATCGATGGTGGGTATGGCTCCCATGGATGACCCCCGCTTCGTCGTGGAAGTAGTCCTGCAGCGGCCCAAGGGAAATATCTACGGAATCACCAATGGGCCGGTATTCCGCTCAGTGATGTCACAGGTCCTTAGGACCTACAACGTGGCTCCTTCCACAGGAACTCCCGCGCGGCTGCCCCAGTTCGTCAAGTAAGCTTTTTGGGCGTCTGTTTCAGGCACCATTCGATCCACAACTACGGCCCGGGCGCCGCTGGCCCTGGGCCGGTCGTTCCACGAGCACCAACGGAGAACTACGTGTCAGAGCACAACGAGCCAGCTTCCAATACTGCGACGCCGGACACCGGACGGTCAGGCTTCCGTCCCGCGTCGGTGGCTGCGGTGCCCTTGGCCTCCATTGCCGGTGCGCTGGGAGTCGCCGCTCCTGAGGGCAGCTTGGACATCGGCGTCACAGGCATCACGCTGAATTCCCGCGCTGTGGAAGCGGGCGACCTCTACCTGGCCTTGCCGGGCGCGACCCGGCACGGCGCCGATTTCGTTCCCCAGGCCATCGACGCCGGTGCCGTCGCCGTGGTGACGGACGACGCCGGTGCGCGCCAGCTTGCGCTGGCAGCCGAACAACCCGTCCCGGTCATCATCGTCGAGGAGCCGCGGGCCGCCGTCGGACCTTTGGCTGCCCTGATCTACCGCAGCCAGCCGGCGGACGCAGCCTTCCCGTCGTTGTTCGGTGTCACCGGAACCAACGGCAAGACCACCACCACCTACTTCATCAACTCCCTGTTGCGCGCGTTGGGCAGGCGTCCCGGACTGATCGGGACCATCGAAATCGTGGCCGGGGGAGAGCCCATTCCGAGCCTGCTGACCACCCCTGAGTCCACGGACGTCCATGCGCTGCTGGCGTTGATGCGTGAGCGGGGACTGGATGCCGCCTCCATGGAGGTCTCTTCGCATGCGATCTCGTACCGCCGGGTGGACGCCGTCATGTTCGAAGTAGCTGGATTCACCAACCTGACCCAGGACCATTTGGACCTCCACGGCAGCATGGAGGAGTACTTCAACACCAAGGCCGAACTTTTCACGGCCGCCCGTGCACGCCAGGCTGTTGTCACCGTGGACGACGAATGGGGCCGGAGGCTTGCCGGGCAGGCCGACATCCCCGTGACTACTCTTTCGGCTACAAGCGGTGACGCTGACTGGCGCGTCTCCTCCGTCAACCCGCGCGGTCTCGGATCGGAATTCGAGCTCAAGCACCGGGATGGCCGGGCCCTGCGCGTCCACACGGGCTTGCCGGGGGACTTTAACGTGGCCAACGCCGCGCTGGCCACCCTCATGGTCCTTGCCTCCGGCGTGGAGGAAGCACACCTCCAGGAAGCCCTCGACGCCCATGATCCCTTTACCGTAGCGGTTCCCGGGCGCATGCAGCTCGTCTCTACGGAGCCTGCTTCAGTGGTTGACTTTGCGCACAATCCGGACGCCCTGGCCCGTGCCCTGACAGCCGTCCGCTCGCCTGAGCCAGGTTCGCGGGTCATCGTTGTCTTCGGTGCGACCGGCCAACGAGACCAGGGCAAGCGGCCCACCATGGGAGCCATTGCCGCCCGGCTCGCGGACGTGGTCATCGTCAGCGATGACGACCCCCACGACGAGGACGCAGCGGCGATCCGCGCGGAAGTCCTGGCGGGCGCCTACGCGGCCCGCGAGGAAGAAAACCTGGATTGCGAAATCGTCGAATCCTACCCGCGCGATGCTGCCATCCGCCGTGCCGTGGAGGCGGCCACGGCAAAGGACACCATCCTCATTGCCGGACGTGGCCACGAGGTCTGGCAGGAAGTGAAGGGCGTGAACCTTGCCTTGGACGACAGGGTGGAACTGAGGGCTGCCTTGACATCCAGGGGATTCAGCGTTTCATCGGACCAGCGGATAGAGTCCTAAACCGAGATGATTGCATTTACTGCGGCGGAGATCGCCGACATCACCCATGGCCGCTTGACCGGAGATCCGGGCATCGTGCCCTCCTCTGTGGTCACTGACTCACGGGAGGCCACGCCCGGCTCGCTCTATGTGGCAAAGCCCGGCGAGCACGCCGACGGCCACAGCTTCGTCGACGCCGCTTTCGCCCGTGGTGCCGTCCTGACCCTGGCCGAACGCGAAGTGGCCGACTCCGACGGCAACCCATATCCCGCCGTCGTGGTGGACGACGCCGTCCTGGCCATGGGCGCCCTGGCCGCTGAAGCCGTGCGCCGTATCCGGGCTGAGCGTGAGCAGCGCGGCGAGAAGTTCACGGTGGTTGGCATTACCGGCTCTGCCGGGAAGACCACCACCAAGGACCTCCTGGCCGGAGTTTTGTCCACGGCCGGGGCCACAGTGGCTCCGCAGGGCTCCTACAACGGCGAGGTCGGCGTCCCGCTGACAGTTTTCGCAGCTGACGCAGGGACCCGCTTCCTGGTCATCGAAATGGGTGCCACGGGCCTGGGGCACATCAAGTACCTGGCCGGCATGGTCAAACCCGACATCGGGGTGGTCCTGATGGTTGGTACGGCGCACGCCGGCGAGTTCGGTGGCGTGGAGAACATCGCCAAAACCAAGGGTGAACTGGTCGAAGCCCTCAGCGAAAACGGCACCGCTGTGCTCAATCTTGACGATGGCCGCGTGGCTGCCATGCGCTCACGGACCAAGGCGAAGGTGCTGGGATTCTCCGCCCAGCCGGCAACCAGCGAAGAGGTCGAGGCCCGCAACGTGGTGGTGGACGCTGACGGTTACCCCGGCTTTGATCTCGTACTTCCCGACGGCGGCCCGTCCGTACATGTTCACAGCCGCCTTATCGGCGCCCACCATGTGACGAACTTGCTTGCCGCCGCTGCCGCGGCGTTCGCCGCCGGCATTCCCGCCGTCGACATCGCATCGTCCTTGAGTTCGCAGCAGGCCGCGAGCAGGTGGCGGATGGAACGCACGGAACGCGAAGATGGCGTCACCATCATCAACGACGCCTACAACGCCAACCCTGAATCCATGCGCGCAGCACTG
Organism: Paenarthrobacter sp. NPDC057981; assembly: GCF_042886835.1. Lineage (NCBI taxonomy): Bacteria > Bacillati > Actinomycetota > Actinomycetes > Micrococcales > Micrococcaceae > Paenarthrobacter > Paenarthrobacter sp. NPDC057981. The sequence continues at coordinate 15,297 of NZ_JBHVQI010000001.1, forward strand.
CGCACCCTGGCAGACATCGGGCAAGGCCGGAGGACCTGGGCTGTCCTGGGAGCCATGCTTGAGCTGGGGGAGGACTCCATCCGCGAGCACACGGCGGTGGGCACACAGGTAGTGCGGCTGAACATCTCCCGCCTGGTGGTTGTTGGACGCGAAGCACGCGCCCTCTATGTTTCAGCAATCCAGGAAGGCTCCTGGGGCGATGAGTGCTCCTTCACCGAAACCGTGGAGGAAGCCTACGAGCTCCTGCAGAACGAACTCAGGCCGGGCGACCTCGTGTTGTTCAAGTCCTCCAATGGGGTTGGACTGAGGCACTTGGGTGATCGGATAGCATTACCTCCACGGGCCGAGCCCACCGGAGAAAGCGCGGCAGAAGCTGCCGCAAGCGAAGGGAACGAGCTGCTGTGATTGCACTTTTGATCGGCGCCGGCGTCGCCCTTCTGGTGGCCTTGATTGGCACACCCCTGTTCATCAGGTTCCTGGTAGCCAAGAGCTACGGGCAATTCATCCGGGATGACGGGCCCACCTCCCACCACACCAAGCGCGGCACCCCCACCATGGGTGGAACCGTCGTGGTGGCGGCAGTGCTCATCAGCTACTTCGTGACCCACCTGATCATGTGGATGATGAATCCACGTTCAGCCGGTCCCTCGGCGTCCGGGCTGCTGCTGTTGTTCCTCATGGTCGGCATGGGCTTTGTCGGGTTCCTCGATGACTACATCAAGATCTCCAACAAGCGCAGCCTGGGCCTTAATGCCCGCGCCAAGCTCATTCTCCAGGCGGCTGTCGGCATCATTTTCGCCGTGCTGGTCCTGCAGTTCCCGAACGAGGACGGACTCCGGCCCGCTTCGACGCAGATCTCGCTGGTGCGGGACATTCCCTGGCTGGACCTCGCGTTCGGCGGGACTGTCCTGGGTGCCATCTTGTTCATTGTGTGGTCCAACCTGATCATCACGGCGGCCACCAATGGCGTGAACCTTACTGATGGCCTGGACGGCCTGGCCGCCGGCGCCTCCATCATGGTCTTCGGCGCGTACACGATCATGGGCATTTGGCAGAACAACCAGGCCTGCGGGTCTCCCCGGGAATTCGGCAGCGGTTGTTACCAGGTACGTGACCCCATGGACCTCGCCCTGCTCGCCGCCATCCTCAGCGCCGCCCTCGTGGGATTCCTCTGGTGGAATACTTCACCTGCCAAGATCTTCATGGGGGACACCGGCTCGCTGGCCATCGGCGGAGCAGTGGCAGCCTTCGCCATCCTCTCCCGCACAGAGTTGCTCCTGGCCTTCATTGGCGGCCTGTTTGTCCTCATTACCCTCTCGGTCATCATCCAGGTCGGTTTCTTCAAGCTCTCCGGCGGCAAGCGGGTCTTCAAGATGGCCCCGCTCCAGCACCACTTCGAACTGAAGGGCTGGGCGGAAGTCACCGTGGTGGTGCGGTTCTGGATCCTCGCCGGGCTTTTCGTGGCCGCGGGCCTGGGAATCTTCTACGCTGAATGGGTGGTGCTGCTGTGAACGAAAGCCCCGAGACAAAGACTTCCACCTCCGACCGGCTCAAGGACCTCACCAGCTGGGATGCCGACTGGAGCGGGCTGCGGGTTGTCGTGACAGGCATCGGCCTGTCCGGCTTCTCTGCCGCCGACACACTGATCGAGCTTGGAGCCAAGGTGGTGGTGGTGGACGCCGCAACCACCGATAAAGCCAAGGCCCAGGCGGACACCCTTAAAATCGTGGGTGCCGTCGATGTCCTCCTCGGGGAGGACGCCGTCAACGCACTTCCCCTGATCGACGACGCTTTGCCTGACCTGGTGGTGACCTCGCCCGGCTGGCGCCCGGACCAAGCCCTGCTCGCGGCAGCCAAGCGTAAACACATCCCGGTATGGGGCGACGTCGAACTGGCCTGGCGCCTGCGCGTCCGTGAAGGACGCAAGACGACCGAGTGGCTGGCAATCACCGGAACCAACGGCAAAACCACCACAGTGGGAATGACCGAATCCATGCTGCAGGCCGCCGGCCTGAAGGCAATCGCCGTGGGTAACGTGGGAACACCGATCCTGGACGCGCTCCGGGACCCTGTTGACTACGATGTCTTTGCGGTGGAGCTGTCCAGCTTCCAGCTGCACTGGAGCCACTCCCTGTCACCGGTGGCAAGCGTATGCCTCAACGTCGCCGAGGACCACGTGGACTGGCATGGTTCCTATGCGTCCTATCTGGCCGACAAGGCCAAGGTGTATGAGAACACCCAAAAGGCCGCGATCTACAATGCCGAGCAGATCGAAACAGAACGCATGGTGGAGAATGCGGACGTCGTGGAGGGCTGCCGTGCCATCGGCTTCACCACCAACACTCCGGCCATCAGCATGGTGGGCGTGGTGGAAGGCCTCCTCGTGGACCGTGCCTTCATCGCCGAGCGCAAGGACTCCGCGGCAGAGCTCGCTGCCATGGCGGACCTTGGTCCCGTCGCCCCGCGCCACATGGTGGCCAATGCACTGGCAGCTGCAGCACTGGTCAGGGCCTACGGTGTTGAACCATCAGCTGTGAAGCAGGGCCTCGTGAACTACCTGCCCGGCGCCCACCGCATCCAGTTGGTGGCAAAGCACAACGACATCCTGTGGATCAACGACTCCAAGGCGACCAATCCGCACGCTGCCTCGGCGGCCCTTTCGGCCTTCCAGAACGTGGTCTGGATTGCCGGAGGCTTGTCCAAGGGCGTCAACTATGACGATCTGGTCAAGGAACACGCACCCCGGCTCAAGGCCGTGGTCCTCATCGGAACGGACACCGGCCAGCTTGAGGCCTCGCTCCAGCGACACGCGCCGGATGTCCCCGTGATATCCCAGCCCAAGGGTGACACTGAGAGTGTGCAGACCGCAGCCGGTAACGCAGCTTCGCCAATTTTCGGCGAGACCGTCATGGCCCAGGCTGTGGCGTCCGCGGCGGGCGTAGCCACCTCCGGTGATACCGTCCTCATGGCGCCGGCGGCTGCATCCATGGATCAGTTCTCTTCCTACGCTCACCGTGGCGACGCATTCGTCCAGGCAGTTCGCGAGCTTGTGGAAGGGCAGGCACAGACCACCGAGGAGTAACAATGGTCAGCACGCCCACCCGCACCCGCGGCAAAGAGCCAGGGGACGGGAAGAACAAGGCCACGCCCCCGGGCAGCAGGCAGCCCAAAGGACTCCGCCGGCACTGGCGCAGCTTCTGGGAAAGCCTTGAAGGCAAAAGCAAGGCTCCCAACAGCTCCACGTACTACCTCATTCTGGGCTGTGCCCTGGCGTTGACGGCCATTGGCATCATGATGGTGCTGTCCGCTTCCAGCGTCGAGGCCATTTCCGAAGGAAAGTCGCCCTACGCCGATGCCATGAAGCAAGCCGCGTTTGGCGTCGTCGGCCTTATCGCGATGTACATCATTTCGCGGACCAACGTTGACTGGATGAAGAAGTTGTCGTGGTGGGCCCTTGGCGCAGTCGTGGTGCTGCTCGCCCTGGTTCAGGTGATGGGCAACAGTGTCAACGGAAACAAGAACTGGATCGACATCGGTGGTGTCACGCTCCAGCCCTCCGAGATGTCCAAGCTTGTCCTGTGCGTGTGGATTGCCGCGGTTCTTGCACGGAAGCAGAAGCTCCTCAACCGCTGGATGCATGTCATTGTCCCGGTGGTCCCTGGAGCAGGCCTGGTCATCGGTTTGGTGATGCTTGGCAACGACCTCGGCACTGTCATTGTCATAGCGGCCATCGCAGCGGCAGGCCTCTACTTTGCCGGCGTCCCAGGAAAGATGCTGGGCATCGCGGGCGTCGTGGGCGTGGTCGGGGCCATTCTTGCCACAGTCAGCAGTTCCAACCGCATGTGCCGCATTACTTCCTGGCTGGGCACGGCTTCGGCGTCGTGCACCGAGCAGTTCGACTTCGATTTCCAGTCAACCAACGGCATGTACGGCCTGGCGCAGGGAAGCTGGACAGGCCTGGGTCTTGGCCAGAGCCGGCAGAAGTATAACTGGCTCCCCGAGGCCCACAACGACTTCATCTTCGCCATCATCGGTGAGGAACTGGGGTTGGTGGGAACCATCGTGGTCCTGGTGCTGTTCGCTATCCTGGGCATCGCGATTTTCCGGGTGGTGGTCCGCCAGACCGATCCCTTCCAGCGGACACTCGCCGGCGGGATCATGGTGTGGCTCCTGGGCCAGGCGAGCATGAACATGGCGGTGGTCACGCAGCTGCTTCCAGTGGTGGGAGTGCCGTTGCCCTTCATCTCTTACGGCGGTTCGGCACTGATCATGTCCTTGTGTGGTGTGGGCGTAGTGTTGTCTTTGGCCCGCGGCCAGCTGCCACCCCAGCAACGTCCACGATTCCTGCCGCGCCGTTCACCCAAACCCGCACGAAAGCGTACCTAGCACTTCATGACTTCTGATTCCCACGCGTCCAAGCCATTGTCGGTCGTCCTCGCAGGCGGCGGAACGGCCGGGCACATCAGCCCCTTGCTGGCCATCGCCGATGCCATCAAGGAAAAACGGCCGGATGCGTCCATCCTGACTGTAGGAACGCCGTCGGGAATGGAAACCAGGCTGATTCCGGCGGCCGGTTACCAACTGGCCACCATTGACCGTGTTCCCTTCCCGCGCCGGCCATCCGTTGACCTGCTCAAGCTTCCGGGCCGCCTCGCCGGAGCAGTCAAGCAGGCCAGGAGCATCCTCGAAGATGCGCAGGCCGACGTCCTGGTGGGGGTGGGTGGTTACGTGTGTACTCCCATGTATCTTGCAGCCCGTAGACTCGGCATTCCGATCGTCGTCCACGAGGCCAACATGAAGGCAGGGCTCGCCAACCGCGTGGGTGCCAGGTTCAGCCGCCACGTCGCCGTGGCGTTTGCAGGCACACACCTGAAGGGCGCGCGCCACGTGGGCATGCCGATGCGCCGCGCCATCTCCACACTCCAGCGGGGCTCGGCCGCTCCGGCTGCCAAGGCCCTGCTCGGCCTGGATCCCGACCGTCCGGCCGTAATCGTGACCGGCGGCTCGTCGGGCGCACTCAGCATCAACCGGGCCATCGCTGCCGCTTTGCCGGCCTTCGCCGCAGCCGGCATCCAGACCCTCCACATCACCGGGGTCGGCAAAGCTGTCAAGAACGACGACGGCGGCCCGCTGACCGGCGACGGCTATCGCCAGGTTGAGTACGTGGACGGGATGGAGAACGTCTACGCTGCCGCCGATGTGCTGCTGGCCCGCGCTGGAGCGGGAACTGTTAGCGAGGTCGCTGCGGTAGGCGTTCCCGCAGTCTTCGTGCCCCTGCCGATTGGAAACGGGGAGCAGGCCCTGAACGCAGCCCCGCTGGTGGAGGCCGGCGGGGCACTGCTCGTCGAGGACCAGAACCTTGGCCCGCAGTGGCTGGAGCAGGAGCTGATTCCCTTGCTCTCGGACCGTAGCAGGTTGAACGATATGGCCCGGAAGTCCGAAGCACTTGGTATTAGAAACGCCGATCAGCGCATGGCTGATCTTGTCCTGGAAGCGGTATCCGCATGACCACCAGCATCGCCCCCCTCGAGAACCTTGGCCGGGTCCACTTCATTGGTATCGGCGGTGTCGGCATGTCGGCCGTCGCACGGATCATGGTGGCCCGTGGGGTCCCGGTGAGCGGCAGCGACGCAAAGGACCTTCCGGTCATGCGGGACCTCGCAGCGGCCGGCGCACGCATCGCCGTCGGATACGACGCCGCCAATCTTGGCGATGCCCAGACGGTGGTTGCGGGCTCGGCCATCCGGGTTGACAATCCGGAACTGGTCGCGGCCCGCAGCGCAGGACTGCCAGTACTTCACCGTTCGGAAGGCCTGGCCGCGACCATGGCCGGTCACCGGGTGGTCACCGTCGCAGGCACGCACGGAAAGTCGACCACAACGTCCATGATTGCGGTGCTCCTGAAGGAGGCGGGCCTGGACCCGTCCTTCGCCATTGGGGCAAACGTTCCTTCGCTGGGCGTCAATGCGGCGCACGGTTCTTCGGACATCTTTGTGGCCGAGGCTGATGAATCCGATGGCTCGTTCCTGAACTACCAGCCGCTGATCTCGGTGGTGACAAACGTCGAAGCAGACCACTTGGACCACTACGGGACGCCTGAGGCGGTCTTTGCATCCTTCGATGCCTTCGCAGCCCTGCTGCCCGCAGATGGACTCCTGCTTGCGTGCGCCGACGACCCGGGTGCGCTGGCCCTCGCCCAGCGGACCGCGGCCGCGGGAACCACCCGTGTCCTCACCTATGGGGCATCGCAGGACGCCGACATTAAGCTCCATGACGGTGGACCGGGAGAGGTGTCGTTGGGAGTTGGCGACGACGTTCACCGCCTCGACCTCAAGGTACCGGGACGCCACAATGCGCTGAACGCGGCAGCGGCCTTCGCCGTCGCCCTTGAACTTGGGGTGGCTCCAGCTGCCGCCGCGGCAGCGTTGGGTCACTTCACGGGTGCCTCCCGGAGGTTCGAACTGAAGGGACAGGGGAGTGGAGTCCGGGTCTATGACGACTACGCCCACCATCCCACGGAGGTCCGTGCAGCCCTTTCAGCGGCACGTTCGGTCGCGGGGGAGCACAAGGTGCACGTTCTCTTCCAGCCGCACCTGTTCTCCCGGACCCGCGAATTCGCCAGTGAATTTGCTTCCGCGTTGGACGCCGCGGACACCGCCCTGGTCCTGGATATCTACCCGGCCCGCGAGGACCCCATTCCTGGTGTCACCAGCACGTTGATTACCGAGCAGTTGTCCACCGGGCGCCTTGTCGCGGCCGCTGAGGCTGTGGATGCCATCGTGGCGGTCACAGGCGAGGGTGATGTGGTCCTGACCGTTGGTGCCGGTGACGTCACAGCGTATGGGCCCATGATCGTGGAGGCGCTGGGTGGCTAGTACCCGGAAGCCGACGTTCAAGCCGACCGCCCCCACGGGCGGTGATGATGCCACCGGCCCTCCCAGGACGGGTGGCGGTGACTCCGGTGGCGTCATCAGTGCCCAGCGTGATCTTGAACCCGAGGCCGCATCGGGCGGCAAAGCAGTGGTCAAGTCCGCCGGCAAGTCTGCGAAATCATCCAATGCCAGGACCGCGGGGAAGGCGTCCAGGTCCTCCGGGCCATCCGGGGACAATGTCATTGCCTTTCCGGAGCCCAAGCGCCGGCGCCAACGCCGGGTTGTGTGGTGGACCGTTTCCGTAGTGACTGCCCTTGTTGCCGCGCTGATCGCCGGAGCCATCTTCTCCCCGGCGTTGGCAGTGCGGTCCATTACGGTTGACGGCACCACATTGCTGACGCCCGACGCCGTCCAAAAGGCGTTGTCACCCCTTGACGGGAAGCCTCTGCCGCAGGTCAGCGAGCAGGAGATCAACGAGCTCCTCAAGCCGCTGGTACAGGTCAGGTCAGCGACCATGGAGGCCCGTCCACCGTCCGGGCTCCTGGTTCACGTCAACGAGCGCGTCCCGGTGGCTCTGCTTAAGCAAGGCGATTCCTACATCATGGTTGATGTCGATGGAGTGCAGCTGGGGGCTACCAAGGACCTTTCGGCCGTGGCGCTCCCTTTGATCGACGCGGGCGCGGCGTCAACCAGCACGGAGCTGTTCAAGGCCATCGCTGCCGTTCTGGACACCTTGCCTGCGGACGTCCGGGCCAGGATGTCCACAGCGTCCGCTGCTTCGCCGGATGCGGTGGAACTCAAACTGGTGGACGGAAAGACGGTAGTGTGGGGCAATGCCGAGGACAGGGAGTTGAAGGCGAAGGCACTTGAGGCTTTGCTTAAGATGCCGGCCGATCCCAAGGTTCCCGTGAGCGTCTACGACGTCAGTGTGCCCCGGCATCCATTCACCAAATAACAAGCTTCGAAAGTGACACTGCGGGCGCCCGGTAGCCTTAATTCGCGACATTCAGACGACACGCGCAAGCGGTCATTGCATGTGCGAACCAGAGGAAATACCGTCGCAGTAGAGTTACTTGACATAACTATAACCTTCAACTAGAGGGTTAAGGTCCAAAGATTCACGTTGGACTCGATCAGTTTCGCTATAGGACACAAGCAAGGGGCACGAAACGTGGCAGCACCGCAGAATTACCTGGCCGTCATCAAGGTCGTCGGCATCGGCGGCGGTGGCGTGAACGCAGTCAACCGCATGATCGAGGTCGGCCTTCGGGGAGTCGAGTTCATCGCCATCAATACTGACGCGCAGGCGCTGCTCATGAGCGACGCCGACGTCAAGCTTGACGTCGGCCGCGAACTGACGCGCGGTCTCGGCGCCGGCGCCAACCCGGAGGTTGGCAAGCAGGCCGCAGAGGATCACGCTGACGAGATCGAAGAAGTTCTCCGTGGCGCCGACATGGTCTTCGTTACCGCTGGAGAAGGCGGTGGCACCGGCACCGGTGGCGCTCCCGTGGTTGCGCGCATTGCCCGCTCCCTCGGCGCGCTGACCATTGGTGTGGTGACCCGTCCGTTCACGTTCGAAGGCCGTCGTCGTGCAGGTTCCGCTGAGGCGGGCATCGACGCGCTCCGCGACGAAGTCGACACCCTGATCGTGATCCCCAACGACCGCCTCCTGTCCATCAGCGACCGCAACGTCTCCGTCCTGGACGCCTTCCGCTCTGCGGACCAGGTACTTCTTTCCGGTGTCCAGGGCATCACCGACCTCATCACCACTCCGGGCCTGATCAACTTGGACTTCGCCGACGTCAAGTCCGTCATGCAGGGTGCCGGCTCGGCCCTGATGGGTATCGGCTCCGCCCGCGGCGAGGACCGCGCTGTCAAGGCTGCCGAGCTTGCCATTGCCTCCCCGCTCCTGGAAGCCTCCATTGACGGTGCCCACGGCGTGCTGCTCTCCATTCAGGGTGGCTCCGACCTTGGCCTCTTCGAGATCAACGAGGCAGCCCGCCTTGTCCAGGAAGTCGCCCATCCCGAAGCCAACATCATTTTCGGTGCCGTCATCGACGACGCCCTTGGTGACGAGGCACGCGTTACGGTCATCGCCGCAGGGTTCGACGACGTCAAGGCCACCTCGCCGTCGATGGACCAGTCCCGTCCCGCCCAGAACCCTGTGCCGGCTGACCGGCCGGCAGCGCCGTCCGGTGCGCCGTCGAACGCTGCTCCGCAGCACGCCACGGCAGGCATCGGCGCCTCCGGCCTGAGCAACTGGGGCCAGCAGCGTCCTTCCGCCTTGCCCGCCGACTCAGGTTTCGACGTCGATCTGCCCGCAGTGGTTGAACCGGATCTTTCGGGCAGCCGCTCGGACGACCTCGACGTACCCGACTTCCTGAAGTAAGCCGCGTCCGGAAGAGTCAGTACTTGGTGTTTTTGTGGCGAGATGAAGTCCTGCCCGGCGTCTCCGTAGCCTTCACGGATACGGGCGCCGGGAACCTGGCCCTCCACGTGGGGGACAAACCCGACGATGTGAACCTCCGCCGTGTCCAGCTGGAAGAAGCAACAGGCCTGGGCTCCAGGAAGTTTCAATTCATGGACCAGGTGCATGGCAACCACGTCGAGTTCATCGCCTCCCACGGCACTGGCCCCACCGCCGATGCCATGGTCTCTGCCGCGGTCATCCCCAACGGTTCGCCCCAGCCGCTGGCGGTGATGGTGGCCGACTGCGTGCCTGTGGTCCTGGTAGGAACTGATTCCAGCGCTAATCCGGTTATCGCGGTTGCCCATGCCGGACGCCCGGGGGTGGCTTCGGGAATCGTTGCCTCCACGGTTGCCGGGATGCGTGACCGTGGCGCCTTGGACATCCGTGCCTGGGTTGGCCCCTCCATTTGCGGAGCATGCTACGAAGTTCCAGAGCAGTTGCGTTCCGAGGTTGCCGCCGCCGTGCCGGCCACCTGGTCTTCCACGTCCTGGGGCACGCCCTCGGTGGATCTGCCGGCAGGTGTCCGCGCCCAGTTGGACGCGGCGGGTGTGGCGGTGGAATACCTGGGGGAGTGCACCTTGGAGAGCGATGCGCTGTTTTCCTACCGGCGGGATCAGCGGACCGGCCGCTTCGCAGGATTGGTATGGACGCATGACTGACACAAGCAACGAAGGCGGCCTCCTTGACGGTAACACCGGGGACGGTGACGCCCGCTCCGTGCAACTGGCGGAGCGGCTTGCCGTCGTTACACGCCGGATTCAGGCAGCCACTGCGGCCGCCGGCCGGACAGAAGCTCCCCGACTGATAGTAGTCACCAAGTTCCATCCCGCCGACGACGTCCGCCGGCTCTCCGCCTTGGGAATCACCGATGTCGGCGAGAACCGTGACCAGGAAGCTGCGGCGAAAGCTGCCGAACTTTCCGGGCTGGACCTTCGGTGGCACTTCATCGGTCAACTGCAGAGCAACAAGGCAAAGTCCGTGGCCAAGTACGCGTCATCCGTCCAGTCGATCGACAGGCTCCAAGTGGTTGATGCTTTGGCCAAAGCCATCGCACGGGAGCAGGGGGCCAACGGCCGGAGCGACCTCGACTGCTTCATCCAGGTCAGTCTGGACGACGACGCCGGTTCGCACCGCGGCGGTGCCGCGCCGGAAGTGGTGGGGGACCTTGCGGAACGGATTGACTCGGCCCCTGGATTGAGGTTGTCCGGCCTCATGGCGGTTGCGCCGCTGGGTGCCGATCCCGAGGAGTCGTTCGCCAGGTTGGCCGGCATTTCCACTGAACTGCGTGCTGACCACCCTGCTGCAACGGGCATTTCCGCCGGCATGAGCCAGGACCTGGAGGCCGCCGTGAAGTTCGGGGCGACACACCTGAGAATTGGCTCCGATATTCTCGGTTCCCGTCCGGCCGTGGGGTAGCGTCAAAGTATTGGAATGACGGGCCGGGGTTCCAATATGTCAAGGCATGGCGGCCCGCCTACTGCAGAAACGATAGGAGTGCACCATGGCTGGCGCTCTGCGCAAGACAATGATCTATCTTGGGCTCGCCGACGGCGATGAACACTACGAATCTGAGCAGTCCGTCGCCGCGCACCACGACGAAGAACGCCCCCAGGCACAGGAACGGGAAGAGCGACGCGCGCCAGCTCCCGTCCGGGAAGTTGTCCGTGAAATGCCCCCAGTTGAGGTCGAAGAGGAATACCGCGCACCCGTGACACCCATTAAGCGTGCGGCGTCCAGCCGCGAAGATGCCTCGGGCTTGAGGCAGATCACTACCGTACATCCCCGCTCCTACAACGATGCCAAGGTCATCGGTGAGAGCTTCAGGGACGGCATCCCCGTCATCATGAATGTCACTGACATGGGTGAAGCCGATGCTAAGCGCCTGGTGGACTTCTCCGCCGGATTGGTCTTTGGCCTGCATGGCAGCATCGAGCGTGTTACCAACAAGGTCTTCCTGCTGTCGCCGTCGTATGTTGAAGTCATCGGAGATGACAAGAAGGCCAGCGAAACGCAGGCCAGCTTCTTCAACCAGAGCTGACAACAAACTGTTAAGCAGATGCCAGGCGGGTCACCCTGCCTGGCATCTGTGTTGCAATAGTAGGGACCGATCGGCATTCCGGAACAAGTGGGAGATCTGAGCTAACTCGTGGGCATTGTTTTCGGCCTTATCTATATTGTGCTGTTCCTGTTCTTCATCGCCCTGATCATCCGCCTCGTGTTCGAGTGGGTTCAGATGTTTGCCCGCCAGTGGCGGCCGCGGGGTGTGGCATTGGTAACAGCGCACGTGGTGTACTCCGTCACGGACCCGCCCCTGGCAAGGCTCCGTCGGCTGATACCGCCACTCCAACTGGGCGGAATATCCTTGGATTTGGGCTTCCTGATCCTGATAATCGCCGTGAGTATCGCCATGGCCATAACCAACAACCTGGCGTAGCCGCCCGCGGAACCAGGGCCACCGATGGTCCACAGGCCGCAAATTCGCCAATTCAACACGATGGTGTTGAATTGGAGGAAACAGATGATATTTAGGTACCGTAGTTTTGAACGGCCGGAAGGCCTACTGACTAACTAGACCAACGAGGTGACCAGATGGCTTTGACGCCAGAAGACGTTGTCAACAAGCGCTTTCAGCCGACCAAGTTCCGCGAAGGCTACGACCAGGACGAGGTAGATGACTTCCTCGACGAGATCGTGGTGGAACTGCGCCGCTTGAACCAGGAGAATGACGAGCTTCGCAAGAAGCTCGGCGAAGCTGGTTCGGCTGTGCCTGCTGCAACCGCTGCGGCTCCGGTCGTCGAAAAGGTTCCGGCTCCCGTGAAGGTCGACAAGGAAGCTGAGGCAAAGGCAGAGGCCGAAGCCAAGGCTGCCGATGCTGCCAAGAAGAAGGAAGCTGAGCAGGCCGCCGCCGCGGCAAAGGCCCCGGCTGCAAGCAACAGCGTGACTCCCTCCGCTGAATCCGCTGCCGGCCTGCTTGCCATGGCGCAGCAGATGCACGACAAGCACGTTGCCGATGGCGCGCAGCAGAAGGAAAAGATCATTGCCGAGGCTCAGATCGAGGCTTCCAGCCTCGTCAACGACGCCCAGGAGAAGTCCCGCAAGATCCTTGGCGCACTCGAGCAGCAGCGTTCGGTCCTGGAGCGCAAGGTTGAGCAGCTCCGTGGCTTCGAGCGGGACTACCGTTCACGCCTGAAGGCCTACATCGAAGGCCAGCTGCGCGATCTGGATGCCCGTGGTTCCGTTGCGGCCCCTGAGGTCGGCGAAGCAACCGCAGACGTTTAGCAAGTATTCTGAAAGCCGGTGGCTGAGGACTCCTCGGCCACCGGCCTTTGCTTGTTAAAGCCCAAAGCGGACAGTCGCCCCAAGAAACAGCCCGCCACGCCTCCCGAATGAAAGCACTATGACAGACGACCTTAGCGATGACGCTTCGCAGCCTGCGTCCACCGCGCGGCGGAAGTGGCGTCCGGCCATGCTCTGGCTCTTTGCCGGCTTCGCCGCCTTCGCGTACACGTTTGACCAGCTCACCAAGCTCTGGGTGACCAGCACCATGACCGAGGGCGAGCGTATCCCGGTCCTGCCCCCGCTGCTGCACTGGTACTACATCAGGAATTCCGGCGCCGCGTTTTCAATCGGCGAGAATGTAACGTGGATTTTCACCATCGTCATGGCAGCTGTCTCAGTGGCGATTCTCTTCCAACTTCGTCGGTTGGGATCCGCCTGGTGGGCGCTCTCCCTGGGCCTGCTTCTGGGCGGTGCCCTCGGCAACCTGACCGACCGTTTGTTCCGGGAACCCTCTTTTGCCATGGGCCACGTTGTCGACTTCATCCAGTTGCCGAATTTCGCCATCTTCAACATCGCTGACTCCGCTGTGGTATCCGGCGTCGTCATCATCTGCCTGCTCACCCTGCGGGGGATCGGTTTGGACGGCAGCCGCCACGTATCCTCCACGAAGCCTGCCTCGGACAGGAAGCCGGCCAGCGGGAGTAGCCCAGGTGAGTGACTCCGTCGTTGTACCTGACGATCTGGCGGGGCTCCGTGCAGACGCCGGCTTGGCCCGGTTGCTGGACATCTCCAGGTCTGCCGCGGCACTGCTGATAGCTGAAGGCAATGTCACCAGTGACGGTGCAGCCCTCGGTAAGTCGGCAAAGCTTACTGCAGGCGCCGTGTTGGAGATTACGGTTCCCGAGCGTCGTGACCCCCTGGAAGTGGTGGAGGAAGTTGTGGAAGGCCTGAAGATCCTGCTGGACGACGAGGACTTTGTTGTCATCGACAAACCGGTAGGAGTTGCAGCGCATCCCTCTCCCGGCTGGGTCGGGCCGACGGTGGTAGGCGGACTCGCGGGGGCGGGCTACCGTATCTCGACGTCCGGAGCGCCTGAGCGTGCCGGTATCGTTCACAGGCTGGACGTCGGGACGTCCGGTGTCATGGTGGTGGCGAAGACCGAGCATGCCTACACCGTGCTGAAGAGAGCCTTCAAGGAACGCACCGTCGACAAGGTCTATCACGCCGTCGTCCAAGGCTTGCCCGACCCCTTGGTCGGCACCATTGATGCGCCCATAGGCCGCCACCCCGGCCATGACTGGCGTTTCGCGGTCATCGAGGACGGGCGGCCGTCCGTCACGCACTACGAGGTTCTGGAGGCCTTCGGCAAGGCGACCTTGGTAGAAGTGCACCTGGAGACGGGACGGACCCACCAGATCCGGGTTCACTTCTCCGCTTTGCGCCACCCGTGTGCCGGAGATCTCACTTACGGGGCCGACCCCCGTCTGGCCGCGACTCTTGGATTGACCCGGCAATGGCTGCACGCCCGCCAGCTTGGCTTCACGCACCCTCGCACGGGCGAATGGGTGGAGGTTGTCAGCGGTTATCCTGCGGACCTCCAGTATGCCCTGGACCTTCTGGCAACAGGTTCTGCTTAGCCAAAATCTGCCGTGCCAGGTATGCGGTGGTTCCGTTTTGCGTCGGTCGCGGGACGGTAGACTGTCGTGGTGACTTCCAGCAATGATTCGTTCGTCCACCTTCATACCCACACCGAATACTCCATGCTGGATGGAGCGGCCCGCCTGGGGGAGCTGTTCGACGAAACTGAGCGCCTGGGCATGCCGGCCCTGGCCACCACGGACCATGGTTACCTCTTCGGCGCCTTCGACTTCTGGCGCAAGGCCACGGACAAGGGCATCAAGCCGATCATCGGCGTCGAAGCTTATGTGACTCCCGGGACGGCGCGCGGCGATAAAGAACGCGTTAGGTGGGGCGACGAAAGCCAGCGCAAGGATGACGTCTCCGGTGGCGGTTCCTACACGCACATGACGTTGCTGAGCTACAACAACGTGGGTATGAGGAACCTGTTCCGCGCCTCATCCATTGCCTCCCTGGATTCTGTCTTCGGCAAGTGGCCGCGCCTGGACCGGGAACTGCTCAATACCTACTCAGAAGGCCTCATCGCAACCACTGGTTGCCCGTCCGGTGAGGTGCAGACCAAACTGCGTCTGGGGCTCTACCGGGAGGCCGTGGAAGCGGCCGCCGAGTTCCGCGATATCTTCGGCGCGGAAAACTACTTCTGTGAGTTGATGGACCACGGCCTGGACATTGAAAGGCGCGTCACCGGCGACCTGCTCCGCCTGGCGAAGGATCTCAATCTCCCTCTGGTCGCCACCAACGACCTCCACTACACCCACGAACACGATGCCAAGGCGCACGAGGCCTTGCTGGCCATCCAGTCCGGTTCCACGCTGCTTGAGCCAACGTACGACAACGGCGGTTCGCGCTTCGCCTTCTCCGGAAGTGGCTACTACCTGAAATCTCCGCAGGAGATGCGGGAGTTGTTCCGGGACCACCCGGAGGCCTGCGACAACACGCTCCTGATCGCCGAGCGTTGCGAAGTGTCCTTCAACACGGGCGCCAACTACATGCCCCGTTTCCCTTGCCCGCCCGGAGAGGACGAAACCTCCTGGCTGGTCAAGGAGGTTGATGCGGGACTCAAATACCGGTACCCCAACGGAATCCCGGACAATGTACGCAAGCAGGCCGATTATGAGCTTGGCGTCATCACGTCCATGGGCTTCCCCGGATACTTCCTGGTGGTGGCTGACTTCATCAACTGGGCCAAGAACAACGGCATCCGCGTCGGCCCTGGCCGCGGTTCCGGTGCAGGCTCCATGGTGGCCTACGCCATGCGCATCACCGACCTCGACCCGCTCCAACACGGCCTGATCTTCGAACGCTTCCTTAACCCCGACCGTGTTTCCATGCCCGACTTTGACGTCGACTTCGATGATCGTCGCCGTTCGGAAGTGATCGACTACGTCACCAAGAAATACGGCGACGAACGCGTAGCGATGATCGTGACGTATGGAACCATCAAGACCAAGCAGGCGCTCAAAGATTCCTCCCGTGTGCTTGGCTACCCGTTCAGCATGGGTGAGACGCTGACCAAGGCTCTTCCGCCGGCCGTCATGGCCAAGGACATCCCCCTCGCGGATATCCAGAATCCCGAGGCCAAGCGCTACAGCGAGGCTGGGGACTTCCGACAGCTCATCGCCACGGACCCTGAAGCCGCCAAGGTCTTCGAGACGGCACTGGGCATCGAGGGCCTGAAACGCCAATGGGGTGTTCACGCAGCCGGTGTAATCATGTCCTCGGATCCCATCATCGACGTCATTCCGATCATGCGCCGGTTCCAGGACGGCCAGGTCATCACCCAGTTCGATTACCCCACGTCCGAAGGCCTCGGCCTGATCAAGATGGACTTTTTGGGCCTGCGAAACCTCACGATCATTTCGGATGCCCTGGAAAACATCAAGATGAACCGGGGCGTCGAGCTCGACCTCGAAACCCTGGAGTTGGACGACGCAGCGTCCTATGAGCTTCTGGCCCGCGGCGACACCTTGGGCGTGTTCCAGCTCGACGGCGGCCCCATGCGGTCTCTGCTGAAGCTCATGAAGCCTGACAACTTTGAAGACATCTCCGCAGTCCTCGCTTTGTACCGGCCCGGACCCATGGGCGCCAACGCCCACACGGACTACGCCTTGCGCAAGAACGGGATCCAGGAGGTCATCCCGATCCACCCTGAGCTTGAGGAACCGCTCAAGGAGATCCTTGGCGGGACCTTCGGCCTGATCGTGTACCAAGAGCAGGTCATGGCCGTGGCGCAGAAGCTGGCAGGCTACTCGCTGGGCCAGGCAGACATCCTCCGGCGTGCCATGGGCAAGAAGAAGAAGTCGGAACTGGACAAACAGTTCGCCGGATTCTCCCAAGGCATGCAGGACAACGGCTACTCCATGGAGGCCGTCAAGACCCTGTGGGATATCCTCCTTCCGTTCTCCGACTACGCCTTCAACAAGGCGCACTCCGCCGCGTACGGGGTGATCTCTTACTGGACGGCCTACCTGAAGGCGCACTACGCGCCGGAATATATGGCCGCGCTCCTGACCTCGGTCGGCGATGACAAGGACAAGTCCGCGATCTACCTCAACGAGTGCCGCCGCATGGGCATCACCGTGCTGCCGCCGGACGTCAACGAATCGTCGTTGAACTTCACGCCGGTGGGCCAGGACATCCGCTTCGGCATGGGCGCCATTCGAAACGTCGGTGTCAACGTCGTCGACGCCATGGTCTCCACCCGGTCAACCGAGGGGAAGTACACGTCCTTCAAGGACTTCCTCCTCAAAGTCCCTGCCGTGGTCTGCAACAAGCGGACCATCGAATCCCTGATCAAGGCCGGCGCCTTCGATTCCCTCGGCCACCACCGCAGGGCCCTTGCGATGGTCCACGAAGAAGCCATTGATTCCGTCATCACCCTCAAGCGCAACGAGGCCATCGGCCAGTTCGATCTCTTCGCCGGGTTTGAAGACCAGGAACCGGAAGCTTCGCTCACCACGGAGATTCCCGACCTTCCCGAATGGGAAAAGAAGGACAAGCTCTCCTTCGAGCGGGACATGTTGGGCCTGTACGTTTCGGACCACCCCCTGCAGGGGCTGGAGGGTGTGCTGAGCCAGCACGCGGAACAGTCCATTGCGTCGATCATCGCCGAGGACGGACCGCACGACGGCGCCATCGTCACCATTGCGGGCATGATCACCTCCTTGAGCCGCAGGATCGCAAAGGCCAGCGGCAACGCCTATGCCCGGGCGGAGATCGAGGACCTTGGGGCTTCAATGGAGGTCATGTTCTTCGGCCAGGTCTACGGGCCCATCGCCTCCGTGCTGGCCGAAGACTTGATCGTGGTGGTCAAGGGCCGACTGCAGCGGCGGGACGATGGCGCAGTGACCCTGAACTGCATGGAACTCTCGGTTCCCGATCTGAGTGAAAGCGTCAACGGCCCCGTGGTCATCACCATCCCCACGTTCAAAGCCACTGAAGCAGTGGTCACGGACCTGCGGGATGTCCTCCGCACGCACCGGGGGAATTCAGAGGTCAGGCTGAAGCTGATGGGCGACACCAAGGTGGAGGTTATGGGATTGCCTGTGCACCTTCGGGTGAACCCCAGCCCTTCTCTCTTTGGAGACCTCAAGGTCCTGCTTGGGCCGGCCTGCCTGGACAACTGACGGCGGGACAGCCGGCCCCGATGGATCAGATTTCGTAGTCCAGCGGAGCCGGCTGGCTGTAGGCACCGCTGTGGTACAGCAGCGGTGCTCCGTCCCCGCCGACCTGCCCGTCGACGACCTCCACAACAACTACTGCATTGTTCTCGAAGGACAGGCGCATCTGGATCTTGCCGACCAGCCATCCGCTGACGTCCTTGAGGATCGGTACGTCGTGCGGACCTGGTTCCCAGTGATCGCCTTCGAACCGGTCGCGGGTGCGGGCGAACCTGTTGGCCAATGCCTGGTTTTCGAGTCCGAGCATGTGGACGCCGATGTATTCCGCGTTAGCCACCGCCGGCCAGGAACTGGAACTTCTGGCCATGTTGAAGGTGAATCGGGGTGGCTCGGCGGATAATGACGCCACCGACGTGGCAGTAAATCCGAACGGTTTGCCGTTGAGATTGGCCGTGATGATGGCAACTCCGGCGGCGTGCCTGCGGAACATTTCCCTGAAAGTCTGTTCAAAACCGGATGGTTCGCTTGCCACGGTGGTGTTCTCCTGGGGTGGGCTCGTACTCTTCTCCCAGAGTATTCCTCCCGGGCGCCGGTTCCCTCTTTTTGCCGGGCCAGCGTAAACCTTTGTTAATCTGGGTTGCATGACCGAGCCCCTCGTGAACCTTCCGACTGTTTCCCAACCGGCTCCGGCCCCCGGATCCCGTGGGGGAAGGGACATTCTGTGGCTGGCTCTGCCTGCGGTTGCCGGAATTGTCGTCGGCCTGTTGTGGTGGCTGATGGCTCCGGGCGGTCTTAATCTCATTTCCGGAAATCCCGATTTGTCGAACCCTGACAACCCCGGTTCGTGGCTGCCGCGCGATCTGGTCCTGGCGGCCCTGATGCTGGTGGCCGGGTGCGTGGTGGGGCTCCTGCTCGACGGAAAGCTCGAAGGAGCGGCCGCGCGGCGCCGGTTGGTGTACGCACTGCTGGGAGGTGTGGCGGGTGCGCTCACCGCATGGCTTACCGGCCTGCTCGTGGCGCAGCTGTGGGGTCCTCCGCCCAACCCGAACCTTGGCCCGGGGTACGGCTTTACCCTCCGGTCCTATGCCGTGCTGTTGCTGTGGACCGGTGCGACGTCCTTTGTCACCTTCGTCCTGTCACTGTTCGGGGTTCTTTCCAAGAAGCCCGTAAAATAGCCGGGTGACCACTTCCTCCGATACTTCCGCCCCAGCCGCCCTTAACTTCCGGAGCATTGACTTCCGGGGCCGTCGCCTGTCCCTGGCGGAGCTCCGTGCAGCTGTTCCCAGGGCGCGCCATCAGACCATGGCGGACGCGGAACAGAAGGTCCAGGACATTATTTCCGCTGTCCGCAGCCGCGGCTTCAGCGCACTGACGGAGTTGGCCAGTACGTTCGACGGTGTGGAACAGTCCCACCCCCGGGTGTCTCCGGAAGCGCTGGACGGGGCTCTGGCCGGGCTTGATCCAGATGTACGGGCAGCCCTGGAAGAGTCGATCAGCCGGGCACGGCAGTTCGCCGACCGCCAACGCCCCGCCAACGTGGACGTATCCCTCGGGGACGGCGCCGTTGTGAGCCAGAACTGGATCCCTGTAGGCCGGGTGGGTCTCTACGTGCCCGGCGGCCTCGCTCCCTTGGCCTCCTCTGTCATCATGAACGTCGTTCCCGCGGTGGCTGCCGGCGTCGAATCCATCGCCCTGGCGTCACCGCCGCAGAAGGACTTTGGCGGACTTCCGCATCCCACGATCCTCGCGGCCGCCAAGCTTCTGGGCATTGACGAGGTATATGCGATTGGGGGTGCCCAGGCCATCGTGTCGTTTGCCTACGGCATCCCGGGTTCCGGGGACGAACTGCCCATCGAGCCCGTCGACGTCGTCACTGGCCCGGGCAACATCTTTGTGGCCACGGCAAAGCGCCTGGTCAAGGGTGTGGTGGGCATCGACTCGGAGGCGGGTACCACGGAGATCGCCATCCTCGCCGACTCTACCGCGCAGCCCTCACTGGTGGCGGCGGACCTGATCAGCCAGGCCGAGCACGATCCCAAAGCAGCTTCAGTCCTTGTGACTGATTCCGCGGAGCTGGCTGACGCCGTCGTCGGTGAACTTGAACGGCAAGCCCTCAAGACCAAGCACAGCGCCCGTGTTCTTGAGGCCTTGTCCGGCCCGCAGTCGGG
Organism: Paenarthrobacter sp. NPDC057981; assembly: GCF_042886835.1. Lineage (NCBI taxonomy): Bacteria > Bacillati > Actinomycetota > Actinomycetes > Micrococcales > Micrococcaceae > Paenarthrobacter > Paenarthrobacter sp. NPDC057981. Next base: position 35,344 of record NZ_JBHVQI010000001.1, read on the forward strand.
CGTGGTTTTGGTGGATGATCTGGAGCAGGGAATCGCGGTGTGCAACGCCTATGCCGCGGAGCACCTGGAAATCATGACGGCGGACGCTGCCGTGGTCGCTGGCCGTATCCACAATGCCGGAGCCATCTTCGTCGGGGATTACAGCCCGGTCAGCCTGGGCGATTACTGCGCCGGATCAAACCACGTCCTGCCCACCAGTGGCACGGCGGCGTTCTCTTCCGGGCTGAACGTGACCACTTTCCTGCGCGCGGTGCAGGTCATCAACTACAACCGCGAGGCCCTGGAACAGGTCAGTGGCCACATCGTCAGCTTGTCCGGGGCGGAGGACCTTCCAGGCCACGGAGATGCCGTGCGGATCCGCTTTCAGTAGCGGCGCAACCACTACATGTAAGGGTGGCCACCACAACATGTAGTAATTACAAGCTTGTCATTATCGTGGGTACCTACGTAAACTGGTGCCGGAAGTGAATCTTCCGGCACCTTTTTGCGTATCCGGCGACTTGCCGGTCGGCCCACGTGCCGGAGTTGTCAGGGGAGGCCCAGCGTGTATTGTCCGTTCTGCCGGAATCCTGATTCCCGCGTCGTCGACAGCCGAATGGCGGACGATGGCTCTTCCATTCGCCGCCGCAGGCAGTGCCCCGAGTGCGGCCGCCGTTTCACGACCGTGGAAACAACCAGCCTTTCCGTCATCAAACGCTCAGGCGTCGGCGAGCCGTTCAGCCGCATCAAGGTCATCAGCGGCGTCCGCAAGGCCTGCCAGGGGCGCCCGGTCACCGAGGACGATCTCGCCATGCTTGCGCAGGAAGTTGAAGAGAACATCCGTTCCTCCGGCGCCGCCGAGATCGATGCCCATGAGGTGGGGCTCGCCATTCTTGGTCCGCTCCGCAAACTCGACGAAGTGGCCTACCTCCGCTTCGCCAGCGTCTACCAGGCCTTTGAATCGTTGGAAGACTTCGAGTCCGCTATTTCCTTGCTCCGCCACGAGCATGAGGGGCAGGCCAAAGCCGGGAGCAAGCAACCCAAGGGCACCGAGGCCAGCCAACTCTAGCTCCGGTGGCGGCCGCGGAGGGGAAGCCGCAGCCGCCACCGGCACCACGTCCCGCTCGGATCAGCGTCCGCCGGAGACCGGGAGCACGGCCCCGGTGATGTAGCCGGCGTCAGTGGACATCAGCCACATCACAGCTGCCGCCACCTCTTCAGGCTCGGCCCCGCGGCCCATGGGAATAGTCGGGTTGAGTCTCTCCACCCGATCAGGCATTCCCGCCGCCGCGTGCAGCCCGGTATTCGTGCTTCCGGGCGCCACGGCGTTGACTCTGATGCCCTGCTTGGCAACCTCCGCAGCCAGTCCCACGGTCAAGACATCCACGGCGCCCTTCGTGGCTGCATAGTGGACCCAGGTTCCCGGCGAACCGGCCTTGGTGGCGGTGGACGAGATGTTGACGATCGACCCGCCGCTGCCGCCTGAGTCCACCGAGAGCCTCCGGACGGCTTCCTGGCACACATAGATCATGCCGGCCACGTTAACGTCGCATACACGCTGGACTGTTTCCACGGGCACATCCACCAAAGGGCCAATCAGGTTGCCCGTGATGGCCGCATTGTTGATAATGGCCCTTACGGTTCCCCGCCTGCCCGCTTCGTCAAACAAACGTTCGACGTCGGCTGGACGGCTGACGTCAGCCTCAACAGCGTGTGCCCTGCCGCCTTCGTTGCGGATGCTTCGGACTACAGCTTTGGCGCCTGCGGCATCCGAGGAGTAATTGACGACAACCTCGTATCCGGCCAGGGCCGCTGACCGGGCAACGGCAGCACCGATCCCGCGGCTTGCCCCGGTGACGATTGCGATGCCCGTCTGGGTGGTCGGGTCCCCGTCCATGGACAGGCTACTTGGCGAGCTTGTGGTGCAGGGCAACCTCGAGGGCTGCGCCAACGATGCCTGCGTCGTTCTTCAATTTCGCCGTCACGATCTTGGTGCGGAGGTCAAGGTGTGGGAAGTACTCGTCCGAACGCTTGGAGATGCCGCCGCCCACAATGAAAAGTTCGGGGGAGAAGAGGAACTCCACGTGCTGGAGGTAGCGGTTGAGCAGCACGCCGTACTCGTCCCAGCTGAGGCCGTCGCGTTCGCGGGCGACGGCGGATGCCTTCGTCTCGGCGTCGTGTCCGTCCACCTCCAGGTGGCCGAGCTCGGCATTGGGGACCAACTGGCCATTGAAGATGAAAGCCGATCCGATGCCGGTTCCGAGGGTAATTACCAGGACCGTTCCGTCGACACCTTCGCCCGCGCCGTAGCGTGCTTCGGCGAGGCCAGCGGCGTCGGCGTCGTTGATGACCTCAACGGGGCGGCCCAGGCGGTGGGTGAACTTCTTGTCGATGTCTGTCTCGAGCCAGGACTTGTCCACATTGGCCGCTGAATGGACCACGCCGTGCTGGATGATGCCGGGAAAAGTCACGCCGACGGGGGAATCGGCTGCCGGCGCGTCGGGGCGCTTGGACAGTTCCTCAACGATCTCGGCAACGACATCGGCCACGGCCTCGGGCGTAGCCGGCTGCGGGGTGGGAACCCGGAAGCGGTCACCAATCAGCTTGCCCTTCTTCAGGTCGACGATGCCGCCCTTGATTCCGGTACCACCGATGTCGATACCGATCAGCGGCGCGTTCTTGTGGGTTTTCTCATCCTTCTTGGACAATGCATTTCCGATCATGGCAGGAGGGGATGGGCAAGGCGCAGCCAGCCGGGCTGCGTGGACCTTCCGGAGAGCTTAGGGAAGGGTCAGGATTTCCGCGCCGGTCTCGGTGACCAGCAGCGTGTGCTCGAATTGGGCCGTTCGTTTGTGGTCGCGGGTGACGACTGTCCAGTCGTCAGCCCACATGTCCCATTCGATGGTGCCGAGGGTGAGCATGGGTTCGATGGTGAAGACCATGCCCGCCTCTATCACGGTGTTGTATGCCGGGGCTGCGTCGTAATGCGGAATGATGAGGCCGGTATGGAAGGCCTCGCCCACGCCGTGGCCAGTGAAGTCCCGCACCACGCCATAGCCGAAGCGCTTGGCGTAGGACTGGATCGCCCGACCGATTACGTTGATTTCGCGGCCAGGAGCCACGGCCTTGATGGCCCGGTTGAGCGACTCCTGCGTACGCTCAACCAGCAAACGGGACTCTTCGTCCACGTCGCCAACCAGGAAAGTGTAGTTGGTGTCCCCATGGACACCACCAATGAACGCGGTGATGTCGATGTTCAGGATGTCCCCGTCCTGGACCACGGTGGAGTCGGGGATGCCGTGGCAGATGACCTCGTTGAGGGAAGAACAGAGGGACTTGGGGAATCCCCGGTAACCCAAGGTGGACGGGTAGGCCTGGTGATCGAGGAGAAACTCGTGGCCGACCTTGTCCAGTTGATCGGTGGTGACACCTGGCTGAATGTGTTTGCCTACCTCGACGATCGCTTGTGCGGCGATCTTGCTGGCCCGCCGGATCTTCTCCACGGTCTCTGGCGACTTGACCTCTGATCCAGTGAACTTCGCCGGTGCCTTCTTCCCGACGTACTCGGGCCGTGGAATCGACGCGGGGACGGAGCGTTCAGGGCTGATGGTTCCCGGGGTGAGGGCGCCAATGGGTGCAGTCGAAGCAAGAGAAGGCATAGATTGATCATATAAGGCACGCAAGAGACGTAAGTAACAAATAAGCGGCAAGGTCCCTGTGACCGCGCCAACGTTACGCGTTGGGCGGCCCCGGCCAGGAGGAGGAGACGTGACGGAGTACTGGTACAACGTCAAGACGCACGAGATCGAAGAGGACGCCATGTCCGATTGGACCCAGCTGATTGGCCCATATAAGACACGGCAAGAAGCCGAGCACGCCTTGGAAAAGGTCAAAGCGCGCAACGACGCCTGGGATGCCCAGGACGACGATTAAGCCAGCCTTGACCGAACCCGGCGCCGTGGGTGCCCCCTCCGCTAGAAGGAGTGTTCCGGTCCGGGGAATTGCCCGGACCGGACATCCTCGCCATAGGCGGCGGCGGCGTCGGTCAGGGTAGTGCGCAGGTCGGCGTATTGCTTGACGAATTTCGCCATCTTTCCCCCCCGGAGTCCGGCCATGTCTTGCCACACGAGGACCTGTCCGGTGGTTTGGTTCCCTGCGCCGATGCCCACTGTCGGTACCCTCAGGGCAGCGTCAATGGCAGCCGCCGTTTCCGCGGGGACCATCTCCATGAGCACGCTGAACGCTCCGGCGTCCTGGAGAGCAACCGCGTCATCGATCAAGCGCTTCGCGTCATCGCCCCGGCCCTGGACGCGGTAGCCGCCCAGGGAATGCTCACTCTGCGGCGTGAAGCCGATGTGGGCCATCACCGGGATACCGGCTTGGACCATGGCTTTGACAGTCTCGGCGTAGTACGCGGTGCCCTCAATTTTCACTGCATGCGCCAAGCCCTCTTTCAGGAAGCGCACACCGGTGGCTACGGCCTGGCCGGGGGAGACCTCATAGCTGCCGAACGGCAGGTCTGCCACGATCAGCGCCCGCTTGGCGGCCCGGCTTACGGCACGTGTCAGGGGAAGCAATTCGTCCACGGTAACGGGCAGGCTGGTCTCATTGCCGAAGACGTTGTTGGAAGCGGAGTCGCCCACCAGGAGGACTTCGATTCCGGCCTGGTCAAAAATCTCTGCCGTGTACTGCTCGTAGGCCGTCAGCATGGCGAAACGTTCGCCGTTGTCCTTGGCCTGCTGGAGGTGGTGGATCCGTATCCGGCTGACTGGCTTCCTGCCGGCTGCCGGGGGCGTCTGAGCACCAGTACCCGGGCCACTCCCATAGGGGGCGGGAACTTCGGCGGGCGTGCTGGACTCAGGAAGGTTGTTCGGGGCCATGGATAGAGCCTAAGCGGTGCCGACGGCGGCTGCCAGCAGTGTGCCAAGCGTCACCTTATGTAAACGGTGTGTTACGCGCAGCTACTGCTGCGGCATTAGCAGTGAACTCTTAGTAGAGTGAAGGCTGAGCTGCCGTGGCTTCGATCCTTTGGAACCAGCGGCATGGACACCGAATCGGGAAAGAGGCCCTATGGACCGCCAGCAAGAGTTCGTTCTGCGGACAATCGAAGAGCGTGACGTGCGCTTCGTACGCTTGTGGTTCACCGACGTCGTGGGTTCGCTCAAATCGGTGGCACTGGCGCCGGCCGAAGTTGAAGGCGCTTTTGAGGAGGGCCTTGGCTTTGACGGCTCCGCCATAGAAGGCCTTGCACGCGTGTTTGAATCCGACATGCTGGCGCAGCCTGACCCCTCCACGTTCCAGATCCTGCCCTGGCGCGGAGAAACTGAACAGACCTCAAGGATGTTTTGTGACATCCTCACCCCGGACGGCGAACCGTCCGCCGCAGACCCCCGGAATGTCCTCAAGCGGACCCTGGCCAAGGCTGCGGACATGGGGTTCACCTGTTACACGCACCCGGAGATCGAGTTCTACCTGCTCAAGTCCAAGGACCTTGGCCCCGATGGTGCCCCGGTTCCCGTGGATGAGGGCGGATATTTCGACCACGTCCCCGGTGGCGTTGCCCAGGACTTCCGTCGTACCGCAGTCACCATGCTCGAATCTGTAGGCATCTCCGTTGAGTTCAGCCACCATGAAGGCGGACCGGGCCAGAACGAGATCGACCTGCGCTACGCAGATGCCCTCCAGACGGCGGACAACATCATGACGTTTCGTACCGTCATCAAGGAGGTCGCGCTCCAGCAAGGCACCTACGCCACCTTCATGCCTAAGCCCTTCACAGACCACCCGGGTTCGGGCATGCACACGCACTTCTCGCTGTTCGAGGGCGACACCAACGCGTTCTTCGAAGCAGGCGCGGAATTCCAGCTGTCCAAGACTGCACGTCAGTTCATCGCGGGCATTCTGAAGCATGCTCCCGAGTTCACCGCTGTCACCAACCAGTTCGTGAATTCCTACAAGCGGCTTTGGGGCGGCGGCGAGGCGCCGAGCTACCTGAGCTGGGGACACAACAACCGTTCTGCGCTGGTGCGCGTTCCGCTGTACAAGCCCGGCAAGGGCCAGTCGGCACGGATCGAATACCGCGGCATCGACTCGGCCACCAATCCTTACCTGGCATACGCAGTGTTGCTGGGGGCGGGCTTGAAAGGCATCGAGGAGGGCTACGAACTTCCCGCTGCCGCAGAGGACGACGTTTGGTCGTTGACCACGGCGGAGCGCAAAGCCATGGGCCACGCGCCTTTGCCGGCCAGCTTGCACGACGCCATCCGCGCTATGGAGGAATCCGAGCTGGTGGCGGAAATCCTGGGCGAGCAGGTCTTTGAGCACTTCCTCCGGAACAAGCGTGCCGAGTGGCAGGACTACAGGCTTCAGGTCACTCCTTATGAGTTGCAGCGCAATCTCGGCATTCTGTAGGCGGGGCCAGTGAGCCTTGCACGACGGCTCATTTCGGCCGGGTTCAGCGACCTTGAGAAGGGGGAGCGCTTTCTTGCCGCCCCGGAACTTCAGGGCATCGACGAGGACGCGCTGTTCGCGGGGCTTTCCATGGCGGCCAGCCCCGATACCGCCCTGCAGTCACTGGTCCGGCTGATCGAGAAGAACCCCGGTTTGAAGAAGCTCGCCGGAGCGGATGCGGACACCAGCGAACCCCTTTACCGCTTGCTGGGAGCCTCCGAAGCTCTGGGGGAGTTCCTTATGCGCAGGCCCGAACACCTGGATGTCTTTGAAGCCCATGTCAGCCCGGAGCCGATGCAGGCCTCCAGCGACGATCTTCGGGCGATGCTGCTTCGTTCAGTGAAAGCTGAGCCCGGCGCCCATCGCCCGGTGGCCGGCATCACCGGGCAACCGGCCTACGCTGCTTTGCGGACCGCGTACCGCCGGGGCCTTACGGAACTGGCCATCAAAGACCTCTGCGCGGCTTCGCCACAGGACTTCATGCCCGCGGCTGGGGCTGAGCTGGCCGACCTCGCAGGAGCGGCCATCGAAGCAGCCCTCGCCGTATCCCGGGCCGAAGCGGCCGGTCACTACGACGCCGACGAAATTGCCGACGTCGGACTGGCAGTCATCGGCATGGGCAAGTGCGGTGCCCGAGAGCTCAACTACATCTCCGACGTCGACGTCATCTACGTCATCGAGTCCGAAGAGCTGGAGGATGCCAGGGCCTCGACCATAGGTACGGCGCTGGCGTCGGGCATTTCCCGGGCAATTTCTTCTTCCGCCCCCGAACCTGGGCTGTGGGAAGTGGATGCCAATCTCCGACCGGAGGGTAAGTCCGGTCCGCTGGTGCGGACGTTGGCTTCCCACCTGAGCTACTACGCCCGGTGGGCCGAAAGCTGGGAATTCCAGGCACTGCTGAAAGCCCGGACCATCGCCGGCGACCGGGACCTGGGCCAGCGTTACGAAAAAGCCGTGGAGCCCCTGGTGTGGTCTTCGGCAGGCCGGGAGGGTTTTGTCGAGTCCGTCCAAGCCATGCGCCGGAGGGTTACGGACTACATACCAGCGTCCGAGGAGCAGCGCCAGATCAAACTTGGTCGCGGCGGACTGCGGGACGTCGAGTTCACCGTGCAGTTGTTGCAGCTGGTTCACGGCAAGTCCGATGAGTCCTTACGGTGCAAGGACACGACGTCGGCAATCGCGGCGTTGTCGGCCGGTGGCTACATCGGTCGTTCCGACGCCGCCGCCTTCGACAACGCCTACCGCTACCTCCGCTTGCTTGAGCACAGGATCCAGCTGTTCCAGCTGCGTCGCACGCACCTGATGCCGGTGGCTGAGGATGCCCAGCGTTTCCTGGCCAAAGCCGTGCTGGGGCCCTTTTCCCAGGAACGTCCCCATCCCGATCAGTTGATGGGTGCCTGGCAAAAAACCAAAAAGTCGGTGCGCGAGCTGCACGAGCGGATCTTCTACCGGCCGCTGCTCAACACTGCGGCCAAGCTAAGCAGCGAAGAGGCAAAGCTCAGCCCGGAGGCTGCCCAGGGCCGCCTGGCAGCACTCGGCTACTTGGATCCCCAAGGAGCTTTGAGGCATATTGAGGCTCTGACCGCGGGCGTCAGTCGCCGCGCGGCCTTGCAGCGGCAGTTGCTGCCGATCCTTCTGGGTTGGCTTGCCGAAGGCGTTGATCCGGATGCGGGTCTGCTCGCTTTCCGTCGGGTCAGCGAAGCCCTCGGCACCACGCACTGGTACCTGGGCCTGCTGCGTGATTCCCAGGCTGCAGCGGAGCGCTTGTGTCAGGTCTTGGCGAACTCCCGCTTGATCTCGGACCTGTTGGAAGTCTCTCCCGAGTCCGTAGCGTGGCTGGGCAGCGATAAAGAGCTGGCCCCGGTGCCCTTCGGTGCACAGTGGCAGGAAATCCAGTCCAAGCTCTCAAGGCACCCGGACCCTGAGAACGCCATGCGGCTCATCCGCTTGATCCGGCGCCGGGAGATCCTGCGGACCGCTATTGCGGACAGCGCAGGGCTCCTCGATCAGGATGCGGTGGGGATCGCTTTGGCTGAAACCGACCGGGCTGCCGTGCTGGGAGCCCTTCATGTGGCTGAGGCTGTTGTCGCCGACTCGGGCCCCCTGAAGACGGACGTCCTGGTGGTTGCCATGGGTAGGCAGGGAGGCCGCGAAATCGGCTACGGTTCGGACGCCGACGTGATGTACGTTCACCGTGCCCGCCCCGGCTTCAGTGATGCCGAGGCTCAGGAACAGGCGACGGCGATCGTCGCCAAGATCTCCAGCTTCCTCACCCAGCCGCTCAAGCCTGCCATCATGGCTGAGCGGGTACTCATGGTCGACGCCGACCTCCGTCCGGAGGGCAAGAACGGCGCCATGGTGCGGTCCTTGGATTCCTATGCGGAGTACTACCGCCGCTGGTCCCTCATCTGGGAGTCCCAGGCCCTGCTGCGTGCACGGCCGATGGCCGGCTCGGACGAACTGGCGGCGGACTTTGTCGCACTGATTGATCCCATCCGGTATCCCGAGGAGCTCAAGGAACAGGATGTCCGCGAGATCAGGCGGATCAAGGCCCGTGTGGAGTCCGAACGGCTGCCCCGGGGCGCGGATCCTGCCCGTCATGTCAAGCTTGGCCGCGGCGGACTGAGCGATGTCGAATGGCTGGTGCAACTGATCCAGCTGCAGCATGCGGGCAAGCATCCGGAGCTGCGGACGAGTTCAACGCTTGAGGCTCTTGCTGCGGCAGAGGAACTGGGATTCATCGGCAAAGATGACGCTGCACTGCTGCGGGAGGCGTGGCGTTTGGCCAGCCGTATCCGGTCGGCCAACGTGATCGTCACCGGCCGCGCCTCCGATGTACTGCCTTCGTCCCGCAAGGACCTTGAAGCCGTTGCGCGGTGGTGCGGTTACCCGCCTGGTAATGCGGGGCACTTCGAAGAGCACTACCTGCGGCTGAGCCGCAGGGCCAGATCCGTCTTCGAGAAGATGTTCTACGCCAATTAGGCCCGGAGACGTGTTGTGCCACTCCCATGGAAGGATGTGGAAAATGCCTGCTGATGATGTGTGGTTGATTCCCCTCAAAATGCTCGACGACGACGCCCGGGCCATCCAGTTGGGCGCAGTCGCGGAGTTGGCAATAGAAGAGAGCCAACGGGCTTTCGTCGGCGAGCCTCTGCGGATGATGCTGATCGCGTTGGAAGAAGAGTCGCGTGTGCCCTACGTCATTGAGTCGCAGGGAAGTGCTGTGGGTGTGCTGACCCTGCAGTCCGGCGCGGCCACTCTCGCGGGCTGGCCCGATGATCATTCGGTCTGGCTTCTGCGGGGATTCCTGATTGACTCTCGCCAGCAGGGCCGCGGGCTGGGCAAGCTGGCGGCGGAAGCCGCAGTGGAAGAAGCCCGGAAACTGACCGCGCGGCACTTTGGTGGCCAGGCCGGCGTCGTACTGTCCGTCAACGAGCGCAATCCGGCGGGGCTGGCCGCTTACACAAGGGCGGGCTTCGTGGACTCCGGGCGGTACTTGGGTGGCAACTCAGGCCCGCAGAGGACAATGTATAAAGCCTTTCACTGACACATACTTTGCCTTCGACACTAAGGATCCTTATAGACTTTAGCTGTCACTGATCTCGAATCGGAGGGAAAGTCCATGGAATACAACGGAAGCCCGACTGAAAAGGCAGTTAATGCCGGGGACCTGGACCGGCGCCATGTGGGTCAATCGGTCAGCTTTCAGCCCAATGACTTCACAGTGGTCTTTGGCACCATTGCCGGCATTGCGCGGACCGAAGCCCTCGTTTATTTGTCCCTTGACGGCGTTGGGGGCGGTACCCACCTGAAGGACGAGTACGACCTGCCGATCGACCATCAGGTCTACTTGCAGCTCGATCCCCTGGGGAGTGCGGAAAAGGGTCTCTCCGAGGCGGCCAGCTTCGTTAAAGAGAAGCTGGATGACATCACCAAGAACCTCAGGGACCGGGAACAAGGCAAATCCGAGTAATCCCTGCGAATAAAAGAAGGCCAGCCCATCCTCTCGGAGGGGCTGGCCTTCTTTTGTATGAGCCTGGGGCTTAGACGCCGTAGTAGAGCTCGAACTCGTAGGGGTTCGGACGCAGCGACAGCGGGCGGATCTCGTTCTCGTACTTGTACTCGATCCAGGTGTCGATCAGGTCCTGGGTGAAGACGCCGCCAGCCTGCAGGAACTCGTTGTCCTCGCGCAGGGCTTCCAGGGCCTCTTCCAGGGAACCCGGAGCCTTGGGGATGTCCTTGGCTTCTTCGGCCGGGAGCTCGTAGAGGTCCTTGTCGATCGGTGCCGGGGGTTCGATGCGGTTGCGGATGCCGTCGATGCCGGCCATCAGCTGTGCAGCAAAGGCCAGGTACGGGTTGGATGAGGGGTCCGGAGCGCGGAACTCGATGCGCTTGGCCTTCGGGTTGGTGCCCGTGATCGGGATACGGATACCGGCGGAGCGGTTGCCCTGCGAGTACACCATGTTCACGGGAGCCTCGAAGCCCTTGACCAGGCGGCGGTAGGAGTTCACCGTCGGGTTGGTGAACGCCAGGACGGCCGAGGAGTGCTTGAGCAGGCCGCCGATGTACCAGCGGGCGGTATCGGAGAGGCCGGCGTAGCCCTTCTCGTCGTAGAACAGGGGATCGCCGTTGCTCCACAGCGACTGGTGGCAGTGCATGCCCGAGCCGTTGTCGCCGAAGACCGGCTTCGGCATGAACGTTACAGACTTGCCCCAGGCATCAGCGGTGTTCTTGATGACGTACTTGAACTTCTGCAGGTCATCAGCAGCTGCGGTCAGCGTGGTGAACTTGTAGTTGATCTCGGCCTGGCCGGCGGAGCCAACTTCGTGGTGGGAGCGCTCGACCTCAAGGCCTGCCTTGTCCAGCTCAACGCACATGGCATCGCGGAGGTCAGCCTGCTTGTCGGTGGGGGACACCGGGAAGTAACCGCCCTTGACGGGGGTCTTGTAACCGAGGTTTCCGCCTTCTTCCTTGCGGCCGGTGTTCCAGTGGGCTTCTTCGGAGTCGATCTTGTAGAAGCTGCCCTGCGGGGAGGATTCGTACTGGATGTTGTCGAAGACGAAGAACTCTGCTTCCGGAGCGAAGAATGCGGTGTCGGCGATGCCGGTGGATGCCAGGTAGGCTTCTGCCTTCTCTGCCACACCACGGGGGTCACGGTGGTAGGGGTCACCGGTACGCGGGTTCACGATGGAGAAGTTCAGGGCAAGCGTCTTCTCGATGCGGAACGTGTCGATGAAGGCCGAGGTTACATCCGGGATGAGCTGCATGTCCGACTCGGCGATGCCCTGGAAGCCGCGGATGGAAGATCCGTCGAAGAGCTGGCCGTGGACGAAGAAGTCCAGGTCAACGCTCTTGGCCGGCACGTTGAAGTGCTGCTGGACACCAGGAAGGTCGGTGAAGCGGATATCGACGAATTTGACGTCTTCGTCTTTGATGAACTTGAGGACTTCGTCCGCAGTCTTGAACATCTATGCTCCTTATGCATATCAAGTAACAGGCCCGGAAGGCCGCGTGGTGCAGCCCAGACCGAGGCGGGGAAAACACAAAAAGGTCCCCCTGCCATGGTGGCTGGCAACTCATACCACCATAGGGAGATGGGATTTCCCGGGGGTGTCAGTATTGTTTCCGGCAGGTTACAGAATCATCTGTCATGTAAACGGTAGTCTGCTTCCCGGCGTCGGGTCCACGGCGGTCCGCTGGTCGAACATCCTGCCCTCTTATGCCCATGGCCGCAGGTCGCCGTCATGCCCGCGCACCGTCCAGCGGCTAGGCTTGGAGGGTGGTATATCGAAAAGACATTGGCTCCTGGTTGAGCGGTCCGGACACCTCCGGCATCTCCAAATATCCTGGTGAAAGGCTCGGTCTGCCCGAGTCCGGTCCGGGTTCCATGGCGCGCGCGGGCCGTCGCATTCTGGGCATCGTGATCGACTGGACCATCGCATTGGTCATCAGCAACTTCGCGTTCGGTGGAAATCAGTGGGCGACCCTCGCCATTTTCGCCGCGGAGCAAATACTGCTGATCGGCACGCTTGGCTACAGCGTTGGACACAGAATCGCCGGGATCCATGTGGTTCGGCTCGGCGGAGGCCCGGCAGGTCCATTGGCGGCCGTCGTGCGCACCCTTCTGCTGTGCCTGGTCATCCCGGCCGTTGTCTTCGACCCGGACCAGCGCGGTCTTCACGACAAAGCGATGAACACCATTCTCATCCGAATGTGACAGCTTCGGCTGCCGTAACCCCTCCAAACAAAAAACCGCCCCCACCTCTTTTCAAGAGGCGGGGGCGGTTTGTTTGGTTCAGAAAATCAGCGGCCGCGGGCGGCTTTGCGATCTGGGCGGGCCTTGTAGGGGTCGATGCCCTTGGGGATCGGCAGGCGGTTTCCCAGCGAGTTGATGCGCTTGGACACCGCATTGACCTCCACCTTGGTCAGCTCGTTCTTCAGCTTGCCCATGGTCTTGGCCAGCTTGTTGAGCGGAACCTGTCCCTCGCCCCGTCCCGATTCGAGGACGTGGATGGTGACGTTGGGCAGGATGCGTGCCAGGCGCTTGCGCTCTGCTTCCACAAGCGGCTTGACCCGGTGGGTGGGGCCTTCGCTGACCAATACGACGCCGGGACGTCCGATTGCCATGAACACGGCGTCCTGGGTGCGCGGGTTAACAGCAACCGGCTGGTCTTGTGTCACCCAGCCTCGCCGAAGGGTTCCCAGCGCGGCACCGGAGGCGCCGGGTTGGTTCTCGATCTGGGCGAAGGCGGCTTTCTCCGCCCTGCGGGAAAGGATGAAGACGGCCGCGAGGAGGCCCAGCGGAATGCCGATGATGAGGCCGGTGACCCAGTTCTCCAGAAGGAAACCGATCAGGAAGGCTACGGCAACCACGGCGAGGAACGCCAGCAGCATGATCCAGACAACCTGCGGATCGTTTCGCCGGGTCATCTTGAAGACTTCAGCGATCTGCTTCAGCTGGCTCGGCTTCTTGGCCTTGGCTTCCTTGGGCTTGCGCTGGAACAGCCCACGCTTGGGTGCGTCGGCCGAGGGTGTCGAATTGCTGGGATCAGGGGATTTCGCCATAGTGCCTTAATTCTACGTGATGTACGCCGAAGGACCGGACGCCGTTACGTGAGGCATCCGGTCCTTCAGAACTGCTTACTGGTATTGCTGCCGCCGCTACTTTCAGCTGTGGGCGGCGAGGATGGTGGAGGCTTCCTGGCGGGTGGTGCCGGAGGACTCGATGTGGGCGAGAGCTTCAGGGATGTCCCAGCCCTTTTTGCGCATCGCGGTGGCCCAGAGCCGGCCGGCACGGTAGGAGGAACGAACCAATGGCCCGGACATGACGCCGAGGAAGCCGATCTCTTCGGCTTCGTGCTGGAGGTCCACGAACTCCTGGGGCTTGACCCACCGGTCCACGGGCAGGTGCCGTTCGGACGGGCGCAGGTACTGGGTGATCGTGATCAGGTCACACCCGGCGGCGTGCAGGTCACGCAGGGCTTCGGAGATTTCCTCGCGGGTCTCGCCCATGCCCAGGATCAGGTTGGACTTGGTCACCATGCCCAGGTCACGGCCCTGGGTGATGACATCCAGGGACCGCTCATACCGGAACGCGGGCCGGATCCGCTTGAAAATACGGGGCACGGTCTCGACATTGTGGGCGAACACCTCGGGCCGGGAATCGCAGATCGCGGCGATGTGTTCGGGTTTGCCGGAGAAGTCCGGGATCAGCAACTCCACCCCGGTCCCGGGGTTCAGTTCATGGATTTTCCGGACCGTTTCGGCGTACAGCCAGACGCCCTCGTCCTCAAGGTCGTCACGGGCCACCCCGGTCACGGTCGCGTAGCGCAACTGCATGGCCTGCACGGAGCGGGCGACCTTGGTCGGTTCGAAGCGGTCCAGCGGGGAGGGTTTGCCGGTATCGATCTGGCAGAAATCACAGCGCCGGGTGCATTCAGAGCCGCCGATCAGGAACGTCGCTTCCTTGTCTTCCCAGCACTCGAAAATGTTCGGGCACCCGGCCTCCTCACACACGGTGTGCAGGCCTTCCTTCTTCACCAGGTTCTTCAACCCGACGAACTCCGGACCCATCTGGACCTTGGCCTTGATCCACTCAGGCTTACGTTCAACAGGAACCGCCGAGTTACGCTGCTCAACACGCAGCAACTTGCGGCCTTCAGGTGCCAGGGTCACTGGAGTGCTCCTTCGGGGGTGGAAACGAGTGCTTCTTCATGCTTGCGGAATTCTTCCACGAAGCGGTCAACGATGTCGGCGGGGTTGATGGTCCGGCCGGTTTCCAGCGACATGGTGGTGACGCTGGCGTCAGTGATGCCGCAGGCAATGATCTGGGCATAGGGTGCCAGGTCGTTGCTGCAGTTGATGGCGACCCCGTGCATGGTCACGCCGTCCAGTACGCGGATTCCAATGGCGGCAATCTTCCGGTCCGGGCCCTTGTCGTCAGCCAGGACCCAGACGCCGGCGCGGCCCTTGACCGTGACGGCCTTGATGCCGTAATCCACCATGACAGCGATCATTGTGGCTTCGAGGCGCTCCACGTAGTCGCGGATTCCAGCCCGGTTCCTCAATTTGAGGATGGGGTAGGCAATGAGCTGACCCGGACCGTGCCAGGTCAGTTTTCCGCCTCGGTCCACGGGAACAACGGGGGTTCCGTCGAAGGGCCGCTCGTGATCTTCGGTGAGCTTTCCGGCCGTGTAGACGGCGGCGTGCTCCAGAAGCAAGACGGTGCTGTTCTGCTCGCCCGCAACAACCTTGTTGTGGATCTCGCGCTGCAGGTCCCAGCCCTGCATGTAATCAACGAAGTCCGGGGCAAGACCCAGTTGTGAAAACTCAAGAGTCATGCGTTCAAGCTTAGACCCAGCAGGAGATTGGCCATGGTTTTGTGGTGAAGCTCTCAGTCGCATCACGCGGTATTGGCGCTTGTGGAGGACAGGTCCAGCCGTGATCTGTGGATAGCATCTGCAGATATCCGCCGTCTCCGGTAGACCTTATCCATGGAAACTCTGGCAACTACCGACACCGTGGCACCCCTTCTTCCCGGCTACGAAATTACCCGGCAACTTGGCCAGGGCAGCAGCTCGACAGTATGGCTTGGCACGCGGCTGACCGACGGGGCCCGGTTTGCGATCAAATGTCCCTGCCGGGAAGCAGAAGCGGAGCTCCTGGGAAATGCGGCCCGCGAAGTCTCGCTCCTGTCCCACCTCAACCATCAGCATGTTGTCCGCGTCCACGAAGTCCTGAAGCCAGCTGATGGTACCGGGACGCTGGGGATCGTGATGGACTACGCAGCGGGTGGGTCCCTGGCGAACCTTGTTTCCGGTAGGCGACGATTGAGCGTTGGGGAAACGGTGACGGTGCTGACGCCTATTGCGCAGGCGTTGGCATACCTGCATTCCCGCGGCGTTGTGCACGGCGACGTCTCGCCGGGAAATGTCTTGTTAACCGCTGTCGGCATGCCGCTGCTGGCCGATTTAGGCCTCGCCGTGCGGTTGGGTGACCCGGAGCAAAGCCATGATGTGGGCACCGTCGGGTTCAGGGATCCATTCCTCCCGCCATCTACGGACGACGGCGGCCAGGAGCTCCGTCCGCAACGTGATGTTTTTTCGTTGGCGGCGATCGGCTGGTACTGCCTGACCGGCGTCGTGCCGGAAACAACGCAGCTGCGGCCACCGTTGTCACTGCTGGTGCCTGAGGTCCCCAAGAGCCTGGCGGCGGCCCTCGAGGCTGCCTTGGATCCGGACCCCCTTCTGCGTCCGACGGCGAAGGAGTTCGGCACCGCTGTTTTCAGGAGTGCCGCACCCAGGACGCTGGACTTGTCCGGAGCCGTGCACCATTCCGTTATCCCCGAGCTGCTGACGCGTCGGGAGGCCCACGGGCGTACACCCCGCCGCGCCAGCTACCGGATCAAAGGCATGCTCAGGGTGCCGGTATCGCCCCGGGCAGGCGACCAACCGCGAACCCGGCGGCAGGCAAGCCCACCCCCAAAGTCCAGGGTCACCCGGATTGTCCCGTTGTTTGTGGTTGTCCTGGTGGCCGGCGCGTTCGTCGGCTACTTGGCCTGGAACCAGTCGCCGGGATGGCTTCGGATCAGCAGCCCGACAGAGGACACACAGGTCAGCCGCTTGGCCGCCCCGGATCCATTAGTCGAAACCGTGCCAACCGTGGGCCTTCCAGCTGGCATGGGCGGGGCCCTTCGATCCGAGGATCCGGCACTCGCGGTGGTGGCACTCGCGGCTTTGCGCGACTCTGCTCTGCGGGAAGGCCGCTTGGAACTGCTCGAGGCCGTTAACGCCCAAGGATCTCCTGCAGCGGAGTCGGACCGAGTGTTGAGCGCCCAGTTGCGCGAATCCGGCACGAGGTTTGCCGGGCTCACCACGCGGTTGTCAGCGATAGAGGTTCGACCGTCCACGGCCGCCGACCGCGTCGAAGTGGACGTCACCGCAACCACCTCTAAGTATGAGGAACGCGATGCAGATGGGACCGTTGTCCGGACGGAACCGGCGGGAACCGCCAAGGCACTCCGATTGTCCTTGGTTCGCGCCGATGGACGCTGGTGGCTTTCGGAAATCACCGGGCAGGTTAACTGAATTGCCGACCCGGTTGTTCGTCCCCGCGCAACCAGACCATAGCCTCGGCAAGGGACGGATGCTGCCACCGGAAGCCCGCTTCGGAGAGTCTGCCAGGCTCCATGCGTTGGTTTGCCAGAACCAGTTCATCCGCGAGCTTTCCCAGTACCAGTCGCAGTGCAGGGCGGGGTACCCGGCAAAAGGACGGCCGGTGATATGCCTTCGCCACAGCCCCGACGATCGTGTTCACGTCGGCGCTTTCCGGAGCGCAGACGTTGACCGGGCCCTCCAATCGGGAGGTGATAAGAAAGGCCAACGCGGAAGCCTCGTCGGCGAGAGTGATCCATGGCCAGTACTGGCGGCCGTTACCGAAGGGACCTCCGAGCCCAAGCTTCAACAGGGGGAGCAGAGGGGCCAAGGCACCTCCTGAGGTGCTCAGTACAACCCCGGTGCGGGGAGTGACAACCCGGACACCGGCCGGTGCGGTCCTCGCGGCCTGTTCCCACTCGACGCACAACGGCCCCAGCACGCCGCCGCCCGGAGACGAATCTTCGCGGAGAACGCCTGCGCTGTCAGCCCCGTAGTAGCCGGAAGCGGACTGGCTGATGAAGGAGGCAGGAGGATTTCCAAGTCGGCCCATGGCGCCTGCCAGGGTCAGTGTGGGGTGGAGGCGGGAATCGCGCAGCACCTTCAGCCGTTTATTAGTCCACGGACGGTCCCCGATCCCTGCACCGGAAAGGTTCACCACGGCATCCGCGCCGTCCAGAATGCTTTCATCCAGCTCGCCCTTGGCCGGATCCCAGGTAAATTCACCGGGCGCGGCAGCGGGTCGCCGCACGAGCCGCACCACCTCGTCACCCCGGCCAGCCAAGTGCTCGGCCAGTGCGGTCCCAATCATTCCTGAAGCTCCGGACATCACGATGCGCATGACCCATCTCACCATAAGGCCAACGTCTGGCGGAAACGCCTCTCGCTGCCGCCGACGGTAGCCGCCTCTTGACTATGATCGAACAATGACCTCCTCCAGCTACCTCCGTTTCCCGCATGTACACGGCGATCTGGTCACTTTCGTGGCCGAAGACGACGTTTGGGTCGCGCCGCTCGATGGAGGCCGCGCTTGGCGCGTCTCTTCGCAGCAGCTTCCGGCCAGGAACCCCCGGTTTACGCCGGACGGAAAGCAGCTGGTGTGGACAGTGGTGGTGGGAACGTCCCCGGAAGTCGTGACGGCGAACGTCGACGGCGGTGGCTACCGTCAGTTGAGTTATTTCGGCCACAGCACCACGAAGGTCAAGGGTTTCACTCCGGCCGGCCACGTGGTTGTTACCAGTGCTTTCCAGCAGGCCGAAAGCCGCCACACGCATGCCTACAGCCTCCCGCTCGACGGTGGCGCCGCCGTCGAACTTCCCTTTGGCCCTGTAGAGGTCGTGGCGTTCGGACCGGAGGTCGGCGACGAGAAGCCCGTGGTGCTGGCCAGCGTACTCTCGCGTGAACCCGCTTGGTGGAAGCGGTACCGCGGAGGCACGGCGGGCAAGCTGTGGATCGATACTGACGGCAACGGCGAGTTTGAGCGCCTGGTTCCACAGATCGATGGCAACCTCACGGACCCCTTGTGGGTGGAGGGCAGGATTGCTTTCCTATCGGACCACGAAGGCTTTGGCAATCTGTACTCGGTCCTCCCCGACGGTTCCGGATTGCTCCGGCACACTGACCACGAGGATTTCTATGTGCGGCACGCCAGCACCGATGGCAAACGGATCATCTTCGAATCTGCCGGCGAGTTGTGGATTCTTCCATCCCTCGACGCTGACGCCCAACCCGCCAAGCTGGAAATCTCCCTCGGCTCGGCTTCGCCGGCACGCCGTCCTGCACCCCTGAAAGCTTCAGCACACCTCGGTGACGTCTTCCCGAACGCTGCCGGGACGGCCAGCGCCGTGGAATCGCACGGCACCATCCATTGGCTTCGACACAAGGACGGGCCCTCCCGCGTGGTGGAAGCTACGCCGGGAGTCCGTGCCCGACTGCCCCGCCCGCTGACCGACGGCAGGATCGCCTACGTGGCGGACCACGGGGGAGTGGAAGCGCTGTACATCAAGCGCATCGCCTCCCGGCTGGCGGCGGCGGAAGTGTTGAAGGCCGTGGAGGCACCCGCTCCGGCGAAGGAAGACGACTCCTTGCCGAAGCCGGTATCCGTCTCCAACGTGGTGGGACAGAAGGGCGCGCCGGCACAGACCACGTCGCCGGCGACAGTGCCTGCCTCGGGCACCGGCGTTGAGGTCCCAGTCGAGCCTTCGGCCGACACTGCCGGTGGCACTTCCGCCCCTGAAGTACAGCCTGCTCCGGAGGATGCAGGCCAGCTCCGCATCGATTTCCCCAAGCCCACGCGCACCAGCACTTTGGAAGCCAGCCCGGATGGCCGCTGGGTCGCCGTCGGCACGTCCTTCGGTGACGTCTTCGTGGCCGACACTTCCACCGGCACGCTGAGCAAGCTCGTTAGTGTGGGCGAAGGAAGCATCGAGCAACTCTCGTGGTCCGGTGATTCGCAGTGGCTAGCCTGGTCCGAACCCGTGACGTCGTTCGGCTCGCGCAGCAAACTGAGGATCGCCCGTCCCGAAGAGGGCGATGGAGCGATTATTGACATCACTGATGGCCGGTTCTGCGACGAGTGGCCCCGGTTCACACCCGACGGCAAGTTCCTTGCTTTCCTTTCAAACCGGAGCTTCGACCCCGTCTACGACGGCCACTCCTTCGATCTTTCGTTCCCGAGCC
Source organism: Paenarthrobacter sp. NPDC057981 (assembly GCF_042886835.1). Taxonomy (NCBI): domain Bacteria; kingdom Bacillati; phylum Actinomycetota; class Actinomycetes; order Micrococcales; family Micrococcaceae; genus Paenarthrobacter; species Paenarthrobacter sp. NPDC057981. The sequence goes on from NZ_JBHVQI010000001.1 coordinate 55,104, forward strand.
CTATCAAGCCGTACATGGTGGCGCTCGCAGCAGACACGCCGTCGCCCTTCGGGCCTTCGGTGGACACCCTGGAGGACGCACCGTCGGCTGCAGAGAAGTCCGACGACGGCGACGTCCCCGCTGTGCGGGTTGATGCGGAGGGACTTGCCCACCGCGTCATCGCCGTGCCAGTGCCCCAGGGAAACTACTCGGACCTCGCTGTTGGCGACGGGGCATTGTTGTGGTTGGATACCGAACTCTCCGGCGTCACCGGCGAGGGCAAAGGCAACCTCCAGGACAAGAAGACGGCACCGTCCCTGGTGCGCTATGACCTCGCCAAGCGCAAGCCAACAACCCTCGTCTCCGCAGTAGACAGCTACCGCGTGTCCGCTGACCTTAGCCGGATCGTCTATGTCCTGGACAAGAAGGTCATTTCCGTACCTGCGGACAGCAAGGTGGAAGAGGACTCGGCTGAACATGTGAAAGTGGATCTCAACCGGATCCGCGTCATCCTCGACCCCGTGGCTGCCTGGGGCCAGGCTTTTGACGAGGCCTGGCGGTTGCAGCGCGACTTCTTCTGGACCGCCGACATGGCCGGCCAGGACTGGGAGTCCGTGTACAAGCGGTACCGCCCGATCGTGGACCGGCTCGGTTCGCACGATGACCTGGTGGATCTGCTCTGGGAACTCCACGGCGAGCTCGGGACCTCACACGCCTACGTTCGTCCGGCAGCCGTCACGGAACCGGGCCGCAATGGCCAGGGGCGTCTCGGAGCGGAGCTGCAGCTCGGCGGCGGCGGTTGGGAAATCACCCGGATTCTCGCTGGCGAGTCGTCGGATCCCTTGGCTACTTCGCCTTTGACGCGACCAGGCGTCGACGCGAAGGTGGGCGATGTGCTCCTGGCGATTGACGGCGTCGAGCTTTCAGCGGCACTGACTCCGGCGATGCAGCTGGTGGGCGCAGCTGGCCGGACGGTTGAGTTGACGCTGCTGAACGGTAAGGCACATGGCGAAGCTGCCGGATCGCAGCGGCGGGTAGCTGTGGTTCCCATCCGCGATGAGGAAAGGCTCCGCTACCAGGACTGGGTGCGGGCCAACCGCAGGACTGTCCGGGAGGCTTCCGGTGACAAGTTCGGGTACCTTCACGTTCCGGACATGATGGCCAACGGCTGGGCCCAGCTTCACCGCGATCTGGATACGGAGACGGCCCTGGACGGGCTCATTGTCGATGTCCGACGCAACCGCGGGGGACATACCTCCCAGCTCGTCGCTGAATTGATCGGTCGAAAAGTGACCGGATGGAGCATGCCGCGCGGCGAGAAGCCGCGTACGTACCCGCATCATGCTCCGCGTGGTCCCGTGATCATCCTGGCGGACGAATTTGCCGGATCCGACGGCGACATCATCACCCAGGTCTCGAAGCTCAGGGGCATTGGGCCGGTCATTGGGACGCGGACGTGGGGTGGCGTGGTGGGCATTGACAACCGCTTCACACTTGCCGACGGCACCGGAGTTACCCAACCGCGCTATGCCACGTGGTTCAGCGGCGGCATCGGCTGGGACGTTGAGAACCACGGTGTGGATCCGGATATCGAGGTTCTGTTCCCGCCACATGCCTACGCGGCGGGCACGGATCCACAACTGGAGTACGGTATCGGCGCGCTCAAGGAAATGATCCAGGAGCTGCCCACTGATCGTCCTCCCTTGCGTGAAGGCTACAGGACGGTGCGTCCGGCACCCCTTCCCGTGCGTCCGCAGCTCAAGAAGTAGCGGCCACTTTCTGGACCTCGGCCTGCAGAACGGGAAGAGCCCCGTCACTCCAAGCGGAGTGGCGGGGCTCTGGCCTCCAGGGGCCTTCTGCGTCTGAGGGTCTACTCAGCGAGCGTGGCATCCAGGGTGATCTCGATGCTGGCGAGGGCGCCGGAGACCGGGCAGCCAGTCTTGGCGTCCTCGGAGATGCGACGGAAGTCTTCCTGGGAGAGCCCCGGAACCTTCGCGGTCATGGTCAGGTGGCTGCCGGTGATACCGGTGCCCGGAACGAAAGTGACGTCGGCTTTGGTGTTGACTTCCTCAGCGGTGAAGCCTTCACCGGCGAGAGCGTGGCTGAAAGCCATGGAGAAGCAGGCGGAGTGGGCGGCAGCGATAAGTTCTTCGGGGCTGGTCTTGCCACCGGACTGCTCGGTGCGTGCCTTCCAGGTGACATCGAACGTTCCCAGGCCGGAGCTATCCAGCGTGGTGTTTCCAGCGCCCTCAATAAGGTTGCCGTTCCAAACCGTGTGTGCGGTGCGTGTTGCTGCCATGTCCACTCCTTAGGGTCGTTGTGAGTCGGCAACCGGCCTTTGGCAGGTGCCACCGGGTTCAATCCTAGGTATTGAACTTCCGGACCGCACGGCCATTCTGCTGTCAGTGGATTGTGACCCCTAAACTGGCGCCATGGATACCGAAAGAAAAGCGTTGCGTGATCAAGGTCGCGGCCCGAGGATAGCGTCAATCATGATCAACTCCGTTGATGCTGTCCGCCTGTCGGCTTTTTGGTCTGAGCTCCTGGACATGCCCGTCAGTGCGGAGCACGAAGGCTTCATCTGGCTGCGGCCGGCTGAGCCTGGTGTTCCGCAGCTGGCCTTCCAGCAGGTCCTTGAGCCGACTGAGGGACGACGTCGGCTGCACTTGGACCTTCACGACGCCGATGCAGCCGCCTTGCGACGAAAGGCTGAGGCTCTGGGCGCTACTTTTGTGGAAGGCCACGACATTGCGGACTTTCATTGGGATGTGATGCAGGATCCCGAGGGCAACGAGTTCTGCATTGCCCAGGAGTAGACAACCGACACGGCAAAGAGGCCGTTCCCACCGTGCTGCAACAGTGGGAACGGCCTCTGGACATCGGGGAAGATCCTGCGATGCTGCCCGTCAGGGTATGTCTGAGTCGGGTCAGTGCCAGAGGGTGGCGATGGCGATGTTCACCAGGGCAAGTCCACCCACGCCGTGGGCCAGGCCCGTGGAGACGGCCTCGCCCTTCTTGACCTTGCGCGAGCCGATCACGGCCAGGACTGCAACGGCCACGCCGATGGCAAACTTCACACCAAGCTTGAAGTAGTTGGGATCAGCATCCGGCATCATGGGCAGCACGCCCATCATGGCGATGCCCGTGAGGAGCTGGAGGAAAGCACCGTCGCGCTGTCGCGGGTGGACGGTTGGCTCCCGGAGGGTGGCGATCCAGTAGCCCACGATCATGGCTGCGCCGACGATGTGCAAGAACACCAGAATGTTGAAGAGAATACTCATGGCCTTAGCTTATCCAGTCGGTTCTACGTCCTGTAGCAAAGCCACGCGAAGGCGTTAAAAGCGTAACGGGCAGGTTCCCGGGTTTCCCCGGCAACCTGCCCGTCTTACTCTGCAAGCGGTGCCCGCAGAAGGAGTGACTTAGAGTCCGAGGTCTGCTTCGAACGCACCCTCTTCAAGGCGTGCCTTCAGAGTCTGCAGGAACCGTCCTGCATCCGCGCCGTCCACCAGGCGGTGGTCGTACGTCAGGGACAGGTACATCATGGACCGGATGGCGATGGAGTCGTCACCGTTTTCGTCAGCGACCACGACAGCGCGCTTCACGATGGCACCGGTGCCGAGGATACCTACCTGCGGCTGGTTGATGATCGGGGTGTCGAACAGGGCACCCACAGAGCCGATGTTGGTGATGCTGAACGTACCGCCGGAGAGCTCGTCCGGGCCGATCTTTCCGTCGCGGGTACGGCCAGCGACATCAGCGATCTTGCCGGCGAGACCGGCGAGGTTCAGGTTGCCGGCGTCGGAGATGACCGGAACCAGAAGGCCCTTGTCGGTGTCGACGGCGATGGCCAGGTGTTCGGCGTTGTGGTACGTGATTTCCTGCTTGGATTCGTCGTACGCAGCGTTCAGCTTGGGGTGCTGCTTCAGTGCCTCGGCTACAGCCTTGGCGATGAAAGGCAGGAAGGTCAGCTTGACGCCGTTCTGGGCCTGGAAGGAGTTCTTGGCCTTGAGGCGGAGCTTGGCGATCTTGGTCATGTCGACCTCGTGCACCTGCGTCAGCTGGGTGGAGACCTCCAGGGACTCGCGCATGCGGCGGGCAATGACCTGGCGGATACGGGGAGCCTTCTCCGTGGTGCCACGCAAGGACGAAGCAACGACAGGGGCGGCAGCCTTGGCAGCGGGAGCAGCAGCAGGAGCCGGTGCTGCAGGAGCAGCGGCGGCCTGCTTGGCTTCGGCGGCAGCCAGGACATCCTGCTTGCGGATGCGGCCACCAACGCCGGTTCCGGAGACCGAAGCAATGTCTACGCCGTGCTGGTTGGCAAGCTTGCGCACCAGGGGAGTGACGTAGCCGGACTCGGAGGAGCCCGCAGCCTCGGCAGAGGCGGCAGGAGCAGCAGAAGGAGCCGGAGCGGCAGGAGCGGGTGCGGCGGCGGGTGCAGCCGGAGCAGCAGGAGCGGGTGCGGCGGCAGGTGCCGGAGCGGCAGGGGCCGGTGCCTCTGCAGCCGGAGCAGCAGCCGGAGCCGGTGCGGCCGGAGCCGGGGCGGCAGCGCCGGAACCGATGACTGCCAGGACGGAACCGACTTCAGCGGTTTCGTCTTCGTTGACGCGGATTTCCTGGAGGGTACCGGCAACGGGAGAGGGAATCTCGGTGTCGACCTTGTCGGTGGTCACCTCAAGGAGCGGTTCGTCAACCTCCACCGTGTCACCGACAGCTTTGAGCCAGCGGGTAACGGTGCCTTCGGTGACGCTTTCGCCCAGTGCCGGGAGGGTCACTTCGTGGCCTTCGCCGCCAGAAGCGGCGGGGGCTTCAGCTGCCGGTGCCGTTGCTTCCTCCGCCGGGGCGGCGGGAGCCTCTTCGGCGGCCGGTGCTGCCTGCTCGGCCGGGGCAGCGGGAGCTTCCTCGGCAGGGGCGGCCTCAGCGGTGGAGCCGGAGCCGTCGCCGATGCGGACCAAAGGTGCACCGACTTCAGCCGTCTCGTCTTCAGCGACGAGGATTTCTTCGATGACGCCTGAGATAGGAGAAGGGATTTCAGTGTCTACTTTGTCGGTTGAAACCTCGAGCAACGGCTCGTCGATCTCCACCCGGTCACCAACCTGCTTGAGCCAGCGGGTGACGGTTCCTTCGGTGACACTCTCACCGAGGGCGGGCAAGTTAACGGATTCAGACATGTCGTCCCCGTTCTCCTTATTGATCTTTGTGCGGATGAATTCTGCTGGTCCGGGTTGGGTGCATCCGGCAGATTCCGCCGCATGCACCCGACCCGTTTGTCTTGGGTAAAGACTTAGCCGTGGAGCGGCTTGCCCGCGAGGGCGAGGTGGGCTTCGCCCAAAGCTTCGTTCTGGGTGGGGTGGGCGTGGACCAGCTGGGCCACGTCCTCCGGGTAGGCTTCCCAGTTCACGATCAGCTGGGCTTCACCGATCTGCTCACCGATGCGTGAACCAATCATGTGGATACCAACTACGGGGCCGTCCTTCTGGCGGACGAGTTTGACGATACCGCCGGTGCCAAGAATTGAGCTCTTGCCGTTGCCGGCCAGGTTGTATTCCTGGGTCTGCACCTGGTCGTCGCCGAACTTCGCCTTGGCTGCCTTTTCGGTGTAACCGACCGTGGCGATTTCAGGCTCGCAGTACGTGACCTTGGGGATGTTGATGTCTTCAACGATGGCCGGGTTCAGACCGGCGATCTCCTCGGCAACGAAGATGCCCTGCTGGTATCCACGGTGCGCGAGCTGGACGCCCGGGACGATGTCGCCGACGGCGTAGATGTTGCCGACGCCGGTGTGGAGGCGCTCGTTGGTGATGACGAAGCCGCGGTCGATGGTGATGCCTGCTTCTTCGTAGCCGAGGTTGGCGGTGACGGGACCGCGTCCAACAGCGACGAGCAGCAGGTCTGCTTCGAAGGTCTGGCCGTCAACCAGGGTGACCTTCACGCCGTCGTCGTTCTGTTCGACGCCCTGGAAGAAGATACCCGTGGTGAACTTGATGCCGCGCTTCTTGAACGCACGCTCGAGGTTCTTGACGATGGAGGCGTCCTCGTTGGGAACCAAGGAGGGCAGGCCTTCGATGATGGTGACGTCCACGCCGAAGGACTTCCAGACGGAAGCAAATTCGACGCCGATGACGCCGCCGCCGAGGACGATGGCGCTCTTGGGGATGTAGTCCATGGTGAGGGCCTGGTCGGAGGTGATGACCTTGCCGCCGATTTCGAGACCCGGAAGCGACCGCGAGTAGGAACCGGTGGCCAGGACAATGTTCTTGCCCGTGTAGGCAGTGCCGTTCACGACGACGGTGTTGTTGCCCTGGAGCTTGCCTTCACCCTCGATCACGGTGATGCCCTTGGACTTGATGAGTCCCTGGAGGCCCTTGAACTTACCGGCAATGATGCCGTCTTTGTAGGCGTTCACGGCTGACATGTCGATGCTGTCGAGCGTGACGTTCACGCCGTACTTGGCGGAATCGCGTGCGTGGTCAGCCAGTTCGGCCGAGTGCAGGAGGGCCTTGGTGGGGATACAGCCGTTGTGCAGGCAGGTTCCGCCGAGCTTTGCCTTTTCCACAAGGCCAACGGTGAACCCAAGCTGCACGGCCCGCAGGGCAGTGGCGTAGCCGCCGCTGCCGCCACCGAGTACCAGGATGTCGAATTCTTGCGCAGTTGCCTGATCGGCCACTAAAACGCTCCCTCGCGTGAATGATGACACGGGACTGCGTGCCATCTGGTCTTTGGAACTTGTTCTGCCGTGATTATGCCAGCACCTAAGTTCTCTTGCATTTGTGACTATCGTGTTCACCTTAGCGAACCACCTACCCATGCTCCACCCTCTGCGGGTGTTTGTGGAGCGCTTGTGTCGAGACTCACGTTCACTTGTGACACAGCGCTACACGCCGCATAATTCCGGGGTTGCGCGGCCCTGGCGGGATGCCGGACGGACCACGCAACCCCGGAAGGGAGCGGGGGCGTGCCGCTAGGCGGAAACCGCCAAAACGTCTTCTGCGTAGGCAACCAGAGTGCGGACTGTGCAGCCCGTGCCCTGCTTGGGGGTGTAGCCGTAGGGGCTGCCGTTGTTGAACGACGGCCCGGCAATGTCCACGTGGGCCCACGGGATCTGCTCGCCGGCATCATCCTTGCCGACGAATTCGCGCAGGAAGACCGCGGCTGTCATCATGCCGCCGTTGCGCTCACCGATGTTGGCGATGTCGGCCACCTGCGAATCCAGGCTGGGGCGGAGTTCCTCAGGCAGCGGCATGGGCCACACCAGTTCGCCTGCGCGGTCGGCTGCCGACTTGAGCGCGGCCGTGACGGAATCCGAACCCATCACACCGGCCGTGCGCAGACCCAAGGCAATCAACTGGGCGCCGGTCAGCGTGGCGACGTCGATGATGACGTCGGGCTTCTCGAGGCTGGCAGCGACGAGCCCGTCGGCCATCACCAGGCGGCCCTCGGCGTCGGTGTTCAGGACCTCCACGGTCTTGCCGCCGTGGATGGTGAAGACATCTGCGGGCCGTGCTGCGGCGCCCGAGGGCATGTTCTCGGCGATGCACAGCCAGGCGGTTGCCTTGATGGGCAGGCCCAGTGTCGCCAGCGCCAGGACCGTGTTAAGTACGACGGCGGCGCCCGCCATATCGCTCTTCATGTCGCCCATGCCGAGGGCCGGCTTAATGGAAATGCCGCCGGTGTCGAAGGTGATGCCCTTGCCCACGAGGGCAATCTTCTTGCTGGCCTTGGCCGGAGCGTATTCCACCTTGACCAGGCGCGGCTGGCGGGTAGAACCCTTGCCGACGCCGAGGATGCCTCCGAAGCCTTCCTTTTCGAGGCGCTTCTCATCCCAGACGGTGACCTTCACGGGAAGACCCTTGGCGAGTTCCTTGGCGGACTCCGCAAAAGACTCGGGGTAGAGGTGGCTTGGAGGCTGGTTTACCAGTGTTCGGGTGGCGTTGACAGCCCTGGCAAGCACAACGGCGCGGTCCAGCGCCGGCTGTGCGTCCTTTGCGTCCACGTCGGAGAAGACCAGGACCTTGGCCACCGGTGCTTTCAGTCCGTCCGTGGAGGAGCGGTGCTCGGTATAGGAGTAGGCTCCCAGGGCGGCACCTTCAGCGACGGCAGCAACGTCGGCAAGTGCCGGCGTCGGGAATGCCAGCGTCACTGATGCCAGTCCCGCGAGCTGGCGGACAGCGGACCCCGCTGCGCGCCGCAGCGCCTCTTCGCTGAGGCCGCCGCCGGGCTGGAGTTTGCCGACACCGGCCAGGACCAGGATCCCGGCGCCTGTTTCCGGCAGTCCGGGAAGTCGGTGCACCTGGTCGGCCGCGCCGCTGATTGCCAGGGACTTCAGGGAGCCCGCAACGGACTCGGCAGCCTTGGCGCTCAGGGGATTGGTGAGCAGCACAGGCCCTTCAGCGCCTTGCGCAACGCCGATCACAAGGGCGTCGCTGGGGGACTTTTTCAGGTCCTTGGCGATGATGGACAGGTTGATGTCAGTAGTCTTGACCACGAGGATGTGTCCTCACTTCTCTCTGCAGTGCATGGCGGGGCCGCATGTTTGGCGGCCTGCCCCGGTACGCGCCCGACGTCCTCATTCGACGGCGGCCTTGGTCTTCAGGCCCAGCGTCGTTAGCGGACGTCGGCCCGTTTCGATCGTAGTCTCTCGGCGCCCGCGGACAGCAATTAAATGAGATCTGCCGCACATCCCCCAGCAGGAATGCCCGCTTCCTGTGCAGCGTTGTAGCCATATAGACCATCCGAACTTGCCCCGTGAAAGGAATACGCCGTGTTTGAACGGATATCCGGCACCCTCCTGGACCCAGAAGCTCTCTACGCGAGCAACATTGAGACCTTCCACAGTCCCGAACTCCGTGGCCTGAACATGGTCATGGGATTCACGGGATTTGCCGACGCCGGTCACGTGGTCCGGCAGATTAATGCGGAACTGCTGGATGAACTCGACGCCGAGGTTGTGGCCATGTTCGATGCCGACCAGCTCATTGACTACCGGTCGCGCCGACCACACATCAGCTTTGTGGAAGACCACCTCCAGGACTACAAGGCGCCCAAACTTGGCCTGTACAAGCTGACGGATGGGTTGGGACAGCCGTTTCTGCTGCTGGCAGGTTTTGAACCGGACCTGCAGTGGGAGCGGTTCGCCCGCGCCGTCGTAGGCATCGTGGAGAAGCTTGACGTCAACCTCGTCACGTGGATCCACTCCATCCCCATGCCCGTACCGCACACGCGCCCCGTCGGTGTGACGGTACACGGCAACCGGCCTGAGCTGATCGAAGGGATTTCCAGTTGGAAACCTACGGTCGAGGTTCCTGCTGCCATCGGCCACATCCTTGAACTCCGGCTCACCGAGGCGGAGCGCAACGTGGCCGGCTATGTTGTCCATGTTCCGCACTACCTGTCCGAAGCCGAGTATCCGACGGCTGCCGTCGCCGGCTTGGAATACCTCGGGGCAGCAACGTCCCTCATGCTTCCTACGGACCGTCTCCGGGAAGCAGGCCGGGAAGTCGGCCGGCAGATCGCCGAGCAAATCGAGGCCTCTGAGGAAGTGCAGGCCGTCGTCGCCAACCTTGAGGCCCGCTATGACGAGAAGTCGGAGGGAATGGTCCGGCGTTCATTGCTTGCCTATGAGAACGATGAACTGCCCGACGCCGAGGACATCGGTGCGGCTGTGGAAGCCTACCTGGCCCGTAAAGACACGCCTCAATAAATCAGCTTTAACGGTTGACGGGCATAATTGAGGTGTGACAAGTCCCCGTGCATGGCTGATCTGGACCATAGGCATCTTTGCCTACCTCGTGGCTGTGGCGCAGCGTACCTCTTTCGGGGTTGCGGGCCTGGAGGCAACTGAACGGTTCCATGCCAGTGCCTCGGCGATTTCCTTCTTCACGGTGCTGCAGCTGTTGGTCTACGCAGGCCTCCAGATTCCGGTAGGCGTGCTGGTGGACCGGTTTGGATCCCGGGTCATGGTGGCCGGTGGTGCCATCCTCATGGCCGCTGGACAACTGCAACTGGCTTTCGCCGACAGCATCCCCGGAGGTGTCTTGGGACGGGTCCTGGTGGGCGCCGGCGACGCCATGACCTTCATCTCCGTTATCCGTCTGGTTCCGCTGTGGTTCGCGCCGTCGCGGGTTCCGCTGGTGACCCAATTGACCGGCATGTGCGGGCAGCTGGGCCAGCTGTTCAGTGTTGTTCCCTTCGCTTTGCTGCTGCATTCGGCCGGATGGACGCCGGCCTTCCTGACCCTTGCGTCCATGTCAGTGTTGGCCATGGTCCTGGTCCTCACCCTCTTGAGGGACGCGCCTCCCGGGCATCCGGCTACGGTAACGGCCCAAGGCCTCAGGGCCACTGGTGTTTCCTTGTCCCGTGCCTGGAAGCAGCCGGGAACCCGGCTCGGGCTCTGGAGCCATTTCACCGTGCAGTTCAGCGGCAACCTCTTCGCGATGACCTGGGGTTACCCGTTCCTGCTCTCGGCCCAGGGACTCGACGCCGGAACAGTCTCTGCTTTGATGGCCCTGTTCGTGGCCACAGCCATTGTCGCAGGGCCTGGATTCGGTCGGTTTGTGGCCAGGCACCCCATGCGCCGGTCTGCCATGGTCCTGTTGATCACCACCGCAACTGCCATCGCCTGGGCGGCTGTGCTTCTTCTACCCGAGCGTGCCCCGCTGTGGCTCCTGGTCATCCTGGTGGTGGTCCTGGCGGTAGGTGGACCAGGATCCATGATCGGCTTCGACTTCGCGCGGACCTTCAATCCTTCGCATCGAATCGGTACCGCGACCGGGATAGTCAATGTGGGCGGCTTCATCGCGGCCTTGATCGCGATTTACCTCATTGGACTGGTGCTCGATCTCCTTAATGCCAGCGGCTTTTCCGGCGGTGAGCTGTACGGACTGGCGCCGTTCCGGATTGCCCTCAGCGTCCAGTTCCTGTTGCTCGCGATCGGAACCCTGCTCATTGTTGTGACCCGCCGCAAGGTCCGCCGGCAAATGGCCGCTCAAGGGATCCACGTGCCGCCACTGGCAACGGCGCTCGCAAGGCAACGGCGTGAGCGCCTGGAACGGCGGCGTGAAGCACGCTCCAAGGTGGCGGGGGAGCAGTAGCATCCCTTCCCGGGGCTTTTCCACATAGGGAAAGTGCTCCCTGTTTCTTGCCTCCGCCAATGCGCAGGCTGGACGCATGACTACCAACAGAACGCTCAGAATTCACCAGCCCGAAGACATCCTTGGCTACATTCCCCACATGCTGGGCTACTGGCCTGAAGACAGCCTCGTGGCCATCACAATGCAAGGAAAGGTCCTGGGAGCCACGCTCCGCGTGGACTTGCCCGTACTGACCCCAGCTGACGGACTGTCCTGCTTTGCCGAACAAATACTTGGCTATCTGATCTCCGACGAGGCCGCCAATGGCGTTGTACTGGCCGTGTACACCCCGGATGGGTGGAATGACGGCACGGTAATCCACCGGACGACACCACTTCTCGATGCCCTGCGGGCCAGCCTTGACCGTGCCGGCCTTACTGTCCGCGATGCATGGTTGGTGGGCGCAGAGTACTGGCGCGGCGCCTATTGCGAGGATGAGGGCTGCTGCCCGATCCCGGGATTCCCGATCGAACGGATCAAGGAGAGCCGACTCAGCACAGAGCTCGTGTACCAGGGCAGCGCTGTTGGACCCTTCCCTGGGAAGGGGGATGGCGGACTGCGTTTGGCTCGGCCGGGAGCGCATGACTCCCAGGTGCTGGAAGCGGAAGACGGCTTCGACGACAACGTCCTGTCCCTGTGGCGCAGCGAGGCCTGCTTTGACTCGGTACTTGCTGTGTGGCGTCATGTGCTGGACAGGCACCACCGAGGGAATCCCTTGGAGCCTTCAGATGATGCAGGACTCATGGGCTTCCTCAGAACCACCCTGAAAATACCGGCTTGGCGGGATGCCGTGGTGGTGATGGCAGCTGCAGGCATCGGAGCTGCCAAGTCAGGAGCCGCCGGGTTCGGATTCTTCGAGGCAGAGGACCCCCTCGCCGGATCCTTCGACCCCAGCGAAGTGGGCGTGGACACTCGTGCTACCGAGGACCGGAGTGCAACCGGGGCCGGACCGTCGGCTGGCAGTGCTGCGGGATCAAGTGAACCCCTCGGCGTGTACACCTACGGCGATGTCCTGCTGGGCATGCGTCCGGAGCTGCCGTGTTGGAAGGACCTTGATGTACTGCAGCAGCTCCTGGCGGGACTTGGCGTCGACGGGGAACAAGGGGAAGTGGCTGCCGCAGCACTGACGCTCCAAGGATGGATCTTTTGGTGCAAGGGCATGGGCACGGTTGCCCACGCTTGCCTGGGCCGGGCCCTTGAGGCCCATGGCAACTACCGGTTGGCGGAACTGCTGATGGGGGTCATGGGACAGGGGTCGGTTTGTGGGTGGGCGCGCCGTCCTGACTCAGCCTGGAAGGGGTCAAGGAATGTCCCGGTTTAGTTCCAAGCCATCGAACAGGCGTACGTTTGGCAAAACCGTGAGACAATGGATGCCGAGACCCGGTTGGGTCCGCGTTTGAATGCTTGGATTGGCCCGGCTGCCGGGAACAATTCAGTGTCGTCTGTAGTTGTAATCAAAGACTCTGCAGGCGGCGATCGCATTTGAAATTGATCGCGGACTTGACAGGGTCATAGTGGTGTTGCCCGTATGGTGATTCCACAGACCGCCGCTAGAAAGGTTTTCTGTGACCCCGTCTTCCGTCGAGAAGGAACCCGCCGCCCTGGCCGAATTGTCCGCTGAGGAAAAGAAGGCGGCCACATCGGCAAAGCGCGCCGCGACACGTGCTGCCAACAAGGCTTCAGAGGGCGACTCTGACAAGCCTGCCCCCAAGAAGCGTGGACCCAAGCCCGGCGCCAAGGCCGCTGCTGAAGCAGCAACCGACTCCGCCGTCGATCCTGAAGAGCCAGGCGTCGAGGACGAAGACTTTGACCCCGCAGCAGCGGAGGAAGTCGAAGTCGGCGACGACGACACCGAGGACGGCGCAACTGCCGCCAAGGACAAGGCTGCCCCGTCCGGCTCCGGCTTCGTCTACTCGGACGCCGATGACGACGACGCACCTGTACAGCAGGTCATGTCGGCCGGTGCAACTGCAGACCCCGTCAAGGACTACCTGAAGCAAATCGGCAAGGTTGCCCTGCTGAATGCCGAGCAGGAAGTCGACCTGGCCCTCCGCATCGAGGCCGGCCTCTTCGCCGAGGAAAAGATCAATGCAGATGACGGATCCATGGATCCAAAGCTTAAGCGCGAGCTTGAATTCGTCATCCATGATGGAAAGCGCGCCAAGAACCACCTGCTTGAGGCCAACCTCCGCCTCGTCGTTTCGCTGGCCAAGCGTTACACCGGTCGAGGCATGCTGTTCCTGGACCTGATCCAGGAAGGCAACCTGGGCCTTATCCGCGCAGTGGAGAAGTTCGACTACACCAAGGGCTTCAAGTTCTCCACGTACGCCACGTGGTGGATCCGCCAGGCCATTACCCGAGCCATGGCAGACCAGGCCCGCACTATCCGTATCCCGGTCCACATGGTTGAAGTCATCAACAAGCTGGCCCGCGTTCAGCGCCAGATGCTCCAGGACCTGGGCCGTGAGCCCACGCCTGAAGAGCTGGCCCTGGAGCTGGACATGACGCCCGAAAAGGTTGTCGAGGTCCAGAAGTATGGTCGCGAGCCCATTTCGCTCCACACCCCCCTTGGTGAGGACGGTGACTCGGAATTCGGCGACCTGATCGAAGACTCCGAAGCTGTTGTCCCGGCTGACGCGGTGAGCTTCACGCTGCTGCAGGAGCAACTGCACTCCGTGCTGGACACCCTGTCCGAGCGCGAGGCTGGGGTGGTGGCCATGCGCTTCGGCCTCACCGATGGGCAGCCGAAGACTTTAGACGAAATCGGCAAGGTCTACGGAGTGACGCGCGAGCGTATCCGCCAGATCGAATCCAAGACCATGTCCAAGCTGCGGCACCCGTCCCGCTCGCAGGTCCTGCGGGACTACCTGGACTAAACGGTCCGCAACCCAAGACACATGAAGGCGGCCCAGTCGGATTTCCGGCTGGGCCGCCTTCTTGTTCACTGCGTGGACCGTTCTCCTCCGTGGACGCGCCGGCCCGGCCGCAGCAAACTTGCAAGCCCGCGGTAACCGCGGAACCGTGGGTCGGCACAGCAAAAAGGGCCCTCCGATGGGGAAGGGCCCTTTTGCGCGATGTGACTCCGGGCTTTTGCCGGTTTGCACTTCTAGTCGACGGGGACGGGTGCCTTTTCGTTGAGGCGCTCGGTCTCATCGTGCCAATCGGAAGTCATGGGCCGGAGCGTGGCTTCAACTGCACGTGCGTGGTGGCCGCAGAAAAGCAGCTCACCGCCGGAGGACTCGAGTACAACGCGGACATACGCCTGGGCTCCGCAACGATCGCACCGGTCAGCGGCGTTCAGTGTGCGGTCTGCAACTGCTGTTGTCATGTCGGCCTCCTTAGTAGTTCTGTACATCCATATAACCAGCATTCGACGCAGATCCATGGCAAGGATGGGTCACTTTCGCTGTCCGCGTATCACATGTCCATAACGCAAGTGGGCCTTTTGCCGCGGGCCGGGAGTGGCAACCGGTACGCAGGGTCCGTCGCGGCTACCCTAGTATGGGCAGTGTTTGCCTTGAGTTACCAGCGGAATATGGCTGGGAACCAGCTTTAGATATACCCGAAGGAGCACACCCCCACGTGGCACCGAGTTCTGAATACAACGCCCGGCATCTGTCCGTCCTGGAGGGCCTCGAAGCGGTCCGCAAACGCCCGGGCATGTACATCGGATCCACCGACTCACGTGGCCTCATGCATTGCCTGTGGGAAATCATCGACAACGCCGTGGATGAGGCGCTGGCCGGTTTCGGCCACGACATCAAAGTCATCTTGCACGCGGACAATTCAGTGGAAATCCACGACGACGGCCGTGGCATCCCCGTTGACGTCGAGCCGAAGACCGGACTGTCCGGCGTCGAGGTCGTCTTCACCAAGCTGCACGCGGGCGGAAAGTTCGGCGGCGGCTCCTATACCGCTTCCGGTGGCCTCCATGGTGTTGGTGCTTCCGTGGTCAACGCGTTGTCCAGCCGCCTCGATGTCCAGGTGGACCGTGGCAGCAAGACCTACCAGATGTCCTTCCGTCGCGGTGAGCCTGGCCGTTTCCTCGATGCCGGATCAAAGCCCGGGCCCACTTCCCCCTTCGAACCCTTCGTCGAGAACTCGGTGTTGGATGTCGTGGGAAAGGCAAAGCGTGGTGTCACCGGAACCCGGGTACGTTACTGGGCAGACCGCCAGATTTTCACCCCGGACGCCAAGTTCTCCTACGACGACCTCGTAGCCCGTGCCCGCCAGACATCGTTCCTTGTCCCGGGGTTGCGCATCACCGTCCGCGATGAGCGCAAGCTCGCCGGGACCCCGGGGGAGAACGGCGTCCACGAGGAAGTGTTCCACCATGACGGAGGCATCAGCGAGTTCGTTGAATTCCTGGCTGCGGACTCCGGCGTCACGGACGTGTGGCGGCTCCACGGATCCGGCAAGTTCAAGGAAACCGTTCCCGTGCTGGATGAAAACGGGCACAGCAAGATCGCCGAAGTGGAACGGGACTGTGAAGTCGATATCGCCCTGCGGTGGGGTATCGGCTACGAAACCACCATGCGCAGTTTCGTGAACATCATCGCCACGCCCAAGGGAGGCACCCACCAGTCGGGCTTTGAAGCGGCCCTCTTGAAGACCTTCCGCAAGGCCGTGGAAACAAACGCGCGCAAGCTCAAAGCCGGCAACGACAAGATCGAGAAGGATGACATCCTTGCTGGCCTGACGGCTGTCCTGACGGTTCGTTTGGCTGAGCCGCAGTTTGAGGGGCAGACCAAGGAAATCCTTGGCACCTCGGCGGTTCGTGCCATTGTCGCAAAGGTGGTTGAAAAGGAAATCACTGCACGGCTGAACTCGGCCAACCGTAACGACAAGGCCCAGTCGGCGCTGCTGCTGGAGAAGATGGTCAGCGAAATGAAATCGCGCATCTCGGCCCGCGTCCACAAGGAGACCCAGCGCCGGAAGAATGCCCTCGAGACCTCTTCCATGCCCACCAAGCTGGCCGATTGCCGCACGGATGACGTGGAGCGCTCGGAACTGTTCATCGTCGAAGGTGACTCCGCGCTTGGAACGGCAAAGCTCGCGAGGTCCTCGGATTTCCAGGCGCTCCTTCCCATCCGCGGAAAGATCCTGAACGTCCAGAAGGCCTCGGTGGGCGACATGTTGTCCAACGCTGAATGCGCGGCGCTGATCCAGGTGGTGGGCGCCGGTTCCGGCCGCAGCTTCGACCTGGACGCTGCGCGGTACGGCAAAGTCATCCTCATGACCGATGCCGACGTCGACGGCGCCCACATCCGCACGCTGCTGTTGACGCTCTTCTTCCGCTACATGCGCCCCATGGTGGAAGCCGGCCGCGTGTTCGCCGCGGTGCCGCCCCTTCACCGGGTGGAAGTGATCAACCCGGGCCAGAAGGCCAACGAGATGATCTACACGTACTCCGAAGCTGAGCTCCACGTGCTTCTTGCCAAGCTGGTCAAGGAAGGCAAGCGGTACAAAGAACCGATTCAGCGTTACAAGGGCCTGGGTGAAATGGATGCCCAGCAATTGGCGGAGACCACCATGGACCCCCGGCACAGGACCCTGCGGAAGGTTGGTATCGACAGTGCCCAGCGTGCCGAGGAAGTGTTTGATCTTCTGATGGGCTCTGACGTGGCACCGCGCAAGGAATTCATCATCGCCGGTGCGGCAACCCTCGACCGGGAGCGCATCGACGCCTAGTCGACGCCGGCGTCAGCCAGGGTCCCGGGCAGGCTTGCCCCGTGTGGCGGGAGCCGCGGGGGCGGCAAACGATGCCGCTCCGACCAATACCGCCAGTGCCCCGAGGCCCCACGGAAGACCCGCTGTAACGGCAATACCGCCCACCAGCAGCGGACCTCCGGCGTCCCCGAGCTCACGTCCAAGTTCCGCCGACCCCATGGTCCGGCCGAGTCGCTCCTTGGGGGTGGAATCGGCCAGGTGGGCAAAAGCGAGCGGCGTAGCGACTCCAATGCCCAGACCGATGAGGACAGCGGCTGCATAAACCCACCACGCTCCAGGCAGGACGGCTGCGAGGAGGGTTCCGGCGGCAATGCAGCCCAGTCCCACGATCATCCCGGGCCTGTCCGCGAGGACCCCGCGGTCCCGGAGGGCACCAATACGGGGTTGCACGGTGGAGGAGGCAACCGCCAAAGCCGTGACGACGGCGATACTTCCGGTGGTGCCCAGCCCGTCCCGTGCTGCGAGGGCGGGAAGGAAGCCGACAGCAGCTCCGAGGGCTCCCGTAGACGCAGCCAGGACCAGGGTGGGCCCCAGAAAGGACCTTTCGGTGCTCTGCCGCCACACGTCCAGAATGGTGTAGCGGGTCCGGGGTAGCGGCTCCAGACGCGGCATGGCCAGGACGGTCCACACAGCTGTCACGAGGGCAAGACAAGACAGGACGGCGAAGAGAAGCGCGAAGCCCCCGGCGAGAATGGCCAGGGCGCCCAGAAGCGGCCCTATCGCGTAACCGATGCCTTTCCAAGAGCCGTAGCGTCCGAAATAGTGTCCGGTCTTGCCGTCGGAGAGCCGGGCAACGCTGGCGGAGGAGGCGGGCGAAAAAGCTGATGCCGCCATGCCTTGTCCCAGCCGGGCGGCAGCAAGCATCGCGGGCTGGTCCGCCCAGAGGCCAATCAAGGAGGCGGCAGCAAAGGCAAGGAGGCCTCCCACGATGACTGGCTTGGGCCCGATGCGGTCGCTTAAGGCGCCAAAGACGGGCTTGAGGAAGACCTCGGCAATGTCGTAGAGGGCCAGCAGAATGCCCAAGCCAAGAAGGCTGAGCCCGATGTCCGCACTCTCGGCACCGAGCCCGGCAGCCACGGCGTGGGCCCCGAAGGCGGTAGTGAAACCTGCCGCGTAGAGGGGCCACCGGTGGTAGGGGGTCGTGCGTGCAGAGCTGGCTGCCTTTGGGGTCTTCACGCACCAAATGTAACAGCTGCTACATTAGTTGTTGTGATTGATGAACGTTGGTTGTTGATCCTGGTCCAGGTTCCGTCCCAGCCCTCAAGGCATCGTGTTGCGGTCTGGCGGGAGCTGCGGCGGATTGGCGCTGTCCCATTGAGCCCGGGTACGTGGCTCCTTCCTGCCCACCCCGCCTTTGATGAAGGGCTGGTCCGTGCCGGCGGGCTCGTAGCCAAGGGAGGCGGGAGCTGGACAGTGGTGGATGCCATGCCGCGTCAGCAGGGTCAAGACGTTTTCAGGGCCGCTTACGAAGCTGCCCGGCAGGAGGAGTGGGCTGAGTTCATGTCCGATTGCCGGAAGTTCGAGGCAGAAATTGCCAAGGAGATTGCGCAGGAAAAGTTCACTTTTGCCGAACTCGAAGAAGAAGAACAGAGCCTGGAGCGGTTGAGGCGTTGGTTCCGGGAACTGAAATCACGCGATGTATTGCACCTTCCGCAGGCAGGGGAGGCCGCGGACCAGCTGGCACGGTGCGGGGCAGCCCTGGAGGGCTTCTCTTCCCGGGTCTACGAGGTCATGCTCCCCGAATAGGGCGGTCGGAGCACCGGGGCCCTAACCGAGCAGCCCCGGCACGATCAACAGTGCCGTCGGTACTGCCAGCAGCAGAACCGAGGCGGCCAGGACCAATGCCCTTAGGCTGGTGGTGAGTGGCGGTTGGGGTGAGAGCAAACGGCTGACGCGTGACGCCGTCGTTCGCGGCGAATCGGCGCCTCCGGTCGCGCTGACCCCAGCGCCCTCGACGACGGCCCCGCCGCCCTTGAGGGCTGCGGCGCTGACGGCCGGCTGTGAGCTTCCGCTGGCGACGATGGCTATGGCCTTGATGAGCGTTCCCTTGCTCTCGGTGCGAAGTGCGACGTCGTCGGCCAACATCTCGATCAGGGAGTTTACGGCTGTCTGGGCCAGGCGGGTGGTGGGAAACCAGGGCAAGGCCTGTCGCCAGGCTGCGAAAGCCCACAGCAGGAGATCGTGGCGCTGTGAAAGGTGGGCATTCTCGTGGATGAGTACGGCCCGGAGCTCAGCGGGATCAAGTGCGGCCATCAGGCCGTCGGAGAGGACCGTGACGGAGCGGGCGCCGCCGGGAAGGCAATAGGCGACGGGCGACTCATGATTGATCACCACCGTCCCTGGCCCGTCGTCGGAAGGTGAAGCGAGGAGGGCAAGCAGCTCACGGTGCCTACGGCGCTGTCGTTCGATCTTGTAGTACGTCAGCAGCAGGGTAAAGACCAAGTGCGCCGTGAGAAGCGCGGCCGCGGAGAGCGCGAAGAGGTGCCAGAAGCCCAGTGCGGTGGTTGGTTCATTGTTGAAGACCATCCCGGCCAGGCTCCTGAGCCCTGCCAGGAGGTTGTCACCGATAGGTTCCAGGCCATAGACGAGCATGGCGCCGATCATGGACAGTCCACCGGCAAGGGCTATGGCCTGCCACAGAATCATGGCCGTGAAGGGGGAGCGTGCCGGCCATTGCGCACGCGACAGCAGGACGGGAACCGGCCACGCCAGAATCAATGCCAGGACCGCAAGCAGGTATGAGGTCCAGAACATAGTGGCTAATTGTAGCCGAGCAGTTTGCGCAGGGTAGCGGCTTCACTTTCGGTGACGGAGCCAATGAAGCGGGCCAGGACTGCCTCGCGGTCCGGGGCGGAGCCCAGGACTTCGTGCATCAGCTCGGCTGTGTGGTCTGCGCGGCTGGAAACAGCCTGGTAGCGGTGCGGGCGCGTTCCGCGTTCACGTTCCACCAGGCCCTTCTTCTCCAGGCGTGAGAGCACGGTCAGGACGGTGGTCACTGCCAGGTCTTTGCCTTGATGGCCGGCAGTGCCGTCCCCGGCCTCGGAATCCTGCGCCAGGAGGTCACGCAGTGTATTGGCGGTTGCAGCTTCCTGGCCTGCCCAGAGCAGATCCATCACTGCCCGCTCGAGTTCCCCAAGACTTGCCATCGATACTTCCCTACCTTCCGCATCCCGGCGCAGCGTGACTGCCGTCGGGAGCGATGATCCAACATTCCACCATAAATCTACCGCTTTTCCCGCGTTCATTCTACGTGAGGTAGAACAATCGGCGTGGCGCTCCCGGGGTGCAACCTCTTGCGCGTGGTGGAAGCCACTTGAAGAATGGGTTTCGTTGCCCGGCATTTGTTCTACACTGTGTAGAAGAGAAGTTTTCTACGCTACGTAGAAGTAACGTCATCGTACTTCGGTCCACCGCACAAAGGACAGCCATGGACGCTTTGGAAATCGCACGCTGGCAATTCGGTATCACTACCGTCTACCACTTCATGATGGTGCCCCTCACCATCGGCCTTGGTCTGGTCGTGGCCATCATCCAGACCATGTGGTACCGCACGGGAAAGCCCGAGTACCTGCGCATGACCAAGTTCTGGGGAAAGCTGTTCCTGATCAACTTCATCATGGGCGTGGCCACCGGCATCGTGCAGGAATTCCAGTTCGGCATGGCCTGGAGCGAGTACAGCCGCTTCGTAGGGGACGTGTTCGGTGCGCCCCTGGCCCTTGAAGCCCTGCTGGCCTTCTTCGTGGAGTCCACCTTCCTGGGTCTGTGGATCTTCGGCTGGAAGCAACTCAAGCGCGGGGTCCACCTGGCCTGCCTGTGGATTGCGGTGATCGGTTCCGTCTTCTCGGCCTACTTCATCATTGTGGCCAACTCGTGGATGCAGCACCCCGTGGGCGTCGAGATGGTGGACGGGCGCCCCGTCATGACCGATGCCTGGGCAGTCTTCACCAACAACACTGCGCTGGTTGCCGTGCCCCACACACTGTTCGGCGCACTCGCCGTCGCGGGCGCCTTCCTGCTGGGCATCGCCTGGTACCACCTGTGGCGCCGGCGGCACGACGGCATCGACACTGTTGGCAAGGACGGCCGCATCATTCCCGGCGCGGCGCAGGACATCCCGGGGCGTGACAAGGCCGATTACACGGTCTGGATGAAGTCCCTGAGGATCGGTGCCGTAGTAGCCATGATTTCCTTCGCCGGCACGGCCATCACCGGTGACCTGCAGGGCAAGCTCATGTTCGAACAGCAACCCATGAAAATGGCTGCCGCCGAAGCCGCTTGCCACGACGGCACGGGCTTCTCGGTCCTCAGCGTGGGCAACCTCGGCGCAAAGAACTGCGACGACATCGTGGCAGTCATCGAAGTGCCCGGCATCCTTTCCTTCCTCGCGAAGGGAGACTTCACCACCGAGGTCAAGGGCGTGAACAGCCTCCTGGGCGAGTACAAGGAGAAGTACGGAACGCACCTGCCCGACAACCCGCTGTACGGTGACCGCGCAGGCCAGGAAATCCAGTACGTTCCCGTCATGGAAGTGACCTACTGGGGCTTCCGCATGATGATCGGATTCGGCGGCATCGCAGCCTTCGCAGCCCTGCTGGCACTGTGGGTGACGCGCAAGGGTGTTGTTCCCGGCTCCAAGTGGCTGATGCGGCTCGCCGTCTTCGGCATCCTGGCACCATTCGGCGCCAACGCAGCCGGATGGATCTTTACGGAAATGGGACGGCAGCCGTTCGTCGTGGCCCCCAACCCGGATATGAACGGCATCGACCAAGTGTTCATGTTTACCGCCGCAGCAGTCTCACCCGGGGTCAGCGCAGGAGAAATCATGGCGTCGCTGGTGGTGCTGACAGCCATCTACGCGGTGTTGCTGGTGGTGGAAGTGAAGCTGCTGGTCAAGTACGTCCGCGGCGGAGTTGCCTCCGCAATGCCGGAACTGGCACATGCCAACGACGGCGACGACGCCGGGCAGCGGCATGACAAAGACAACGACACTCCGGACAAGTCCGGGGACGACGTCCTGGCATTCGCCTACTAGGAGCAGGGGAAACTGACAATGGAACTGTTGCCAACCATCTGGTTCGTGGCCATCGCTGTGTTGTGGACCGGTTACCTCTTCCTTGAGGGCTTCGACCTCGGCGTCGGCATGCTCATGAAGCTCTTCGCACGCAACAACACTGACCGCCGCGTCCTCCTGAACACCATCGGCCCGGTTTGGGACGGCAACGAAGTGTGGTTGCTGACCGCGGCCGGGGCCACCTTCGCAGCCTTCCCGCTTTGGTATGCGTCCCTGTTCTCGGCTCTCTACCTGCCGCTCCTGGCCGTTTTGGTTGCCTTGATCTTCCGGGCTGTCGCCTTCGAATACCGGGGCAAGGTGGACTCGGAACGCTGGCGGAACCGCTGGGACTGGGCAATCGCCGTCGGGTCCTTCGTCGCAGCTTTCGGTATTGGCGCAGCGCTCGCGCTCACCACTACGGGTCTTCCCATTAATGCCAACGGAGACCGTGACGGCGGGCCGATGTCCTGGTTCAGTGGTTATGCGCTCCTGGGCGGTTTCGGTGTGGTCGCCTTTGCCTTGGTGCACGCCCTTGCATTCCTTGCCCTGAAGACCGACGGCGAGGTGCGGCACCGCGCCCGCCGCTGGTTTGTGCGGTCGGTCCCGGCAGCGGTCCTGCCGATGTTCGGCTGGATGGTGGCTGTCCAGTTCCTCAGCGGCAAACCGTGGACGTGGGCCCTGGTAGCCGTGGCAGTGGTTGCCGTAGTCCTTGCGTGGACACTGGCCCGCGCCGGGTCCGAGGGACGCGCGTTCGGGGCCTTGGGCGCCTTCATTGTGTGCGCCACTGCCTCAATCTTCGGTGCGGCGTTCCCCGTGGTCATTCCCTCCACTATCGACCCGGCCTTCAACCTGACCATTTCCAGCGCTTCATCGTCGGACTACACACTGGGCCTGATGAGCATTGTCGCCGCCGTGGGTCTGCCGCTCGTGATCGCCTACCAGGCCTGGACGTACTGGGTCTTCAGGCGGCGGGTCAGCGCGGCGCACATCCCCGAAGCGCACGGCTTCCTGCCCGCCATCGCATCAAAGGTGCTCATTTCCAAGGACGGCGCCTCCACCAAGCCGGCGAAACCCGGAAACTGACCGCCGCATGAAACCCGTCTTTCCTTCCGGACAAGCCACCCGCCCGGCGCTGTACGCCCTGGGACTGATGTCGGCGCTCAAGGCGTTGTCCCTGGTCCTTATGGCGCAGGCTGTGGCGGTGATGCTTGCGGGCCTTGCAACAGGCTCGTCCGAATGGAACAGCGGCCTGCTGTGGGGCGCCGTGGGAGCGGTGCTGAGGTCCTTGACCGTTTGGGGCCAAGGCATCGCGGCCCGGCACGCCGCCTTGGGCGTCAAGGAGGAACTGCGCGCGCGGCTGCTGAGGCGGTCCCTGGACGACGGCGGCCCGTCTTCCGTTGAGGGGATGAACGACGGCGGCCTGGCCATACTGGCCACCCGCGGCCTGGATGCCTTGGACGACTACTACACCCAGTACCTGCCTGCCCTGGTCAACTGCGCCACGGTGCCGTTGTTGATCGGAGCCCGGATCCTCTTCGCCGATTGGGTCAGTGCGGTGGTCATCGTCCTGACGGTGCCCCTGGTGCCGTTGTTCATGGTGCTGATCGGCCGGCACACAGAAGACAGCGTCAGGGATGCGCAGACGACCCTGCGAAAACTTTCCGGCCACATCCTGGAACTGGCCAAGGGGCTCCCGGTTTTGGTGGGACTCGGGCGCGCCAGTGAACAGCGCGCCGCTTTGGAGGAGATCTCCGAGCAGTACCGCAGCCGGACCATGGGCACACTCCGCACCGCCTTTCTGTCCGCCCTCGCCCTCGAGCTCATTGCCACCATTTCCGTTGCCGTCGTGGCCGTTTTCATCGGAGTCCGGTTGGTGGCGGGCGACATGGCCCTCGAAGCCGGCCTGCTGGCACTGATCCTCGCTCCTGACTGCTACCTCCCGTTGCGGGAGTTGGGCACCGCCCATCACGCCAGCGACGACGGCCGGGCGGCCCTTGAAACCACCAACGCAGTGCTTGAAGCACCGCAGCAGCAGCCATTGCCGGATGCCGCAGGCACAGGTGACGGGGAGGTTGTGGTGACCGGCCTGACAGTGACGTACCGCGGTAGGTCAGCTCCCGCCGTCGGGCCTCTTGCTTTCATTGCCCCAAAGGGGAGCATCACTGCCCTCGATGGCCACAGTGGCGCCGGCAAGAGCACTGTCCTGGGCGTCCTCGCCGGACTCATCGGACAGGGCCCGGGAGCCACCGTGGCAGGACGAGTCACCGGAGCTGGGCCCGGGACGGTCGCCTGGGTTCCGCAGCATCCCGTCATGGCCTGTGAAACCGTCCAGCAGGAGATCGAGCTTTACCTTCAGGGCTACGACGAAGACGTGGAGCTGGCCGCGGCACGGGTCCTCCGAAACGCCTCGGCAGGCCACCTTGCAGGAAAGCATCCCGCCGAGCTCAGCCCGGGGGAGCTGCGTCGGGTAGCCCTGGCCCGGGGCCTGGCGCGCGTGGAAGCAGGTGCGACGCTCCTGTTGCTCGACGAGCCCACAGCACACTTGGACGACGCGTCGGCCGAGGCCGTCCGCCGTGCCATCGAGTCGCTGCGTGGCAGGGCCACTGTCATCCTCGTAGCCCACGACGCCGCAACCCGCGCCCTCGCTGACCACCTCGTACAGCTCGGGCGGCCAGGACAAACACCTGGACCGGTGACAGCGCCTGCTGGGCGCCGCGCTGGGGCGGTGGAGCAATCCGCAGCCAAGGCATGGGATGCCGCAACGGGGAACGACGCACAGGCCGTGGGTGAAGGGCGCCCGGACAGCAGCGCGGGGAACAGCAGCGTGGGGAGCCTGAAGCGCCTGGTGGGCGTCCTGAAACCCGTCCGTTGGAAGTTTGCCGCTGCAGGGATCGTGGCGGTCCTCGCGGCGCTGTTTGCTGTGGCATTGTCCGGCCTGTCGGGCTGGCTCATCATCAGGGCCAGTGAGCAGCCCCCCATCCTCTATCTGCTGGGCGCGATTGTAGGCGTCAGGTTCTTCGGCATTGGGCGTGCCGTCCTCCGGTACTGCGAACGCCTGCTGACCCACAACGCCGTATTCGCCGCCATGACCCGTCTTCGCGGGGTGCTCTGGGCTACCCTGAGCCACCGGGCGTTGTCCCTGCGGCGCCTCCTCCAAGGCGGCAATGTCCTGGGCTCGATCGTTGACGACGTCGATACACTCCGGGACCTCCTGCCGAGAGTGGCCCTGCCTCCTGTTACCGCCATCGCCGTGGGTGGGGCCGCCATCCTTGCCACAGGTATCGTCTTGCCGGCGGCGCTGCCTGCCGTGCTGCTCACGTTCGTTCTTGGCCTGGCCGTGGCACCCCTGCTCGCCGTCCTGGCCGACCGCAATGCTGCGAAGGCCGGGCAGCACCTGCACGCAGAGGTGCTGCGGGGGATTGCCGCAGCCCTGGACGCCCGCGCTGAACTGCATGCCAATAATGTCGGGGAACCACTGATCAGCTCCCTCGCGGCCAAAGACCAGGCGGCAACCCTTTCGGCGAAACGTTCGGCATGGGCCGAAGGCCTGGGCCAGGCGGTCGTTGTCCTTGGATGCTGCTTGTCCGCGCTATGGGCCGGAGCACTGAGTGCCCCGGCTGTCCTCGACGGCGGGGTTCCCCCTGAACTCGTGGCCGTCATTGTTCTGATGCACCTGGCCTTGGTGGAACCCTTCGCGGGGATGGTCTCGGCCGTGCGTCAGGCGCCGGCGCTCGCCGACGTCCTGAACAAGGTTGCAGCGTCCGGGGCTTTGGACGCTGGTGACGGTTCCGGCACGCAGGAAGAGCACGACGACAGTACGCGGCACCTACCTGACCGGCCCGGTAGGCAAGGGCTGGAGCTCAGCGGTGCCGCCGCGGCCTGGCCTGGCGGGCCCACCGTCTTTGCTGGTGTCGACGCCGTTGCGGAACCGGGCCGCTGGCTGGCTGTCACGGGTCCTTCCGGAGCAGGAAAGTCAACGCTTCTCTCGGTACTCCTGGGCTTCCTCCCCCTCTCGGAGGGAACGGCGAAGCTCACCGGTACCGCCGCCTGGTGCCCCCAGGAAGCCCACCTCTTCGACTCCACGGTGCGGGGAAACCTCCTGCTCAGCCGGCCCGCCGGCCAAAAGCCGGACGATGACGAGATGTACAAGGTGCTGACCGCCGTCGGGCTTGATGCCCTCGTTAGGGCACTTCCAGGTGGCTTGGACGCCCGTATTGGTCCCGGCGGTTCCTTCCTTAGCGGTGGCGAACGGCAGCGGTTGGCGATGGCCCGGACTTTGCTGACCGGCGCCTCCGTCTTGTTGCTGGATGAGCCCACCGCCCACCTGGATGCGGCTTCGGCGCGGGAAATGATGACCATCCTTCGTGCCGGGCTGAAGGACGTCACGGTGGTCCTGGTGACCCACAATCCTGACGACATCGACCCTTCGGACGCGCGGCTGGAACTGTCGGCCAGGAGGACACCCTCGGTTGCCCAGGACACGGAGGAGCTGGTGGCGGGGTCATGCCCTCAGTAGCCTGAGGGCATGACGTTCGACGCCGCAAGCCACGCCGTTCCCGACGCAGGAACCACCGGACTCCGGTGGCGGCCCGCCACTATGGAGGACCTCGACGGCTGGGCCGGACTGATCGCCCGGACGGCCGCCGTCGAACATCCTGTCTGGTTCGAAAAGCGTGGCGATTTGGTCCACATCCTGGAGTCCACCAAGAACCCGCCGCAAACGAGCACGCTGCTGGGCTTTGACGCCACAGGGGTGCCGCGCGCCTATGGCCGTATCACCAAGAATCCCGACGGCGACAAAGCGACCGGAATGGCATGTGTCGACCCGCAGTGGCAGCAGCGCGGCATCGGTTCGGCGGTCCTTGCGTGGCAGGAGCAGCAAGCCCGCAGTCGCTTTGATGCCGACGCCGCGGCTGGGCATCCGGCAAGCCCACCCAGGATCCGTATCCAGACCGAGCAGCAGCACGAACACCAGGGGAAACTCCTGATGGGGCACGGCTATAACGCCGTTCGCTGGTTCAACGAGATGCACAGGGAGCTGACGGGCCCACTGCCTGATGCGCCCTTGCCGGACGGGCTTGAGCTCAGGACTTTTGAGGCCCCGCTCTTTGAGCCCGTGCGGTTGGCCCACAACGATGCGTTCCGGGACCATTGGGGCAGCGAGGCACGGGATGAGGAATCGTGGCACTTCACGATGGAAGAACCCACAGGAAGGCACGACCTCAGCGCCGTCGTGATCGATGCTTCCACCGGGGCAGTGGCCGGGTACCAACTGACCAGCCACGACCCCCATTCCGCCGTCGAGCGCGGTTTCAAGGAAGGCTACACGGAGCTCCTTGGTGTCCCGCGCGCCTACCGCGGCCGCGGCATCGCCCAGGCCCTGCTTGCAGACGCCATGCGCCGCTACGCCATGGCCGGAATGGACGTGGCATCGCTGGATGTCGACTCTGCCAACCCCACTGGGGCGCTGCAGCTCTATCTGGGTATGGGATACACCCCGGTGAACCGCAGCATGACGTGGGAGAGGATGCTTTAGCCGTCGACGTCGTGCAGGTGGTGGACGACATCGTGCAGGAAGTACCGGGAAAAGGTCAACACGGTGAATGAGGAACCGTTGCTTCGGGTTCCGGTGCGTTGCCAGTCATCTTCCACAACGCGGGCAAAGGACTCCGCGATGACAGTGCCTTCGGTCTCCAGTTCGTCAGCCACAGTGGCGGGGTCCGCCGAGCCGTAGTCGCCGTCGATTGCGGCCTGGTCCTGATCCCAATTGGCAAAGCGTGCATCGTCCTCGGTGAGCATCAGGTTCAGGCGCTGGTCGAAGAGGCTGAAGACATCGCGAACATGGCAGGCATATTCCAAAGGAGACCACGTGTGGTCGTCCGGGCGTACGGTGACGTCGTCGCGGCGCAGGACCGCGCGCCACCTGGGGAGCATGTTCAGGACAGTGCCGGGCACAGTCGAGGGAGTCACCGAAGCGGGGTCGAAACCACATTCGGGGCAGGGCTTTGAGAGCACCCAGGTCCAGTCTTTTTCATCAGGGATGATCGGCATGCCGCCAGTCTAAGCTGCCGACGGCCACCTGCCTCGCAGGGCTGTAAATTACGCCACTGTTTGCGATTTCTTCCCATCACGGCCAGGAGTAAAGTTCGTTCCGGGAGGAGAGCCGGAAAGAGAAAAACATGCTCAAGGATCAGCAGGTTGGTGCCGTCCTACCGGCACAGGACATAGCCCGGGCACGCGCTTACTACAGCGAGAAACTGGGCCTCGAACCGGATAATCCTGACGCCGATGACAACCTCCAGTACAGGTGCGGCAATGGAACCGGATTCTTCATCTACCAAACGTCCAATGCGGGCACGGCAAAGAACACCCAAATGGGCTGGATGGTGGATGACCTTGCAGCCACAGTGGCTGAGCTGCGGGACAAAGGAGTGAAGTTTGAGGACTACGACTTCCCGGGACTGAAAACCGAGGACGGTATTGCCACCATGCCGGACGGGGAGAAGGCAGCGTGGTTCCTCGACAGCGAAGGAAACATACTGAGCCTCAACCAAACCGGCTAGCCCGGTAAGCGGCGGTACGCCCGCTGCAGCAGCAAGGGCCGGCGGGTGACCGCCGGCCCTTGCCATGCCTACTCTGCCGGGATATCGGCCCATGCCATGCTGGGCCCGATCGCCTCGACTGGTTGCGACAACGGCACGCCGGAGCCGTCCCGCCGCCCATGCTCGTGGGGAAGGGCCCTGGCCACGCCGGCCGCGGATGAGGCCTTGGCCGGTCCATGCCCCGCCCAGGCAAGCAACAGCGTGTCTTCACCCTTGAGGAAGCGGTGGACCCGGACGCCGCCGGTGGCACGGCCCTTGGCGGGATACTCCCCGAAAGCCGTTACCTTGGCCGTTCCGGGTGCCGTGCCCGGCAGGGCGCCGTTGGTCCCGGCGATGGTCACGACGACGGCGGCGGGGTCGTTGGCGCGCACGGTACCGAAGTGGATCACTTCGTCCCCGGCGGCCAGCTTGATACCGGCCATGCCGCCGGCCGTTCGCCCCTGCGGACGGACGTTGGAGGCGCTGAACCGCAGCAGTTGGGCTTGCCGCGTCACAAAGACGAGATCGACGTCGTCCTCCTGCGCGGGCTCAACGGCCAAAACCGCGTCCTTGTCCTTCAGGGAGATGATCTCCCAATCCTCGCGGTTCAGCGGGTAGTCCGGCTGGACGCGTTTCACGACACCCTGGACGGTGCCCAGCGCGAGAATGGTGTCCAGGGGTACGAAGGCCACCAAAGTCTCGCCCTTGAGCAAAGTAATGAAGTCCTTGGCAGGAACACCCCCTGCCAGGTTGGGCAGTCCCGAGACCGGTGGCAGGACCGGCATGTCCATCACTTGCAGCCGCAGCATCCTGCCCTGCGAGGTCACTGCACCGATTTCGCCCCGGGCGGTGGTCTTGACCACGGACCGGAAGACATCGTGCTTGCTGCGTGGGCCTGCCTCGGCCAACGGTTCCTGGTTGGAGGTCCTGGCGATCTGGCCGGAGGCGCTGAGCAAGGCCCAGCAGGGATCGTCGGGAATCTCCAAAGGCAGTGCGGCGGCCTTCCCCTTGGGGCCTGGCGCGGCAGCGAGGGCGGCGGCGACAGTGGGTGAAACGGCCTCGGATTCCAACAGTACGGTCCGCCGGGGCGTGCCGTACTTTTCGGCGATTTCACCCAGCTCGCCGGAGACGAGGTCGCGGAGCAATGCGTCGGAAGCCAGGATGGCTTCAAGTGCTTCGATTTCGCGGCGAAGTTCGTCCTGTTCCTTCTCCAGTTCAAGCCGGGAGTACTTGGTCAGTTGCCGCAGCCGCAGCTCCAGGATGTAGTTGGCCTGGATCTCGGTGAGGTCGTAGATGGACATGAGCCGTTCGCGGGCGGCCGATGCCTCATCGGAGGAGCGGATGATCTGGATGACCTCGTCGATGTCCACGATCGCGATCAGCAGGCCCTCCACCAGGTGGAGCCGGTCCTTCTTCTTGCCCAGGCGGAACGAGGTGCGCCTGCGCACCACGGTGAGCCGGTGCTCCACGTAGACCCGCAGCAGATCCAGGAGTCCCAGGGTTTGGGGCTGGCCGTCCACCAGGGTGACGTTGTTGATCCCGAAGGAGTCTTCCATGGGGGAGTAGCGGTAGAGCTGCTGCAGGACGGCGTTCGGGTTGAAGCCGTTCTTCAGCTCGATGACCAGCCGCAGCCCGTGGTTGCGGTCGGTGAGGTCAACGACGTCGCTGATACCCGTCAGTTTCTTGGCGTTGACGGCATCCTTGATCTTCTCGATGACCTTTTCCGGGCCCACCATGTACGGAAGCTCAGTAACCACCAGGCCCGTGCGGCGGGCCGACAACTGCTCCACCTCCACCTTGGCCCGTGTCTTGAAGGAGCCACGGCCGGTGGCGTACGCGTCGCGGATTCCATCCAGTCCCACGATGCGGCCACCGGTGGGAAGGTCGGGCCCCGGGATGAAGCGCATGATCTCATCCAGGGTTGCCTCGGGATTGGCGATCAGATGCCTTGCCGCCGCGATGACCTCTACCAGGTTGTGCGGCGCCATGTTGGTGGCCATGCCGACGGCAATGCCGGTCGTGCCGTTGACCAGCAGGTTGGGGAAAGCCGCCGGAAGGACGTCCGGCTGGGTCAGCTGGTTGTCGTAGTTGGGGACAAAGTCCACCACGTCTTCGTCGAGGTGGTCGGTCATCGTCAAGGCCGCAGCCGCCAGGCGGGCCTCGGTATAACGCGGAGCCGCAGGGCCGTCGTCGAGCGAGCCAAAGTTGCCATGGCCATCAATGAGCGGCAGGCGCAACGAGAAGTCCTGCGCCATACGGACCATGGCGTCGTAGATCGCGGCGTCACCGTGAGGGTGGAGTTTACCCATCACCTCGCCGACCACGCGGGCACTCTTGACGTGTCCGCGGTCCGGGCGCAGGCCCATGTCCGACATCATGTACAAAATGCGGCGTTGGACAGGCTTGAGGCCGTCGCGTGCGTCCGGGAGGGCGCGGGAATAGATCACCGAGTAGGCGTACTCCAGGAAGGAGCCTTCCATCTCGGAAGTGACGTCAATGTCGACGATGTTCTCAGTGAAATCGCCAAGCGGTTCGGCTTTGCGTGCGGAAGTTTGGCTGCGGGCCATGGGGCAGGTGGATCCTCGAAAGTTGTACTGCGGATGTTTTAGCTAGGCTAAGCCTATGGTGGATCAGCCCGACGTCGGCATTTATCCGGAATATTGGGAGGCCGATGTCGTCCTGCGCGACGGCGGAACAGCCCACCTTCGCCCCATTCGGCCCGAGGACGCCGATGCCCTGCAGGCCTTCCATGCGGGCCAGTCCCAGGCGTCCATCTACATGCGGTTCTTCTCGTTCAAACCGAGGCTGTCCGGGAAGGAAGTGCGCCGCTTCACGGAAGTGGACCACATCAACCGCGTAGCGTTCGTGATCACCATCGGCGGCGAAATCATGGGCATCGGGCGCTACGACCGCCTCGATGACCCCAGCGAAGCAGAGGTCGCCTTCAATATTTCCGACGCCCACCAAGGCCGGGGCATCGGTTCGATCCTCCTCGAACACCTGGCGGTCGCAGCGCGGGAGAACGGCATCCGGCGGTTCACCGCCGAGGTCCTGCCGGACAACCGAAAGATGCTGATGGTCTTCGCAGACGCCGGGTACGACCTCAAGCGGCAATTCGACGACGGCGTGGTCAGTGTCGAGTTCAACATCGATCCCACCGAGAAATCACGCGCAGTCATGGAGTCCCGGGAGCACCGCGCGGAGGCGCGCAGCGTACGCGACCTCCTGTCGCCGTCGTCAGTGGCGGTCATTGGTGCCAGCCGAAAGTGGGGAACGGTTGGCTACCAACTGCTTGAGCACATCATCGAAGGGGGCTTCAGGGGACCCGTGTACGCCGTCAACCCCGAAGCGTTTGAGCTTGCCGGCATGGTCTCGTTCTCGAAATTGTCCGAGATCCCCGGCCCGGTCCAGCTGGCGATCGTCGCAGTGCCGTATGAAGAAGTGCCCAAAGTAGTGGACGATTGCGCGGCGGCCGGGGTCAAAGGGATCGTGGTAGCCACCGCGGGATTCGCCGACGACGGTGAGCGGGGCTTGGCGCGCCAGCATGAACTGGTACGGCGGGCGCGGGCCAACGGCATGCGCGTGATCGGTCCGGAGTCGCTCGGGATCCTGAACACGCTCCCGGCGGTCTCCTTGAATGCTTCCATGGCCCCCGCCATGCCGCCGCGCGGGAGCCTGGGCTTGTTCAGCCAGTCGGCTGCCGTCGGCGTGGCGGTATATGCGGCCGCCAGCCGCCGTCGACTGGGGTTGTCCTCCTTCCTGTCCGCCGGCAACCGCGCCGACGTCTCCGGCAACGATGTCATGCAGTACTGGGAGGACGACGCCGACACGTCCGCCGTCGGGCTCTATCTGGAGTCCATCGGCAACCCCCGCAAGTTCTCCCGGCTGGCGCGCAGGCTCTCACGCAACAAGCCGGTGATTGTTGCCAAGTCGGACGTCACCGGCCTCACGCTGCCGCCCGGCCATGAGGTCCGGACTACCCAGGCGCCGTCAGCTGCCTTGGACGCCATGATGCGCCAGGCCGGTGTCATTCGGGTCGACACCATCGAACAACTCATGGACGTCGCCCAGATCGCCTCCTCCCAGGCGCTGCCGCAAGGGCCGGGACTGGCGGTGTTCTCCAACTCTGTTGCCTTGGCCAAAGTGGTGGCGGACAGTGCGGTCCCGCTGGGCCTGGACGTCAATCGCCTGGTTACTGAGGTGGACCTCGACGCCGGCATGTCACTTGCGCTGCCGGCGCTGCGGGCCAGCCTGCAGGAAAGCCTTGCGGACGACTCCGTCCACGCCGTGGTGGCCGCCCTCCTCCCGGCCCGCGGCTTGACCGTGGAGGCGCTCGCAGGTGTCCTCGCCGAATGCGCCGAGGAGGCCGGGAAGCCCGTTGTCGCGGCCTTTACAGGAATCCTCGACCCTTCTGTCCATGTGGAGGGGATGGTGGGCGCTGCGGGGAAGCCGCCGTTGCCCTGCTACTCCAACGCCGGAGCAGCAGTAGCAGCCCTGGCTGCCATCGTCCGTTATGCGCAGTGGCGGGACCGTGACCACGGACTTTTCGTCGAGCCTGAGGGCTGCGACGTCGACGGCACACGTGAGAGGCTGGCGGCCATGCTGGCCGGTGTCACCGGCGAAAAGATCAGGAAGCTCGACGCCGGTGCAGCTGCGGCATTGCTGGCAGGCTACGGCATTGCGGTGCTGCCGAGCATTGGTTTCGCCACCGATGTGGAGGCCATCGAAGCGGCTGAGGCCGTGGGGTGGCCGGTGGTGTTGAAGACGACCGATCCGACCCTCCGGCACAGGCTGGACCTGGGTGGGGTGCGACTGGACATCCAGGACGCCCAATCCCTGCGGCAGAACATCGCGCAGATGCGCCGCGCACTGGAACCGTACGGCGCACCGTCGCTGGAAGTCCAAGCCATGGCTCCGGTGGGGCAAGCCTGCACATTCCGTGCCATGGAGGACCCTCTCCTGGGGCCCGTGGTCTCGTTTGGGTTGGCCGGTGACGCCGTGAATCTCCTGGACGACTGGGCACACAGGGTGCCGCCGCTCTCGGCTGCCGACTTGCATGATGTCATCCGGTCGCCGCGGGCGTCGCGGAAACTTTTTGGGTACCAAGGCCTGCCGGCCGTGGATGTGGCAGCCCTTGAGGACATCGCCGCCAGGCTTGCCAAGCTCAAGGATGACCACCCTGGAATTGCGCTGGTGGAGTTCAACCCGGTTCTTGCGGGGCCCGGAGGGGCGAAGATCCTGGGGGCCGAAGTGTGGATCGGCAACGCGGCCCAGCGTACGGACAGTGCCCGCCGGGCGATGCGGAGTTAGCCACAGGCAAGCGGTGGGCGGTTAGGAAGTCCCCAACTGATCTGTGAAAATGGGGGAATGAGCACCCAGTCTCCGACGCCTCAGTCCCGCCCGTCCAACAATGGGAACCACGCCGCGCACAACCACAGCTCGCAGGGACAAAGCCTGGAGCAGGCCCTGCAGCAGGCCGGTTTCTACCCCCGGTTGGTGGCCGACGTCGTCGATGACGCTTTGGATGGCCGCGAGTGCTTGTCACACCTGGTCCACCTGGAGACGCACTTCGACCGCGCGGAGGTCCGGCGCCACATCACCGTGCTGGTGCTGACGGAAGACATGCTGGTGATCACCCATGTCGATGACCAGCAGCTGGACGAGGCAGGCGAGCAGATCGTTGCACAGATCTCCACGGAGTCAGTGCCCGTTGCCCAGATCCGCTCGGTGGTCCTCAGCTACATGTACTCCCAGCCGCAAAACTACAAGTCCTCCGATCCCGTCCGGGAGCTGACCGTATCCATCGCGTGGTCGGGCGGGCAGCGGCTGGACATGGGGCCGGCAAGCTGTGGGGATCCCCAATGCGAGGCCGATCATGGCTACACCGGGACCATCGCCCAGGAAGACATTGTGCTGCGCATCAGCGCCGAAGCTGACGGGCTTCAGGCTGTCCAGGACGCCAAACTCTTTGCGCGCGCCCTGCGTGCAGTCAACACGGGAAACCCAGCCCCGGTCCAGCACTCCAGTATTCCGGCCCCCAGGCCTCGTTCGGGCGTTTTCAGCAACCGCCTGAGCCGCGGACACCAGCGTTGAGCGACACCGCGCAGACCCCCGCGTCGACGACGACAACTGAGCTTCCGGCACCACCGCTCTTCGGGACCAAATCGATCGCTGAAGTTCTGACGAGTTCCGCGGCCGCCCTCGGTGTCCCCGGTTTCACCAACCAGCTCCAGCTGCCGTCCACCCAGCGTGTCTGCGTTGTCCTCGCCGATGGACTGGGACGGAACCTGCTCAAGCAGAAGGCCTCCCACACACCGTTCCTGCGTTCGGTTGTTGCCGCAGGCCAAGGGAACGTCCCGGCATGGCTGGATGCTGCCTTTCCCAGCACCACGGCAGCTTCCTTGGCGAGCCTTGGCACAGGACTGCCGGCCGGACACCACGGAATGGTCGGCTATGACGTGCTGGACCCTGCCCAGGACAAGGTTGTCAACCTTCTGGGCAACTGGGACGCGCAGGTGGATCCTGCGACGTGGCAGCCGCATCCAACGGTCTTTGAACGCGTAGCCCAGGAGCTGGACGTTGTCACCGTAAGCCTGCCCCAGTTCGGCAACTCGCCCATGACACAAGCAGCGCTGCGCGGGAGTCGCTTCGTGGGAGGGACGTCCCTGCACGCCCGGACCGCCGCCGCGGCCGAGGCCATGTCCGGCGGTGGCCGGTCGCTGATGTACTTCTACGCCAACGAATTGGACAAGGCCGGTCACCGCTACGGATGCCAGTCCGACCGCTGGGAGCACCAGATCGAGGAGCTTGACTCCACGATAAAGAGGCTCTCCGCGACACTGCCTGCAGGCACCACCATCCTGTTGACCGGCGACCACGGCATGCTGGACGTCCCGGACTCCCAGCGGATCGACTTCTCGGCCGATGAGTCGCTGGTGGCAGGTGTCCGGCACACAGCGGGAGAACCCCGCATGGTGCATCTCTACTTGGAACCTGATGCCACTGATGCCCACCGTACTTCGCTGGTGGATGCCTGGAGGCGGCGGTTTGGCGAGAGGATCTGGGTCTTCACGCGCGAACAAGCCGTGGCCGCCGGGCTGTTCGGCGACGTTCTTCCTTCGGTCGCTCCGAGGATCGGCGATGTCATGATTGCGGCCAGGGATACGCTGGCCCTGTACGACACCCGCCGCGTGCGTCCGTCCTCACTGGAAGTCGTGGGACAGCATGGTTCCTTGACCCGGGCTGAGCGCGAAGTGCCTCTCGTGTGCTTCAGTGCAACCGGCAGGAAGGGCAAACGTGGCTGAACTGGTCTTTTTCTCCGGGACCATGGACTGCGGAAAATCGACGCTGGCGCTCCAAATGGACCACAACCACCGCGCCCGTGGACGTGGTGGTGTCCGGTTCAGCCGAAACGACCGGGCCGGCGATTCCGTGATTTCGAGCCGCCTGGGCCTGCAGACCGACGCAGTGGAAGTCGAAGACGCAACCGATTTCTGGGATGAAGTAGTGATCCGCCGAACCAGCGGACTCCGGGTGGACTATCTCATCTGTGACGAAGCCCAGTTCTATTCACCGGGCCAGGTCGAACAGTTGGCACGGGTGGTGGATGAGATGGACGTGGACGTCTTCGCGTTTGGCATCACGTCCGATTTCAGAACCCGCTTGTTCCCCGGCTCACAGCGGCTCATTGAGCTGGCGGACAGGGTCCAGGTCCTGCAGGTCGAGGCGCTGTGCTGGTGCGGCCGAAGGGCTACCCAGAACGCCCGGACGCTCAACGGCATCATGGTGGTGGAAGGCGAACAGGTCATGGTGGGCGATGTCGCACCTACCTCCGGAGACAGCGAAGGCCGGTCCGATGCCGGCGTCGTAGGCTATGAAACGTTGTGCCGCCGCCACTACATGCGCAGGGTCACCGCCCACGGCGCCAACCTTATGGCCGGCGCCGATCAGCCCTTGCCGTTCGACATTGATGCGTGCCTCTGGCCGGGAGCCGGACAGCCCGGCACGCAGGGCCAGCCGGGCACTCAAGGCTAGTCTCCGCGCGCTCCGAAAACGATCTCATCCCAACTGGGAATGCTCGACCTCTTGGGCCGTGCCGGTTGGCGTTCTGCCGGTGCTTCGACGTGTTGCCGGGCGTCCGGTTCGCCGCCCTCTTCCGAGGGTGCTTCCTCTGTCGGCGCAACGTCGCCAATGACGTCTTCAGTGTGGCCGCCGTCGTCATTTGCAGGTGCTTGTGCTGCCGGACCGCCACCCAGCAACTCGTCGAGACCGGCCGGTTTGCGGCCCACGAGAGGTGTGACAGGACGGAGCGGGCTGGCGACGACGGTGATCTCCCGGGTATCGGTGCTGACGCCATTGTGGAGCTTCAGGGAATCGTCGTCGTCATCGGCTTCGAAGTGGCGCGGCGCAAGGCTCAGCCGGGATAGCATCGAGGGCCGGCCGTCCCTGCGTGCAAGTTCCTCTTCCACGGAAACCTCGGAGCCGCGGTTCGCATCGTCGGTTTCGGTCGGCACCTCGGCCTCGTCGTCGCCCGGTCGTGGATGGGCCGCTGGCACGTTGCTCAACAAGACAGCCAGGGCGTCGTCGCCGTCCTCGTCGACGCCGAGGCGCTGGCCACGGCGTGAGCGGAGCATTTCCAGGAGGCTGTCCGATTCCTTGGCGGAGGCGCGTGCAGCCGTTTCGGCGTCGGTTTCAAAATCGAAGGGACGGTCGGAGACCGCGGCGAGGCGCCGGGCAGGTACCGGGCCATCCAGCGGCTCAAGTTCGCTGAGCTGCTGGGCCCAGCGGTTTGCGTTCTGCAAGGACTTTCGTTGGGGACTGAAAGTCCACATCGCCGGCGGCTCCTCGCCGATACTGCCATGCGTGCCGGGAACGGCCTCGAACCTGGCAACGACAGTCCAGGAACCGTCGGGGCGGCGCCACGAATCCCACTCCACTGTCGACGCGTCGATGCCGTGTGCGGACAGCCTGTGCTCCACCATGTCGCCCAGAGTGGCTGGTGCATCTCCGAAAGCGGAACGATACGCGTCATGGCCCGGAGCCGGGGCGGCAACTTCAATGCCACGAGCCTGACGGGCAACGTACTCGCGCTCGGCGAGGACGGGACCCTCGTAGCGCTGGACGTTTGCCAGCGGGAGGCCTGACAGTTCGGATACTTCCGCTGCGGTCGCACCGCTGCGGATTCTGGCCTGGATGTCCCTGGGGGACATGGCAATGGGTGTGTTGGAGGCGCGGGCGGCCACCTGTGCCGGTGTCCGGATCGCTGCCGCCCTCAAAGCCTCGTCGATCGGAAGCTGGAACATCGCACCGCCCGGGCCGCTTAAGAGCAGATGCCCGCCGTCGTCGTGGACGCCTACCAGCCGTAGATCCTGCATAACACCCTCCACCATGGCATAACTGACATTCGAAACTCTGCCACCAGCCGGGAGCATTTCCTACTAGGAGGGAGGGCGTGCCGTGATATTCCGCAGAAAACCGGGCAGAGTGGGAGCATCTATGGGCCCAGGGAAGCGCTATGGACTTTTGATGGGCGGCGGAGGACAATCTGGCCGATATCGGGCACAAATCCGACGTGCCCGGTGTTGCATACACCGGGCGGCACGAAAGGGTGTTGCCCGGGATCCCACGCACAGCAGGGACGGAGGACAAGGAAAGACCATGGCTACCGATTACGATGCTCCCCGGAAGACAGAGGAAGACGTCAGCGAGGATTCCCTGGAGGAGCTCAAAACGCGCCAGTCGGGAAAGCAGTCCTCAGCTGTTGATGTCGATGAGACAGATCTTGCTGACGGGTTCGAACTGCCGGGAGCCGACCTCTCGGGAGAGGAACTCCTGATTCAGGTGATGCCTCCTCAGGCTGATGAGTTCACGTGTTTCAACTGCTTCCTGGTCAAGCACAGGTCCCAGATCGCCGCGGAACGGGGCGGCCACCTCTATTGCACCGAATGTGAGAGCTGAACCGGACCCGGCGGCTGGCTTCAGGGCCGGGGTGCTGCCAGGGCGGCAACGAGTTCTTCAGGCCTACGCGAGGAGGCCAGCCAATAGGGGGTGCGGTCGGCGGGATCCGTGATCTCGATCTTGACCACGGGATCGATCCACCCACGGAAGCACATGTAGGCCAACCCGTTCAGGCGCGGCCCGCGCTCAGCTGTCGCCTCCGCTTTCCTGAACGCCTGGACTGAGCCTACGAACGCACGGTCAATGCTGGCCCGGCCCACTCGTACGGTGTCCGAGGTGACCGTGATAGTGGGAGTGGAAAGGACCAGCATGGTGGTCATGATCGCCAGCAACGCAAGTGCGGCGATGATGGCTGCAGCTGGGCTGATGGGGCCGAACATCAGCAGCCCGGCGCTTGAGAGTCCGACAACGACAATCCAGATCCACAACGACGGCCACAACTTCTCCGTGTACAGGACTCCAGGAGCGGTGGGGTTGTTCCGGGCAGGCACGGGGGAGGACTGGTCAGGCGTAGGCATACCACCAGTTTATCCGGCCCCCGGCTCCCGGATGTCCGTCCGGGCAACGCCCACGGGCAGAACAGGAAATGCCAGTAACAGTAGAATGAACCACTGTGAGCAATGAGACTGCAGTATTCAGTAAAGACCCTGTAAGCCCGGACGCGGAGACCACCGCAGGCTACGGCGCCCCGACCTTGGACGTACAGCTGAAAATGCTCGACGACGGCCTGGAAGCCCCCTCCTACGCCCACCCGGGTGATGCCGGAGCAGATCTTCGGGCCCGCGAGGATGTCCACCTGGCTCCCGGGGAACGCAAGCTGGTACCGACGGGAGTCTCCATTGCTCTCCCGGACGGCTTTGTCGCCCTTATCCATCCCCGTTCAGGGCTCGCTACCAAGCACGGTCTGACCGTCGTCAACGCACCAGGAACCGTGGATGCGGGATACCGGGGCGAAATCGCAGTGACCCTGCTGAACACCGACCAAAGCACCGCCATAAGCCTCAAACGCGGCGATAGAATTGCCCAGATGGTCATCCAGAGGGTCGAGTATGCACGGTTCGTCGCCGTTGACCAGTTGTCCGAAACGGTCCGTGGTACCGGAGGATTCGGGTCTACCGGAGGATTCAACGCACCGAAGGCCTGAGCCGGTCGCGCCAGGGGCAGTGGCCACCGGCGGACAACTGACGCCATGGCCTGGTTACCGTGGACCACCGCGCTTGCGGTTTACTTGGGGATAGATCACTACTAAGGAGAAAACCCAATGCTTTTTGGGCGCGGTAAAAAGTCCAAGGCCGAGCGGGCAGACATTGCCGGCACCGTCGAGGAATCCGGTGCAGGTTCTGAGGAGACCCCAGCCGCCGGGGACCGCGTTCCCGGCGACTTCCGCCTCGGCAAGGGGCCGCTGGACGTTGATGAGATCGACAGCCGCGACGGTTATGTGGACCTCGGTGCCCTCCTGATCGCTCCCTCTGAAGGCCTCCAGCTCCGTTTGGAGGTGGAAGAGGCCACCCAGCGTGTAGTCGCCGTGACTCTGGACCTGGGTGGCTCCAGCCTGCAGCTTCAGGCGTTTGCTGCCCCCCGCTCTGAAGGACTGTGGGATGAAATCCGGGAACAGATCTCCCAGTCCGTAGCCAGCCAGGGCGGCGAGACCGAGGAAATCCAGGGCGAGTTCGGAACAGAGCTTGTGGCCAAGCTGCCTGCTGAAGCTGCTGACGGAAGCAAGGGCTTCCGCGCCGCACGCTTCATGGGTGTGGATGGACCGCGATGGTTCCTTCGAGGCGTCCTGGGTGGACAGGCGGCCTTGGAGCGTGACGCTGCCGCAGGCCTCGAGGATCTGTTCCGCCGTGTGGTGGTGGTCCGGGGTGACAACCCGATGCCTCCGCGGGAATTGCTGCAACTGCGCTTGCCCAAGGATGCCGCCGTACCCGGCCAGGCCGGTGCCCCCCAAGGTACCGTCCCGCCGTCGGCCCCTTCCTTGCAACAGCCTGAGCGAGGCCCGGAGACCACCCAGATTGGCTGACTCGCCAGGCCAGGGTGGAGTGGCTGCCCAACCTCCCGGGGACGTGGGGATCCGCGACCTTCCCGAACGGGGAAGGGCCGTGTGCGCCGGTTTCATCGAGTCCGTGACGCACCAGCCGCCCAGCGCGCAACCGTTCTTCTCCGCCATTGTGGTGGACGCGTTGCGGCCAGGGGTCCCAACCCAGCCAACGGCTGCAGGCGCCAGGAAACAGTACGATCGCTTAAGGGTGATTTGGCTGGGACGGACACGGGTGCCCGGCATCGAAGCAGGCGTTGAACTTCGCCTGGACGGCATGGTGACCCAGCTCGACGGCTTACCCGCCATGTTCAACCCGCGCTACGAAATACTTTCCCGTCAGGAGCACCTATGACCGTGGCCAACGGATCAGAGCCCAAGGACAGCGGGTCGTCCTCGCCGAAGCAGGGCGACACCCATCGCACTGATGTACCCAAGCCCGCCAGCGAAGGCCCGCGTATGTCCGACATCGCTGCGGGATACGCCGAAAAAGCCGGGCTCCACCGTAACAGCGCCGGCCACGTCGACATGCTGAAGTCGGCCGGCGGCGTACAGGGCATTGCCGAAAGCATCCTCCCGGGGCTCCTCTTCCTGGTGACCTTCACCATCACGCGCGACCTGACGCCGTCGCTCATTGCGGCCCTTGCTGCCGCCGCAGTCTTCACCGTCGTTCGACTGGTCCAGCGGCGCCCCTTGACACAAGCGCTGGCGGGGGTGGTCGGCGTCGGTATTTCGGCTTGGTTGGCGAACACCACCGGCAAGGCCGAGGACTTCTATGTGCTGGGCTTCTTCACCAACCTGGCCTACATCGCGGCCATGGTGCTTTCGATCGCGCTCAAATGGCCTGTTGCGGGTCTGCTCTTCGGCTTTGTGCGCAACGAGGGACTTGAATGGCGGAAGAACCCGGAACGGCTCCGCTCCTACAAGTTGGGCACGTGGATCGTGGTGGCCGTGTTGGCCCTGCGCCTGGTGGTGCAAGTGCCGCTGTATTTCATGGGCGAAGCCGGACTGACCGCACTCGCAACTACCCGACTCCTGATGGGTGCCCCGCTCTACATCCTGGGCTTGTGGGTTGCCTGGCTGGTCACCAAGCCGGCGGTTCAGCCGTCGAAGCCGTCGTCGTCAGAGACCTGATCGGCTTCTGCCGCGTGGTCGCCACTTGCGTGACTTGCCCGTGAATTTTTCGACAACAAGGCGCGGAGCCCGTCTTCGGCTGCGATGGTGGTGACGAAGAAGAGTTCGTCACCGCCGTCCAGGACGTCATCGCGGGTAGGGGTAATCGGAGCCTGGTCGCGGAGGATGGCCACAAGCGTGGCATCTTCGGGCCATTCGATGTCGCCTACCGTACTTCCAATGACATGGGAGTCGTGCGGAACAGTGAACTCGACAATGGAGGCCACGCCGGTTTGCAGAGTCAGCAGGCGCACGATGTCGCCAATCTCCACGGCTTCCTCCACCAGTGCCGTCATCAGCTGCGGGGTGTTGACTGCGACGTCAACGCCCCAGGAGTCGTTGAACATCCAGTCGTTCTTCGGGTTGTTAACGCGTCCTACCGTGCGTCCCACGCCGAATTCGGTTTTGGCCAGGAGCGAGACCACCAGGTTGACTTTGTCGTCGCCGGTGGCCGAAACAACGACGTCGGCATCGTCAAGTTTGGCGTCTTGCAGGGTGCTCAATTCGCAGGCGTCTCCCACCAGCCAGCGGGCGCCGCGGAGCCCGCTGCGTCCAATGACCTCGGGCTTGAGGTCGATGAGCAGGATCTGGTGTTGATGGGCCAGGAGCTCACGCGCGATGGACGAGCCGACGCTGCCTGCGCCAACAATGACAACTTTCACTAAGACTCCTTGGCGGGTGCTTTGGCGAGGATCCGGCTGATCTCGGATGTTCGTTCCAGGTTCAGCATGGCGTGGACAGTGTCGCCTTCCTGGTAGGCGGTGCCGCCTTGGGGGAGCAAGCCCTCGCCGAAGCGGGTGAGGAAAGCGATGCGGATACCCGCGGCTTGTTCGATGGAGCTGAGCCTGTGGCCGATCCACTCCGGGTGAAGGTCCACTTCGGCCAGGACCAAGCGTCCGGACGGTTCGCGGTAATCGCCTGCCAAATGCTGTTCGGGCAGGATACGGCGGAGGACTTGGTCAGCGCTCCAGCGCACTGCGGCAACTGTAGGGATTCCCAAGCGCTGGTAAATTTCTGCGCGTCCGGGATCGTAGATGCGCGCCACCACGTGGGCGACATGGAAGGTCTCGCGGGCCACACGGGTGGCCAGGATGTTGGAGTTGTCACCGCTGGAAACCGCCGCGAACGCATAGGCCTCCTCCACACCTGCTTGCTTGAGAGTGTCCCGGTCAAAGCCAACCCCAGTGACTTTCCGCCCGGTGAAGGACTTGCGCAAACGCCGGAAGGCCCGCTCGTCCTGATCGATGATGGCCACCGAATGGCCTGCATCCTCCAAAGTGTGTGCCAGGGTTGCGCCAACACGCCCGCAACCCATGATCACGAAGTGAGCCACCGTGTCTCCTAATGTGTGTCGTCCCTGCCGCTCGGTATGACTTTACCGTTGCCACGTGGCTAAGCACGTCTTCGCCGTCATGACATCGCAGGGTATTCAGAGTAGCTTTGCGGAGTGCTGACAATTTTGAATGCCGCGAAGCGGGTGCTGGTGGGCCGGCCCTTCCGGAACGACCGGCTGTCCCACACGCTGCTGCCCAAGCGCATCGCCTTGCCGATCTTCGCCTCGGACGCCCTGTCCTCCGTAGCGTATGCACCGGATGAAATCCTGCTGACGCTGGCCCTTGCAGGGGTGAGCGCCGTCGCGTTCTCGCCGTTGGTGGGCCTCGCCGTCATGGTGGTATTGCTCACAGTCGTGGCGTCCTATCGCCAAAATGTCCACGCGTACCCTTCCGGTGGCGGCGATTACGAGATCGCCAACGTCAACCTTGGCAAGTACGCGGGGTTGACTGTTGCGTCCGCCCTGCTGGTGGACTATGTCCTGACTGTTGCGGTGTCGATGTCCTCAGCAGCCACTTATCTGACGACTGCCATCCCGTCCCTTCATGGGCAGCAAGCCCTCATCGCCACGATCGGTGTCATCATCCTCGCGCTGGTCAACCTCAGGGGCATCAAAGAGGCCGGCACCGTGTTCGCCGTTCCCACCTATATCTTCATGGCGTCCATCCTTGGCATGACCGCGGTGGGTATCTTCCAGGCCGTGACAGGCCAGTTGGGGGAGGCGCCGTCAGCACACTTCACCATCGTTCCCGCGCCTGGATTCGATGAAGGCCTGGTTGGCCTGGCCGGTGCCTTCCTGCTGCTTCGTGCCTTCTCCTCGGGCGCCGCCGCCCTGACAGGTGTTGAAGCCATCAGCAACGGCGTGCCGAACTTCAAGAAGCCCAAGAGTAAGAATGCTGCAAGCACGTTGCTGCTGCTTGGTGTGATAGCTGCCTCCATGCTGGCCGGAATCCTGTACCTGGCCAACGCCACCAAGGTGCATATCGTGCTGGATCCTGCCCGGGAGTTCCTGGTGGATGGAAAACCCCTTGACGAGGGGTACATCCAGACGCCGGCAATCAGCCAGATTGCGGACACGATCTTCGGCGCCGGCTCCATACCCTTCTATGTGGTGGTTGCAGCCACGGGCATCATCCTTGTGTTTGCCTCCAATACGGCCTTCAACGGATTCCCTGTCCTGGGCTCCATCCTGGCCCAGGATGGCTACCTTCCGCGCCAGTTGCGGACGCGCGGCGACAGGCTCGCGTTCAGCAACGGCGTCCTGGCCCTGGCGGCGGGAGCCC
This sequence comes from Paenarthrobacter sp. NPDC057981, assembly GCF_042886835.1. Taxonomy (NCBI): domain Bacteria; kingdom Bacillati; phylum Actinomycetota; class Actinomycetes; order Micrococcales; family Micrococcaceae; genus Paenarthrobacter; species Paenarthrobacter sp. NPDC057981. Next base: position 99,350 of record NZ_JBHVQI010000001.1, read on the forward strand.
TGGTGCTGATCCTGGCATTCAATGCAGATGTCACCAAACTGATCCAGCTGTACATCGTGGGTGTCTTCATTTCCTTTACAGCCAGCCAACTCGGCATGATCCGACACTGGGGCCGCGAGCTCAAGCTGGCCAAGGACAAAGCTGTCCGGCGCAGGATCATCAAATCCCGCACCATCAACATGATGGGCTTTGGCATGACCGCGCTGGTGCTGGTCATTGTCCTGATCACCAAGTTTGAACAGGGAGCCTGGATCGCCCTGCTCGCCATGTTCATCCTGTTCCTCATCATGTGGAGCATCCGTGCCCATTATGACAACGTGGCCAAAGAACTCGCCGTGGATGAGGATTCCTCTCCCCGGGCCTTGCCGACCCGTGTCCACGCTGTACTCCTGGTCTCGCACGTCCGCAAGCCTGTGCTGCGGGCGCTGGCCTATGCCCGGGCATCGCGGCCCTCCCGCCTGGACGCCATAACCGTTGACATCAACTCCGAGGAGACCGAACACACCGTCAGGGACTGGGAGAAACTGGAAATTCCCGTTCCGCTGACGGTCTTGGCCAGTCCATACCGCGAGACCGTGACGCCCATCATGGATTACATCAAGAACATGCGCCGCGATTCACCACGCGACCTCATCGTCGTCTACATTCCCGAGTACGTGGTGGGCAAGTGGTGGGAACAGCTGGTCCACAACCAGACAGCACTCAGGATCAAGACGAGGCTCCACTTTGAACCCGGAGTCATGGTTGCCAGCGTTCCCTGGCAATTGAAATCGTCCGAAGAAGCAAAGGCACTGCAGGATACCTAATGACCTCCCACAGCAATTCCGCCCACACTGGGCACAGCAATACACCTGGAAACCAAGCAGTGGAAGGCAATGAAGCGGTCGTCACGGTCGGTTCCATCGCCCACGGCGGGCATTTTGTGGCGCGCCACGAAGGCCGTGTCATCTTCGTCCGGCATGCCATCCCCGGTGAGAAGGTCCGTATCAGGTTGACCGACGCTGGTGAGTCGTCGCGCTTCTGGCGTGCCGACGTCGTCGAGATCCTTGAACCCTCACCCGATCGCGTGCCCCATTTCTGGAAGCCGGCCGACGCCCTGGCCTCCTGGAAACGCGGCACCCCTCCTGTCGGCGGTGCCGAGCTGGGGCATATCTCACTTGCCAGGCAGCGGGAGCTGAAGGCAGAGGTCCTGGCTGAGCAGTTGAAGCGGCTCGCCGGTCTCGAGCTCGCCACCGAGGTGGAGGCAGCCGGGGCTTCCGACGACGGCGGACTCGGCTGGCGCACGCGCGCCAGCTTCGGGGTAACCGCCAACGGCCGTTTGGGAATGCACGCGCATCGATCGGATGTGGTGCTGCCCATCAAGGAGATGCCGCTGGCACTTCAAGGAATCAACGATCTCCGGTTATGGGATGTCGATCTTTCCGGCATTGCCCGGGTTGAGGTTGCCGTTCCCTCCAATGGTTCCAGGCCGCTGGTGCTCCTTGCGCCGGAGGAGGGCACCAGCCCCAAGAGGTTGCACAGTATTGTGTCCCAACTGCCGCACGATATTTCCGTGGCGGCTTTCGATCCCGGCAAGGGCGGGGTCCAGCAGCTCCGGGGAAGGACATGGGTCCAGGAGAGTGCCGCCGGCCACGAGTACCGGGTTACGGGTGAGGGTTTCTGGCAAATCCACAAAGAAGCGCCTGACACGCTGGCTGGCGCCGTGACCGACTATCTTTCCGGGGGCGGGTATTTGCACCCCGGCGCTGCCGTGGCCGATCTGTACGCCGGTGCGGGACTGTTTACTGCCCTTCTGGCGGACGTCGTAGGGGTTACCGGTTCGGTTCTGTCGGTCGAAGGCTCCCCGGGTACCAGCCGGGACGCACGGAAAAACCTCCATGGAGCACCCCAGGTAGAGATCATCCAGGGTCGTGTGGAGCGGGTGTTGCATCAGCGTGCCCGCAGTTTCGACTCCCTGGTGCTGGATCCGCCGCGCGCCGGCGCAGGCAAGTCAGTGGTCAAGCAACTCATGGCCACCGGCCCCCGCGCCATCGCCTATGTGTCCTGCGATCCCGCGTCCTTTGCCCGTGATCTGGGTTACTTCCACCAGGGTGGCTGGCGGCTTGAGTCACTGCGGGCCTTTGATCTGTACCCCCACACGCACCACGTGGAAACTGTCGGCCTGATTGTTCCTCCCGCCTAGGAGGGACAGGCCCCCGGCCCGCGGGAGACTGCGGGCGCGGCGGCTTGGGTGGCTCCTGCCCTCCGCGGAGATAAAGCCACTACGATGGGCCTAGTAGTCCCGCTCAACTGGATGTGAAGGCCTCCGGGGGCGGGGTGACCAACAAAGATGCCGCCCGGCTAAGTAAGGTGTGCCTAACTGGCTAGCGGCCAACCACGCGACAAAGATGAAACTGTTGCGAGAGGAGTCCTGCCATGAGCACTGTGGACAGCTTCGGTTCCAAAGGCGTACTGAATGTAGCCGGCACCGACTATGAAATTTTCCGGTTGAACTCCGTAGAGGGCGCAGACAGCCTTCCGTTCAGCCTCAAGGTATTGCTTGAAAACCTCCTGCGGACTGAGGATGGCGCCAATATAACGGCTGACCATGTCCGCGCCCTTGCCGGTTGGGACCCCAATGCGGAGCCCGACACGGAAATCCAGTTCACCCCGGCACGTGTCATCATGCAGGACTTCACTGGCGTTCCCTGCATCGTTGACCTCGCCACCATGCGCGAGGCCGTCAAGGAACTCGGCGGTGACCCCAAGCGAGTCAACCCGCTGGCGCCGGCAGAAATGGTCATCGACCACTCCGTCCAGATCGACGCCTTCGGCAACGCCGGCGCACTGGAGCGCAACATGGAGATCGAATACCAGCGCAATGGTGAGCGCTACCAGTTCCTCCGCTGGGGCCAGACAGCCTTCAACGACTTCAAGGTTGTTCCCCCGGGAACCGGCATCGTGCACCAGGTCAACATCGAGTACTTGGCACGCACGGTCATGACCCGCGAGGTCGACGGCGTTCTGCGCGCCTACCCGGACACCTGCGTTGGTACTGACTCGCACACCACCATGGTCAACGGCCTTGGCATCCTGGGCTGGGGCGTCGGTGGCATCGAAGCCGAGGCCGCCATGCTCGGCCAGCCCGTATCCATGCTGATTCCCCGCGTTGTTGGCTTCAAGCTCAACGGCAGCATCCCCGCAGGCGCCACCGCTACCGACGTCGTCCTGACCATCACCGAAATGCTGCGCAAGCACGGTGTAGTTGGCAAGTTTGTTGAGTTCTACGGCGAAGGCGTTGCAGCCGTGCCGCTGGCCAACCGCGCCACCATCGGCAACATGAGCCCGGAATTCGGTTCCACGGCCGCCATGTTCCCGATCGACGACGTCACCCTTGACTACCTGCGCCTCACCGGCCGCTCTGAAGCAAATGTTGCCCTGGTGGAGTCATACGCCAAGGAACAGGGCCTCTGGCACGATCCTTCCCGTGAACTGCGTTTCTCCGAGTTCCTCGAGCTGGACCTGTCCACGGTTGTTCCGTCCATCTCCGGCCCCAAGCGTCCCCAGGACCGCATTGAGCTCACGGATGCGAAGGAACAGTTCCGCAAGGACATCCACAACTACGTCGCCATCGAAGACGGCAGCGTTGACGAGGCATTGGACGAATCCTTCCCGGCTTCGGACGCCCCCTCCTTCACGCACGCTGACTCGCACACTACGGAGACGAGCCGCGTTTTCTCGGCTGCCAACGGTGCGCACGGCCGTCCATCATCGCCGGTCAAGGTCACCACAGCTGATGGCCGCGAATTCGAACTGGACCACGGCGCGGTATCGATCGCTTCGATCACGTCCTGCACCAACACGTCCAACCCTTCGGTCATGCTTGCGGCTGCTCTCCTTGCCCGCAACGCCGTGGATAAGGGTTTGACTTCCAAGCCGTGGGTCAAGACCTCTGTTGCTCCCGGTTCCAAGGTAGTCACCGACTACTACGAGAAGTCCGGACTGACCCCGTACCTGGAGAAGCTGGGCTTCTACATCGTGGGTTACGGCTGCGCGACGTGCATCGGTAACTCCGGCCCGCTGGAGCCGGAAATCTCTGAAGCCATCCAGGCCAACGACCTCTCCGTAACTGCAGTGCTCTCGGGTAACCGCAACTTCGAAGGCCGCATCAACCCGGACGTCAAGATGAACTACCTGGCCTCCCCGCCGCTGGTCATCGCCTATGCACTGGCCGGTTCCATGGACTTTGACTTCGACACCGATTCCCTGGGAACCGACTCCGAGGGCAACGAGGTCTTCCTCAAGGACATCTGGCCGAACCCCACGGAGGTGCAGGAAGTCATCGACTCCTCCATCGACGAAGGCATGTTCGCCAAGGGTTACGAAGGCGTCTTCGACGGCGACGACCGCTGGAAGGCGCTCGACACGCCCGCCGGCGACACGTTCGTTTGGGCCGAGGATTCCACGTACGTCCGGAAGCCCCCATACTTCGAGGGCATGAAGGCCCAGCCGGATCCCGTCCAGGACATTTCGGGTGCCCGCGTGCTCCTGAAGCTGGGCGACTCCGTCACCACAGACCACATCTCCCCGGCCGGTTCCTTCAAGTCGGACACCCCGGCGGGCCAGTACTTGCTGGCCAACGGCGTGGAGCGCAAGGACTTCAACTCCTACGGTTCGCGCCGTGGCAACCACGAAGTCATGATCCGTGGCACCTTCGCCAACATCCGCATCAAGAACCAGCTCCTGGACGGCGTCGAAGGTGGCTTCACCCGCGACTTCAGCCAGGAAGGTGCCCCTCAGGCCTACGTCTACGACGCTGCCCAGAACTACCAGGCCGCAGGAACGCCCCTGGTTGTCCTGGCCGGCAAGGAGTACGGTTCCGGCTCGTCCCGTGACTGGGCAGCCAAGGGTACCGCCCTCTTGGGCGTCAAGGCAGTCATCGCCGAAAGCTACGAGCGTATCCACCGCTCCAACCTGATCGGCATGGGTGTTCTTCCGCTGCAGTTCCCTGCGGACGAATCCGCTGCGACACTCGGCCTCACTGGCACGGAGACGTTCTCCGTGGAAGGCGTTACCGAGCTGAACAACGGCACCACGCCAAGGACCCTCAAGGTCACGGCAACGGCTGAGGATGGCTCGTCCAAGTCATTCGACGCCGTACTGCGCATCGACACCCCGGGCGAAGCAGATTACTACCGCAACGGTGGCATTCTGCAGTACGTCCTGCGGCAGATCTCCGCATAGTGAATCCGGCTGGTCACAGCTGATTCCGTGCCATGCAGCCCCGGCTGGTCATCCGACCGGCCGGGGCTGCTGGCGTCAGGGACATCTGGCGCCCCAGCGGTGATGCCGCCGGGAAACGCGTGGACTCCGGGCACGCGCTAAAGTTAACGAGCACGTCATTCACCCTAAGGAGGGCCGTTGGGACTTTTGGAAACCGTCAAGGATCCACAGGACCTGGCCAAACTGTCCGGCAAAGAGCTGGAAGAACTGGCCGGCGAAATCAGGGCCTTCCTGATCACCAACGTCGCGGCGACAGGCGGGCATCTTGGTCCGAACCTGGGTGTGGTTGAACTTACCCTCGCCGTCCATCGGATGTTCGATTCCCCGCGCGACAGCATCATTTTCGACACGGGGCACCAGTCCTACGTGCACAAGCTCCTGACCGGACGGCAGGACTTCAGCACCCTCCGCCAGCAGGGCGGCCTCTCAGGCTATCCGGATCGTGCCGAGTCCGAGCACGACATCGTGGAGAGTTCCCACGCGTCGTCGTCGCTGTCCTGGGCGGACGGTATTTCCCGTGCCCGCCAGCTGACCGGCGAAGGCGACCGGTTCGTCGTCGCCATTGTAGGTGACGGTGCGCTGACGGGTGGGATGACATGGGAAGCCATCAACAACATCGCCGCGGACAAGCGGCGTCGCGTTGTGATCGTTGTCAATGACAATGGGCGTTCGTATGCCCCTACCGTCGGCGGTTTGGCCGACTACCTTGCCTCACTGCGCCCCACCATCGACTCTCTCCGTACGGCTCCGGCCTACGAACGGATGCTTGATTGGTGGAAGAAGAAGCTTCAGAACGGCGGCCCCGCCGGGCAGTTCACCTATAAGAGCCTGCATGCCATGAAGAAGGGCATCAAGGACTGGTGGGCTCCGCAGGGCATGTTCGAGGACCTCGGCATGAAGTACATCGGGCCTGTGGACGGACACAACCTCCAGGCCATGGAGCATGCGCTGAACACCGCCAAGGCTTACGGCGGGCCGGTGATCGTGCACGCCATGACCGAAAAAGGCCACGGCTACGCTCCGGCGCTGGCCAACGAGGCGGACCAGTTCCACGCCGTCGGCATAATCGACCCGGAGACGGGGGAGTCCACCGAAACTCCTGGAGCCAGGTCCTGGACCTCGGTGTTCGCCGAGGAGATCGCCGATATTGCCGACGAACGTGAGGACATTGTCGGCATTACCGGTGCCATGCTTATTCCGGTCGGGCTGCACAAGTTCGCAGAGCGCCACCCGGAGCGCGTTATCGACGTCGGCATCGCCGAGCAGCACGCGCTGACCTCGGCCGCTGGAATGGCTTTTGGCGGCCTGCATCCGGTCGTGGCGGTGTACGCAACATTCTTAAACCGTGCCTTCGACCAGCTCCTCATGGATGTGGCGCTGCACAAGGCCGGTGTCACGGTTGTCCTGGACCGCGCCGGCGTGACCGGCCCCGATGGGCCCAGCCATCACGGCATGTGGGACATGGCAATGGTTCAAATCGTCCCGGGCCTGCATCTGGCTGCCCCGCGTGATGCCACCCGGCTCCGCGAGGAACTGCGCGAGGCCGTCGCCATCAATGACGCTCCGACCGTGGTCCGTTTCTCCAAGGGCAGTGTCGGCTCCGAAGTCGAAGCCATCGAACGGCTCCACGATGGCGTGGACATCCTTGCCCGCAGGCCGGAGGGTTCTACCGAGAACGATGTCCTGATCGTCAGTGTTGGTGCCATGTCGGAGCTGGCCCTTGATGTGGCTGGCCGTCTGGGCGCGCAAGGGATCAGCTCGACTGTGGTTGACCCGCGCTGGGTCCTTCCCGTCAGGAAGTCGATCATTGCGTTGGCGGCCCGGCACCGGTTGGTGATCTGCATCGAGGACGGAGTCCGCGCCGGCGGCGTTGGTTCGCGTATCCGTCAGGAAATGCGGGCAGCAGGGGTGGATACCGCCCTGAACGAAGTCGGCCTGCCAGTCGAATTCCTGGTGCACGGCTCCCGCGGACAGGTGCTGGAACGCGTCGGGCTCACCGCCCAAAAGATCACTCACGACGTCGTTGCCCAGGTTTTGGGGACAAAGGTCCCCTTCGCGCGGCCTCTCCCGGGCCAGGAGCACCCTACAACCGGCAGCTTGCCCACTCTGTGAGGAATGATCGCGGACCGGGCGCGCTGCTGCCCGGCGACCTCGTTGTGTCGCGGAACAGGAAATTTGACGGTACGGCCCACTGGGTGGTGCCCGGCCGTTATCTCGGTGAAGACATCCACGGTTGGTGGACTTTCCAGGGCAAGGGGGAGTTCTGCTCCCGGCCTGGTGCGGCTTTTTACACCGCATCCGATTGCTTGTTGTTGGTTCCCCGGACAGGTGAGTTCGTGGTGACGTTCTACGATGACAGCTATCCGGGGGATTTCCGGATTTACGTGGACCTTGCCACCGGCCACGATTGGACTCCCATCAAGCCGGGAGTCACCGAGTTCCACATGATCGATATGGATTTGGACGTCATCCGCTCCACAGTTCATGGAGTGTTCGTTGATGACGAAGACGAGTTTGAGCACCACCGGGTGGCCATGGGCTACCCGGAAGAAATCGTGGACGCCCTGCGCGCCGAATGCGCAACGCTTTTCGAGGCTGTCCACACCATGCAACCACCGTTCAACGTCCAGGACCCGAACAGTCCGAGCGCGGAATGGTTCAGGAAGGGACGCGCGTGAGCGGCATCATCCGGACATACAAGACAGACGACGAGGGTGTCCTCCACTTTCGGGAGGCCTGGTACGACGACGATGACAAGCAGTTTGTGGTCAACCACGGCGTCGTAGGGCACCAGAGCAAGACCAACGAGACCGAGGTCAGTGATGACTCTTCCGTTGACGGATTGATGGCCGCCTTCGCTGCCCAATGTGAGGAAGACGGCTACGCGGAGATTCCCGAGTCTGAGCAGTTCTGGGTAGTGGCGCAGATTGCGCTCAAGACAAAGGACGGCACCGAACGTGACCGCCACCTTGAACGAAAGGCCAAGACGGCCCTGACCGGTGAGCTGGCATGGCGTGGCCTGGGCGTCGTGGACCGATCCGAAATCGGCAACGGCCACCTCAACATCTTCTGCCTCTGCCCGGACGTCAACAAAGCTGTCAACGCCATCAAGGTCTGCGTTCGCGGGGAAGACCTGGACTTTACCAAGCTCACCGTGGCTGCCGCGCCCTACACCGATCCCACGGCATTCAAGGTCAAGCACTCGCCCAAGCAGGGTCTTGGCTTTAGTCTCTAAGTAGCACCCTCAGCACTGGTTCCATCGCATCAGGAGGATCCCCATGCCGTCAAAGAGCAATTGGCCCGGACATACACCTCTGCCCAAGGGATTGGCTGCGCCTGCCAAGCGGGCTCTGGCCCACCAGGGCATAGAAACGCTGGAGCAGCTGGCCGAGTATGGGGAAGGGCAGGTCTCCAAACTGCACGGGATGGGGCCGGTGGCCATTGCCCAGCTCGAGGATGCCATGGAGGAATCGGGAATCTCCTACGGAGCTGCGGGCAACTAAGTGTTTTGTTGCCCAGGGTGACTATCCCGCCGTGAGGGCGGGATAGGCTGGCTTCATGACTGAATACCGACGCCTTGGCCATTCCGGACTGACCGTTTCAGCTGTAGGGCTGGGCTGCAACAATCTGGGGCGTGCCAACACGCCCACTGAGTCCCAGGAAGGCACCAACGCGGTTGTTCATGCCGCCGTCGAAGCCGGGGTGACCTTTTTCGACGTCGCAGATGTCTACGGACGTGAGCCCGGACTCAGCGAAACGATGCTCGGCAAAGCGCTGAAGGGGCACCGGGACGACGTCGTTGTCGGCACTAAGTTCGGCATGGACATGCGAGGGGTGAACGGAAACGATTTCGATGCCCGTGGTTCACGCCGCTACATCGTGAAAGCCGTTGAAGCATCCCTGCGCCGCCTGGACACGGAGTGGATCGACCTCTACCAATTTCACAAACCGGATCCGCGGACACCGATCGACGAGACTCTTGCCGCGCTTGATGACCTGGTATCCAGTGGCAAGGTCCGGTATATCGGCCATTCCAACTTTGCCGGCTGGCAGATCGCGGAGGCCGAATACGTAGGACGCCAGGCCGGCGGTGTGCGCTTCATTTCGACGCAGAACCACTACAACCTGCTGGATCGCCGGGCTGAGCTCGAGGTTCTTCCGGCAGCAGAGGCCTTCTCCTTGGGAGTGCTTCCCTATTTCCCACTTGCCAATGGCCTGCTGACGGGAAAGTACTCCGCTGGCAAGGCTCCGGAAGGTTCGCGGTTGAGCCACACGCGCACCAACCTGGTGCACGACGCCGATTGGGACCAGTTGGGCCGTTTCGGCCAGTTCGCCAAGGAGCGAGGCATCACCGAACTGCAACTGGCGTTCTCCTGGCTGGCGGCCCAAACCGGAGTCAGCAGCGTCATTGCCGGTGCGACCCGTCCGGAGCAGATCCGCGAGAATGCAGAAGCCGTCTGCTGGGTTCCGACGCAGGAGGACCGCGAGGAACTGGACGGCATCTTCCCGAGGTCACCCAAGGTGGCGCTTTTCTAGCCCTCTCCCACATCCCGCCCAGTCTCAGGCGTCCCCCGCTCACGTAAGAGCGCTAAAACCGGATCGCTCTCTCACCAAGGTGAGAGAGCGATCCGGTTTAGGCCGCGGGATGTGAAAGAGCGTTGAGGTTCAGCGGCGGCTTAGGCCGGTGCTGATGCAACGCCCGGTGCCAGGAACCGCTTGCCGTTGACACGCTCCGAGGCGCCAACACGGTCCAGGTACGGGGTGATTCCGCCCAGGAACATCGGCCAACCGGCACCCATGATGACGCAGAGATCGATGTCTTCCGGGCCGGCAACGACGCCTTCTTCGAGCATGAGGCCGATTTCCTCGGCCAGGGCATCCTGGGTGCGGCGCAGGACTTCGGCACCCGTGGAAGGGGTGTTGCCGAAGGACATGATCGCCAGGGTTTCCGCAGGAATGACGGGCTGTCCGTCGGGTCCAGTGACCCACAGAGTTTTCACGCCGTTGTCGATCAACTTCTGCAGGTTCTGCGACACCGGGAATCGGTCACCGAACGCTGCGTGCAGGGACTCTTGAACGTGCTGGGCTACCGGCAGTCCCACCATGGCACTGAGCGTGAAGGGGGACATGGGCAGGCCCATGGGACGCAAAGCAGTGTCGGCGACCTCCGCGGGGGTGCCTTCGTCAAACGCTGCGATGACCTCTCCCATGAGACGCAAGAGGATTCGGTTGACCACGAACGCGGCCGCGTCCTTGACCAGTACCGCAGTCTTCTTGAGTCCCTTGGCCAGTTCGAACGCGGTGGCCAGGACGGCGTCGTCGGTCTTGGGAGCCTTCACGATCTCCAGCAGCGGCATGACAGCCACCGGGTTGAAGAAATGGAAGCCCACCAGGCGTTCGGGATACTTCAAGTCCTCAGCCATGGCCGTGACGGACAGCGAGGACGTGTTCGTCGCCAGGATGCACTCGGGCGAGACGATTTCCTCAACTTCGGCGAAGACCTGCTTCTTAATGTGCAGTTCTTCGAAAACAGCCTCGATGACGAAATCGGCGTCGGCAAAGGCAGCCTTGGAGACAGAACCCGTGACCAGCGCCTTGGTCCTGTTGGCGGCGTCCGGCTTGATCCGCTTCTTGGCCAGCATCTTGTCCACTTCGGCGTGGACGTACGCCACTCCCTTGTCCACCCGTGCTTGGTCGATATCGGTCATGACCACGGGCACCTTGAGCTGGCGGGCGAACAGCAAGGCCAGCTGGCTGGCCATCAGCCCCGCGCCGACGACGCCGATCTTGGTCACCGGGCGTGCAAGTTTACGGTCCGGAGCTCCGGCAGGACGCTTGGATCGTTTCTGTACGAGGTCGAGGAACGCATACACGGTGGAGCGGAATTCGTCGGTCTGCATGAGCCCGGCGAGGGTTTCGCATTCGAGTTCCGCTGATTCCTGCTGCGTCATGGTCCGGTTGGCTTCCATGACATCCAGCACCTTCGCCGGCGCGGGTGAGGCGTTGGAGGTCTTGGCCTCGATAAACTCACGGCCCGCCGCCACCGCTGCTGCCCAGCGGGCGGCCACTGTGTCGGCAGAGGCGTCCACCGCGTTGCTGCGCTCGGGTGTGACATCGCCGGAAATCACTCGTGCGGCCCATGCCAGCGACTGTTCCAGGAAGTCTGCGGGCTCGAACATGGCGTCGGCCACTCCGAGCCCGTAGGCCTGGGGTCCCGTGAGTGTCCGGTTGTTGCTGAGCGGATTCTCGATCATCACCTTGACCGCGTTTTCCGGACCGATGAGGCGCGGCAGGATATAGACGCCGCCCCAGCCCGGCACCAGGCCGATGAAGGCTTCCGGGAGTGCCAGCGCACCGGCACCTGTGGAAACAGTCCTGTACGTGGACTGAAGGGCGATCTCCAGGCCACCGCCAAGGGCAAGGCCATTGATGAACGCAAAGCTCGGTACCCCGAGGTTCGCCAGCGTGCTGTAGACGGCGTGGCCGAGCTGGGCCATCCAGAGCCCGTGCTCGCGCTCCTTGAGTGTCTTCACAGCGGAAAGGTCGGCCCCTGCGACAAGGAAGTAGGGCTTGCCCGTGACACCGACGCCGGCAATTTCGCCGCGCGCGGCCCGCTCCTTGAGGCCCTCCAGGACGTTGCCCAGCTCAACCAGGGTATTCGGGCCCAGCGTGGTGGGCTTGGAATGGTCCAGTCCGTTGTCAAGGGTGATGAGGGCAAAAGTTCCCGCACCACCGGGGAGCTCGATGTCCTGGACGTAGGAGTGCGTGACAACCTCGTCGGGGAACAGTGCTGCGAGCTTCTGGAATTCGGCGGCGCTCATGCGGCGGCTCCTTCGGTGGTGGTGGCGGCAGCGGCCGGCTCAGGGAGTGAAGCTTGGTAATCGGCGTGGTGGGGGTTTTCCCAGATGACCGTGGCACCCATGCCGAGGCCGATGCACATAGTGGTGATGCCGTAGCGGACGGACGGATCTTCTTCGAACTGCCGGGCGAGCTGGTTCATCAGCCTGACGCCCGAGGAAGCAAGCGGATGTCCGACGGCGATCGCCCCGCCGTAGCGGTTGACGCGGGGGTCGTCGTCGGAAATACCGAAATGGTCCAGGAAGCTGAGTACCTGGACGGCGAAGGCCTCGTTGATCTCGAACAGTCCGATATCTTCGATGCCGAGCCCGGCGTTCTTCAGTGCTTTCTCTGTGGCCGGGACAGGGCCGATGCCCATGACTTCAGGCTCGACGCCGGCGAACGCGTAAGAGACCAGGCGCATCTTAACGGGCAACCCAAGTTCTTCTGCGGCCTCCGCGGACGCCAGGACAGCAGCAGTGGCGCCGTCGTTCAACCCTGCAGCATTGCCGGCGGTGACGCGGCCGTGGGCGCGGAAGGGGGTGCGCAGTCCGGCAAGGTCCTCCACAGTGGTGCCGGGGCGTGGGGGTTCATCGGTGGTGTGCAGCGCCCAGCCCTGGCCCGGCTTCATGGTGGCCACAGGCACGAGGTCGTGCTGGATCTGCTCGTTCGCGTAGGCTGCGGCCAGCTTGGCCTGGGACGCTGCGGCGTAGGCGTCCGTGCGCTCTTTGGTGATCGCGGGGAAGCGGTCATGCAGGTTCTCGGCTGTATTGCCCATGTTCAAGGCTGCGGGATCCACCAGTCGCTCGGACATGAAGCGCGGATTGGGGTCCGCGCCTGCGCCCATGGGGTGGTTGCCCATGTGCTCCACGCCGCCTGCAATGACGACGTCGTAGGCGCCGAAGCCGATGCCGCTCGCCGTCGTCGTTACTGCCGTCATGGCACCTGCGCACATGCGGTCGATGGCGAACCCGGGAACCGAACGGGGGAGGCCGGCCAGCAGCGCCGCTGTACGGCCGATGGTCAGGCCTTGGTCTCCGGTCTGCGTGGTAGCGGCAATGGCTACTTCGTCGACGCGGTCGGCAGGAAGCGAAGGGTTGCGTCTCATGAGCTCGCGAATGCATTTCACCACCAGGTCATCGGCGCGGGTGCCCGCATAGATGCCTTTGTCGCCGGCTTTGCCAAAGGGTGTGCGGACCCCGTCCACGAAGACGACGTCACGGACGTTCCGCTGGGCATTGCGTGTTGGACTCATGTAATAACTCCTCGTTGAGACATGGCACCGTTGTCCGCTGAGCGGATTCCAGTTGGCATTACTGCAATGTTACTCATGAGTAACTTAGCGTGCAAGGGCCATGGGGTGGGGTCAGGTTACACATAGATGTGCGAAAGGCCCGCCGCTCGAACGCGTGTTCGTGCGGCGGGCCCTGCAAGGACCGCAAATCCCTGATTACTGTTCTTTAGCTTTCGATTCCTTGGCCGGCAGCGGTTTGGGGTTCAGGCATGCCTCGGTCAGTATCGGGGCGGCGAGGGAAATTTGCCAGTCTCTTGCGCCGAGGGCTCGTAATTCTTCTGAGATGGAGTCCAGCGATACTTCCGCCGGCGGCCGCCAGGCAACTCTCCGGAGGTAGTCCGGGGTGAGGAGGTTCTCCACGGGCAAGTTGAGCTCGTCGGCCTTCGCCTGGAGAGCGGGACGTGCCGTCGCCAGGCGTGCTGCTGCTTCGGGGTCGCGGTCCGCCCACACGCGCGGGGGCGGCGGGGCATTCGTGGGCAGGTGGAGTGGCGGCAGATCCGTCATGGTCCTGGCCGTCGTGATGCATCGCAGCCAGCGTGGAGCTTCGCGCTGGGCGCTCCTCCCATGGAATCCCTTGGTCGCAAGGAGCTGGGGGACGGTGGTGGGCATGGCTTTGGCGGCGGCAACGAGTGCCGAATCGGGGATGAGCCGGCCGGGGGCGACATCGCGCTTGCGGGCCAGCTGGTCGCGTTCCAGCCACAGTTCCCTGACCGCAGCCAGTTGTCGGCGGTCCCGGATCTGGTGGAGGCCCGAGGTCTTCCGCCATGGATCCACCCTCGGTGCCGGAATGCCTGCGGCCAGGATGCCCGCGAACTCCTGTTCGGCGTACTCCAGTTTGCCGTCGGCTTCCAGCAACTCGATGAGTTCCTCGCGCAACTCGGCCAGGACCTCGACGTCGAGCGCGGCGTATCGCAGCCAGGGTTCCGGGAGTGGACGTGTAGACCAGTCAGCGGCGGAGTGTTCTTTGGCGAGACCGAAACCGAGCAGTTGCTCAATGACTGCCGCCAGCCCGACGCGCGGAAGTCCGGCGAGCCTGGCAGCAAGTTCGGTATCGAAAAGTTTGTCCGGCCACATGCCCAGCTCCGACAGGCAGGGCAAGTCCTGGGTTGCGGCATGCAGGATCCATTCGACTCCCCGAAGGGCATCGTTGATGATGTCCAGGTTGTCGAATGGCTCGGGGTCGATCAGCCAGGTTCCGGCGCCTTCCCGCCGGATCTGCACCAGGAAGGCCCGCTGGCCGTAGCGGAATCCGGAAGCCCGCTCCGCGTCTACTCCGGCGGGTCCTGTACCGGCAGCGATGGCGGCGGCGCATCGTTCCAGGCCGGCCATGGTGTCGATGACCAGGGGGACCCCTTCACGTGGGGTGTCGAGGTCGATCACTTCAGGGACGTGGCTGTCGAAGCCGTCTACCTTGATATGGGTGGTGGTATCAGCAGCCGGATCGCCGGCTGTGGTGTTTTCCAGGTTTTCAGGGGTCATGGTGGCTTAAGCTTACCGATTCGTCCCCTTCCGGGACGCTTTTGCGTTCCGGAGTGCAGTCATCGGCGCGTGCTGGGTATTCAATTGAGCCTCCTGTTGGGCAGGCCTGTGACCCCTGGCGGCAGGGGTGGAAGCCCCGCGAAGGTGCAGACCATGTCGGACCAGGCTTCGAGGTGGGATTGCACGTCGGCGCTGGACGGCGTCCACGAAGCGCGGAGTTCAATGTCGATGGTGTCGGGTCGTTCGGCCAGGGTCCCAAAGCTTTCCGAGAGAATCCTGGTAGCTGTTCCGCCTGCTGCCTTGTACGGGGCGGAGCGGTGTTCCAAGGCTTCCACAAGCCAGGTCCAGGCCACGGAGCCAAGCATGGAATCATTACCCATCTCGGCATCCATTTGGGCGCGGATGTAGGTAACGATCCTGAACTCGCCCTCCCACACTGCAGATCCTTCGGGATCGTAGAGGAGGATAAACCGTCCCGTGGCCAGTTCGTCCTCTTCTTCACTGGACGGGCTGTTGCCTTGGCTTTTGGCGAAGGCTTTGGCGGCCGGTCCGTGGACGGGCACCTGGCGGGTGGCGGCGGTCGGGCTGAAGACTCCAGCACCCAGGGCGACCGCATAGGGTGCCAAACGTGCGGGGGCGGGGATTTCATCAAGCCGCAATTCGCTGCGGCACTGTGCTTTTCGAAGCGTTCCCAAGGCAAAGAGAAAGTCTGGGGGAACCTGTGCGAGGGCGTTCACATTGGCAGATTATGTGTCCGGGGCGGTGATCCCGTGAAGGCTCGCCGCCCCGGACAACAGGGGCATCAGCGTTACGCCAGCTCGTGCTTGATTGCCGCGACGAAGGTATCGATGTCCTCTTCGGTGGTGTCGAATGAACACATCCAACGGACTTCGCGCCTGGCAGCGTCCCAATCGTAGAAGGCGAAGGACTTCCTGAGGCGGTCGGCGACACCCTCCGGCAGGATGGCGAAGACGCCGTTTGACTGGGTCGCCTGGGTGGGTTCGACGCCGTCGATCGCTTCAACGGCGCTGCGCAGCCGGGCGGCCATGGCGTTGGCGTGGGCGGCTGAACGCAGCCACAGCCCATCGTCGAGCAAGGCAATGAACTGCGCGGAAATGAAGCGCATCTTGGACGCCAGTTGCATGTTCATTTTGCGGAGGAACTTCAGTCCGTCTGCCGCTTCGGGGTTGAGTGCCACCACTACCTCGCCAAAGAGCAGGCCGTTCTTGGTCCCGCCGAAGGAGAGGATGTCCACGCCGGCGTCCCGCGTGAAAGCGCGCAGGGGTACGTCGAGGTGGGCGGCAGCATTGGCCAGCCGGGCTCCGTCCATGTGGAGCTTCATGCCCTTGGAGTGGGCGTGGTCTGCAATGGCACGTACTTCTTCGGGCGTGTAGCAGGTTCCCAGCTCGGTTGTCTGCGTGATGGAGACGACCAGAGGCTGTGCGCGGTGTTCATCTCCCCAGCCCCACGCTTCGCGGTCAATGAGCCCGGGGGTGAGTTTCCCGTCCTCGGTGGGGACCTGCAGGAGCTTGATCCCGCCGACGCGCTCCGGAGCCCCGTTTTCGTCCATGTTGATATGCGCGGTGGACGCACAGATCACTGCACCCCAGCGGGGCAGGAGCGACTGCAACGCCAGGACGTTGGCGCCGGTGCCGTTGAATACCGGGAAGGATTCAATGCCTTCGCCGAACTGCTGCTCCAGGACGGCCTGCAGCCGGGCCGTGTACACGTCCTCGCCATAGGAGACCTGGTGTCCGCCATTGGCGGCGGCCAAGGCCGCGAGGATCTCCGGGTGGACGCCGGAGTAGTTGTCCGAAGCGAAACCCCGGATCGCGGGGTCGTGCAGCTGGCCGGCCTCGGAAGCCTGGATCCCGCTGGGCATTGCCTCTGTTGTGCTTGTCACTTGTTCGTTCACGCTTTCAAGTCTATTTGGCCAGCAGGATCCGCTGGCCGTTCAGGGTGGAGGCTGGTTGATCGAAAAGGCCGACGACGGCCGCTGCCAGTTCTTCGACGTCGGTATGTCCGGGGAACCGTCGTTCGGGATGGGCGCGTCTCATGGACTCATCCACAAGCGCCTTAACCACCAGGACTACAGCTGCGCTGTGTTGTCCGCTGGGGTCTCCGTCGAGGGATTGGCTTCGACGGAATCCCTCCGCGACCGCCAACGTCCACGCCTCGGCGGCAGCTTTCGCGGCGGCGTAGCTGGCAGCTGCGGCCGTCGGGCTGGCGACGGCGGTCGAGGACACCATGGCGAAACGGCCCTGACGGGAAGCTTCAAGCTGGCCGTAGAAGACCCTTGATACGTTGCGCAGCGTTGTTATGGCACTGCGCTCGAGTGCCTCCCAGTCCGCATCTGTTTGGTCCTCGATGCCTGTAGCCCCACGCCAACCGCCGACGAGGTGGATCACTCCGTCGACGCCCCCAACGCCGTGGTCCGTCATCGTCGTCGCCAGCCCGCGCACGGACTCCAAGCTGCCGAGATCGCACACCAGGGGAGTCACGCCGTCGCCGGCCTCCCGGGCTGCCGCCTCAATCCGGGCCTGGTCTGAACCGACAGTCAGGACACGGTGGCCGGCGGTGGACAAGGCCCGGGCGACAGAGACGCCTGAAGCGCTGCTGCCGCCCGTAACCAGAACTGTCAGTGGGGACATCAGGCCGCCGTGGCGCCCGTGATGCCCGTGGTGGATTCGATGACAGGACGCATCTTCTTCTCCAGGGCTTCGTAGAACATGGACAGGGGGAACTCGTCGTCCAGGACCTGGTCGGTGAGCCCGCGGGGAGCGCCGTCCAGGGGCAGCGCGTCCGGACCCTTGGCCCAGACCGAAGCCGGGTGGGGAGTCACGGTGCTCGAGATCAGCTCGTAGGCAGCCAGCCAGTGCGCGGCCTTGGGACGATCAATGGAACGCCAGTATAGTTCCTCGATTTTGGCGCCGAGTTCAACCACGACGGCGGCGGCATCGTCCCAGTCGATCGCGAGTTTGCTGTCGGTCCAGTGGAGTACGTGGTGCTGGTGCATCCAGGCGAACAGCAGTTGGCCGCCCAGGCCGTCGTAGTTGCGGACCCGGTTGCCCGTGATGGCGAAGCGGAAGATGCGATCGAAGATCACGGCGTACTGGACAAGCTTTGCGTGCTTGCGGGCATCGGGGTCGGCGTTCTCGTCCTTCTCGATGAGGACGGATTCGCGGAAGGCGGTCAGATCGCAGCGCAGTTCCTCCAGGGAGTAGAGGAAGAAGGGCATCCGCTGCTTGATCATGAACGGGTCGAAGGGAAGGTCTCCGCGCATGTGGGTGCGGTCGTGGATCAGGTCCCACATGACGAAGGTACGCTGCGTGAGCTCCTGGTCGTCGATCAGCTGCGCGGCATCCTCGGGCAACTCCAGGGAGGTTGTTTCGGCCGCGGCTTTCAGGACGCGACGGAAGCGGGCAGCCTCACGATCGGCAAAGATGGCACCCCACGTAAACGTTGGAGTCTCCCGAACGGCGACGGTCTCCGGGAAGAGCACGGCGGAGTTGGTGTCGTAGCCGGGGGTGAAATCGATGAACCGGATGGGCACGAAGAGTTTGTTCGAGTAGTCACCGGCTTCGAGTCCGTCGATGAATTCGGGCCAAATGACCTCGATCAACACGGCTTCGACCAGTCGGTTGGTGCTGCCGTTCTGGGTGTACATGGGGAAGACGACCATGTGCTGGAGGCCGTCAATGCGCTGCTTCTGCGGCTGGAATGCCTGAAGGGAGTCGAGGAAGTCCGGCACGCCGAAGCCACCCTCTACCCAACGCTTGAAGTCTTCCACCAAGAGCGAGAGGTACTGGGCGTCGTGCTCGAAAGCGGGCGCCAGGGCCGTGATGGCGTTGGTGATGGTGGCTACCAGGGATGCTGCGTCAGAGTGGGCAGCGGGATCGGCGATGGATCCGTCCTGCTCCTGGTAGCCCTGGAGCGAGGTGGCAGCGGCCTTGAGGGCTACCCACTCGGCGTTGTCAGCGGTGACACGCGGCAGGGTGGCGGTGGCGATGGTGGTCATGGTGCTCGGCCCTTTCCGAAGTTGTTCTTGCTTCTGGGCCGAGCGTAGCAAGCGAAAAGCATCGCTAATTCAAAATCATAGTGAGCATAAGAAACTCTTGCTCATGTGCCCCAAACTTGGACCTTGAGATCCAGTTCGGGGCACACAGGCACCCTAACCCTCGCCGGGGGTCACCAGCCGAAGTGAGATCGAGTTGATGCAGAAGCGCTGGTCAGTGGGCGTGTCATAGCCTTCGCCTTCAAAGACGTGCCCCAAGTGGGAGTCGCAGTTGGCGCACCGAACCTCAATCCGGTCCATGCCCATGGTGCGGTCGTGGAGGTACCTGACAGTACCCTCGGCCAGCGGTGCCCAGAAGGAGGGCCACCCGCAATGGGAATCAAACTTTTCCTTGCTGGTGAACAACTGGCTGCCACAAGCCCGGCATTGGTACACGCCTTCAGTGTGGGTGTCCCAGTACTCGCCTGTGTACGGGCGCTCAGTGCCGGCCTGGCGCAGCACGCGGTATTCGTCGGGGGTCAGCTCCTCGCGCCATTGAGCGTCGCTCTTCTCCACGGGCACAGAAGATGTCTTGCTGATGTTCTCAGGAGTGTTCATGTCTTATGCAACGCTCACGAGTCGCCGATAAATCCCGAACCGGCGTATAGGTGCAGCACCGGGAGCCCCAACTGATCCTGGGCCTTGTTGGCCCAGTCCGTATGGAACGTATCGGCTATTGCGTGTGGGCGGGTAATGACCACGGCCTGTGCCGCATCCACTTCCCGAACCTTCGCCACCAAGCCTGCCACGGCGGCGCCGTCGACGATTTCCCCGGTGACGCCGGCACCCAAGCCATCCAGGGCCGCCAACGAGGTTGCCAACGCCTCGGCGGCTTCCGCCCGCTCCACTGCCGGATCCGGGGATTGCGCGGTCAGTTCCCTGAATGCCTTGGCCACATCCAGCAGCGAAAGGTTCTCCAAAAAGTCCACCAACAGGTGGCGCTCAGTATTGGCAGGGACCAGCAGGTACAACGGTGCGTCTCCGCCGTCGATCAATTTGGCAATGTTCACGCGGTCGTCGGGGCCAAGGGGCTCTTCAGTAAGGATGACTATGGGATCACTCATGGCTACAGCGTAGTCCCGGGGAACCGCCGTCCGCAGGGTTTCCAGGCACGATTCGGCCCGCGATGCGGCACGCGGCACCGCCTGCGCCGGGTCCCGCCGGGTCACGGCAGAATGGAACCATGGCATCGATGACAAGGCCGGCGGCCGACGCTCCCGGGAAAACGCTGACCCCCCGCACCAAATGGGCCATCGCAGGCTTCCTCGCCGGCAGCACGATTGCAGGCCTCGTTGGTGCCGGCTCCTCGGCACTGGCGGTTTACTTCGCCCGTCGGGTCATCACGCCGGCAGCGCGCCATGAGGACCAGGAAGTCCTTGCCGTCATCACAGGAGACACGGGCCTGCAGGTCATCCTTGCCGCCACCCCCGACTCGACCATCGACGGCGTCTTCAGCCTCTTCTTCTCCGGCGGCAAGGGACACGCCCGGATAGGGCGGATCGTGTCCTATTCGCCCGCGGAACAAACCGTCCTCCGGGAAGTGGAGGAGGTCTACAGCGGCGACCTGACCGAAGCCCGGCGGGCTTGGTGGAGTGGCGCGGTTTATCCGGATCCTTCCGCGCTCGGCCTTGCGGCCGAGGACGTTGACATAGATGTCGACGGCGGGAAGGCACCTGCCTGGTTGATCCGCGCCAAGGCATCCGCTCCGGCGCCGACCTGGGCGATCATGGTGCACGGCAGGGGAGCCACGCGGCTTGAAGGGCTTAGGGCCGTCCGCACCGCACGTGACCTGGGGCTGGACAGCTTGCTGATCTCCTACCGCAACGATGGACTGGCGCCCTCTGCCCTGGATGGCCGTTATGGTCTGGGATCGACGGAATGGCGGGACGTGGAGGCCGCGATCGGTTACGCGCTGGACCACGGAGCGCGTGAGGTAGTGCTCTTCGGTTGGTCCATGGGCGGCGCCATCAGCCTCCAGGCGGCGGACCTGTCCAAATACCGGCATGTCATCCGGGCCCTCGTTCTGGACGCCCCGGTGATCAATTGGGTCAATGTCATGGCACACCACGCGGAAATGAACAGGATCCCCTACAACGTGGGCCGCTACGGACAGCTGATGCTGGGCCATCCCTTGGGGCGCAGGCTGACCGGGCTCGCGGCGCCGGTGGACTTCAAGGCCATGGATTGGGAGAGCCGCGCCGTTGAATTGCGCACGCCGACTCTGCTGATCCATAGCGTGGACGACGACTACGTCCCTTTCGGCCCCTCGGCCAGCCTCGCGGAGAAGAACCCTGAGATGGTGACGTTCGAGCCGTTCCACGGTGCACGCCATACCAAGGAATGGAACGTTGATCCGGAGCGCTGGGAACGATTGGTGCGTTCGTGGCTCCAAGGTCAACTCGCGCCACGGAAGAATCCAGGACAATCCGGCGACGCCGTTGCGGAGATGCCTACGGGCTGAGGTCAGCCGCTTCCTGTGCCGATCGGGCCGGTCGTCCCCTTGGTAAGACGGAGCAGGTCTGCCGGGGCAAGCTCGATGTCCAAGCCTCGACGGCCCCCCGATACGAGGATGGTCTCGAAGCCAAGCGCTGACTCGTCCAGGACCGTGGGGGAGGGCTGGCGTTGCCCCAAAGGTGATATGCCGCCCAGCACGTAGCCTGTACGGCGTTCAGCGGCTTGGGGATTTGCCATGGCGGCTTTCTTGGAGCCCAGGGCGGCAGCCGTGGCCTTCAAGTCGAGGTTGCCGGACACCGGAACGATGGCAACGGCTAATTTTCCTTCCACCTCCACCATCAGCGTCTTGAAGACGCGTGCAGGTTCGATGCCGAGCATCTCCGCCGCTTCCAGGCCGTAGCTGGCCGCAGCGGGATCGTGGGCATAGGGGTGCAGGGTGAAGGGAACGCCGGCCGCAGCAAGTGCTGCTGTAGCCGGCGTTCCCTGTGAAGCCATTTTCCGTGCCATACCGTGTGGCAGTACCTTTCAGCGTTCCAAACGGCTCGCGGCCGCAACCTTCCGTTTGATCCGGCCAAGCATGGCTGTCATTCCCCGCATCCGCAGGGGAGTGATGGCCCGGGTCAACCCCAGGAGTTCGGGCATGTCGTCCGGTACAGCAAGAATTTCGCTCGCGGTCAACCCGTCCAGCCCTTCATGGAGAACCCCGGCGAAACCCCGCGTAGTGGGGGCTTCCGGCGGCGCTTTGAAGAAGAGCCGGTAGGCGTGGTCGCCGTCGGCGTTCTTTTCGGACTCAATGGTCAGGAAAAGCGGTGACTGGCACTCGACCACCTGCTCCAGCAGTTCCGGGTGGTCAGTCAAACGCTCCGGAAGATCCGGAAGGCCCCTGGAGAACTCCAAAAGAAGCTGAAGGCGCTCAGGTTCGGTCAACGCCTGGAAGTCGTCAACGATTTCCGCCAAGGCGGTAGGCAAAGTGTTCGTACTCATTACTTCCAGCTTACGCACAAGGCGTTGGTTGCAGCGCTATTAGTTGCGGACGAGTGACGAAGGCACGGAACCCCGCTCGGCGCCCTTGACGATGGGAACGCGGACGGCGTTCCCCCACTCGGTCCAGGAGCCGTCGTAGTTACGTACGGTATCGAAGCCCAGCAGGTACTTCAGTGCGAACCAGGTGTGGCTGGAACGCTCGCCGATGCGGCAGTACGCCACGACGTCGTCGCCCGGGGCCAGGCCTGCTTCGCCCAGGTAGAGGGCCTCGAGCTCTTCGCGGCTGCGGTACGTTCCGTCTTCCGCGGCAGCGCGTGCCCACGGAACGGAGGCGGCTGTCGGAATGTGGCCGCCGCGGAGGGCGCCTTCTTCGGGGTAGGCAGGCATGTGGGTGCGCTGGCCCGTATATTCCTCGGGGGAGCGGACATCGATCAGGGGGTTGCCCAGGTGTGCCAGGACATCCTCCTTGAAAGCCCTGATGGGGGCGTCGTGACGCTCGACCTCCGGGTAATCGCCGGCAGCAGGCTGGGAAACCTCGGTGGTCAGCTCACGGCCCTCCGCGATCCACTTGTCCCGGCCGCCGTCGAGGAGACGGACGTCCTCGTGGCCGAACAACGTGAAGACCCACAGTGCATAGGCGGCCCACCAGTTGGACTTGTCGCCATAGATCACCACGGTGCTGTCGCGGGAGATGCCTTTTGAAGCGGCGAGGGCAGCAAACGCCGCGCCATCGACGTAGTCGCGGGTGACTTCATCGTTCAGGTCGGTGTGCCAGTCGATCTTGACGGCTCCCGGGATGTGCCCGGTCTCGTACAGAAGGACGTCTTCGTCGGACTCGACCAGCACCAACTTGCCGTCGGCTACAGCGCCGTCAGCAAGTGCTGCCGCGAGCCACTCGGTGGAGACGAGTCGATCAGGGTTCGCGTAGGAGGCGAACTTTTCGTTTTGTTCAACGGGGTAGGACATGATGGCCTTTCACTGACAACGGACGGAGCCAGGCCGTTGAAGGTGGTGCACGTGCGGGCCCGGCTTGCCTCAACACTAACCACGGGCCGCACGGATTGCTTCCGGCGTGGTCATACGGTGAAACATGGGCTTCGTCACGTGTCCGTAAGCATGGCGTCCGTTGCCGGTATTCTTGCTGGGGACCCAATGCCGAAGGAACGGACCACCGTGGTAAAGATCGAACAACTGGCTGCCCGCACGCCGGCAGTCTCAGTGGAGGAACTCCTCAAGGGGTTCTACCCGTCTCCCCGATTCGGAGAGGTGTCGTTCGACAGCTATCGGCCGGATCCCTCGCAGCCGAGCCAGGCCAATGCCGTGAAACTGCTCTCAGCATTCGCCGACGGCGTGGGCAATGGTGACAGTGCAGGTCTGTTCAAGAAGCTGTTTGCCAAGAAAGCACCGGCAACAAGGGCCGGAATCTACCTCGATGGCGGCTTCGGCGTGGGCAAAACCCACCTTCTGGCATCCCTGTGGCACAGGTCTCCTGGCCCCAAGGCCTTTGGAACTTTCGTGGAGTACACCAACCTGGTGGGCGCTTTGTCGTTCCGCAAGACCGTTGAAGCGCTCAGCAGCTACAAACTGGTGTGCATCGACGAGTTCGAACTGGATGATCCAGGCGACACCGTCCTGATGTCCCGCCTGATGCGGGAACTCGCCGACGCCGGTGTGAAGCTTGCTGCCACATCCAACACCCTGCCCGGTTCATTGGGCGAAGGCCGCTTCGCCGCCGTTGACTTCCAGCGGGAAATCCAGGTCCTGGCTGACCAGTTCGACGTCGTCAGGATCGACGGCGAGGATTTCCGCCACCGTGGCCTGCCGGCGGCGCCTGCGCCGCTCAAGACCGAAGAACTGAAGCACCGGATGCGGGCCGAGTTCGACGGAAAAACCGTTGCGGTGGACGATTTCCGGACCCTGGTCAACCACCTCGCAGCAGTGCACCCCAGCCGGTACCGCCAACTCATCTCCGGCATCGAAGCCGTGGTATGGAGCGACGTCGAAACCATTACGGAACAGGCCGTCGCACTGCGGTTCGTGGTGTTGGCCGACCGGCTCTATGACAAAGACGTGCCGATTCTGGCCAGTGGTGTTCCCTTCGACAAGCTGTTCACCGAAGAGATGATGACGGGCGGCTACATGAAGAAGTACTTCCGTGCCGTTTCGCGCTTGACGGCGCTGGCCCGCGAGGCACAGAACCACGAGCCTGCCTGAGTCAGGCCCTTGACAAGGGCTCGCGGCTCTTCAACACCCAGCGGATTGCAATCCCGCCCGCCAGCGCCCAGAACGCCGCCCCGATACCGGCGAATGCGATCCCGGAGGCGGCCAGCAGGAACGTGACGCAGGCCGGAATCCGCTCTTCGGCGACGGCAAGTGCGGAGGAGATCGAGGACGCCAGGGTTCCAAGCAGGGCGAGGCCGGCGACTGCTTCCAGAAGTCCCGCGGGCGCTGCCGCGACCACGGTCACGAGGGCTGCTGAAACTGCTGCCAGCAGCAGATAGGCCACGCCAGATACGAAAGCGGCGATCCAACGCCGCTTCTGGTCCTTGCCTGCTTCCTCTCCCGCGGCAAGGGCGGCGCTCAATGCGGCCAGGTTGATGGCGTGTCCTCCGAATGGCGCACCAACGATGGTTCCAGCCCCGGTGACGAGCATTGATGGCCGCCAGGGGGTGGTGTAACCGAAGGATTTCAGTACGGCCACGCCGGGGATGTTCTGCGATGCCATGGTGACGATGAACAAAGGCAGCGCCAAGCCGATCGCGGCTTCCAGGGAGAATGCCGGGGTGGTCCATTCCAGTCGCGGCACGAGGTTCTCTCCGGGGACCTGGATGCCGGAAGACACTATGTGGATCCCAATGACGCCAAGCGCCACCAGCAGCGAGGCGGGAACGGACCAACGCGGGGCGAACTTCATGAGGATGACCCAGCACAGGATCACGGGGGCAACCAACAGAGGTGACGAGCCCAGTGACTTGAAGGGTGCCAGGCACAAGGGGAGCAGGACACCGGCCAGCATGGCCTGCGCCAAGGCGGTTGGGATCTTTGCCATCAACCTTCCCAGCACGGGAAGCAACCCCGTGAGGACAATGAGCACCCCCACGATCAGGAAGGCTCCCACGGCGGCTGGCCAGCCGCCGTCGACCGTTCCCGCGGTGGCCAGCAGCGCGGCGCCGGGGGTGGACCAAGCGAGCGTCACAGGCATTTTGCTGCGCCAGGACAGCCACAGGATGCCGAGGCCAAAAGTGAGGGTCAGTGCCAGCAGACCGCTGGATGCTTGGGCCTGATTGGCACCTACGGCCCGGAGCCCGGCCAATACGACGGCGAATGACGACGTGAATCCCACCAGTGCGGTGACAATACCGGCACTGAGCTGGGGACCCAGCGTCTCTTTGGCGGCTTTGCTCCGGGGGGTCAGTGAAGGGGCGGAAGGCATAGTGTCCAAAGTACCTTGCCTGCACGCAATGCCAATTTTCGTTAAACGCCAAGGGCACCGGTGGCGCCTCTCGGCGGGACCGGTGCCCCCTTGACGTATCTGGTACGGCGGCTCAGGCAGCTACGGCTGCGTAGGCTCACCCTCGGCGGGAGCCTGGTCAGGCTCGCCATCGTTCTTGGCCACGAAATCGGAAGCGGCGTTCTGCACTGCGTCGACCTGACTTGCGAACTTACCGCCAGTCTTTTCGTCAACGAAGTCTCCGGCCTTTTCGATGCCATTCTTAATGGCTTCTTCGTTGCCTTGAATGAGACCCTGAGCCTTGCCCTTCAGGTCGTCAATTAAACCCACGGGCACCTCCCTTCCATCGCGGAGCCAGTTCGCTCCTCCGCGTCCGACCCTAACACCTGTTCCCTGAGGTGCCAAGGCTGCAAACGCAAGCTGTGGATAACTACGCCAATGGTTTGCTGGCCACCTTGTGCCGCGGGCTGTCGGGGTTCATCAGGGAGTGCCTGCGGCCATAGGAGAAATAGATCACCAGGCCAATGACAAGCCAGACTCCGAACCGCAGCCAGGTTTCCCAGTGCAGCTGGAACATCAGGAAAGCCGATGCCAGAACGCCGAAGGCGGGAACCAGCGGCATGAGCGGGAGACGGAAGGTCCGGGGCGCATTGGGTTTGGTGTAGCGGAACACAATCACGGATACACAAACCACGACGAAGGCCGCCAGGATACCGATGTTGGTCAGGTCGGCGACCTCCTTGATGGGGAAGACGCCGGCAAGGAAGGCTGAGGCGATGCCGGCGATCCAGGTGACGCGTTGGGGCGTGCCGTGGCGGTCGGTCTTGGCGAACCAGCCAGGCAGCAGCCCGTCGCGGCTCATGGAGAACCACACCCGGGTGACACCCAGAAGGAACGTCAGCATGACGGTCAGGATGGACAGCACGGCGAACACCGAGATGATGGTGGCAATGACGGGCAGTCCGACACCAGTGAATGCGGAGGCAAAACCGGCAGTCGGGTTGATGTCCTTGTAGTTCTGCATGCCGGTCAACACGAGCGTGGCGGCAACGTAGAGCAACATGGCGATGATCAGCGACAAGATGATGGCCTTGGGCATGTGCTTCTTACCGTCTTTTGCTTCCTCTGCTGCGGTGCTCATGGCGTCATAGCCAAAGACTGCGAAGAAGACGGTCGCGGCGCCGGCGACGACGGGACCGAAACCGCTGGGCATGAACGGGTTGTAATTCTCCGTGTTCACGTAGAAGATGCCAAGCCCGATGATGAACAGGATCAGAATGACCTTGATGGCCACCGCTACCAGTTCGAACCGGCCGAAAGCCTTTGTTCCGCGGCTCAGAATCCACGTGACCAAGAGGCACACGAGAATCGCGGGAAGGTTGATGATGCCGCCCTTGCCCTCGTCGACAGTGGACGTCATCCAGGTGGGCATATGGATGCCGATGCCGGAGAGGAAGGCGTCGAAGTAGCCGGAGATACCGATCGCGACGACGGCCACAATGGCGATGTATTCGAGCAGCAGGTCCCAGCCGATGAACCAGCCGATGATTTCACCCAAGGCGACGTAGCCGTACGTGTACGCCGATCCGGCCCGGGGGATCATTCCGGCAAATTCTGCGTACGACAACGCCGCCGCTCCGGAGGCCAGGCCGGCGATCAGGAAGGAAATGAGGACTGCCGGGCCAACACCCGGGTTGCCTTCGCTGCCGTGGGCTACCAGGCCGGCCAGGGAAAAGATGCCGACGCCGATAATTCCACCGACGCCAATGGCCGTCAGCTGCCAAAGGCCGAGACTCTTGAAGAGTCCGCTGTGTTTGCTTTCTTCTTCGATATCGTCAATGGGCTTGCGCCTCAGGACGGACTTTGAAGCCGTCTGTACATTCATGGGGGTACTCCTGCCGGTGGGCGTGGAACGGTGATGAGCTCGCAGTACATTATGCGAGGGGAATCACATTAGATAAAGCGACTTCTTCTGAGGGGTATCAGTTACTTCTCCTGATGAATTGGGTCGCAGTCGAAAAAAGGCATAAAAAAAGCAGCTCCTGGGAGCTGCTTTTTTTTGGAGCGGACGACGAGATTCGAACTCGCGACATCCACCTTGGCAAGGTGGTGCTCTACCAGCTGAGCTACGTCCGCACATGCTGCCTGCCGGAATCATTCCGACGTTCAACAACAAACAAGTTGCCTTGTTCTGGTGGGCGATACTGGGATCGAACCAGTGACCTCTTCCGTGTCAGGGAAGCGCGCTACCGCTGCGCCAATCGCCCATGCATCCAGCAAAGCTGGAAAACATGGTTTTCACCGAGGTGGGTACGGGATTCGAACCCGTGTATACGGCTTTGCAGGCCGCTGCCTCGCCTCTCGGCCAACCCACCGTGTAAGCAGGATTCCGGGGAATTCTTGCCTTGACAGTGCCTTGCGAGCGGACGACGAGATTCGAACTCGCGACATCCACCTTGGCAAGGTGGTGCTCTACCAGCTGAGCTACGTCCGCAGTGCGGTTCCGACGGGCTGCCCTGACAGGCATTCCGTCGCTTTCCGACGAGTAAAAACTCTATAGGAGGTTCCTGCATTCTCCAAATCGGTTGCCTGGCTTTGCGTCCCGGGACCCCTGGATCCTTGTATTTACGCGGATTCAGGGGAGTTTCACGTCTGTAATTCCACAGATGTAGTTCCCTGGCTTCCCGGTGCCGTTCTTCCGTTTTGCAATCCGGCCGGGGTCCGTTAGTGTTTTCTATGCACCCGGGCGATTGGCGCAGTGGTAGCGCGCTTCGTTCACACCGAAGAGGTCACTGGTTCGAACCCAGTATCGCCCACCACCGGGAACCCCGTTTGGACTGTTTGCAACAGTGCAGGCGGGGTTTTTTCATGCAGTTTGGGCTCTTCCCATGGACTGGAGCCGCTTTCCCCGTCACGAATCCCGGCTGGTATGCACATTTCCTACGTGCGCGAAGAAGAAGAGCAGCCCAGTACCTTGCCGGAATCGTCGTTGCAGTTGGGTGAATTGGCGCGGATGGCCCCGATCCTTGCCGGAAAGTTGGCCCGGCTTGCCCCGGAACAACTGGCAATCATCTTCCCGCCGGAGAATTCTGTCGGCCCCATGTGACACAGTCTTTATATGACTGCTCCACTGCTTGCCCACGCTACTGACTATGGGCGGATGTACGCCCGGTCCACCACAGAGCAATTCTCCGTGCCT
This sequence comes from Paenarthrobacter sp. NPDC057981, assembly GCF_042886835.1. Classification (NCBI taxonomy): domain Bacteria; kingdom Bacillati; phylum Actinomycetota; class Actinomycetes; order Micrococcales; family Micrococcaceae; genus Paenarthrobacter; species Paenarthrobacter sp. NPDC057981. The sequence goes on from NZ_JBHVQI010000001.1 coordinate 128,364, forward strand.
TCGATCACCACAGTGATCGGCCAACAGGCCCACACTCTGGACGGTTGGTTCAGCTACATGGGCGCCAGCAGCCTGGCCTCGGATCCGGAGCTTCCTGCAATTCTTGGAAGCCCCGCAAGGGTGCGGCAAGCCGTCAATAAGGCTTCCAAGGCAGCAGAGGTTTACCGGGACACGGCGGCTGCCCGTGGCGACCGTGTCCACACATATTGCGAGCAGGTTGCCTTGCGGGCCCTGGGGCGCCCGCACCGGATGCAGGAGTGCAGGGAAGACTTGGCAGCCAACGGCGAGCAGGCCTTTGCTGCCCGGTTCGATGAATGGTGGGAGCTGTACCGGGTCGAGCCCCTGGCGCCCGAGATCACTGTGTGGAACAACACGGTGGGCTACGCGGGAACCTTGGATCTGGTGGCGAAAATCAACGGGCGAATTTGCCTTATTGACTACAAGACCAAAGGCACCACGCGTGATGGAACCGTGAAAGCCCTCGATGACAAAGTGGTCATGCAACTCACGGCCGGGATGAAGGCAGAGGAGAGCCTGGTGGATCCCATCTCAGGTGAGTGGGAGCCCTGGAGGTACGGAGACAACCCCATGCTCCTCGCCGTTGCTATTGGAGAAACGGAGGTAAGGCCCATGCGCGCCAACCCCGAGATCCTCAAGCACCACTGGTGGAAGTTCTGCGCGCTTCGACGGGTATGGGAAATGTCGGCGGATGTCACTGCTGCCGGACGAGCGCTGCTTCCTGTGGGGCCGCCCGTGTTCGCTGCTGCCGGTTCCGCGCCGGTGAACAGCAGGGGAGCTGCTGCCTCAACGAACGCGATGGCCTCAACTAAACTGGCTTAGGCTCCGCAACACACGGACCTTGGGTTTGACGATCGTGAGGACAGGCAACGCATGGCAATTTTGAGTATCCGAATCATCGGGGATCCGGTGCTGCGCACCGTGGCTGACCCCGTCACCGACTTCGGTCCGGAGCTCGCCAAGCTGGTCGCCGACATGACAGAAACCATGGAGGATGTCGAAGGCGCAGGCCTCGCCGCTCCCCAGGTAGGGGTCAGCCAGCGGGTCTTTACGTACCGCATCGGGGGAGTGGAAGGCCACATCATCAATCCCGTTCTGGAAAACAGCGAGGATTTCCAACCCGATGAAGTAGAGGGCTGCCTCTCCATCCCCGGCCTGGGCTTTCCCGTGCGTCGCTACCGGGCCACCCGGGCAACAGGCGTGGACTTGAACGGCAAACCTGTCTCCATCGAAGCGGAAGGCATGCTGGCCCGTTGCTTCCAGCATGAAACTGATCACCTGGACGGCGTGCTGTACACCGACAGGCTGGAGGGCGAGGACCGGAAGGCGGCCCTGCGTGCCATCCGGAACGCCAATTACCACGCCATCACAGAACAAACCACGTCCAAGCGTGCCAACACGGTAGGGTCCAGCTTCGGCGGCGGCAGTTTTGGAGTTCCCGAGTGAGGGTGCTCTTTGCCGGCACCCCTGCCGTTGCGGTCCCGTCGTTGGACGCCCTGGTTAAGGCCGGGTTCGACGTCGTCGCCGTCCTGACCCGGCCGGACGCTCCCTTGGGGCGCAAGCGCGTCATGACGCCATCACCGGTGGCGGCGCGGGCCGAAGAGCTGGGCATCGAGATCATCCGGGCGGCCAAGGTCGACGCCAACACCACGGCACGCATTGCCGAATACGCGCCCGATGTGGCGGCCATCGTGGCCTACGGAGGAATAGTGCCCCGGGCAGCTTTGGATGTTCCCAAGCATGGCTGGGTCAACCTCCACTTTTCCCTGCTTCCGGCCTGGCGCGGGGCTGCTCCTGTCCAACGCTCGCTCATGGCAGGTGACGACATCACCGGAGCCGTGACGTTCCAACTGGAGGAAGGCCTGGATACGGGGCCGGTTTTCGGAACCCTGACTGAGGCCGTCGGTCCGGACGACACGGCCGGCGATCTGCTGGAGCGGCTCTCTTTCAGCGGGGCAGTGCTCCTGAGCCAGACCCTCTCGGCCATCGATGCCGGGCAAGTATCGCCGCAGCCCCAAACCGGGGAAGTCTCGCTCGCGCCGAAACTCTCCCTTGATGATGGACGCCTGGACTGGCAGAAGCCCGCTTTGGCCTTGAGCCGTCAGGCCCGTGGCGTCACCCCTGAGCCCGGTGCGTGGACAACTTTGGACGGGCAGCGGGTCAAGCTGGAATCCGTAGGGCTGAGGCCGGAAGTCAAGGACCTTGCACCGGGCGCAATCCGCGTGGATGGCAAGGTTGTCCTGGTGGGAACCGGTTCCCACGCAATTGAACTGGGCCGCATCCAGCCGGCCGGCAAGAAGATGATGTCGTCGGCTGATTGGGCCCGCGGCTTGGCAGCACCTGAGAGAGTGGTATTCGAATGAGCGAGTCCGGCCGCCGAGGCCCGAACAACAGCGGCAGCCGGGGCGGCGGCGGGAACGGCAATCAAGGGGAAGGCAACCGCGGGCAGGGTAACCGTGGGGCCGGGAGCGGAAGCCGCCGCAACGCCCAGGGCAGGGAGCGAAATCGGGGACCCCAGCGGGGTTTCACCAACAATGCCCCGTCTCAGCGGACCCGCCGGGCGGACCCCGCGCGTTTGGTCGCCTTTGAGGTACTCCGCGCTGTAGCTTCCGAGGACGCCTACGCCAACCTCGTCCTCCCCGCCCGGATCCGGGAGCACCGCTTGGACCGGCGCGATGCCGGGTTCGCCACCGAATTGAGCTACGGCGCTCTCCGTGGACAAGGCACCTACGACGCCATTCTGGCCCTCTGCGTGGACCGGCCCCTGAATCAATTGGATCCGGCGGTTCTCGACGCCCTCCGGATCGGTGCACACCAGCTTTTGTCGATGCGCGTTCCTGCGCATGCCGCCTTGGACCAGACTGTTGGTCTGGCAAGGGCAGTCATCGGAGCCGGCCCGTCAGCCCTCATTAACGCTGTACTCCGCAAGGTCACGGCCCACACCATGGAAGAGTGGCTGGACATCCTGCTGGAACAGGAAACGGATGAGACCAAAATCGCCGCCCTGCGCCATGCCCACCCGGAATGGATCGTTCGCGCACTGCGTCAATCACTGGTGAACCACGGACGTCCCAAGAGCGAGATCGATGCCCTGCTCGAGGCGGACAACGCCGCACCGGTGGTAAACCTTGTGGCCTTGCCTGGACTGGGCGAACTCGATGAGGCCTTCGACAACGGCGCGACCCCCGGTGAGCTGGTGGAAGGATCGGCACTCTCCGCCGGAGGCGACCTTGGCCGATTCGAATCGGTCCGCCGCGGCACTACCCGTGTCCAGGATGTCGGGTCACAGCTTGTGGCACGTGCGTTGGCCGGTGTTGATCTGGGAGAGAGTCCGGCACGGGGCGAGAAGTGGCTTGATCTCTGTGCCGGGCCGGGCGGCAAGGCAGCACTCCTGGCCGCCTTGGCTTACCGCCACGGCGCCACCCTCATGGCGAACGAGCCTGCACCACACCGGGCCAAGCTTGTTCAGCAGGCGCTCTCGGCTGTCCCGCAGGAGGCGTGGACCGTGCGGACTGGTGATGGGCGCGAGGTGGGCAACGAGAACCGCGAATCGTTCGACCGTGTCCTGGTAGATGTTCCCTGCAGTGGCCTGGGCGCCCTGCGCAGGCGGCCCGAGTCGCGGTGGCGCCGTTCACCCAAGGACATCGGAGACCTCGGCCCGCTCCAGCGCGAACTCCTGAATTCCGCGATTGACGCGGTCAAGCCCGGCGGTGTGGTGGCCTACGTAACGTGTTCGCCCCATCCGGCGGAGACCACAGCAGTGGTCAGCGACGTACTGGGCAAACGTGCGGACCTTGAATTGCTCGATTCCGGGCAGGCACTGGACCATGTGAGCCTGACAGGCAGCCTTGGCGCAGGGCATGAGCACACTGCCCAGTTGTGGCCGCACATCCACCAGACCGATGCCATGTTCATGGCAATTATCCGCAAAAAGCCATAGCGGCACGTTCCTGCCGCGGCGGGTCGACCCCGTTGCGGCCACCACGACCCACACCGACCCGAAGGGGCTGCCTTGTCTCAGTGCTGTATCAACCCGAGCATCCTGTCTGCGGACTTCGTCAACCTTGAGGCAGAGCTGCAGCGCATCAGCAATGCCGACGCCGTCCACGTGGATGTCATGGACAACCACTTCGTGCCCAACCTGACGCTCGGATTGCCGGTGGTGCAGCGGATTCAGGCGGTCAGCCCGGTTCCGCTGGATGCGCATCTGATGATTTCCGACGCCGACCGCTGGGCACCTGCCTACGCGGACGCCGGCGTCGCGTCCGTGACGTTCCACGCTGAAGCGGCGATGGCACCGGTCAAGCTGGCCCGCGAATTGCGCGCGCGGGGATCCAAGGCTGGTATGGCTTTGCGGCCGGCCACGCCGGTGGAGCCGTACCTGGACATGCTCAGCGAACTGGACATGCTCTTGATCATGACCGTTGAACCCGGCTTCGGCGGCCAATCCTTCCTCGACATCACCTTGCCCAAGATCCGGCGGGCCCGGGCGGCAGTTGAAGGCTCCGGCATTGGCGTGGCGATCCAGGTCGATGGGGGGATCACAGAGGAAACCATCGTCAGGGCGGCAGAAGCGGGCGCCAACGTCTTCGTAGCGGGCTCGGCGGTCTATGGCCACGAGGACCCGGCTGCGGCAATCGAGCGCCTGCGGGCTGCAGGACAAGCCGCCACAGCGGCAAAGGCCTGACGGCGTCCAGCCGATGTTACGAACATGGCCGGGAATAGCCTGGCCGTCCTCGTAGTTGTGGCACAATAACAACACACATACGTGCTCCGGGGTCGGTGTAAGTCCGAACCGGCGGTCATAGTCCGCGACCCGCGAGCCACTGATGTCCTGAGCGATCAGGACTCCAGTGGCAGACGGTTGAACCGGTGGAATTCCGGTACCGACAGTTAAAGTCTGGATGGGAGAAGCACGTACAGTCATGCCGTGGGCGATCCTTCAGCGACGCCCGGTATTGCGCTGTCGTACACCCCCGGAGTCATCGCGGCTTACAGGGAAGGAACGGCATGGACTTTCTGCGATGGCTCTTCGAAGCACAGATCCCCGTTGGAGGATCTGCCCTTGTCTTACGCGAAGTGCTTGGAAACATCTTTGGGTTGCTCAGCGCCCTCGGCGGAATGCGCCGGAAAGTCTGGGCTTGGCCGGTCGGCATCGTCGGCAACATTCTTTTGCTCACCGTGTTCCTCGGGAATGTGTTTGGTGCCGCTGCGCCCGCCACTCTTTGGGGGCAGGCCGGGCGGCAAGTAATGTTCATCGCCGTGGCCGTCTATGGCTGGTACCGCTGGCAGCAAGGCCGTCAAACGAGCACTCAGGGACGTGCGCTGGTCCCGGGATGGGCCTCCAATAAGGTGCGCCTGGCGTTGATCGGCGCCATGATAGCCGGGACCGCAGCCCTCACACCCCTGTTTGACTCTTTGGGTTCTTATCCGCCGGTCTGGGCCGACGCCTGGACCTTCATGGGCTCGCTCCTGGCGACCTACGGCATGGCGCGCGGTTGGACCGAATTCTGGCTGATCTGGGTCGCCGTGGACATCGTCGGAGTGCCATTGCTGTTCAGCGCCGGTTACTACGCCAGCGCTGTCATGTATCTTTTCTATGGATTCTTTACGCTGGCCGGGTTCTTTGTTTGGTGGCGGGCGGAAAAGCGTGAGCGCGGCGCCCTTCAAACTGCTCCCATTGCCGCAGGAGTTGCGCGATGACCCCGCACGGCGCCTTCGCACCGACTGAAAAGGCTGCGATTGATGCGGCGCTGGCGGCCGCGCTGGCAGGCCCCCGTGGAGCGAATCCGTTGGTCGGCGCTGTCATTCTCAGCCCGGAAGGCGAGCAATTGGCCGTGGGATACCATCGCGGTGCAGGAACTGCGCATGCCGAGGCTGACGCGATTTCAGAGGCCCGGCGCCAAGGCATCGACATCAAGGGCGCCACCATGGTGGTCACCCTTGAGCCCTGCAACCATGTGGGCCGTACGGGTCCTTGTGCCCAGGCAATCATTGCGGCCGGTATTGCGAAGGTCATTTACGCCGTCGACGATCCCCATGACCCGGCCGCCGGCGGTGCCAGAACCCTGCGCGCAGCGGGCATAGAGGTTACGTCAGGGCTCGGCCGCGAAGAATCACTGGACCTGAACCGGGAATGGTTCGACGCCGTTGCCGCCAAGCGCCCCTTCGTCACCTTGCACATAGCCCAGACCCTGGACAGCCGCATCGCTGCCGTCGACGGCACCAGCCAGTGGATCTCCAGCGCGGAGTCGTTGGACGACAACCACGGGTTGCGTCGCCTCATCGACGCCATCCTGGTGGGGACCGGAACAGTGCTTATCGACAATCCGAGGTTGACGGCCCGCACCCGCGACGGGAACCTTGCCCAGCGACAGCCCGTCAGGGCAGTCATGGGCCTGAGGGAGGTCCCGGAGGAGGCTGCGGTACGCGGGAACGACGGCCGTTTCCGGCATCTGCCCACACGGGATCCTGCCGAGGCGCTGGGCATGCTGTTCGACGAAGGTGTCCGTCACGTGATGGTCGAAGGGGGCTCGAGCATTTTGAGCACCTTCCTTGCTGCCGGTTTGGTGGACGAGCTGATCGTCTACCTTGCCCCGACCTTGCTGGGAGCGGGGACTCCGGCGCTCAATGACCTGGGCATCGGCACCCTCGCCGACGCCCAGCACTGGACGTGGGACGAGGCCAGCGGCGGCTCTGTCCGCACTCTGGGCAATGACCTTCGGCTGCATCTTCGCCCTGCAGAACGAACTGCCAATAAGACCAAGAATTCACTTCCGCAAACAGGTGTGGTCTCACACAGTGAAGCTGCGGAATATGTCACAGGAGGACATTGATGTTTACCGGAATCGTCGCAGAGCAAGGCACCGTCCTTGGCATCGAGCACGACGGCGACGCCAGCGCGACACTGCGCTTGAAGGCTCCCACCACCGTCGGCGACCTGCCTCTGGGTGGCTCCATCGCCGTGAACGGCGTGTGCCTCACGGCAACCAGCATCGACGGCCAGGATTTCAGTGTGGACGTCATGGGCGAAACTTTGGTCCGCACCACGATCGGGGAGCTGACGGCTGGAGACACCGTGAACCTTGAGCGCTGTGTTCCCGCCGGTGGTCGCTTGGATGGCCATGTCGTCCAGGGCCACGTGGATGGCGTTGGTGAACTGCTTGAACGCGAAGCGCTGGGCAACTGGGACCGACTGCGATTCGGCGTCCCGGCCCCGTTGGCACGCTACATCGCTGAGAAAGGTTCCATCGCCGTCGACGGTGTTTCGCTCACAGTGACCGCCGTCAGCGCGCCGTCCGAAGCGGCACCGTGGTTCGAAGTCGGCCTCATTCCCACCACTCTTGAGGAGACCGGGCTGGGGGCAAAATCCGTAGGCGGCCGGGTCAATCTGGAAGTGGATATCCTGGCGAAATACACCGAACGCCTTTTGTCGTTCGCCCCGCAGGGAGGCGCCCGATGAGCGCGACCACCAAGCCGGAGCCAACAGCGGCGCAGCGGCCCGGCCTTGATTCCGTGGAGTCGGCGATCGCCGCCATGGCGGCCGGGAAGGCCGTCATCGTGGTGGACAACGAGGACAGGGAAAACGAAGGCGACATCATTTTTGCCGCTGAGCATGCCACGCCGGCGCTGATGGGCTGGACTATCCGGTATTCGTCGGGTGTCATCTGCGTCCCTCTGGAAGGTAAGCGGGCTGATGCCCTGATCCTGCCTCCAATGGTGGAAATAAACCAAGATGCTAAGGGTACTGCCTATACTGTTTCCTGTGACGCTGCGATAGGAGTCAGTACGGGTATTTCCGCCACGGACCGGGCCTTGACGGCACGGATCCTGGCAGATCCCGGCAGCACTCCGGCGTCACTCACCCGTCCTGGGCATATATTTCCGCTGCGGGCCGTTAAGGGGGGAGTGCGAGAACGTCCGGGACACACGGAAGCTGCCGTGGACTTGTGTCGTCTGGCCGGGCTCGCCCCGGTGGGTGTAATCGCAGAGTTGGTACATGACGACGGTGAAATGATGCGCTTGGACAGCCTGCGCGGGTTTGCCGCTGAACATGGATGCCCCCTCATCTCCATTGAGGACCTGGTGTCATATGTTGAGGCGGTAGATTCCCGGGCGGCGCATCGGGTAGACGAGGAGTAGCGATGACCGCTTCGACAACACACAGCAGTGAGCACGCGGTCCCCGGGCCGCACCCGGTGAGCGGCGGACCGATCGTCCAGCTGCCAACGGCTTTCGGCGACTTCGTTGCGCAGGCGTGGACGGACCATGTCACGGGAGTTGAACACCTCGCTGTCAGCTCTCCGAACCCGCCCCGGGGTGGCCAGGCTCCATTGGTCCGCCTGCACTCGGAATGCCTCACAGGCGATGTGTTTGGTTCCTACCGCTGCGATTGCGGTGAACAGCTTGCTTTCGCACTGGAACTCATCCACAAAGAAGGCGGCACGCTTCTTTACCTGCGTGGGCAGGAAGGCCGGGGGATCGGGCTGGCCAACAAGATCAAGGCCTACGCCCTGCAGGAAGCCGGGTTCGATACCGTCGAGGCCAACGAGCAACTTGGCCTGCCCGTTGACGCGCGCTCTTACGATGCGGCCGGACAGATCCTCGCCGAGATGGGACTCCACGAAGTCCGTCTATTGAGCAACAACCCCGACAAGCAGCACCGCCTGGACAAAGCAGGGGTGACTGTTGTCGAGATGGTTCCCACTGAGGTGCCATCACGGGAACAGAACCTCCGGTACCTGCAGACCAAGAAGGACCGGATGGACCACCTGCTGACGCTCGACGTCGAGCCGGTCAGCAACGGCAAGAAAACAGCTTCACCCGAGACATACAACAGCAACCAAGACTGAACGGATCCACAGCACACCATGAGCGGACACGGCGCGCCCACCATCGACCTCACTACTCTCAACCCCGAGGAAACCTCGCAGCTCAAGCTCGCCATCGTGGCGGCAAGCTGGCACACCCAGATCATGGACGGCCTGGTTGACGGTGCCCTGCGTGCAGCCAAGGAAGCAGGCATCGCGGAACCTACACTGTTGCGGGTTCCTGGAAGCTTCGAGCTTCCGGTTGCCGCTGCCAGGCTGGCGCCGCACTTTGACGCCGTCGTGGCCCTGGGCGTCGTCATCCGCGGCGGGACCCCGCACTTCGACTACGTCTGCCAGGCCGCGACGTCGGGACTTACCGATGTCAGCGTCCGCACCGGCGTGCCGGTGGGCTTTGGCGTTCTCACCTGCGATACCGAACAGCAGGGCCTGGACCGGGCCGGCCTTCCCGGCTCACAGGAAGACAAGGGCCACGAGGCCGTCACGGCTGCCCTGGCCACCGCGGTGACGCTGAAGCACTTCAGCTGAGCGTGTACTACTTCGGCTAAGCGTGCACGAAGGGGATGCGGGTGTGTGTTCACTCACATCCCCTTCGTCATGCAACGCCCCAACGAGCGGCGGCGGCCCAGGAGCAAGTAGTCTGGAGGGCGTGAAGAATTTCGAGACGCTGTTCGCAGAACTGAGTGAGAAAGCAGCGACCCGCCCAGCAGGCTCGCGCACGGTAGCCGAGCTGGACTCCGGAATCCACGGCATCGGCAAGAAGGTGGTCGAAGAGGCCGCCGAAGTCTGGATGGCCGCGGAGTATGAAACGGACGAGGCTGCTGCAGAAGAAATCTCCCAGCTCCTGTACCACCTGCAGGTCCTCATGCTTGCCAAGGGCCTCAGCCTGGAAGACGTTTACAAGCATCTCTAGCCACGCCACTCCGCCTGCCCCAGGCGGAGCCAGCCGCGTGGCCGATGTGCCTAAAACCTCCATTCCAAACAGAAAGTCTCTCCAATGCTCCGTGTAGCAGTCCCGAACAAGGGATCCCTGTCCGAGGCCGCCTCGGCAATGCTGTCCGAGGCCGGATACCGCCAACGCCGCGATTCCCGCGAACTGGTGATGGTTGATCCGGACAACGACATTGAATTCTTCTTCCTCCGTCCCCGGGATATCGCCGTATATGTGGGACAGGGAACCCTGGACGTCGGTATCACGGGCAGGGACCTCCTGCTGGACGCAAAGGTCGAGGCCGAAGAGTTGCTTCCGCTTGGTTTTGCGCCCTCGACCTTCCGCTTCGCCGGCCCTGTTGGTGACTTCGCCGGCGTCGAGCAGCTTGAAGGCAAGCGCCTGGCCACCAGCTACGACGGCCTCCTGCGCGACTACCTGGCCGAGCGGGGCGTCAATGCCAAGGTTGTCCGGCTGGACGGTGCCGTCGAGTCCTCTGTCCGCCTCGGTGTTGCTGACGCCATTGCTGACGTGGTGGAAACCGGCAACACCCTCAAGGCCGCCGGCATGGAAATCTTCGGTGACCCCATCCTGAAGTCCGAGGCCGTGTTGATCCGGCGTTCGGGTTCCGGTGGTGCCGCCAATGGAACGGCCAAGGAAATCGACATCCTCATCCGCCGGCTCCAAGGCGTTCTGGTGGCGCGTCAGTACGTGCTGATGGACTACGACATCCGCAAGGACCTGGTAGAAGACGCCGCGGCACTGACCCCTGGCCTCGAGTCGCCCACGGTTTCTCCGCTGCGTGATTCCGAATGGGTCGCCGTGCGTTCCATGGTTCCCAAGAAGGAAACCAACCGCATCATGGATGAACTGTACGACCTCGGCGCCCGCGCCATCCTGGTCAGCAGCATCCACGCCTGCCGGATCTGACCCACGCACTGATCAAGTAGAGCCAGCAGAACTGAGGAGCAGCACATGGCTGTAGCCGTACGCGTCATCCCATGCCTGGACGTGGACGCGGGTCGCGTCGTCAAGGGCGTCAACTTTGAAGGCCTTCGCGACGCCGGGGACCCCGTGGAACTTGCCCACCGGTACGACAACGGCGGTGCAGATGAACTGACCTTCCTGGACGTTACGGCGTCATCGGGAAACCGTGAGACGACCTTCGACGTCGTTCGCCGCACCGCAGAGGAAGTGTTCATTCCTCTCACCGTGGGTGGTGGCGTCCGTGGCGTGGCCGAGGTGGACAAGCTCCTGCGCTTTGGTGCAGACAAGGCATCCATCAATACGGCCGCAGTTGCCCGGCCCGAGGTGATCGACGAGATCACCCGGCACTTCGGCTCCCAGGTGCTGGTGCTCTCTGTCGACGCGCGCCGGACCCGGGAAGGTGACGTTCCGACGTCGTCCGGTTTTGAAGTCACCACGCACGGTGGCCGGACCGGTACCGGAATCGACGCCATCGCCTGGGCCAAGGAAGCTGCCGACAGGGGAGTCGGGGAGATCCTGCTGAACTCCATTGACGCCGATGGCACCAAGGACGGCTTCGACCTTGAACTCATCCGCCTGGTCCGTGCGGCCGTCAATATCCCGATCATTGCCTCCGGCGGGGCGGGCGCTCCTGAGCACTTTCCGCCGGCCGTCCAGGCAGGTGCCGACGCCGTGCTTGCCGCGTCGGTGTTCCACTTTGGCCCTGACGACATGATCTCCCAGGTCAAAACCGCCATCCGTGAGGCCGGCTTCGAAGTCCGCTGATTCCCGCCGCAAACGTGCAACGCGGGGTCACTTATGGCCCATCCCGGAGGGATGGTAGGCCATAAGTGACCCCGCGTTGCTTGTTAGAGGCCGATGTCCGCTGACTGCAAAAGCGCGACGGCGTCCGGCTGGCCCTCGAAGGTGACCAAGGCCTGGTTGGTGCGGCCGTGGGCATGCATCAGCAATTCGCCCGGCTCGCCAACGATGGCTACGGAAACGGGAGCGCGCTTGGCAACATGCCGGGGTCCGGTGGGCCTGACCAAAACGATGCCAAGGTCCACGCCGCGGTACAGGAAAGCTGCGCGCTTGATGAGGTCATTCCAGAGGGCGTCCGAATATGCCTCGTCCAGTGCGCGGGGAGCCCACCGGTCGCCGGCACGACGGATGTCTTCGGTGTGCACGAAGAATTCGATGAGGTTTGAGGTCTCGTCCAGTGCTTTGATCTTCAGAGGAGAAAGGGCCGGTGGGCCGGAGCGGAACGTCTTGACGAGGTCTGCGTAGTCGTCCGTGGTCTTCAGTTGGGAGGCCAGCTTGGAGGTGGCTTTCTCTGACGCCTTGCCGAGGCGGGGGATCAGCAAGCCAACGCCGACAGCGAATTTCCGCTCCCGCAGATACAAGTGCGCGGCAAGGTCCCGTGTCCGCCACCCTTCGCAGAGCGTGGGGGAGTCAGGTCCGGCCGCCAGCAGGGTTTCGGCCAGTACTTCTCGGGAGGGATCGACGAAATGCATCACTTGTGAAACTAGCACGATCGGCGCGCACTTGCGCACTGGAACCGCCGCAGAATCGCCAGTCCCGGCAAAGGCACTAGACTTGATCTGATGTCAGAGCAGTCCGCCCCCAGCCCCTCTCCCGCCGTGGAGCTTTCCAGCGACCCCGCGGGTCCGTTGCCGCAGGAGATCGCCGATGCACTCAAGCGCGATTCCGCTGGCCTGGTTGCCGCCATTGTGCAGCAGCATGACACCAACGAGGTCCTCATGCTTGGGTGGATGGATGACGAGGCACTCCACCGCACAATGACCACAGGACGCGTCACGTTCTACTCTCGTTCCCGCCAGGAGTACTGGCGCAAGGGCGACACTTCCGGACATGTACAGTTCGTGAAGTCAGTCGCCCTGGACTGCGACGGCGACGCCCTCCTGATCCGCGTGGACCAGATCGGCGCAGCCTGCCACACCGGAACCCGGACCTGCTTTGACGGTCGCGACTTCACCGTCGTTACGGGCCACCGCGAATAAGGCACCCAGCACTTTCCACTGACGTACCACCTCAGACCAAAAGGCGGAGAACAATAGCCATGCAGGACCTTGGAATCATCAGCCCGGGCCTGGAAGAGTTCCGGGAACTCGCCGTCCACAGCCGTGTCATCCCTGTCCGGCTTAAAGTCCTGGCCGACGCCGAAACCCCTATCGGGCTCTATCGGAAACTGGCCAAGGGGCAACCGGGAACCTTTCTGTTGGAATCAGCGGCCGTCGGCGGGGCCTGGTCACGGTATTCCTTTATCGGTTCGAAGTCCCGCGCCACACTGACCACCAAGGACGGTCAGGCACATTGGATCGGCGAGCCTCCGGTGGGTGTACCCGTTTCCGGCAACCCGGTCGAAGCCGTCCGCGACACGATTTCCGCGCTGCAGACTGACCGCTTCGAGGGTCTGCCTCCTTTCACCTCCGGCCTGGTGGGCTTCCTTGGCTGGGAATCCGTGCGCCACTGGGAGCGTTTGACCTCCCCGCCCGAGGATGACCTGCACTTGCCGGAAATGGCGCTGAACCTGGTCACCGACATGGCCGTCCACGACAACGTCGACGGTACGGTCCTGTTGATTGCCAACGCCATCAACTTTGACGACAGCACCGAACGCGTGGACGAAGCCTGGCACGACGCTGTGGCCCGCGTGAATGGGCTCTTGGAGCAGATCAGCACGCCCGTACCGCAGCCTGTTTCCGTGCTGGATACGGCTGCGTTGGACTTCGCCTCCAGCGTGCAGGAACGCTGGGACGAAGCCAAGTATTTGGAAGCCATCGACCGCGGCAAGGAAGCGATCGTGGACGGCGAGGTCTTCCAGGTGGTGATCTCGCGACGCTTCGAGATGGAATGCGCCGCCGACCCCCTGGACGTTTACCGCGTGCTGCGCAACACCAACCCCAGCCCGTATATGTACCTCTTCAGCTTGGAGGACGCGGACGGCCGCGAGTACTCGATCGTGGGGTCTTCGCCCGAAGCTCTGGTGACGGTGACCGGTGACGAAGTCATCACCCACCCGATCGCCGGCTCGCGTCCTCGCGGCAAGACGGTCGAGGCGGACAAGGCCTTGGCGACGGAGCTGCTGGCGGACCAGAAGGAACGGGCCGAACACCTGATGCTGGTGGATCTCTCGCGCAACGACCTCTCCAAGGTGTGCGTGGCCGGAACTGTCGATGTCACGCAGTTCATGGAAGTGGAACGCTTCAGCCACATCATGCACCTGGTCTCCACGGTGGTGGGCGAGCTTGCTCCCCACGCCAAGGCTTACGACGTCCTGAAGGCTACCTTCCCCGCGGGCACGTTGTCCGGCGCCCCCAAGCCCCGCGCTCTCCGGCTCCTGGACGAGTTGGAGCCCCACCGCCGGGGTATCTATGGCGGGGTGGTGGGCTACCTGGACTTCGCAGGCGACATGGACATGGCCATCGCCATTCGTTCAGCCCTGCTCCGCGAAGGCCGTGCCTATGTTCAGGCTGGTGGCGGAATTGTGGCGGATTCGCACAAGCCCTCTGAAGCCTTGGAGACGGTGAACAAGGCCGCTGCGCCGCTGCGCGCCGTGCACACCGCGGGCTCCCTGCAGAACATTGCGGTAGATGCCGGTCGGGACGAACTGCCCGACGGCGGGACGCCCGCCCCGTGAGCACCGACGCATCCGCACTTCCCGCACAGCGCTCGCCCCGCTGGGCCCGCAAGTCGACCGTGGTCCTCGCGGCCGTCATGCTTGCCTTGGCTGTTTTCGGAACAACCACGCAGACCTGGATCGAGGTGCAGCTGGATCCCGCAGGGGTGTCCAACAGCAACCTTCATGTACCCGGCAACAAGGCTGCAACCGCCGTCACCGCCCTGGCGCTGGTGGCGCTGGCCGGTGGCCTGGCCGCGTCCATCGCAGGCAGGGTGGCGCGGTGGATCATTGCTGTGATTATTGCCTTGTCAGCCGCCGGGATCATCCTTGCTGCCGCCACGGTTCTGGCAGATCCACTCGGTGCCGCCCAAGGTTCCATTGCTGCGGCGACGGGTGTCGCCGGTGGGCAGGCGGGGGTAGCAGCCACGGCCTTCCCGGTGGTGGCCATAGCTGCCGGCGCGCTGCTGGCTGTGTGCGCCGTGGTGTTGCCGTTGGCTGGGCGCTACTGGAAGACCCGGACCAAGTACGACGCCGGTTCCGCCGGCAAGCAGGACGGCGAACCGGTGGACGAGATCGACAGTTGGGACAGCTTGTCGCGGGGCGAGGACCCCACGTAGACGCACGAGTGCAAAGTTTCGGTGCGACGTTGCGCCAGCGTTGCCCGCGCGTGACGACGATGTCCCCGGCCGCCGTCAATAAATGGCAGAATGTAAGCAGTATTCATCCTGAGGAGATTTCACATGAGCAAAACCACAGTGTCCGCAAACCAAGCTGATTCCACGATGGCCAGCCACGCTGACGCCATCGGTCACGGAAACAGCCCGGCTGCCTGGACCTGCGTGATTGTCATGCTGGTTGGCGCCTTGATTTCCTCCATTGCGTTCGTCATCGCCAGCACCCCGATTTTCGTTGGCGGCCTGGTTGTCATGGTTATCGGCCTCATCGTTGGCCTGGTAATGCGCAAGGCGGGCTACGGAGTGGGCGGCAGCAAGCTGCAGAACAACGGCCACTAATCGTGACCGTTCTTGATGACATCATCGTTGGCGTCAAGGAGGACCTCGAGGCGCGCCGTGCCCTTGTGTCCCTCGAGGAGCTGAAGGAGCGCGCCGCCGCTGCTGCGCCTGCGCGTGATGCCTGGGCAGCCCTGGGCGGGTCTTCCTCCGATCACAGCGAGCTCAAGGTCATCGCCGAAATCAAGCGTCGGAGCCCTTCCAAGGGTGATCTCGCCTCCATCGCCGATCCCGCATCGCTGGCAGTGCAGTACGCGGACGGCGGGGCTTCCGTCATCAGCGTGCTTACCGAACAGCGCCGTTTCGGCGGCTCGCTGGCGGACCTTGATGCCGTACGTGCCGCCGTCGAAACGCCGTTGCTCCGCAAGGATTTCACGGTTGATGAGTACCAGATCTGGGAAGCCCGCGCCCATGGCGCGGACCTCATCCTGCTCATTGTCGCCGCTTTGACCGATGAAGAGCTTGTCCGGTTCAGCACCTTGAGCCACGAGCTCGGCATGAATGTCCTGGTGGAAACGCACACCGAGGAAGAGATTGAGCGGGCTGTCGCAGCGAAGGCCAGGATTATCGGCATCAACGTGCGTAACCTGAAAACGCTCGACGTCGACCGTTCGGTTTTCGGTTCGCTGGCCGGCTTGATTCCGGCTGGGGCTGTCGTGGTCGCCGAATCGGGGGTCAGGGGTGCCGATGACGTCGCGCATTACGCCAAAGGTGGCGCCAACGCCATCCTGGTCGGTGAAGCGCTGGTCAGCGATTCCACCCCGCGCGAGCGAATTAGCGAATTCAAGGCAGCGGGAGCTGCCGCCATCGCCGTCAGGAACTGAGGCAGTTACTGAATCACGGCGAGCAGTCATAAGGCAGCCCGGGCTCATGCCCGTGGCTGCCTTGTGGCACGTGGAACTACCCAAAGAACTAAGTGGAACAGGACGGTGAGACTGATGGTCGACGCGCCAACAGCCGGCTCAGAAGAGAATGCCGCAGACGCATTCCTGCAAGGTGGCCCTTCGCTGCGCAACGCATCGGGGCCCTACTTCGGAAGCTACGGCGGACGCTGGATGCCCGAGTCACTCATCGCCGCGTTGGACGAAGTGCAGGACACCTTCGAAAAAGCCA
The DNA here is from genome assembly GCF_042886835.1 of Paenarthrobacter sp. NPDC057981. Classification (NCBI taxonomy): domain Bacteria; kingdom Bacillati; phylum Actinomycetota; class Actinomycetes; order Micrococcales; family Micrococcaceae; genus Paenarthrobacter; species Paenarthrobacter sp. NPDC057981. Next base: position 144,870 of record NZ_JBHVQI010000001.1, read on the forward strand.
AGGCTGACCCTGATTTCATCGCCGAGCTGAAGGACCTCAACAAGAACTACTCCGGCAGGCCGTCTTTGCTGACGGAGGCCAAGCGCTTCTCCGCGCACGCCGGGGGCGCACGGATCTTCCTCAAGCGCGAAGACCTCAACCACACCGGCTCGCACAAGATCAACAACGTCCTGGGACAGGCACTGCTGGCCAAGCGGATGGGCAAGACCCGCGTCATCGCAGAAACCGGTGCCGGGCAGCACGGTGTAGCCAGCGCCACGGCAGCGGCCCTGCTGGGGCTCGAGTGCGTGGTTTACATGGGCGCCGAGGATTGTCGCCGTCAGGCCTTGAACGTCGCCAGGATGCAGTTGCTGGGCGCCACCGTTGTTCCTGTCACCAACGGCTCCCAGACACTTAAGGACGCCATCAACGACGCCCTCCGCGACTGGGTCTCCAACGTGGAGAACACCCACTACCTTCTGGGCACTGCTGCCGGAGCCCACCCGTTCCCGGCCATGGTCCGCTACTTCCACGAAGTCATTGGCGAAGAAGCCCGGAGCCAGATCCTCGAGCAGACCGGAAAGCTTCCGGATGCCATTTGCGCCTGCATCGGCGGCGGATCCAACGCGATTGGCCTGTTCCATGCGTTCCTGGACGACGCTTCGGTGAAGATCTACGGCTTTGAAGCCGGTGGTGAGGGCGTGGAAACCGGAAGGCACGCAGCAGCCATCTCCCTGGGGCGCCCCGGGGTGCTCCACGGTGCGCGTTCGTACCTCATGCAGGACGAAGACGGACAGACCATTGAGTCCCACTCGATTTCCGCAGGCCTGGACTACCCCAGCGTGGGTCCCGAACACTCCTACCTCGCGGACATCGGACGCGTCAGTTACGAGGCCGTCACCGACACCGAAGCCATGGATGCGTTCAGCCTCCTGTGCCGGACGGAAGGCATCATCCCCGCCATCGAGTCCTCGCACGCCCTGGCCGGTGCCATCAAGATTGGCCACCGCCTAACTGTTGGCAAGGACAACCCTTCCGACGTCACGGTAATCGTGAATCTGTCCGGTCGTGGCGACAAGGACGTGGAAACCGCCGCAGCTTGGTTCAACATGTTGGATGAAGAGGGGCACGTCAAGGGCACCACCCTCTCCACCCGTAAGCCCAAGGGGCCGTCCGACCGTGTGTCCGGGACTGCTGCGGATGAAAACGAGGACCAGAACTGATGAACGCCCAAACCGCCAGCAAGTCCGCTGCCGCCATCGACAAGGCCCGCGCCGAAGGCCGCGCCGCCCTGGTGGGCTACCTGCCTGCCGGGTACCCGACGGTCAAGGAAAGCATCGAAGCAGGCATTGCCTTGGCCCGCAACGGTGCCGACCTCATTGAAATCGGCATCCCTTACTCCGACCCCGTCATGGACGGTCCTGTCATCCAGGCAGCCACAACTGAAGCCATTTCCAACGGGTTCCGCGTTGCAGATGTCTTTGACGTGGTGGCGGGCATCACGGCAGTCACGGATGCTGCCGTGCTGGTGATGACGTACTGGAACCCCGTCATGCGCATGGGCGTGGACGAGTTCTCCCGTCGCCTGGCAGAAGCCGGGGGAGCGGGGCTCATCACCCCTGACCTCGTTCCTGACGAAGCCGCTGAATGGTTCGAAGCTTCCGACAAGTACGGACTGGACCGCGTGTTCCTCGTGGCTCCCTCGTCCACCCCCGAGCGGCTCGACATGACCGTCAAGGCAAGCCGCGGGTTCGTCTATGCCGTGTCCATCATGGGTGTTACCGGCACACGGACTTCGGTCAGCAGCGCCGCAGAGGAAGTGGTGGCACGCGCCCACGCGGCCGGCGCCGATCGGGTATGTGTAGGCCTGGGTGTCTCCAATCCGGACCACGTCCGTGAGATCGCTGCCTACGCCGATGGAGTCATCGTGGGCACTGCCCTGGTGGCGGCCCTCCGCGACGGCGGCGTGGACGCCGTCGGGCAACTCACCAAGAACCTCAGCGCCGGCCTGGGCCGTGCCGCTGCAGAAGCCTAGGAAAAGGAAACAGCGAAGCGCATGCAGACCGTCCTCCACGCAGCGGCAATGGTCCCACTGAGTATTCCGAGCCCCTCGTGGTCCGGTTTCGACATTCCGTTGCCGTGGGGGACTTTGCGCATCCACGCCTACGCCCTCTGCATTCTGGCGGGAATCATCGTCGGCTTGTGGCTGACCTCGGCGCGATGGAAGCAGCGCGGTGCGCCTGAGGGCAGCCTATGGGACATTGCCATCTGGGCCATCCCGTTCGGCATCATTGGCGGGCGTCTGTATCACGTGTTTTCTTCCCCTGATGCCTACTTTGGTCCCGGCTTTGACGGCACGGGCGACCTCTCGCTGATCCCTCAGATCCAGCGCGGCGGTCTGGGCATCTGGGGCGCCGTGGTCCTTGGTGTGGTGGGTGCCTGGATCGGCTGCCGCCGGGCCGGTGTTAAGTTGACCGCCTTCCTGGACGCGGCCGCTCCCGGCCTGCTCCTGGCCCAGGCCATCGGACGGCTGGGGAACTGGTTCAATCAGGAACTCTTCGGCGCACCCACAACCTTGCCGTGGGGCCTCGAGATCGACCCGTCCAACGCAAACTTTCCACCGGGCATGGCGGCGGACACCCTGTTCCACCCGACGTTCCTCTACGAAATGCTCTGGAACCTTGCCGGCGTAGCCATCCTGTTGCTGCTGGACAAGAAGTTCAGGTTCCGTCGGGGCCGGCTGTTCTGGCTGTACGCCATGTACTACACGCTGGGCCGTGTCTGGATCGAGGCACTGCGTATTGACGACGCCGAGCAGATCACCCTCTTTGGAATCACCACCCGTCTCAACGTGTGGACCAGCATCTTCGTCTTCGTAGCGGCTCTGGTCATCTTCCTGGTACTGGGCCGACGTGGTCGGCCGGTGCCGGATACCCCTTATTTGGCGGGGCGGGAGCCGGAAAAGGACCCTTCCGGAGAGCCCGCAGCGGTGACGAGCGTCACCAGTCATGATGTGGACGCATCTGTCTCAGATAGTGGTTCACGTGATAATCTCCCTGATAACCACAGTGATCCGGACAACGTTGACGGGCCGCGGGACGCATCAGAGAAGACCGTTCAAGACACCACGTCTGCCACGGACACATCAGCTGCTGCCACCGCCGCACGGAAAGCACCCGGATCCTCGCCTAGGGCAGACGACACCAAGTAGTCGCCGTAGGTAAAGGGGCAACAGAGTCACCGCTCGTAGGGCCCAGTCCACAGCGTCGTGGCACCCCGGAAACCGGATCGCAGCATACCGATGTTCACTGGTCAAGCCGGGGCCAGAGGTCTGCGTAACTGTTAGTTGCGTTGGATCGGCTGGCCTACAATTCCAATAACTAGCGCTTTGTTGTGCCCGTCACAGGGCAGGCAAGGTGGGGCCAACGTTGTCCCTTCCATACGCACGATCTCGAGGAAGGACGTCTCCCATGACCCATCTTCATAACCCCGGTTGGTCCGAAAATATCGAACCGCAGGGTGCCATGTCTCCGTTCAAGCGCTTCGCCGCGCTCCCGGAGGCCCAGGGTCTTTACAACCCTGATAAGGAGAAGGACGCCTGCGGCCTGGCCATTATTGCCACGCTCCGCGGGGAACCGGGATACGACATCGTGGAGGCGGCACTGACCGCCCTCCGCAATCTCGAACACCGCGGCGCCGTAGGCGCCGACGAAGGAACCGGCGACGGCGCGGGCCTGCTCATGCAGGTCCCCGACGAGTTTTTCCGGGCCGTCACCGAATTCGAACTGCCCGCACCCGGCCAGTACGTCGTGGGTACCGCATTCCTGCCTGCTGAAGCCCGGGAAGCTGCCACGGCGAAGGCCGGCATCGAAGCACTGGCTGCTGATGAGGGCCTGACGGTCCTTGGCTGGCGTGAGGTTCCCGTAGTGGCGGACCTCGTTGGTGCCATGGCGCGTGCGTGTATGCCCTACTTCTCGCAGCCGTTCTTCGCTGCTGCCAACGGCGAGCAGCTTGAGCACAACGAACTTGACTCCCGTGCCTGGCGGATCCGCAAGCGCGCCCAGAACAAGTTCGGCGTCTACTTCCCGTCGCTGTCCTCCCGCACCATCGTGTACAAGGGCATGCTGACGACGGCCCAGCTGGAGCCGTTCTACCCGGACCTTTCGGACAAGCGCTTCAAGACCAAGCTCGCCATTGTCCACTCGCGCTTCTCCACCAACACGTTCCCCTCCTGGCCGCTGGCCCAGCCGTTCCGCACCATCGCGCACAACGGCGAAATCAACACGGTCAAGGGCAACCGCAACTGGATGCGTGCACGCCAGTCACAGCTGGCAAGCCCCCTTCTGGGTGACACCCCGGAAGAGCTGTACCCCATCTGCACCCCGGGTGCCTCTGACTCGGCTTCCTTCGACGAGGTTGCCGAGCTCCTGTGGCTCTCTGGACGCCCCATCACGCACTCCATCATGATGATGATCCCGGAGGCATGGGAGAACCACGCCACCATGGATCCGGCCCGCCGTGCCTTCTACGAGTACCACTCCCTCCTTATGGAGCCCTGGGACGGTCCTGCAGCTGTGTCCTTCACCGACGGCAGCCTTGTCGGCGCCACGCTGGACCGCAACGGCCTGCGCCCGGGACGCTACTGGATCACTGAAGACGGCCTGATCATCTTTGCCTCCGAGGTAGGCGTGATCGAGGTTGAGCCCTCCAACGTGGTCAAGAAGGGCCGCGTTGCCCCCGGCAAGATGTTCCTGGTGGACACCGAAGCCGGCCGCATCATTGACGACGCCGAGGTAAAGGCCGAGGTCGCGGCAGCCAACCCGTGGGCCGAATGGCTCAAGGACAACCTGATCGACATCAACGAGCTTCCCGAGCGTGAGCACGTGCTCCACACGGCAGCTTCGGTGAACATCCGCCAGCGGACCTTCGGCTACACCACGGAAGAGTTGAAGATCCTGCTTGGACCGATGGCCCGTACCGGTGCCGAGCCGCTGGGTGCCATGGGTTCGGACACTCCGGTCGCCGTGCTCTCAAAGCGCCCGCGGTTGCTGTTCGACTACTTCGTGCAGTCCTTCGCCCAGGTCACCAACCCGCCGCTGGATGCCATCCGTGAAGAGCTGGTCACTTCCCTGAAGTGCGCCATTGGCCCCAACGGCAACCTGTTGGATGGCAAGCAAGTCCGCCAGCCGCAGATCTCGTTGCCGTTCCCTGTGATCAACAACGACCAGCTCGCCAAGATCGCGAACATCGAAAGCCCCGACGGCGACCGCATCGCCATGAAGGTCCGCGGCCTTTACCGCCCCGAGGGCGGAGAAGCGGCGCTGCGCGCCCGCCTGACGGAGATCTGCGAGCAGGTTTCCGGTGCGATCAACCGTGGTGTGCAGTACGTTGTGCTGTCCGACCGTGACTCCAATGCCCAGTGGGCACCGATTCCCTCGCTCCTGCTGGTCAGCGCTGTTCACCACCACCTTCTTCGCAGTGCCAACCGCACCAAGACTGCGTTGGTGGTCGAAGCCGGCGACGTCCGCGAGACGCACCATGTTGCCGTGCTCATCGGCTACGGCGCTTCGGCGGTCAACCCGTACCTGGCCATGGAATCGGTGGAACAGCTGATCTCCAACGGCGATGTCACGGGAGTGACTGCTGAAGACGGCGTCTACAACCTCATCAAGGGCCTGGGCAAGGGTGTCCTGAAGATCATGTCCAAGATGGGCATCTCCACGGTGGCTTCCTACACGGGTGCCCAGACGTTCGAGGCTCTGGGCCTGTCCCAGGAACTCGTGGATGAATTCTTCTCCGGCACGCACTCCCAGCTTGGTGGCGTCGGCCTCGACGTCATCGCCGCGGAAGTCTCTGCCCGTCACCAGATGGCGTACCCCGAGGGTGGCATCGAGCACCCGCACCAGCCGCTGCTCGGCGGCGGTGAGTACCAGTGGCGCCGCGACGGCGAACCACACCTCTTCAACCCGGAGACGGTGTTCCGTTTGCAGCACGCGACCCGCGAACGCCGTTACGACATCTTCAAGGCCTACACCAAGGGCGTTGATGACCAGTCCGAGAACCTGATGACCCTGCGTGGGCTCCTCAAGTTCAAGGACGGCGTCCGCCCGGCTGTTCCGCTGGAAGAGGTCGAACCCGTATCCAGCATCGTGAAGCGTTTCTCCACCGGAGCCATGAGCTACGGCTCCATCTCCAAGGAAGCGCACGAAACCCTTGCCATCGCCATGAACCGTTTGGGCGCCAAGTCCAACACCGGCGAAGGCGGCGAGGACGTTGACCGCCTTCTGGATCCCGAGCGCCGCTCTGCCATCAAGCAGATCGCTTCCGGCCGCTTTGGCGTCACGAGCCTCTACCTCACCAATGCTGACGACATCCAGATCAAGATGGCACAGGGCGCCAAGCCCGGTGAAGGTGGCCAGTTGATGGCGCAGAAGGTCTACCCTTGGGTGGCCCGGACCCGTCACTCGACTCCCGGCGTCGGTCTGATTTCCCCGCCCCCGCACCACGACATCTACTCGATCGAAGACCTCGCGCAGCTCATCTACGATGCCAAGCGCGCCAACCCTTCGGCCCGGGTGCACGTGAAGCTGGTTTCGGAAGTCGGGATCGGCACTGTGGCCTCCGGCGTGACGAAGGCGAAGGCCGACGTCGTGCTTGTGTCAGGTCACGACGGCGGAACCGGCGCCTCGCCGCTGAACTCGCTGAAGCACGCGGGTGTGCCTTGGGAGCTCGGCCTGGCCGAAACCCAGCAGACCCTCATGCTCAACGGCCTGCGTGACCGCGTTGTGGTCCAGGTGGACGGCCAGCTCAAGACGGGCCGTGACGTGGTCATTGCCGCCCTGCTCGGTGGCGAAGAGTTTGGGTTCGCAACCGCTCCGCTGGTGGTCGAAGGCTGCATCATGATGCGCGTCTGCCACCTGGACACCTGCCCGGTTGGCGTGGCCACGCAGAACCCCGAGCTCCGTGCCCGGTTCTCCGGCAAGCCCGAATTCGTGGTCAACTTCTTCGAGTTCCTCGCAGAGGAAGTCCGCGAAATCCTCGCCGAGCTCGGTTTCCGCAGCATCGAAGAGGCTATCGGCCATGCCGAGGTGCTAGACACGCGGGAAGCCATCAACCACTGGAAGGCCGAAGGCCTGGACCTCGATCCCATCCTGCACGGGCTGGAATTCGACGACGACGTGCCGCTGCGCAACATGACCGGCCAGAACCACGAGCTGGACAAGCACTTCGACCAGCGGCTGATCACCATGGCGCAGGAGGCGCTCAGCGACCGCATGCCTGTCAAGATCACCCTGGACGTCATCAACACGGACCGTTCCGTGGGCACGATGTTGGGCCACGTGGTGACCAAGACCTTCGGTACGGATGTACTGGCAACGGACACGATCGATGTGACCCTGAACGGCACCGCCGGCCAGTCCTTGGGCGCGTTCCTGCCTGCGGGCATCACGCTTCGCATGTTCGGTGACTCCAACGACTACGTGGGCAAGGGCTTGTCCGGTGGGCGCATCATCGTCCGTCCGGACCGTACCAATGTGTTCCAAGCGGAACGCAACGTCATTGCCGGCAACGTCATCGGTTACGGTGCCACCAGCGGCGAGATGTTCCTGCGTGGCCAGGTTGGCGAACGCTTCCTGGTCCGCAACTCCGGTGCGACCGCCGTCGTCGAGGGCATTGGCGACCACGGTTGTGAGTACATGACCGGCGGCCAGACGCTGATCATCGGCCGTACGGGCCGCAACTTCGGCGCCGGCATGTCCGGGGGCACCGCCTATGTTCTGGACCTGCAGCCTGAGCGCGTCAACAAGCTCGCCCTCGATTCCGGCGAACTCCAGCTCCTGGAGCTCGACGCTGAGGACCGCGACATCGTCCACGGCCTCCTCACCAAGCACGTCGAGGAAACCGAATCCGTCCTGGCCGGCCGTCTGCTCGAAAACTTCGACGACACCGCCGCCCGCATCACCAAGGTACTGCCGCGCGACTACGCCGCAGTCCTGCAAACCCGTCTCGACGCCATCGAAGAGGGCCTTGACCCCGATGGCGAAGAAGTATGGTCTCGAATCCTGGAGGTAACCGGTGGCTGATCCACGCGGATTTCTGAAAGTCCGGCAGCGCGAAACGCAGCCACGCCGTCCCGTTCCCGTCCGCATCATGGACTGGAAGGAAGTGTACGAAGCACAGGAAAAGGGTGTTCTGAAGAGTCAGGCCGGCCGCTGCATGGACTGTGGCGTTCCGTTCTGCCACCAAGGCTGTCCGCTGGGCAACCTCATTCCTGAGTGGAATGACCTCGTATGGCGGGACAAGGGTGAAGAAGCGATCGAACGTCTTCACGCGACGAACAACTTTCCTGAGTGGACCGGCCGCCTGTGCCCGGCCCCCTGTGAAGCATCGTGTGTGTTGGGCATCAACCAGCCTGCTGTGACCATCAAGCAGGTTGAGGTCTCCATCATCGACCAGGCGTTCGACAACGACTGGGTCCAGCCCCTTCCGCCGACGCGCCTCACCGGCAAGACGGTTGCCGTGGTTGGTTCCGGTCCCGCCGGCCTGGCCGTCGCGCAGCAGCTGACCCGCGTCGGGCACACCGTTGCGGTCTACGAGCGTGATGACAAGATCGGTGGCCTGCTCCGGTACGGCATTCCCGACTTCAAAATGGAGAAGGAACAGGTTGACCGCCGCCTCGAGCAGATGAAGGCCGAAGGCACCCGTTTCCGGACCGGCGTCGCCGTGGGAACCGATGTCACCTGGGAGCAGCTCCGCCGTCGTTACGACGCCGTTGTTGTCGCCACCGGGGCTACCGTCCCGCGCGACCTGCCGATCCCTGGCCGCGATCTTGACGGCGTGCACTTCGCCATGGATTACCTGGTCCCGGCGAACCGCGTAGTAGCGGGGGAGACCCCGGAGAACCACATCGACGCCCGCGGCAAGCACGTTGTCATCCTCGGTGGTGGCGATACCGGTGCTGACTGCATCGGAACCGCCCACCGTCACCAGGCAGCATCGGTGACGACGCTTGCGATCGGCAAGCAGCCGCCGTCGGAACGTGCCGCGCACCAGCCGTGGCCGACCTTCCCCACCTTGTTCGAGATGGCCAGTGCCCACGAAGAAGGCGGCGAACGCACGTACCTTGCGTCCACCGTCGAGTTCGTGGGGGAGAACGGCAAGCTCACGGGCGTCAAGGTTGCTGAAACAGAGTTTGTAGATGGCAAGCGCCTGCCCAAGGCAGGTACGGAGCGGATTATTCCGGCTGACCTGGTGTTCCTGAGCCTCGGCTTTACCGGCGCTGAGCCGGCAGGGATCACGGAACAGGTCAGTGCGGAATTCGACGGTCGGGGCAACGTGGCCCGCGACGGCTACTACATGACAAACACTGAGGGAGTGTTTGTCGCCGGCGATGCCGGACGTGGCCAGTCTCTGATTGTGTGGGCCATTGCGGAAGGCCGTGCATGTGCGGCCGCAGTGGACAAGTTCCTGATGGGAAGCACCATTCTCCCGGCACCGGTCGCCCCCACCGACCGGGCAATAGCGGTCTTATAGCGCCGGCAGGAACTGATCTTTTACTCAATCAGCATGAACTACTTAGGGTAGGTATATGAGACGCGCGAAAATTGTGGCAACTTTCGGCCCGGCTATCTCCAGCTTCGACAACACCCTCGCGGTGCTGGAGGCCGGCGTCGACGTTGCTCGCATGAACATGAGCCACGGCGACTACTCCGTGCACGACAACACCTACGAGAATGTCCGCAAGGCTGCGGCGCAACTGGGCAAGCCCGTGGCCATCATGGCCGACCTCCAGGGCCCCAAGATCCGCCTTGGCCGCTTTGTTGACGGTCCGCACGAATTGGCCGTTGGCGACACCTTCACCATCACCACCGAGGACGTCCCGGGCACCAAGGACATCTGCTCCACCACGCTCAAGAGCCTCACCGAAGACGTCAACGTTGGCGACGCGCTGCTGATCGACGACGGCAAGGTGGCTCTCCGGGCCATTGAGGTTGACGACGTCAAGGTTGTCGCCACGGTTACCGTCGGTGGCAAGGTTTCCAACAACAAGGGCATCAACCTGCCCGGCGTTGCCGTCAACGTCCCGGCGTTGAGCGAAAAGGACGAGGACGATCTGCGCTGGGCGCTCAAGCGTGGCGCCGACCTCGTGGCCTTGTCCTTCGTTCGTGACGCTGCGGACATCACCCGTGTCCACGAGATCATGGATGAAGAGGGCCGCCGCGTTCCCGTCATCGCCAAGATCGAAAAGCCGCAGGCTGTGGACCAGCTCCACGAAATCATTGACGCATTCGACGCCATCATGGTTGCCCGTGGCGACCTCGGCGTCGAATTGCCGCTCGAAGAGGTGCCGATTGTCCAGAAGCGCGCCATCGAATTGGCACGCCGCTGGGCCAAGCCGGTCATCGTGGCAACCCAGGTGCTCGAATCCATGATCGACAACCCGCGGCCGACACGCGCCGAAGCCTCCGACTGCGCCAACGCAGTTCTCGACGGCGCCGACGCAGTCATGCTCTCGGGTGAGACCTCCGTGGGCCAGTACCCGATCGAAACCGTCAAGACCATGGCGCGGATCATCGAATCCACCGAGGTCCACGGACTCGAGCGCGTCCCCCCGCTGGGCACGAAGCCCAAGACCCGCGGTGGCGCCATCACCCGTGCCGCCGTCGAAATCGCAGACCAGCTGGACGCCAAGTACATTTGTACTTTCACGCAGTCCGGCGACTCTGCACGACGCCTATCGCGTCTGCGCCCGGTCAAGCCGGTCTTCGCGTTCACGCCGGTTGAGCACGTGTGGAACCAGCTGGCCCTCACCTGGGGCATCCAGCCGGTACTCGTGCCCTCCGTCGGCCACACCGACGAGATGACAGCCCAGGTGGACCGCAGCTTGCTCGACATGAAGCTCGTGGACGAAGGCGACCTCGTGGTCATCGCCGCCGGTTCCCCTCCAGGACAGGCCGGTTCCACGAACTCGCTGAAGGTTCACAAGGTGGGCGACCTCGCCGACACATCCAAGGTTGACGACGGTTCCCGCAAGGAACCCGTTGGCCCGTGGCCCGAAAAGAAGTCAAAGACCAAGGCGTAGTCTCTGGTTTTGCCTAACAGGCCCCGCCGTTTGGCGGGGCCTGTTGTCGTTTCCCTTTGGGATTGTCCCGGGCGCAAAAGCCCGAAAACGACGTCGGGTACGATTGGTAAGTGGACTTAGTATTCGAACTGACACCTGACCTTGCAATTGCATTCGCCACCCTGTTCGTGCTCGAAATAGTTCTGGGCGTGGACAACGTCATCTTCATCTCGATCCTGGCCAGTAAACTGCCCGTGGAGCAGCAGGCCAAAGCCCGCAACCTCGGCCTTACCCTGGGGATGCTGATGCGGATTGTGCTGCTGTTCGCCGCTTCATGGATCATCAGCCTGACAAATGATTTGTTCGAACTCTTCGGAAAGGGATTCTCCGGCAGGGACCTGATCTTGATCTTCGGAGGCCTGTTCCTCGTCTACAAGGCGGTCACCGAGATTCACGAGAAACTCGAAGGACGCCCGTCCCACGGCCCTGGCCGGATTGGCACCGTGACGTTTGGCGCCGTGCTGACCCAGATCATTCTGCTGGACATGGTGTTCTCCTTCGATTCGGTGATCACCGCTGTTGGCATGGTGGATAACCTCCTTGTCATCGTCACTGCGGTCCTGCTCTCGTTCAGCGTCATGCTCTTCTCCGCGAAGTTCATTTTCGCGTTCGTGAACCGGCACCCCACCGTCAAGATGCTGGCATTGGCCTTCCTGGTGTTGATTGGATCCTTCCTTATCGCAGACGGTTTCGAGGTCAAGATCGACAAAGCCCTCATCTATGGCCCGATGGCTTTCGCCATCGTCGTCGAAGCCCTGAACCTGACCTACAAGCGCCGCCAGGAGCAACTGTCAGGCGAAGCCATCGAACCGGTCCACCTTCGGCACGCCTATTCCAAAGCCGATGACCACGACGCTATCGCTGCAGCCACGGCAACAGGTCCCGATGCCGGGGAAGTTGGTCTGTCCAGCAAGCCCGTAACCGGCCGGATCGTCGAGGGCGACGGCCATCAGGAACCCGCGGGCCTGGGATAAGGGCAGGGCGGCCGACCTCCCATAGCGGCAAGCAGTGACCACGGCTCCCGTGGTTCTGGATTCCTAAACAAAAAAGAAGGGCGGCTTCGCAAGGAAGCCGCCCTTCTTTTTAAGGGACGCTAGTTGACCTGGTTGATGATGGTCTCGGCAACCTCACGCATGCTGAGGCGACGGTCCATGGAGGTCTTCTGGATCCAGCGGAAGGCTTCGGGCTCCGTGAGGCCCATCTTGGTGGTCAGGAGGCTCTTGGCGCGCTCTACAAGCTTGCGCGTGGCGAACTGCTCCTGGAGGTCGGAAACCTCGTTCTCGAGTGCCTTGATCTCCTCGTGGCGGGAGAGGGCAATCTCGATGGCGGGGATGAGGTCGGCGGGGGTGAACGGCTTGACGACGTACGCCATGGCACCTGCGTCGCGTGCCCGCTCCACGAGTTCCTTCTGGCTGAACGCGGTCAGGAGGACGACGGGGGCGATGCGGGCCTTCACGATTTTCTCAGCTGCCGAGATGCCATCCATGACGGGCATCTTGACATCCATCAGCACGAGGTCAGGCTTGAGTTCTTCGGCCAGCTCCACGGCCTTTTCGCCGTTGTCCGCCTCGCCTACGACGTCGTACCCTTCGCCCTTCAGGATCTCGATAATGTCCAAGCGGATGAGGGTCTCATCCTCGGCTACGACAACGCGTCGGGCCGGCTGGCTTGTGGGTGCGGACTCCGTCTGTTCGGTCACGGGATCTCCTTGGAAAGGTTCGGCGGGTTCAAGTCCATCTTAGTGGGGACGGTCGTGGAGCATGTTTTTGTTGCACCAGCGCGTCCGGTTCTTTGAATCAGCCTATCTGCATGTAGAGTAGTTTCGCGTGCTGGGAACGGATCGCGTTGCTCACAGAAATGAGAGCAGTCAGCGAGAATTAACGTCCCGGTAATCCGCGCCCGAGTGGCGGAATTGGCAGACGCGCCGCACTCAAAATGCGGTATCGAAAGGTGTGTGGGTTCGAGTCCCACCTCGGGCACTGTATTGTCGCAGGTCAGGGGCCTATATGGCCCCTGACTGTTGACAAAACCCCCAAATCTGTTGACACGGATCTAGCATTTTCATGTGGCTAGTATCCGGCAACGCGTCAAAAAGGACGGCTCTTCGTCCTTCATGGTGGTCTGGCGCGACCCCAAGATCCGGAAGCAGCAGGGCATCACGGTCGACTCTGCGCATGAGGCTGAAACGCTCAAGCGGTTGCTCGATGCGAACGGCCAATCCTTCGAAATTGCACAGCAGGCACTGCTGGACAACAGGGCGAAGATACCCACGGTTGGCGAAGTCATTCAAGAACACATTGACCTCCTGATCCGGCCGTCGAGCGGGACCGTCAAGACGTATCAGACGATGCTTGATCTCCATGTGAAGAAGGTCATCGGCCACGTCCCCGTCGACAAGCTCGACTACCGGATGATCGCGTACTGGGTGAAGTCGATGATGGCCAAGGGGCGGTCGCCCAAAACCATCAAAAATGTCCATGGCTTGATATCCGCGTCAATGAACACCGCAGAGATGCTGGGCTACATCACGCGCAATCCCTGCCGGGGCGTGCAGCTGCCGAGCGTCGAGAAGGCCGAGGACGAAATGATGTTCCTCACCCACGCTGAGTTCGGACTGATCATGGATGGCATGGGGGAGCGGTACCGCGACTTCACCAACTTCCTGGTTATGACAGGGACGCGCTTTGGGGAAGCCACGGCACTGACGGTCGCGGACATCGATTTGCTGGGCAAGCCGGCCACGGCTCGGATCAACAAGGCGTGGAAGCGCGATGGCCAGAACCAGTTCTATATTGGGCCGACCAAAACAGGCGCCGGCAAGAGGACCATTGGGCTGAACCCGGCGCTCGTTGACCTGCTCATTCCGTTAGTCGCTGGACGCCTTGGTGGTGACCTGCTCTTCACAACCCCCAAAGGTGAGCGGATTGTTCATAAGCTGTACTGGCACCACTACTGGATGCCGGCCGTCAAGGCGGCCCAGGACCGCGGTCTGAGGAAAAATCCACGTATTCATGATCTACGGCACACGCATGCCTCGTGGCTAATTCAGGATGGCGTCCCAATCTTTACGATCTCGCGGCGGCTAGGGCATGCATCGACTAGGACGACAGAGGGCGTTTATGGGCACCTCATGCCGGAGGCTTTGCAAGCTGGAGCGGATGCCACGGAACGGTCGGTGTCGGCGTTTGTGCGTTAGAGATGCCGTGGTTTGTTCGTGCTCAGGAGACGAGGCGATTGCGGGCCCTTGTTCCGATGAGCCGGGTGCTGGTTGTCCCGCCGCTTGCGGCGGCCGCCCGGTCTGTGCCGGGGAGGATTTCACTTAGCCTGGCTATCTCTGCGATGTGCTCTGACGTAAAGACGATCTTCCCCTTGCCCCAGCATGCATGCGGGAAGCGTCCCGCTGCAGCGCCGTCCCGCAGCCAGCCTTCACTGCAGCGCATGAGGGCTGCAGCTTCGGCAGGTTCGAAGAATTCCAAGTCCATGACAGTCCGCTCTTAGTTCGTTGACCTTGGTCATTCATTCGGATTGTCGCTCGTGAGTACATGACAGTAGCGCGACAGCACAAGAGCTGGGTGGGCTTTGTACTTTCTCTTGGGCGCCACCGTCTTTGTTGCGGGCCGCCACTGGCCGGACAATGGTCCAGTCTGCTTATGGATTTCCGGGTCCGGTCTGTTCCGTCGCTTCTACGAATCACTCCGGCGCCACGGGCTCGCACGCTAAGAGCTCGGTTGGTCCTGCGCAGAGAACGTACGGCGATTGCATCATGGTTCTCGTTGCTGCAGAAAAGCGTCTTCGGCTGTAAGCGGTGGCCTACCAGGAGGACCTCCAACTCGACATTGAGGCGCGGATCGAGGGAGCCTATCACCGTTGGTGACTGAGACCGGACCACGCGCACACGGGCATAAGGCCCCGTGTCATCGAATGCTAGGGCAATCTCTGGCGTCCTCTGCGGGATGCGGTGCGGCTTAGGACTCGATTGGAGTCATCAACCATTGCCGGTAACTACCAGGCCGTTTGCAGGCTAAGCAATCGACCTAGCCGTGTACCTGTCAGAACGACCGCATCTTGAACAGCCTGCCGGCGTCGCCGTCATCGTGCAGCCGACACACCACTTCATCCGAAACGAGTGTGCCACTTGAGCCAATGACGTCCGGTAGATCCGAGTCGAGCGTCGTTATGACTGGTTGCAGACCTAGTTCCGCATATTTCCGAAGTACCTCGATCAGGCGTCGCTTTGCCCGCGGTTCAAGACTCTCAAACACCCCATCATGGAATGAGAACCTTGGAAAGTGCTCTTCCCTATATGCGCGGAGAACGGCGAGATCAAAAGCGATGCATAGTAGTTTCTTGAATGTGAATCCGCGACTCGCGCTCGTTGCACTTCCGGTAGAATCCACGATTTCGGCTGAAAAATCTAAACTCCCAGTTGACGATACGGAAACGGAGAGGAGGGCATGTTCGTCGAGCACCGTATGAATGATCTCATCAAAATACCCTTGAATCTCCCGGTACCGACCGGACGTATCTTCGGCCTGAGCCTGGACATCTTGTTCAATAGCTGTCTGCAGTTGGTTCTTGCGGTCCTGGATCTGACGTTGATCCTGTTTCAGACGCACTATCTCGTTCAAAGCGTTGCGCTGCCGCTCCAAAGAGTAGATGTCGGCTCGAAGCGAGATGACTCGGCCCGACACCTCCTTATATTTACTCAAGGTGTCCGAGCCCTCGAGGAAGTCGAATAACCTGGCTCGTTCTAGCTGCAGCTCTTCGAGTTGGGGACCTAGTTCGCTCAACCTAGACTCCGTGTCTGCACGATCGGCGAGCAGGTACTCACGTCGCTCGTCCGAAATTGCACGGTTAAACGCCACCAACTGCTCAAAGTCTTTCTTGATCTGTCCAGCGAAGGCAACCCCTGCTTCAGAAAAAAGTTGTGCCGTTTGGTCTGGACTGAAGAGAATAGCTTCCTCCTGGAGAGACTCATCGAGTCGCGTAAGGAGCTGGGAGAGCCGATAGGTTTCTTCATTTCGCTTCGAGATTTCGTCCTCTACTCGCTCGACCAGCTCCCGATTAGCTTCAGCGTCCGCTTGCGAAAAATTGAAGCTTTCTAGAGTCTTCTCGAGCTCAGATAGGTCACGCTGCCTGATTCCGATTATGCCTTCGATCTTGACCACATCGGCGTCTTCTGCCGCTCCGCCCTCGCGCCTGTGGTGCACCATCGAACGGTCGAGCTCCTCCGCTCGCGCGTTTTCTTCATAAAGTTCGAGAGTGAGATTTGCGTTGAGACCCAGTAGATGGGCTAAGAAGGGTTTCCACTCTTGATGTTTCCCGCGGAACTTTCTGAGGTGGAAGACATCTCCATAATCGTCCTGCTCTCGCAACACGTATCCCATGATGTCGCGGTAGTCGTATGGAGCAATGACTGAGAATCCCAAAAGACCGTCTAGCAGACGCTTGGCAGGAGCTAGCCCTAAGCCGATATGATCCCAAAGATCAGCCTCAACGTCCTGCGCATTCGGGACCTCATCTTTGGAAGTAAGGATTGAGATAGGGTTACGGGACTCAAGCGTTCGAGCGATGGTTAGATAACTTCCATCTCCGAGCTTTATTTCTAGAAAAAATGTGAATCCGGAGAATAGTTCCGCGTGCTTAAAAAGGAAAAATGAGGAGTGTCGACGTTTGAGGAGGCAAAAGTCAACTAAACGGGCTACAGTGCTCTTCCCGAGATTGTGAACCGTCTTTCCTCGGTTCTCGGTGCGTCTGACCTCAGCCAATATCACGGAAAGGCCATCGTTGAACTGTATCGACGCAAAAAGAGATGGTTTATTTGAGTAAAGTCTGACCAGCTTCACGAAGATGCCTTCCTAATCCACTCGAAGGAGTCGGCCTTAGGCAAGTAGTCAACGACGCCGAGCAGATAGAGCAGGTTGAGAGCGGGGGTAAACAGGTAATCGGCTTGGTGGCCTCTGCCGTTGCAGTGCTCAAATAGGACATCGTATTTCACTACTTGATGCCGAGCCAGGTACTTCATCATCGTGCTAGCAAGGGCGATGACGGTCTGGTCGGGATGCTCATGCTTGCCTGGGAATAACATCCAGATCGCCTTCCGTGTCCCCTATGTCACAGTTCCAATACATGTAGAACACGATCGCGCGCGTGAGCCTCCTATTACGACCGAGTAGCGAGTCGCGGCTGACAAGAATGTCGACCAAGCGTCCAAACACCGCATCGAAGGTGTGGTGTTGTTCCTTGTGGGCGATGATTTTGAGATCAAAGTCCTCGGCGCAGTCGACGTACATCTGGCGGATTCGGGAATTACCCGGGGCAGCCAAGAAGGTCTGAATTTGCCGTAAGACAGATCCGTAGTTCTTCAAAAGACGTTCAGAGGTCTTTTCGGTCATGGAGTTCAGTTGGTTCTTCCTGGCAAGCGAGGTCCGCGCTACGGGGCGACTATCAATCGAGGCGAACTCGAAGTCAACGCCTAATGCGATAGCTTCGACCACCTCGGCTAGGTCGCGGCTGGAGACGATAAGTGGGCCATCGAGAGGATTTATACCAGCGAGTTGCGCGAGTCTCGGTTCCGCCCGAAATGCTTCGTCGAGTGCTTCAACACCGCAGAGATGGATATTTTCGGTTGAGATGCCGATGCCGGAGGAAAGCTGCTGCACTATGGTTTCGTTCGCGTTGGCCGTCAAGAAGCGATTTGAGTAGAGGAGGTAGTTGTCGAGCATGCCTCCGTCGTGGAGATGTTTTGCTCGAACCATTTCCTTGGTCAGGACTGAATTTGCCGCGTCTCCACTAAAATCAGCGTCGCTGAAGTAGCCGTAGGAGAACGTGTGCTTCGCCTGAATTATTGAGATCCCTTCCCACGGCCGCGAATAGCTCGGGAAACCATCTGCGAGTCCCTCGAATCGTGCATCGCGCCCACCATCCACACCCGTCGCAAAAGCTTGGACGCCCTTACCCAATTGAAGCTTCGCGGCCTGCACGACGAGGGCCTCAAACTGCGCCTCGCCGAGGTCCTCATACGGATATCCCATTGGCCCATGCTATCGAGGCACGCATACCGTGACGGCACATGACGCGCCTAGTGTTAGGCAGCAGGCTGGGAGCTGATGAAACTCAAGAGGCGTAATTGGAGCCGATAGAGCAATCCCTAGGTCTGCATTCCACCGCTGCGGCACTTGGCGAAGGTCAGTATCGGCACGAACGTTGGCTTGTGGCCTCGAATTTCCTGCTTGAGTAGGCGACTCAGCGGACGGTGGGCTAGAAACGACGCGACTCTAAGTCTGTTCCCCTTCTGCCAAACCCTGAGTCCCCGGTGGTTCGACCAAAGTGGAGGTTACGTGGCGTTTTAGTTTGTATGTCCTGACATCATCTGGGTGCAACGTCAGCACAGGGGGAGGTAGTGAGATGCCAAACCAGCCCGCCGAATGTGGAGTGGGCGACGATGTATCGGCCCGATCTACATCAGCTGCGTCGGCCACACTATCCGAGTCAAGAAACAATACAAACGTAGGTTGTCCGTTTTGTGCACTGCTGAGTCTGATGCCTTCGATTGGAGTCCTAGGCACCCACCTGAAGTACTCGGTGAGGACCTGTGTGGGGACGTACGTGAGGTTCGGGTTGTCATCGGGGCCCATGGGTGCGGTGACGTTTTCCGCGAATCTGCGGAAAAACCATAGCACCCCAATTTTTTCAAGGGTCCCGGGAGCGAACAACGAAGGCATGTTCAAATTGCGGGTCAGATCGAGGACTCTAAGGTCCTTTTGGCTCCTGAAACCTCCAATGCGGGCGTAGTTTCTGGTGCCGTGAGATGCAATCTCTTCGATCGCGGTTTCCGGGGCCGCCGATCCATAGAACATGGGTATTCCCTCAGGGCTCATTCGGTTAACCGCGGCAAGCTTGGCGGGGGCCGGGCCGAGTGCAGCAGCTGAGACGAGTTTGCTGTTTTCGTCGCTTACCAGACGTCCTCTGTAAAAGAGGGTGCCCCTGGGAACGATTGAGACGAGGCCTAGCTCCTCGTTCTCAACGTACGGCAAGAGCCCTTGCAGGAAGGCTTCGCTTCTTTGACCCGGCGCCTGGACACGTGCGTCGTCCTCAACGGCGGGTGGGAACACGAAACGGGACCGTGTCCGAACATCTAGTTCAAATTGGTCCCACCCCCAGTATGTTGCATCGAGAGAGCCGTGGTGCCTATTCTCTGTCCAGTCATATTCAAGCATTGCTTTCCCTAAGACATCCACAAGCGAATCGAAGACATTATCCTCGATCGCGTTCTCGCAGACCTGATAAAGAATTTCCCACTGGTCATAGACATCAGCTCCCTGCCATCCGTCGTCCAAGATGAGTCCCGCATTTTGAGCGGGCTCATAGAGGGACCTAAATACCTCCATTATGTGTCGTTGTACTTCCCAGAGGGGAATTAGGTCCCCGGTAGCTCCATCGGAGCAAAGTGCGCACAAGCTTCCGGTATTTTTTTCCGACGAAACTGACAGTCTCTCTAGTAGGTGGGCATCCGTTATGTGCGTACGGCACATTGCCCCATCGACATTCTTAAAAGTACTGTCACCCTCGTCGGGCCAAAGCTCGGATGCTCCACTCATGAGGATGAGTGTCGCACGCGACGGCATTGTTATCAGATTCGAGTCAGAAATTATTACGCTCCTATATCGCCTTATAGCGAGCCGCTGTTTGTGTACCGTATCTGGATCCGGGCCTCGCGGATGTTAGGAAGTGCCTAGGACGGCTGGAAGCTTGCAGAAGTCAGCTAAGGTGCTTCAACGAACGCCAGCAAACACGTTGCACCCCTCTTGCAGGGCTAGCCCGGAACGAACCGCCAGTTGCTCTGGACATGTCCAGAGTTCAAGAGTTCAATGGATTCGGGGCCGATTAACTCAAGGCCGAGAAACTGACTTGGCGTCATCAACGAACAGAGGCAAAGCGCACTACTGGGGATGCCCATGAACAACAATCCATACCCCTTGAAGCAACCGCCGGCCGAACGGGCCGCGAATGCCTTTGACTCTTTGGCCCTGCCGACTCACCTGAGCCTGGAGCGATTGGTCAATGTCGTGGAAGGTGTCCGGCATCGACCCATCGAAATTGAAGCTGCGGGCTTCCTCAACGGCGGTTCGGTGTGTGGTCTGTGGCTGTCGACGGACGAAGTCGAAGTCATCCTGCACGCGGTCAGCCCGTCTGGACTGCACCGACAGCAGTTCGTGCTTCACGAACTCGGACACATGGTCCTGCGACACGACGAACTCGTCGTTCCCGTGGACTATGTAAATGTTCTGTTTCCGAACCTTCCCGCAGGTTTGGTTCGTCGCGTCTTGGCGCGTACCAGTTTCACTGATGAGCTAGAAGCGGCCGCGGAGTCGCTCGCCGACCTCTTCGCAGCCGCGATCAGAAACAGCGCGAGGGAACCGCGGTCGTTCGAGAATGTGTTCGGATGATCCAGGTTGCCGCCGCGGTTCTGATCTGGTTGCTGGTGCTATGCCTGCTGCCCGGAGTTCGTCGACGACGAGACCACAGTGTCTTGACTGCCGCCGTCACCATTTCTGTAGCTATGACGCTCAACATCGATCAGGTTTATTCGAGCGTTGACGCAGCGCTCGGTGGGCGGAACTACGTCGACCTCCTGGCCAACGTCTCGATGGTTGTCGGCATCTACTTTCTCTCAAGGGCGATTATTCGAGCGGCAACCCCAGATGAGGCGGGAGAAAGGCGGGACACGTTTGGTGCTGTCCTCCTGGGCGTCGTGACAGTTGGACTTGCATTCACTTTCAGCCTCATTGCCACCCAAAGCAGCTCAACCCGCTTCATGCTGGATTACGGCGGGCAGGTCCCAGCTGCTCTGTACTCAGCCATTCAGTTCGTCTACATCGGCTACGTGGTCAGTGTTACTGGTGTCACCTGTTTCCGATTCCGTTCTGAAATGTCTCGGCCTTACTACCGCGTGGCATTCACATTCATCGGAATTGGCTGTGCGATAGCAGTTCTGCTCGCATCCCTTGTACTGGTCATGGACATAATGCACCTGCAAGGCCGTCTGGACACCATGCGTGCGATATCGCCCGCATACGATGCCTCAGTGGCTGCAGCCATGTTCTTTCTATGTGTCGGTCTGGCAATCCCACCTGTCGCTCGGCGTGTCCTTCGCCATCGGGAGTCCGTGACTGAGGACGAACTGGTTCGAGGCCTCCGGGTTGTCTGGGACAAGACCGCCGGCAAGCGGCAAGACGTTCGGTTGCAACTAAGCATCGAATCCCAGAGTCAGCAGGACCAGGCACGACGGCTTCATAGGATGCTTGTTGAGGTGCAGGATGCTCTTCTCGTGGAGCCAGGATTGGCGACTTCCTTGGATATACGTGAGCTCAGAGTCCTAAGTGCTGCTGAGAATTATCTGGCCGGCCCAATTGAGCATCGAACTCCAGTGCGGAGGGTTAGGGGGAGCAAGGGCCATGACGGATGACGAAGGGACCAGCATCTCGGAGACGCCGCAGGCCAGGTTAGCCCGGAAACTCAACCTGCTTCTCGACCTCTATGAGGCGGGTGGCGCTGAGTCTTTGACCTACCCAGAGATCAGCAAACACATGAGTCGGCGAGGGACCCCGCTATCGCGATCCCGTTGGGCTTATATGCGCAGTGGGGATGGTTCGCTTGCCACCGATGTCGTGTTGCTGCGAAATCTGGCAGAGTTTTTCGGCGTGGACCGCGACTACCTACTCGATGATGCAGGCGAGATACCGAGGCTCGTGGAGGCTCAATTGGAGCTACTCCGCAGTCTGCGAGAGTCCCGCGTGCGTAATTTCGCTGCCAGGCAACTGCACGGGATCTCTCCGGAAACCTTGGAGGAGCTTCGCAAGGTTATAGACGACCGAGGAGCCCGAAAGGAATGAACGGTGCCGATGGTCTCTAGACGAAATGCTGTGGGTGCAGGACTGATAATGGCGTCGCTAGCTGTGCTCGCCGGCTTCGGTAGTGCAGCTTACTTTGCGCGCCAGGTTGTTGTGCCGAGATTCAGCCGCCGAGAGGATCTGTGCGTTCGATCCGTTCAATCCAGTGATGACGGCCAACTCTTGATCGAACTTCCGGCTACGAAAAGCACCATGGCTCTAGGGCGGTACAGCTTTTGGTTTGACCAGGGGACTGGCCATGCGTGTCTGGGTCCAGTGGTTGAAAGCATCCCTGACAGAGGATCAGTCACCCGTCTGGTGGAGCGCGTCGACGCAGGACAACTTGAACGTGCCACCGCAGGTATCTGGAGCGGGTATGTGTACTCCGACCCACATCAACTTGGCCTGCCTTACCGAGACGTTGAGATTGCAGTCGCAGGTGGCCTTGCCCCGGCCTGGAGATTCGACTCACCGGAAGCTGCCAACGCAGCCGGAACCTGGGCGATCCACATCCATGGGATGGGCGGCAGGAGGGCAGGAACGCTTCGTGGCATACCCGTCGCTCGGCGTCTGGGACTGACTTCGCTGGTTGTCTCATTTCGAAACGACGGCGACGCCCCGCCGTCGTCCGATGGGCGTTACCGACTCGGTGAAACCGAATGGCGTGACGTCGAAGCCGCCATCAACTACGCCGTAGCGGAAGGTGCTACACGCATTGTGATCTTCGGATGGTCATTGGGGGCGGCCATCGCCCTGCAAGTGGCAGCCGTGTCATCCCATGCTTCTCGAATTTCGGGATTGGTTCTCGACGCGCCCGTCTTCGACTGGCGGACGACCCTGCGAACGAACGCGAAGGCGGCCAGCTTGCCTGGGCCAGTGGTCCGACTGGGCTTCACTGTCCTGCAAACCAAGGCCCTTCGGTGGGTGACTGGCCTTGCCGAAGCGATCAATCTTGATGAAATGGATTGGCTAACGCGGGCTGCGGAACTGAAGCAACCGATTCTCGTCCTCCATGGAATGAAGGACGACACGACGCCATTCGAAGCGTCCAAGCAGGCAGCCGGCCTCCGACCGGACCTCGTCAGATTGGTGGAGTTCGAAGCGGAGGGCCACTCTTTGGAATGGAATGCCGATCCCGGTGGATGGGAGCAGTCGGTCGAGGACTGGTTTCGCGGCCTCGCCCTGCCTGACGCTAATCCAGAGCGAGCGGTGGCGAAGGCGTAGGAGGCGACTGTACTGAGTACTGGACTGCCAGGTCGTTGAGTTGGCTCTCGATGACGGACGAACGGGCGGCGAAGCTCTCGCCGTCTAAATCTTGAACGAGGCCGGCTGACTCGAGTAGAAGGAGATGACGCCGAACTGTGGCCCTGGATTTCCGGAGCTCTGAGGCCAAGACGGTGCGGGTGGTTGGTCCACTTCTGATCAAGAAGCGAAGAATCTGAGTGCGTGTTCGGTTCATCAGGATGGATGTCGACATGCAAACCACGGCTCAAAGGTTGAAGACTGATTGCTGTAGACGGGTCTACAGCAGTCAGGATACGCCCAAAGCTGTGGGTCCAACAGATTGGAGCTGCAATTGATTGTGTCGGCATGGCGCTCGCGGAATACTGATGGCGAAGGAGCAGTATCCGTAAACGGTAGGCGATCGGAAGGTGGAGCATGCCGGCGAAAGACGCTAGCCGCAATGGCGAGCTACCGCAGGCAACGCTCGCGCGCCGATTGAACCTCCTGCTGGATGTCGTTGTTGCCGAGAGGGGATCGCCGGTCACCTTCAGGGAAATTGAGACTGGCCTTCAAGCTCGAGGCGTCAAGATCTCGCGGGCCAGATGGTTCTACATGAAAGAAGGAACGGGACGGCTGGTCAGCGATCCTCAGTTGCTCACCGCCATCTGCGAGATGTTCGACGTTGATCCGTCCTACCTGCTGAACGGCGTCGAAGGCGACATCCCGAAACGCATTGACTCGCAGTTGGAGTTTGTGAAGTCCTTGAGGGCGGCCCGGGTGAAGACCTTTGCCGTCAGAACCTTGGGCGACGTCTCCCCAGAAACCTTGCGGGCAATTACCGAGTATCTGAATAGGGACATCGACCTCCACCCGCACGGTGAGAGGGCAGCGGCTACTCCTCCAGGACATACCGAAGGTGAGCGTCCAGCAACTCCTTGATGCGAGTGGGATTGGCTGAGTAGCGAGGGGAACGGCCGTGGCGGCGGCCGGCGGGAACATCGACGACGATGGCCCCGACCTGTTCCAGGGCGACCAGATGCTTGGCGACACTGGGCTCTCCTGCGCTCACGGAATCCACGATGTCGCCGCGCGTGGCAGGGCCGAACGTCGTGAGAAACCTCAGTATCTCGTTTCTGGCCCTGTTGCCGAACGTGGACACAGCTGCCTCGACATCGGGCGACCAAGCGTCGTCGTGAGGCTGCGTAATCCGTGGCATGGCTCAATTCTTACCGAACAACATGAAAAAAGTAAGAAGCGCACTCTTGACGATACTTAAAGTATCTTCGACAATACTTTTTAGATGCTTTGATTTTTGGTTCGGTTCAGCCGGCCATGACCACGTCGCTGCAGCGCGGCGAACGTCTGTGAACTCTAGCTATTTGAAGCGGTGAGGGCGATGAGCCTGAACGACAACGTTGAGCAAGCCGAAGAACTGCAGTCAGGGCCAGGGGCAGTAGACATCTCCCTAACGCGTCCACCCGATCCGACATTGTTGGTATCTGTTGACCAGATGATGGGAGCCGTCGAAGGGGTGCGGCGATACGTCGTCTCCCACCTTGCCCATATCGGGCGTGCATGCGACGTCGACGATGTTTTGCAGGATATTCGCGTGGCCGTCTGGGATGGAGTGGCGCGGGGGCATTACCGCCAACTTCCCGGAGTTCCGTTTGAAGCATGGGTGCAGGGCGTGACATCCAATATCTGTGCCGCCCATGCTCGCCGTGAGCTCAACCACAAGACCCTGCCTCTATTGCTCGACCCCACTGGCGACGACGTTTCGGGATCCTGGGGACAGCTCTCAGCAATCCTCATAGCACAGGACAACCCTGAAGCTCAGAAGATTATCGACCACGAGTGGGCGGTCATGGTGCTTCAGTTGACTCGCGAGGCCGTATCAGCCCCGACGTGGCGTATGGCCGTTGAGAGCCTCACCGCACCCAGGCAGTACGCTCTCCCAACCCAGCACGACCGCCGTCGTTGGAATGCAGTCACTGCGGTGCGACAGACTGCCAAGACCGTCAGCCTGGCACTGGATGTCACCCCAGGCAGCATTAGCGACATCGGACAGCTCTGTCAGCGTGCAGTTGACTGCCTGCCAAGTGCCCTGCTGCGCGCCGTGGCCAAGGCGATCGTTCTTCCCGAGATTCACGGACCGGAACGGCAAGCTGCGATTGCCCGTTTGGCGCGGGAGCTCGGCGTCACTGATCGCTATGTTGCCGTGCAGATCGGCACTGCAAGGCGTCTCTACCAAACCGCCTGGCGGGTAGTGCGCACGGCGGCCTCTTTCTGATTCTCGGAGGACTTTCCTTTGCAGTTGGCGACAAGTGCCTTTGGAGGTGGTGAACCATGAGCATTCGAAGGGCCAACGGGATTCGGACGCGATTGGGTCGCTGGGTTTTTGGAGTAACTGTCCTTCTGGTTGTCGGCTCATTGGCGTTGCTGATCGCGCTGCCGTCCAAAGGGCCGGCAATCGGTGCGCCGGATTCTCCTGTAGCTTCGGCTCCAGCGCCGAGTGCGTCAACTGCCTCGCCACCGCCGACTGTTCGCTCCTCGGGAACGACGAAGCCGTCGATTGTTCCGCCTGCGCCGGGGCCAACGGACTTTCGCGCAATTGCTTCGGCCACTGCCGAGGCCATCTACACCTGGGACACGAGGGCCTCGTCCTATTCGGAGGTGTACAGCCGGATCCGCGATCTATGGGTATTGCTCCCGGATGGTTCCAATCCATGGTCTGTTCTGGTTCAGGAGTTCGAGGCTACGGGTGTCAACGCTGGGTCCTTTGCGGCTCTCATGGGCCAGGGCGCCTACCGTGAAGCGAAGTTGGAGTCATCGACGTGTGACGAGCAGCTAGTCAAGGTACGCGAACGGCCCGCTCCGTGGCCAGGGCTGCATGTCTGCACCGTGCGACTTTCTGTCGAGGACCACACCTCAGCAAGTACCAACTCTTACTCCGCGGCGGTCAGCGTCATGGTCAACTGTCCTCCAGCACCGACAGCACGTGTAGATCGTTGCGTGATGGTCGCCTTCTATGCGTCATCCAACCGAATCGTTTATTGATGCCTCAATCAGGACTTGCTGTCGGTCTCGTTCGACGGCGCACGCTTTGCAGGTTGCTCGTAGCGTTCGTGGCGGTTGTCGCGCTCGCATTTGCTGTCGTCGCCAACCCGGTTGCCGTTGTTCTGGTGGGAGATCGTCCGACGCCGGCCGTCGCCTGCGTCTCTGGCGCTGATGCTGGTGATGTACTTGACCTTCCCGCCGGCGGTGGAATCGCCGGGTTGTCAGCGGCACAGACACATGTTGCCAGCGCTTACGTTTCGGTCGGCAAGGGGCTCGGCTTGCCTCGTGAGGCCTTGGTCATTGCCATCATGATGTCGCTACAGGAGTCGAGCCTGCGGATGTTGGCCAATACCAGCGTCCCCGAATCCTTCAACTTTCCGCATGATGGCGTTGGGAGCGACCATGACTCCGTGGGGTCGGCTCAGCAGCGACCAGCCGCTGGCTGGGGGAGCGTCCAAGAGCTGATGGATGTCACCTACAACGCTCGTGCCTTCTATGGAGGGCCGGCAGGACCCAACCATGGAAGCCCTCGTGGCTTGTTGGATATCCCGGGATGGGCCTCGATGAGCAAAAGCCAGGCTGCCCAAGCTGTGCAGGTTTCGGCCTTCCCGGAGTTGTACGACCGGTGGGAGCCGCAAGCGGCCGCGATTGTGGACGCTCTTAGTGCGGTTAAGCCGGCTCCTGCATGTACGAACGCGCCCGACGCGAGCTCTGACGTAGTCTCAGCTGAAGGTTTGAGTCAGATCCGCCAGGACATTCTTCGCTTTACTAAGATGGGGGTGGGAGGCGCATATGTCTGGGGCGGCACTGCGTTCAAGGCGTGGGACTGTTCTGGGTTCGTCCAGTGGATCTATCGGCAGGTCGGGATTGAGCTTCCTCGCGTGGAGCAATGGCGGGTGGGGCGGATGACGGATACCCCGCAGATTGGCGATCTGGTGGTTCAGAATCCCCAAGGACCGAACAACTGGGGACATGTGGGCATCTATGCCGGCGGGGGCATGATGTACAGCGCGCTCAACCCGTCCGCAGGGACGCTTCTGCATCCAATCGACTGGAACCCCGGTACAGCGTACTTCGACCTTCTGAGGTAGCCCACGTGACTGAGTGCGTGAGTCTTGCCTGGCACGCACCCCAGCCCGACTATTCCGCGCGGTAGGCTCCTGGAGCAGCTCTGAACCCCAGAGGACTACCGCAATAGCACCTAGGACTATGGCCCCGTGATGAGCCTCCAATGCTTAAGCAAAATCACCTCCCTCTATTTAGGATCGTGAGTGAATAGGCCTATCTACAAGCGCCGGAAGAGGTTGGGCTTCTTCGGGGTGATGTCTTTTAGCTGGCCAGTGAAATCGCGAACCCAGCGTTTTCTGGAGCTGTCGTAGAAGGTGGCACGGCAGCCCATAAAGGATGTGTCCCGTAGCTGGAAACTACTTGACGTGTTGGGTGGCATCGCAGCGACAAAGACTTGTTCGACATCTTTACCGTGGTCGCTGGCTATAAGCATGACCTCGTAAATGGGCAACGGGCTATCGTTTTGCACCATGAACTCTAGAATCTCTTGGTCTCGCTTCGTCTTCTGAACCGATACCGTGACTGCCGCTGCCTGTGCCCGGTGCTGGTCATTCACCTGCCGGCGGAGCGTCACGGCCCCGACCCACAGGGCACCGACAGTACCTATGGCCGCGGCGACGTTGGCTCCAGCGCTGACCCAGTCCGTTACGTCAGACATCTCGGACCCTCACTCGCCATCAGTGCCGTACCAAGTCTCCCAGGGATGCATTGGATCACCTGGCTGCCACATTTCCCTGGGGTCGAAGGCGTCAGGTTCCTTTGCTTTCTCCACCAGCGTTCCTTTGGAAGTACGAATCCAGGCGACCCCGCCACTGTCAGTAAACTCTGCATAGGCGCTATGGACTCTATCTGTTTGCTTGTACTCGTGACCGGGATAGTCCCCGACGACGACTTCCCGAGACAAGGGCTGTTTAATCGATGGTGTACAGGTTCATCTTGAAAATCGGCAAGTTCGTAGGATTCGTAAGGTTTACTAAAGTCTTGTTGTCCGGAAGGCCGCGCTCTACTCGGACAATAATCTTTCCCGCTTGCTCTTTTCGCTTCTGTTCCACCTCCTCGTGCCTATCCCGGCGCTGTTTCGAGTAGGTACGGGCCGCATAAATAACAGCGCCGCCGGTGAGAAGTGCCCCAGCGGCCTGACCTATGGCGCTAATCCAATCGGTAACACTCGGCATGGGATCGCCGTGGGGTCCTAGAGCCTTGAGGCAGATTAGAGCCGAAACTGCGAGCAGAGCCACGCTGGTAAGGGTTAGAACCAGGGTCGGGATGTCGCGGCGGAATTTCTGCATCAGGTTCCGGGAATCCGGTCGCCGTGTCCGTCATTGCTCAGAAAGACTGTCCAGCTCGTACCGCTGCCCTTCTTGGACGAGCACTTGAACTGCATAGGGATGGTGTTTCCCTTGGGGGCGTCCGTGTAAGCGCCGACGGTGTCGAAGCTTGCGTCTGACTCCTTGTAAGTGGACTTAGTCTTGCCGGCCTGGACGGTGGCGGTCGGGTGTACCTTCAACAGCCGCTGTTCGCAGACATACGTGGCATCCTTAGCGTCCTCGGCCAGTTGAGCGGCCAGGGCTTTTTCGCCCGCTTCCGCAATCGCCGCCATCTTCGAGGCTTCCGCCACGGCTGAGGCTTCGGCAGCTGCCTCTTCATTTGCCCGGATCGCCTGGGAGGAAACGGCAACAGCGATGATGGCCAGCAGCACGACGATGCCTCCACCGATGATGATGAGGAGCTTGCTGGGGGCCGGGGGCTTTACTTCAGGGGTGACTTCGGTAGACATGGTACTTCTTTCAGTGCGGAGCGGCCGGGGAGTCAGGGCCGGCTGTGTTCCCCCAGCACATGCACCTTCAGATGAAGAGTAACCGCCACGGGAACACAACAACGAATGCTGGCACTGAAACGGGCGTGTTTGTCGACGCCGACGACAAATGGATGGGTATGCGCGACGATAGATATGGCGGTCATTGGTACCTTTCCTCTTCACGGATGGTCATGGCCGTCGCCGGCCGGTACCAGTCCGGGTAGAGGTCACCAAGGAACAGCACTGTGATGGGTCACGCCCCGCAAAGGGGCGGACAGTCTTCTGATCAAGCTACCTAGGTGGGCCGGACAGGTGCCGGCCGGACCACCCCTATGGACTGACAGGTCTAGGGAAGGACACAATGCGGGTCAGTTGGGTCACGAGTCACATCCATCGGGGCGGAACGGCCTGTACTCATCCTGCCAGCCAGTCCCAGACCAGCCTCCCTAAGACTCACAGGGTGGGTCAGTGATAGCCGAAGAGCGCGGCGCGACCGACGAATCACTTCCCTGACGTCTGCGACCAGCGTAGCCAAGTCCACATATCGCACGAATGTTCGGTGTTGACTCTTCGCGGTCATGTCGTGCTTTCCGTCCACTCCCATGAAGTCGTGAGCCCAATCAGCTCATTCCATAGGAAGACGACTGGACGGAGCACCAGATGTTTCTGGCAGCGGTGGATCCTGGGATCACACCAAACGCGAATTTCCCTTTCCTTGAGTCGTTGAAGCAGATCGGCGGGGGCATCCTCGTCGGGGCCTTCATCGTCATCGCCATCGTGGCAATTATCGGAGCCGCCATGCTCCTCGCCGGCAAGCTGAGCCAATCATCACGGCTAGCGTCCGGCGGGGGAGTGATTCTGCTGTGGACAGGTCCGGTCGCGGCCATCCTCGGTGGGATCAATGGCTACATCCTGTGGTCGCAGACGGCATTCCCGCTCGGCTTCTGAGCTATGCCTGTCGATTGCGACCTCAACGGCTGGTGGCCGCCGGGATGCGGACTCGTTTCCCAAGCCAATGAAGGCGTCCAAGGCTCCATCACGGCCATCTTCGCGAACGTCCTTCAGAACATCGCGTCATGGATGTGGGGCTTCATCACTGGCGCCTTCACGGTCTCCGACGTTGACGATTCCCAGTGGACGGCCATTGGCGGACTCACCAACTGGTGGGTCGTCGTCATGCTGACGCCACTCGTCGTCGTGATGATCCTCCAGCTGCTGTCGGGCTTGATCAGCCAGCAACCGCGCCGACTTCTGCGGGCTCTGATCGGGGGAGCGGCGGCAGTTCCGCTTGTGGCTGCGGCCGTCTACGTCGTCCGGCAGCTCACCAGAGTCAGCGATGAGGCTTCGGCTGCCCTTCTCGAGTCCATCGGCACAGATCCCTACGTCGTGTTCATGCGCCTCTTCGGGTTCGAACGAGCCCCCGCAGGATCAGACCGAGAATGGAACGTCATTTCGCTCGCACCGGGAAACCAGGGAGGCGCCGTCGGCGGAGCAATCGTCACGGCCATGGCCGTCATTGTGGTCTGGATCCTCGCATTCATCCTCATGTGTTCCATGATCTTCAGAACCTTCGCCCTCGCCGTACTTGCTGCGGTGGCTCCGGTGGCACTGATGATGCTGCCGTGGGAGAAATCCAAGGCGTGGGCAGGACGATGGTGTGCAATTGTCGTCGCGCTGCTCCTTGCCAAGCCTTTGGCCGCGACCGTGCTGGCGACGGCCATCAAGCTGTTTGCGGATTCCCACTCCTTCGCTGGTCTGGCCGCGGGAACGGTGGGCATGGTCTTGGCCTGTGGAGCCCCCCTTATGGCGCTGCGACTCGTGAGCTTCGCCGGCGGAGAACTGGCCGCGGCAGCGCAGACCGCTGGCGGCGGGCACGTCCTCGCGAGGAGTAGCAATATTGCCACCCGCCAGGTGAGCCGACAGCTCGGCGGCAGGCTTACGGTCGCGTCGTTGATGGCTCGGTCCGCGATTACGAAGCCCATTCCGTCCGGTCGCCGGGACATCCCGACGCGGGTCCTTCCGGCCTCCGTTCCAATTCCAAGAAGCCTGACAAGCACGACGGCGGTACGCACCTCAGGTGGCAGCAGCGCCGGTTCCGATCGGCTGGCTTCGCATGAGAGATCAGATTCACGCAGTGACGTAATTCAGGGCCGCGTTGTTTCAGATACCGGCGGCCGAATAACAACGGCCTCAGGATCGCGAACCAGTGCCGGTCCACAGGCCAGCGGTCGAACATCAGCACCGTATCCCGCTCCGCGTGTCCCTGAGGTGCGAAACCCCAGCAGCGCACTGCCGACGTCGGACCTGCCGCCAATCAAGCGGCAACAGACTTACCACCCACAACCACCGGACAAATCCAATGAGTGACGAAACCAGGGCGCTCGAGCCCGTCAAATTTCCAAGGTACGAACGCCGTGGCATCTTCATGGGGCTGAAGTGGTACCAGCTGGTGTTGGTGGCTACTGGGGTTCTCGCGGCGATCATCGGTTCCGCAACGGGTGGTCCAGTAAGCCTGGCCGCCACGGCGCCGATCTGGCTTTCGCTGGTCCTTATCGGCGTTCTCCAGTACTCAAGGATTCCTTACCCGATCTGGGGCACGCTGATCGTACTGTTCTTCGTTCGTAGTGTTCTCGGGCAGACAACCTACCTAGTCCGACCTGAGCGCCCCATCAAGGCCGGCCAGCTCGCGCTTCCGGGAGGACTGGGCAACCTCAAACTGCAGCCGCTCAGCCGAGGTGAATGTGTTGTGCTCGACCCGCAGGGCAGAGAAGCGGTCATTGTGCTCCGTTGCAGCACCCGCTCGTTCGCGCTGCTGGACGACGACGACAAGGCGTGGGCGGCTCAGGCGTGGTCCAGAGTCCAAGCTGGCCTAGCTCAACGCTCTGATATCGCGCGGATGGCCGTCCAGGACTATACGGTTCCCTATCCTTCGTCTGCGCTGCAGGACTTCTACGATCGGACCGTTTCGGCTGCCGACGGCGAGCGCAGCTCGTGGGGCCAGATGGCGTACCAGGATCTGATCGCCGCCGCTGGGTCGGCGATGAGCCACGATGTTTTGCTGTCGCTGGTGGTCGACACGTCCAAGTCCCGACGGCGGATCAAGGAGTCCGGTGGAAAGAAGAACGGACTCGAGCGCCTGCTGAGGCTTGAAGTCGCCGCGATTACAACGTCTCTATCCAGTCATGGAGTCAGAGTTGAAGAGTGGTTGTCTGAGTCGCGACTTCTCGAAGTGCTCAGGGGCGCATTTGATCCGGAGACCGTATCGAAGCGACCAGGCATTCGCAACGAGGGCAAGCCACGCATTGCCGCAGACTCGCGACATAGCTGGGGCCCGATGGCAGTCGAAGAACACTGGACCTACCTTCGAACTGATTCTGGTTTTCACCAGACGTTCTGGGTCGCTGAATGGCCACGACAGAAGGTGTACCCGGGATTTCTCCATCCACTCGTCTACGTGGGCGACTTCAGGCACACGGTCACCCAGGTCATCAGGGCAGTTCCAACGCTTGAGGCTCTGCGCGACATCCGTTCGGCCCAGGAAGCCCACGAGACCCGCCGGCGCATCAACGCCCGATTCGATCGCCCGACGACCCGTGAGCAGCGAGCCGAGGAGGAGGAAGTGTCCCAACGTGAGGAAGAGATCGTCGCGGGGCACGGTGATGTCCGACCGACGGCGTTCGTTACTATTACCGCTTCGACGTTGGAAGACCTGGCGCGGCATCGACATGAACTTGAGTCAGCAGCTGCGGGAGCATTCGTAGAGCTGCGTCTTCTTGCTGGACAGCAGTGGGCGGCGTTCATTGCAGGTGGACTGCCCTTGGGCCGGGGATTGCGATGAGGCTCAACAACCAAGAGGTGAACTACACGCCGTCGGGCACGCGCGCAGACCGTAAGGCTCAGCGGCGAGTCAATGGCAAGGAGCCCCGTCGGGAGAGGGGTCGATCGCAGAGCACAGAAGAACGTGAGCGCCTCACTGACCGCGAGCGCGTTTTCGGAGATTGGGGGAGTCGCGACGCTCAGTCGCTCTGGGGGCCACACCGTCTGCGGCCAGCACCTCATCGTGCATCGACGCTGACGTTCGCCGCGGCCTACCCCTTCATCACGGAATCGGGCCTGGGCCACGAGGGGACGTACATAGGAACGGACGTTTTCGGTTCGGGTGCTTTCTCCTACGATCCCTGGATCCTTTATGACAAGGGCATCATCAGCGGCCCGTCCATTGTCGTCATCGGGACAGTCGGCACGGGGAAGTCCATGTGCGGGAAGTCGCTGGTGGCGCGCTCCATCACCCTCGGCCGCAAGGCCGCCGTGGCCTCGGACCCGAAAGGCGAGTGGGTCGGCGTCGCCAAAGCTGTAGGTGGCAAAGTCATCTCCGTGGGACCGGGACGGGCCGCACGTGTTAACCCGCTTGATGCCGGACCGCGCCCGAGCTCACTCAGCGACACGCAATGGCAAGCCGTGGTGCGGCAGCGTCGGCGGCAGTTGCTCGTGGCTCTTGTCTCCTTGATGAGGCAAGGCACACCGCTGCACCCGGTGGAACACACGGCTCTCGACATGGCCTTGATGGAGACCACAGCCGAGAATACAACGCCAACTCTTCCCATGGTGCTCGACCATTTGCTGAACCCGTCGAAAGAGACGCTGGATCTCGTGGGTAAGGAAGGCGGCGTTGCCGTCAGCCACTCCCTCCGACGGACAGTCTCCGGTGACCTGGAAGGAATGTTCGATGCACCTTCCACTGTGGCGTTCGACGCCGACGCCCCGATGATGGTTATGGACACCTCTGCCCTGATAGGTGCTTCAGAGCAGGCGCTGTCCTTGGCGGCTGCCTGTAGCGCCACCTGGCTTGAGGCTGCGGTGACAAACCCCGACGGCGGCAAGCGGCTTGTGGTGTACGACGAGGGCTGGCGGATGCTCGCCGATCCGTACATGTTGGCGAAGATGAGTGAGCAGTGGCGGCTCGCCCGCACTTATGGGATCGCGAACCTGTTGATCATGCACAAAGTGGCGGATCTCAACGAGATTGGCGACAGTACGAGCGGTCATCGTCAGAAGGCACTGGGTCTCCTAACGGAAGCGGACACCCGCATCATCTACCGCCAGAAGCATGATGCGATGCGACTGACGAAGGAAGCCCTGGGTCTGACGGAGGCGGAATGCGACCACGTGGAGAATCTACCGAAGGGCGTTGGGCTGTGGAAGGTGGGGAACCGTTCCTTCATCGTGGCGAATAGGGTCACCACGGATGAGCTGGAAGTCTTTGGCACCGATGATCGGATGCACCTGTGAAAACGCGGGCGGGAAGCACCAGTCCGATGGTCTCGGTGGGTCTTTGGTTGGTGGCCGGATACGTGGCCTTTTGCTTTCTTGTCCAGGTGGCGGCCGCTGTGACCACGCCGCAGAAGTGCGGCCCCAGGCCGCCGTCGTTCTTCAACCCGACGGCGGGCGCGGGTTTGCTGGTTGGCCGTCCTGAGTGGATCTCGAGATCCACAGGCGACTGCCGCGCCGACATCGCGGCTGTCTGGTGGATTGTAGGCGCTGCACTTGTGATGGTAGCTGCGCTCGCCGTAGGGGGTGTTCTCACTTGGCGGATGTGGAAGCAATCGGGTGCGTGGTTGCGACAGGACATTTTGAGTCGGGATGGGGTGGCCGGCAGAGCGGAGATTGTTCGGGACTTCGGGGCCAGGACGGTCCGACGGCGAGGCCAGTACACACGCCCGGGGCTGGGTAAGCCGAGCGTCCACGACGTTTCCTGGACGCTCGGGCGCTCGCGGGGAGTGACCATCCACGTCTCGACCGAGGAATCGATGGTCATTCAAGGTGCGCCGCGTTCAGGCAAGGGTTTGTACGTAGTGATCAACGCGATCCTTGATGCGCCTGGAGCTGTAGTGACGACCTCCACGCGTGCTGACAACCTGGTGGTGACCATGCGAGCGCGGAAGTCTGAGGGGCGGCCCGTCACGGTCTTCGATCCGCAGGGGATGTCGGGGCTGCCGTCGACACTTCGCTGGTCACCGGTTCGAGGATGCGCCGACCCGGACATTGCTACTCGCCGGGCCTTGGTGATCACTGCCGACACTGAGATGAAGGGTGAGAACGCCGCGTGGCAGAAGCGGTCGCTCATTGTTTTGCAGTGTTTGCTGCATGCTGCCGCGTTGTCGGGCGGGCGGGTTGCCGCCTTCCGCCGCTGGTCCTCCAGTCCGGTTCTGGCACGTGAAGCACTGGATGTACTTGCGAGCCCCGCGGCGGCACGTGGCTGGCAAGCGGATTTGATGGGGATCCTGGAGGACGATCCACGCAACACATCGAACTCCTGGATTGGGGTCTCGGCCGCGGTTGCACCTTTGTCCTCACCAAGGGTGATGGCTGCCCTTGATCCGCAGGATGAGGAGCAGGAGTTCGATCCCAAGAGCTTTATCAGGCAACGGGGGACTCTCTACCTGATTGGAACCCGCTCCGGAGCTGCGGCCGCCGGGCCCTACCTGTCTGCGCTAATCGACGACATCGACAACGCGGCTCGCGAAATGGCTTTCGTGTCAGCAGGCGGGCGGTTGGACCCGCCGTTGTCCTTCATCCTGGACGAGATCGCGAACTTGTCGCCGTGGCCCGGTCTGCCGATTGTGCTGTCCGACGGCGGTGGAATTGGCATCTCGACTCTGGTGGTACTGCAGTCCCTGTCGCAGGCTCGAAGTGGGTGGTCGATTGAAGAGGCTGCGACGATTTGGGATTCGGCGATCATCAAAGTCATTTTCGGAGGTGGGTCTGACGAGCGTGATCTGCGCTCGCTGGCCGGGTTGCTGGGGGAGCGGAGCCTGATCTTGAACACACGGTCTTGGTCGTCGCAGGGTCGGCAAGATGGTGAGCAGATTCGGGAGAGTCCCGTGATTCGGCTGGACGAGATCCGCCGCCTTCCGGTAGGTACGGCGCTCATGTTGGGCCGTCGGACACGGCCGATTCTCTTGGATCTACGTGATTGGCATAAGCGTAAGGACGCTGCTGAGCTGGGGCGTTCGAAATTGGAGACCGAGCGAGAGCTTGCCGCCGGCCATATGAACCGGCAAGAAATGAACAGCGAGGCTGATTGATGAGCACCCAGGCGGATGATGCTGATTTCGAGGTGGGGCGGGTAGCTGACTTGGATGATGAACTGACAGCGGAGCTGTTCCGGTCATCGTTCCAGCCGTCCCATCGGAACGTGGGGGTGACGCATCGCTGGCGCGACATGACCTCGGAGCAGGCAGAAGGGGCTTGGCAGACTCTCTTCGAATGGGTGCGATGGTTTGTTGGCGCCTACCAGCTTACGACGTCCGTTGTACCGGATTGTTGGTGGCGGCATTCCGAGATTGTGGCAGAGCTCTATGCGCTACAACGGGCAGAGCTGGCTTCATTCACCTCTGACGATTCCGGGTTCGGGCCGCTGGCCTTCCACGAAAGGCTCCCACACGCCGTCGAACGTCTCCGAACCCACACGAGAACCGCAGGTTGCGTCGGTTTGCAGAGCCACAAGGAACCCATTCTGCGTGTGGTGCCGTTGGACGGCGACTTTGAGACCTGGAAGTCGGGAGCTCATCAGGTGGACGGCTGAACGTCATGCGGTTCGCCGCGGTATTTGTCATGGATGAGTGATTGTTTGTCAGGCCGTTTCGAGAAGTATGAAGGGTGGCTGTCGTGGCCCCTCAAATTGAAGATGGTCCCGCTGTTGGCATGGATGCTGAACCAAACCGTGGCGGCCGCATGTCGCCCGAGGAGCGTATCGCTGACCTCACTGCTGGGCTTCACGCGGCCCTCGACGAAGCCATCGAATCACCCGCGCGGTGGCAGGTCTTGCTGGATGCTTCTGCGACCCTGTGGCGTTATTCGGGAGGCAACGTCGCACTCCTGATGATGCAGATGGCCCAAAGGGGGACCGATGAACCTTCGCTGGTGGCTGGATACAAAGAATGGGCACGGCATGGAAGGACTGTCCTCCGAGGCGAGCATGCGTTGTGGATCATCGCTCCCCGGACGGCATCGATGCAGGAATTGCGTATGCCCGACGGGCAACGGAAGCTGCTGCCGTTGAGCCAGGCTACGCCACCGGACGCCGTTACGACCGGCAAGAAGAGCGTCGTCACGGGATGGCGCGGACAGGCGGTCTTCGACGTCTCGCAAACCGAAGGGACGCCGTTGCTGGTTCCTCGAGCGGGCCTGCAGTCTGACGTGGATGTGGACGGACTGTGGCGTTCGCTCGCCGAAGTCGCTGAGCAGCATGCATTCAAGCTGGACGTCACGCGCTCGCAGTATGGGCTGACAAGCGGATTCACGGACTTTGCGGAGCACCGGATCCACGTCGGCGCCTGGATGAACCCGGAGGAGCGCGTGGCTGTTCTTGCCCACGAGTTGGGGCATGTGCTGCTCCACGGGCCGGACGACCGCGTTGGCCGGCTCTACGGCAGCAGCGTGGATCACCGCGGCTTGGCCGAGGTTGAAGCGGAGTCGGTTGCTTACACCGTTCTTCGCGCCCGCGGCATCGATCGCTCCGCTCGCTCAGCGAGTTACCTGGCGGGCTGGGCTGATGCCGTTATTAGCGCGGAGAAGGATCTGCGGCACGACGCTTTGGATAGTAGAGTGCCTGCCTCCCGGGTGGACATCGCCAAGTCCGTTTTGGGGCGCGTGACGGCGGCGACCAAGGGCATCTTGGCGGTGTCGGATCCTCCTGGATTTGGCGGGAAGGTCGCGATGATCGAGGCCGACCGCCGAGTCGTGGACGTGCCGACGTATGCCGGCGTTCCTGGACCTGGTGAGTCGATGCGCGGTCCCGAATTGGCTGGGCCTTGAACTTGGTAGGTGTCCGATGGGATCGGCTCGTCGGCTAAGGAAGGAACAATCATGAACACGAAGATCCTGATCACCATTGCGGGCAATCTAGTCGCAGACCCTGAGCTCACCATTGGTGAATCGGGGACTCCGCACGCAAAGCTCCGCGTTGCAGTCAACCAACGGATCCAGAACCCCGACGGGACCTGGCGGGACGGCGAACCTGTGTTTCACAACGTTTCCGCGTTCCGGATGCTGGCTGAGAACGCCGCCTCTTCTCTGAAGAAGGGCGACCCCGTCATGGTTTCCGGCGAACTCGAGTTCCGGGCTTACGACAAGGACGGCGAACGGCGTGAAGCCCGGCGGATCATCGCTGACACCATCGGCCCGGACCTTCGGTTTGGAACTGCCACGTATCAGCGGGCGGCACGCCCCGTTGTCGAGTCCGAGGCCGTGGTTGAGGCGACAGGCCCGGAAGCCACGACGGCGACCGGATGGCCTGTTTACAACGTCTCGACGAAAGGTCCGGTGGTGACATCCCCTTTCGGCGGAGTGCTGACCAATGACATGACCATGTGATCCGCTCGTTGCCGTTGCTTGCCCACGTCTGCTCCCAGAGTGACGTGGGCTTTCTTCTGTCGTCGTTCGATCATTCGAATATATGTTCTAATCTTGATTCTATGAGACCTAAGCAAGACTCAGCCGCCTTTGCCCGTATGATGGCCCAGCTCGACGCCGACAGCAAACACCCCAAGCCCGACGACGGCAAGATCATCGAAATGGCCCTGGGCAAGCAGCCCCTGGTCCGTATCAACGAGATTTACGGACGCGCGATCAAGTACACAAGGTCTTATGGGCTGATCGAGTGGGTCGACGACCAGCGGGTTTATCACGTTCAGTGGTTCCCGGCGGGGCAGGTCAAAAGGGTGGACGCGGAGTCGTGGAGGGGGAGACCGCTTTAGGTTCCAAGACAGCTCCTTAAGGGAAAAATCGTTCACAGTCCTCGAAACGTGACGCGATAGGTCGGGTTGTTTCGGTTTCTGAATGTGCCTTGGGAATTTCTACGTGGTGAGGGACGATGTCGAGATGACAACCGAGGGAACGCCAGTTGGAACCGTTCAGGCGTTGTATCGCTACGCGGTCAAGTCCACTGCCGGTCAAGGTCTGCAGAGCGTTGATGTGACTTCCCGCGGACTGCAGCATGACCGTGGGTGGGCCATCTACACGGCGGACGGCGGCATAGCAAGCGGAAAGCGCACCCGGCGGTTTCGACCTGTTCCGGGGCTGATGCAGTGGTCATCGGAAGTGCCTGCAGGTCGCGATATTCCAATCCTTGAGAGCCCTCACGGGGACCGGTTCCATGCCGACGATCCCGCTGCTTCCCAAGTCCTCTCCACCGCGTTTGGGCAGCAATTGAGGTTGCGGCCTGAAACCACCGTCCAGCATCACGACGAGACCCCGCTTCATGTTGTGACGACTTCTTCATTGGCTGCTCTTGCCGGGCTTTCGGGCGGGGCGGTGGATGCTCGGCGGTTCAGGGCCAACATCGTCATCGATACGGGGGCCGACCCGGTATTCCAAGAAAATGATTGGGCTGGAGCGGAGCTGGCCATCGGCGAACACGTTCTGATACGCCTCGGTCAGGGTATGCCGCGCTGTCTAATGATCGACCAAGACCAGCGCGCTGTTCCCAGAGGACCAAAAACACTTAGGCTTCTCGGCACCCACTGCAACACAGAGTTCGGTCTGCAAGCCCACCCCGCCCAGCTTGGGACCATTAGCGTGGGAGACAAGGTCACGCTGCGCCGTCCGGAGGCTCCTGGAGCTTAGTCACC
Source organism: Paenarthrobacter sp. NPDC057981 (assembly GCF_042886835.1). NCBI lineage: Bacteria > Bacillati > Actinomycetota > Actinomycetes > Micrococcales > Micrococcaceae > Paenarthrobacter > Paenarthrobacter sp. NPDC057981. The sequence goes on from NZ_JBHVQI010000001.1 coordinate 184,641, forward strand.
CAGGTTCATCTGCGGCCCGGCGGATCTCTGGGCCGTGCAACTATTGAGCCATGTCTGGGGATACTGCACTTCTTTCAATCATTGCTGAGCGTCGTTATCCCGGGCGGGGGCTTGTCCTGGGACGAGATGCTGACGGTGTCGCCTTCGGTCTTTATTGGCTGACCGGAAGAAGTCCCGCCTCGCAGTTGCGCCGTATACAACTGGGCGATTCCTCGATTGCCGTGGAGGATCTGACGGATGGACCTCGCGATGAATTGAGGCACTACACAGCAGCCCAGCGAAACGCAAGGACGATCGTTCTCGGGAACGGCACCCACGTCTCCGACGTCTGGTCCGACCTGGAAGCCGGCGTCCAATTCGATGAAGCGCACCGAAAAATTGCTTATGAGCCGGACCCTCCCATCTATACGCCCCGCATCACTGCGGTTGCTGACCTGACCGCTGATGGTGCCAGCCGCTTCGTCACCGCCGGCGCCGTCTCAGACCCACGATGGCCCGGCATCACCCAGCATAGAACTCTCCATATTGAAGCCCCGGCAGCGGGCCAAGGACAGCTCGTCACCACTTACTCCGGCGATCTGGACAACCCAAAACCCCACGGCAATCCCACGGCAGTACTGGTGGAGTCCGGCTGGGAATCGCTGGTGACCGATGTCTGGAGTGCTCTCGATCCTGGCCTGAAAATCGCTGTGTCGGCTTTCCCGTTGGAGGGCAACAACTTTCACGACGGAGTGGTCAAGAACAAGAACGCTTGAGTCCCTAGCGAGGCAGGTTGCCTGTGTTCTCAGCGCGAACTGACCAGGGCGGCTGTGGCGATGCGCTTAGGTCCCGTTTGAGGCTGTAGTCGATTTCTCGGGCTTTGAACCGTTAGAGGCAGCGGATAGCGTCAGCCGGGGAGGTGTGGCCTTTGGCTCTCTTCCGGTCCCGGTAGGCCGGGATCTGTGGTCGTATCGGAAGCGGCAGATGGCGATGAGGTAGATGACTCTGTCGGCTTGGCGGCTGCCGCCTCGGTGCAGTCTCATTCGGTGCGATTTCCATAGGCAACAGGGATGGCTGCGACGCCGCAGAGTATGTCAAAGGCGCTTCGCTGCGGAAGCGCTCAAGGTTCTGTCTGGCGGTGGCCGGCGTTCTCGGGGTAATTCTGGGGACATCGGCAGCACCTGCTTCGATCACCGGGCCGAAATGCTGGCGCAGGGGTTGGCTGAACTCCGCGAGCTAATTCCCCGCGCGCGCTCGAGTAGCTGAGACAAGCTGGCGTTTCGAGCTCCTCTAACGATGCTGATAGTTGAGCGGAGCCCACGCTAGGATTTGGTCAGCGAAGATTCGATAGGTCGAGGGCCAGGGATTGCCTGGTTGAATCTGTCTAGGATCTGGTTTGATGAGAAGTACCGACCCCGGCCAGAGGGGTTCTGGCAGTGCCTCGATCCATGCGGGCTGGATGTAGTCAAGGCGGTTCCAGCGGATCGTGATCCATGAACCCGTGGGCTGCACTTCATCGACCGACAGTACTGTCACCTCCGTGGTTGTCGCGCCAGCCTGCTTGAGATTCTCAAGTCGGCTCCATTTCTCCCTCGTTGCGGATTTCCACAGACCGAGCCTGCGAATGCGCTGGACCCACGCGGCAAGGAGGATGACGGCCACTGCGGCAACGGGCGCAACCATTAGGTATGAGCCCGCCATCGAGGAGGTAAGTCCGATCAGAATCGGGGCGACGGCAACTGTCACGGCGCTCAATATGATCAGAGCGGGTGTAGCGACTCGTGGTCTGAGTACGGGGTTGATCTGCATGGCTTGCTCCCTTTCCAGTTTAAAGCTGCCAGCCACTGCTGGTAAGGCCTTGCTGGGTCGGAAGCAACGGGTAATCTGCGGCAGTCGAGGATACAGTCAACGGACGGCGAGCACGCGTTAGTGAGTCTCGGAGCTGCTGCCATTGCCTGCCTTGCTCCCAGTCCCACTCGGCGGGCCGAGCGCCAAGAGGCAAAGCCGAGTCGTGGACGCCCCAGCGGTCCCTATAGATGGCAACGCTCCGAACAAGCGACGCTCCTTCGTAGCTTTCGGTATGAGGGTTGAGCTCATTGAAGAGAGCTGTCTTCCATTCGGGCTCCTCAAGCATCGCTGTTCTGGCGACTTGTTCTGTTCGGTTCCCGATCCGCCGTCGAACCTGTCCAAGCATGAAGGCCAGATCTTCACGCGTGTCGGTGAGCCTCTCTGTCAGTGGGTCGGAAGCTAACTCCGGCATTAGAGAACAGAATCTGCGGAGACGGGCGTGGACCACGGCCGTGACGTCGTCTGCGGTGGCATCGGCATCAAGGACCTGAGCGAGTACGCGTTGTGCCCCCGGGCGACTAACGTTGGTCGCCTTGCGCCATGCCGCAACGGCTGCGCCCCATGCAGGTGAAGCCATCATCGCGTCGGCGCCACCGGCGCACTGCGACTCGATACTCTTCGACAAATCCAAGCCAGCCGCTATTTGTGCTAAGTAGTCGTACTCCCGGCTTAGCCGTTCGAGGCCGTCGGCACGGGATCGCTCGAAATCCCTGACCTCGTGGGCTGTCCGCTCAGCTCCCTCAGCGGTCAGTATTTCGCCTAGGACTGATCGCCAACCGACGCGTGAAGTTGGGTCGAGGATCTCTTCCTCATCTGGATCGTTTTCGCTGACGTAGGCAACATTGGAGTGCCGCCCACGGGTCATGCTCACGTACAACAGCTCTCGTGTCAGTCGACCGGGGGTGACGACGGTGTGGGCTGTGTCCACCGTCAGGCCTTGGGACCGGTGGGCGGTGGTTGCGTAGCCCAGTTCCAATGCGATCTCGACATATGCGGCCGATAACTGAACGCTGGCGCCGGTGTCTTTTCGGATGGCGCGAAGTGAACCCCTCCGGCTGTCCACCTCAGTAACTTCAAGCAACGTCCCGTTGCGGAGGAAGTCACCCTGGCTGTCGCGAATCGTCCGGTCGTTCCTCCGAGCGATAACTTGGTCGCCGGGGCCCGCCCGGAGACCGTCCCTCAGCACAACCGTGTGCTCGGCATCGACGTCGCCGCATACGACACGGTCAGCCTGGGCTCGCTCATTGAGCATCTTGACGGTCTCGTTGTCGGGTCCGATTAGCACGGACACTCGACCGGCGAGGACATCATCGCGCCACCCAGCGTACGCACCGTCCACCATTGCCACGTAAACGCCACGGCTGATCCGGTCGTGCTGCTCGTACTCAGAGAGAGCAGAAATGCGTCCATCGCGCAGCGCCAAAGACGCCAACTTCTCCCACTCGTGCTCGAAACGCCAAATCGTACTCAGCCGCGCTGCCTTGCCTTGCCGGTCGAGCCAACCGAGAACGCCTCCGGCATCGATCGAGTCGAGCTGGGCAGGGTCGCCGACCAGCACAATCTTGGCTCCAGCGTCCTGCGCTTGCCTGACCAGAGAGGCCAACTGGATTGTCGACACCATCGATGCCTCATCGACTACGACCAGTTGGTTACGCCTAAATCGCCACTGGCTCTGTTCTGCAGCTAACCGGGCTGCCGTCTGCTCAAAGCGGGCACTGACGCGGCCCCTACTGGACATCGTCGTCAGCCGAGCTTCCGCTGCAAAGAACTGACTGGCTCTTTCGCTCGCACCCGAACCAACGGACTCATGCAACCACTTCGTCACGTTCTCTGTGACCATGCCAAGCCCAATCCCGAGCACCTCGGCGCTCGCAGCTGCCGGAGCCAAGCCGACCACGCTGCCGACGCCGAACGTGGATTCCCAGGCAGATTTGATTGCACCGAGAGTTGTCGTCTTCCCGGTGCCGGCGGGGCCGACGATTGCGTCCAAGCGACGAGAACTAACGAGGACCTGCGAGGCTGCGGCCCGCTGGTCATCAGCAAGTTGCATACCCTCCTCGCTGGAGTATGAGGCGAGTGGCTCGAAGGTGGGCTCGACCGCTACGACCGGGCCGCCGTCGTCGTTCGCTGCTGCCAGCACTTCTTCCTCGAAGGCGAGCGTCGCCTCATCCGTGTAGAGGCGTGCGCCGTGGAAGTCAAAGACGCTGCGTCCAGCAAAGCTGAGGTCATCGCTGGCATCCGTCGGGAGAGCGAAACGGTATTCGTTGAGCGGCACGGACTGGCGCTCCGCTCCGGTGGCTACCGCCTCGATCATGGCGTTACGGTCCGCGGGGGAGGAGCAGCGGATCTCCGCGCAAACCCGCTCGCCCTCGGCGATCAGGTTCCAGCGATTCCAGGTGGATCGTTTGGCGGCTACCCTTTGTCGCGTGACATGCCCGACGGCGGCAATCCAGTCCGGGGCTAAGTCGCCGACGCTAAACGGGCGTGAGCGTGAGCGGTGGATGGTGGAGGCGACTACGGTTTCGGGGTCGAGGCCCTTGGCTTTAGCGCGTTCACGCCATTGGGCCGAGAGCTGGCGAAGGGGAGTGGGCGTTGAGTCTTTGGGATTGCGTGTGGTGAGCGTGGCCTGTTGGCGGAGCTTGACGATGGTGGTGGCTGCGGGGTGGCTGCCGTGGTGGATGATCCAGTCGTTGATGAGGCGATCTGTTTCGACGTCAATGAGCCGGGATCGGTTGGAGAACTCGCGAATGAGTTCCTCCGAGATTCCCGTGAGTTGCTGGCTTGGGTTGTGAGTGTTCTGTGCAGGTGCGCGGATGTCCGTGTCGGTGCCGAGGTTGCCTTTGAGAGCGTCGAAGAGGAGGCCGTTGTAGTGTTCGCTTGCCGCGACTACGGCTTTGTAGAGGGAGCGTGAGTCGAGGGTGACCCAGGCGTTGTCGGTGATTCTTTGGACTCTGTTGGCGATGACGACGTGGGTGTGAAGTTGCGGATCACCGGCGCGGGATTCCCAGTGGTCGAAGGCTGCAGCGACTACTCCGCGGGTTCCGAGGTGGGCAATGCCGTTGCGGCCCGAGCGGGTGTTGATGACTAGGTCCTCCAGCCATTGGAGGGCTGCGTCCACTGCTTCGAGGTGGGTCTTGAGGATCTGCTCTTGGAGATTCCGGGGACTGAGAGCCCAGAGTGCTGAGACGGATTTGGGGACGCTGAAGGTGAGGTCGAAGCCGGCGACGGATTGCTTGGAACGTCCCTGGCTACTGGCCTTTTCCGCGATGGTGGGTTGGTTGTAGGGCCTGCCTAAGGCGTTGCCGGTGTCCGGATGTGTGGCGTCCTCGAAGATGGCTTTGGCGTCGGACTCGGTGACCTTGTCGCCGGGCTTGCGGTTGATCCCGTCGAGCCCGCTTCCGACCCACTGGCCTTGGGGAGTTCCCGACTTGGTGTAGTAGCTGATGGTGTCACTCGGAACGATGGTGACGTCGTCCAGCATGGTGGATTTGAAGAGGTACTTCAGCCCGGACTTTGTTGAGAGCCTAGCTATCGACATGGTCATGCACGAAGCGCCCCCGTTCTGCTCTTGTTGGGCAGCCAACCTCGACGGCGGAGGATGCCGACTGTGGTGGGGTCCAGGGCTACGCCCTTTGCCTTCGATACGTGGACCAGGGCAGCGGCAACGTGGGCGAGGTCTTGGACGTTAGTCCGTTGAGCTCGTTTGAGGCGGAGGACTTCGTTGTGGAGAAGGCCGTTCCGTGTGTCGAGCTCGTCGTAAATGGCGTGGAGACGGTCGAGCTCCGAGGACTGCGATCGCAGTTCGGTCGCAAGGCGCCCGATGTGTGCTTGGCAATCGCTGGTCCTTTGATCTGCGGGCTGTTGATTCTTCTTGTTCACAACGTTTCATACACGCCCCACCGCTAGCCAGCATGACGAATCGCCTTGGATGCCAGAGGTGTGAAGTTGGTGACGGCGGGACAGGTCGAGGGAGATGGTACGTGCAGGCGAGGGAATCTGCCTTGGTGGCTATGGAGACGGATGCCTGTCAGCAACGCGGCTCAGACAGGAGCAGGACGCGAAGAAACTGGTCCAAAGGAACGACGAGGCTTAGGGCAGGCAACCTATTTGTTCCTGATGCATCTCATGTAGGCCATCCAAGCTGGGCCGCGCCAGCGACATCGGGTACCGACTTCTGCACCCAGGCGGCGTCTGCATCCGTGCCTGGCCGACGACGGCGTCGCTGCGGGCAGGGCCGCCAACGTGGCGACCTTTCGCCACGCGTTCTTGGTGTTCACGGAGCGTTCCGTCGCGTCCGCCAGGATGCGACTTGGGCCAGTAAGGGGCAACATCGATTATCTGGTGAGCCACTGCTGTAAGTGCCTGTTCTTCGTGCTGCCAATATGGAATCTCGCGCATGGACTGGCGGGCACTCGGCAGACGGCCTCTCCACAAGCACGTGGGAGTAGCTATATGAATTAGGTATAGCTGGGCATCCAAAACTTAGGAACAAATAAGGGTGTTCTTCTGTAAGACTTGTCACACCGATTATATACGATTTCGGATCTGGGCACCGATAGATCCTAATGGCTCAGCTTTCGATGGGAAGGCTGGGGGATGGCGAGACTTAACCGAGTCCAGTCCCCACCTTGGCTCATACCGCCACGCAAGCGGGGATGCCTTACGCCTTGCGGCCGCCAGCCGGGGTCATCAGCCGTACATGAAAGTTAGGCAAGGGAGACCCTGCAAGGCAGGATCGCTGCAGCTGTCCAACGCTTGCCACAACTCACAACCGCTCGGCGGGTCGAACACTGGAGACATGAGACATGACAAACTTGCCACACGCTTTTCAAGGCTTGACGCTGACTCAGATTGGCGTCCTTGTCCCAGATCTCGCGCTTGGAATTCAGACCTACAAGGAAGTGCTCGGTCTGGAAAATTGGGCGATCTACACTTTCTCGAGCGCAGTCGTCCCAAATCTCACTTACCGCGGCCAAACCGCAAACTGCACTTTCCGCATCGCACTTGCCGGGGAAGGTCCTCAGATAGAGCTCATTGAGCCTCTGAGCGGCAACTCCGTATACGCGGAGTGGATCGAAGCACGCGGCTATGGAGTACATCACTTTGGCTTCCTGGTTCCGTCGCTTGTCGAGATGCTGGGCCGGCTTGAAGTCGAGGGCTGCGTCCGGTACAAGCCGGAAGCGGCTACGGCCTAGACAACGACGGCGCTTTTGCCTACTTCGACACCGTCGACTCCATGCAAGTCATGCTCGAACTTATCGAAGCCCCGGATCGCCGCAGACCAAGCGAAAACTTGTAAACGCGCCGGGCACGATTCCTTCGGGCAAGTTCCGTTCCCCGCCCGGCTAGTTCTCGCGTTACACGGGGACAACATATGCCTCGCTTCCATCGGCGGCCGATAGCGCCGCCGTACCGCCAAAAATGAAAGGACTCCAACTTGGTTAGTTACTTCACGAAGACGCGTGTTGCCGTCGTTCAAGCTGCCCCCATTTGGCTTGATGCGGACGCCACCGTCGACAAGACCATTAGGTTGATGGGCGAAGCCGGCCGCGAGGGCGCCAAGCTGATCGGCTTCCCTGAATCCTGGATCCCTGGCTACCCGCATTTTCTTTGGACAGAAACAAACTCCGAATGGCCTAGCAGGTTCGTGAAGCGGTACTACGAGAATTCCCTTGAAATCAGCAGCCCTCAGATACGACGGATTCAGCAGGCAGCTATGGATCACGAGGTCTCTGTTGTCCTCGGCCTGAGCGAGCGAAATGCGGGATCGCTTTACATCTCACAGGTCGTAATCGATGAGACTGGCCGCATTCAAGGGCTACGTCGCAAGTTCAAACCAACCCATGCCGAGCGCGGACTCTTCGGAGAGGGGGATGGGTCTGACATACTGACGTTCGATCTGCCCGGCGTAGGGCGGGTGGGAGCCCTCAGCTGTTGGGAGCATATGCAGCCGCTCCTGAAGTACACAATGAATGGCCTCGGAGAACAGATTCACGTCGCTTCATGGCCCGCAGTGACTCAGCCGTATTACCAACCCTTCACTGCCGAGGCGTACGAAACGATTAACCGCATGTACGCGATGGAGAATCAGTGCTTCGTCCTGTGCAGCACTGCAATCTTCGACCATGCAGGAAGCACCCTAATGGCGGACACAGACGCCAAGCGCCAACTCGCTCACCTCCACGGCGGTACAAGCCGAATTTATGGCCCCGACGGCACAGAACTGGCAACGCCGCTGGCCCCGAGCGAGGAAGGCGTCCTCTACGCTGACATCGACTTGAGCGACATTCTCACTGCGAAAAATGTCATCGATCAAGTCGGTCACTACTCGCGGCCGAGCATCTTTCGCCTGCACGTCGACAAATCAAGCCCCAAGTCATTTGAATTTTCCGGCACCCAGGGGCCCAGGGACAGCTTGGATCTTCCAGTCCAGTTGGGTGACTATCCCGGTGCACCGGCAGAGCAGAAAGCGTTTCATGAGTTTCCCTCCATCGACCTTCAGTAGTCATTGCCGCAATAACTGGAAAACCGCGGCTGCCTCGTGGCGCCCAACTCCCCCTAGCCCCTAAACGAGTACAAACCCTTGCGATGAAGCCCCCTTTTGAAGGAATTGAGAGATGAACGATCTAAGAAACCATGCCCAGACGGGCCTGCTCACGGGCAGAACCGCCCTGATAACCGGCGGTTCAAGTGGCAATGGGCGGAGCATCGCCCTTGCCTACGCCAAGCATGGAGCCAACGTAGTCATCGCGGACGTTCGACCGGATCCGCGAGAGGGAGGCGAAGCCACCCATGACCTAGCTGGGGAGATGGGCGTGCAAGCTGCCTATGTCGCCTGCAATGTAACCAAAGGTGTTCAAGTCCAAGCAGCGGTGGAAGCTGCGGAAGACATGGGTGGTCTCGATGTGCTTGTAAACAACGCGGGCATTCTTGAAGGCAAGGATTGGGTCAATCTGGACGAAGAGGAGTTCGACCGGGTGATGGACATCAATGTGAAAGGGGTATTTCTGGCGACGCAAGCAGCAGCAAAAGTGATGATCCCCCGACGAAGGGGATCGATCATCAACATGGCGAGTATCGCCAGCTACAAGGGATCTGCGGACTACATTCCGTACAGCACATCGAAGGGGGCAGTAAAGCTGCTGTCACAGAGCGTGGCTTCCTCGCTGGGGCAGTATGGCATCCTGGTGAACTCGATTGCACCAGGGCACATCGAAACCGCCATGATGGACCGTCGCGTGCTAGGAGAAGCGTATGACCGCTACGCGAAGGACATCCCGCTTGGCAGATGGGGGACACCTGAAGACGTCGCAGGAGTGGCTGTCTTCCTCGCTAGTAATCTAGCTCGATACATTCACGGCGAAACAATTGTCGTCGATGGCGGCGTGCTCGGCTGCCGTCTCCCGAAGCTCGGCTAGGAAATGGCTATCGGTCAACGCCTCATCGGTTTGGCAAGCCTCACGATGATCCCGGTTCACCCAGTCGACTTCGTCGAAGTGGCAGGCGAAGCAGGTTTTGATTTCGTGAATTTACGGCTTGCAGCCCCCCACCCACGACTGCCCTACCCCCTCATGGGCAACAAAGCGGAACTCGAAAAAGTCCAGCGAACTCTTGACCAATTCTCCGTACAGGTACTTGACGTCGAAGTGATCCGCGTCGATGACCATCTCGATATCAGTTCGCTTCACGAGTTGTTTTCAGTTGCTAAGACCCTGGGCGCCCAATATGTCATCGCTATGAATCTACTTGCAGATGAAGCCCTGGCAATTCAGCGCTTCGGGGCCGTCGCGGCGGTAGCCCGCCAGTATGGCTTGATGGTCATGGTTGAGCCGTTCATATTCAGCGAAACGCGGTCACTTGCCGCGGCCGAACGACTCGCGCAGGCATCAGGTGGATCCGTGCTGATCGACACGCTTCATTTCGTTCGAATGGGGGAAGACCTCAGCGCCCTTCCCGAGCGAATCGTCCAGACAGCGCCCTACGTCCAAATTTCCGACGGCCTCATGAGGTCGGACATTGATCTCTCCCGTGAAGCGTTTACGAAACGCCTAGCTCCCGGGCAAGGCCACTTTCCACTCGCAGCCTTTCTCAGAACTTTGCCTAGCAACACCCCAATTAGCTTCGAGGTTCCTGATAACGACCGTCTGCATGACATAGGTCCCCGTCGCTATGCCAAGGAACTATTCACCGCGGTTACCCGGTTTTTAGAGACCAACGACTGAGCAACGCATCGTCGTGCCCGGCCAATTTAGGGGCGTCGACACTTGATTGCAGACCTAGAAAGGCAAATGAAAATCTTCACAAGTATCAAGAAACGTATTTACAGCCCTAGAAATCACAAGTATGATGAGCTAAGAGCACATCGTGCTAGGTTGCGTCAGCAAACATGGACGCAGCAATCACTCCCCCCTTCGTCGCATCGCTGTAATGCCACGACGCGACCCCTGTGTGCGCATCGGCACTCCTCTCGGTAGCGAATGTTCAACGACGACTCCGTTGAGAGACCCCACACACCCTTTTCGCCCCCGGGCAAGTACGTTAGGAAAAAGTTTATGTACGCATGGCATCAGCGAGCCCGGCGCGGGCTCACAGCCCTGGCAGTTCTCGCTACCACCCTTCTTGCAACAGCAGGGTGCTCCTCAGTGTCGCCCGAAAGCGGGGGCGACGATAAGCCGTACACCATCGGCTTTTCAAATACGCTCCTTTCACAAGAGCCGCGGGTGCAGATGCTCGAAGGCCTCAAAGCGGCCGCTCAGCCTTACATCGATGCAGGAAAGCTTGCGCCGATTGTTGAGGAAGTCGCAAACACCGACGTTCAGGGACAGGTCCGCCAGATCCAGTCGCTCATGAACCGGCAAGTGGACTGCATCGTCCTGACCGCTTCCTCAGTTACCGGACTGAACCCCATCCTCACTCAAGCTATGGCTCAAGGGATCAAGGTCATTGTGATGGACAACTTCATTGACCTTGAGGGTGTCATCAACGTAGGAGCCGACTACCGCGGAAACTTCGAGCGGGACGCCCGCTGGGTCATGGATCAGATGGGAGGGCAGGGCAAACTCCTGCGCGTCGACGGCATCGCCGGCTACCCGGCGGACCAGCTTGGCATCGATGCTGTTAACGCCGCGCGTGCTGACAACCCTGGAGTCGACATCGCTGGCACCCTGAACGGAGACTGGGATACCGCCACCGCCGTGCAGGTCACTTCCTCCTGGCTCGCGGCCGGCAACGTGCCTGACGGTGTCTGGGCATCCGGCGGTGGGGTCGCATACGGCGTCCTCCAGAGCCTCCTCAGTGCGAACGTGAATCCGCTGCCGGCTATTAACGGCGAGGGATCAGTAGGATGGCTCCGGCTCGCGGCAAAGACAAAAGCGAGCCACCCCGACTTCAATATCTACTCGGCCAACCTCATCCAGCCGCAGGGAATTGGTTCCGCCGCGCTTCAAGTTGCGATGGAGGTTCTCGAAAACGGCAGCCAGCCCAAGGAATCGAAGCCTCTGCTCCTGCCGGTGCTTGAGATCACCAATGACAACTATCAGCAGCTGATCGACAAGTCGGCCAATCTGCCCGACTCCGCGACCTATTCTGGCGACTTGGTCACTCGAGAACAGGCGTTGAACCTTTGGTTCTGATTCTCCAATTGCGGGAGCAGCTCGTTTCTCCCGGAGCAGCACGGGAAAGGAAAATGTCATGCCGCAGCTTTTGACAGCTACGGGAATACGAAAGAGCTACGGCGCAACCATGGCCCTGTCCGCTGCCGACATCACAGTCGACAGCGGGCACGTTGTGGCCCTGCTCGGAGCCAATGGGTCCGGAAAAAGCACTCTAACCAGAATTCTCACCGGAGCGGCCTCATCAAACGGCGGCGAGATCATTTTTGATTCCGCGGCTTTTACGCCACGGTCCCCACAAGCGGCTCAGCGCGCTGGCATCGCCGCCGTTGCGCAGGAGCTGAGCCTTGTACCGGGCATGACCATTGCTCAAAATATATGGCTTGGAGCCCGTCGGGAACTGCCTAAAGGCAAGGGCTTGGCTCACCGGCAGAATGCCGGCGCCGCAGAGATGTTGAACTTGTTCTCAGGGTTCTACCGGGATTCCGTTACCCCCCGTACGCTGGTGTCCGATCTGTCACCGGACGAGAGCCAAATCGTCGAAATCTTGAAGGCCGTCGCCAGGAAGCCAAAGCTTCTGATTCTCGATGAAGCCACCTCGACCTTAGACCGCTCCCAAGTGGCACGTCTCTCATCACTGATCGAAGAATGGTGCCAGGACGGAATGGGTGTCATCTTCGTGTCCCACCGGATGGATGAAGTGTTTTCCATCGCACACCAAGTCTGCGTCGTGCGGGGCGGAAAGACCGTCCTTTCCGCCCCAATCGAGGATGTCACGCGTGAGTCTGTGGTGTCGTCGATGACTGGTTCAGCAGAGGGACTTGTCACTCACAGCGAGTGGTCCAGCAATATCGACATCGTGAAGCCCGGAAAGTCGATTCTAGAGGTTCAAGGGGTCGGGGCAAGTGGGGTCCTGCCCACTACATTCACTCTCCACCAGGGAGAGATAGTTGGGTTGGGCGGGCTTCAGCGGCAGGGGCAAACTGCGCTACTGAGGGTGATCGCCGGCCAATCATCCGAGCCGGTTGGAACAATCTTGATCGACGGCAAGCAGCTGCTTCCGCTGTCTCCCTCAGAGGCCATGGACAGAGGAATACAATATGTCGGCGGCGACCGGTCCGAACTAGCCTTCAAACCCCGCCCTATATCCGAAAACCTTCTGGCCAGTGCTTTCCGTGGGCTGAGCTGGGTCTTGCCTAAGAAAAAGACCGAGGCGGTGGCAGCCGAATGGGCAACGCGCCTGCAAGTGAAAAGCGCGGGACTGTCGGCACCGATCTCGTCGCTTAGCGGTGGCAATGCGCAGAAGGTGCTGTTAGCCCGCGCTCTCGTAAATGAGCCGCGGGTCATTGTCCTCGATGATCCAACGAAGGGGGTGGACGTCATGACAAAACGACACATTTACGCTGTTCTCCGTGAATTGCTAGCAGAGGGCATAGGCGTTCTCCTGTATTCGAGTGAGGACGAGGAACTGCTCGAGCTCGCCAACCGGGTGCTCGTGTTTCATGATGGCGCAGTCGTCGCGGAGCTCGCGGGTCCCAGTTTGAACAAGCAGGCGCTGGTCGCCGCATCAATGGGAGTCCGGGAGGAATCCGAACTATGACACTCACCCAGCATCGAGCGCCGAGGAACATTCAACCGCGTCGTCCTCTGCCAGGATGGACGCTGGCAGGACTGCTTCTGTGCGTGTTGCTCATAGTCTACCTCATCACGGCGCCGAACTCAGGTTCCTTACTGGCCTTCAACGGCACGATCAGGACTTCGTTGCCCCTCATATTAATCGCGCTGGGGCAGACCGTGGTCATACTTACTGGAGGCATCGATCTATCGATAGGAGCGCTGGCCGCTCTGGGCAGCGCGGTAGCCGTCACTATGATCAACGCCAAGTCCAGTCCGATGGAAATCCTAGTCGGTTTGCTGGCCGTGCTGGTCGTCTGTGCCGTCGGTGGGCTGGTCAATGCGTTAGCGATCAGTCTCGCCCGGCTGCAACCCATCATTGCTACGTTCGGGACAAGCTTCGTCTTTGGTGGTCTAGCACTCGTTCTGCTGCCCTCGTCAGGTGGTCAAGTGCCCCTCAGCGTGGTCATTTGGTTCAACAAGGACGCGCTCGTCGTGTCAAACGCGATACTCATCCCCGCGGCCCTCATCGCGTTGTGGACTTGCTTGATGAGGACCCGCTACCGCGACTACCTATACTCTGCTGGGGCTTCCCCCACAGCTGCTTATGTAAGCGGTGTGCCTGTCCAAGGAGTGCGTATCAGTGCATACGTGATCGCCGGGGTATTCGCCGGCCTGGCGGCAATAGCTGCTTTGCTCATAACAGGAACTGGCGAGCCCACTGCGAGCCTCGGACTCGTCCTTCCATCTATCGTTGCGGTCATCGTGGGAGGTGCGAGCTTTTCGGGAGGGCAGGGAGGCCTTGTCGGAACTGCTTTCGCGGCTCTGGCGCTGGGGCTTCTCCAGACGCTCCTTTCCTTTTCTGGGCTGCCCGCGCAGTGGCAGCCCTTGGCCTATGGCCTTGCCATCCTGCTCGCGCTGTCTCTGCGCCGAGTCAGGACCGCTCTGTTCGCGCTCCTTAGAAGCGTCACCCGGACCAGTAAGGTGAAAACCTCATGATCACAGCATTCGAGAAGGCCACGGACCGCGTATCTCCCCGGGAAAGGTTGGCGCGGCAGTTTGGCCCCACCGGGCTGGCACTCACGGTCGCTATTGCGCTGTTCTTCCTCGGTGGCCTGATCGCACCAGGCTTCACAACGCCGAGACAGATCGCTTCTATCCTGACTATCACCACTCTGCTCGCCCTGATTAGTCTCGGCCAAACACTTGTGGTGATGAGTGGGGGAGAGGGCATTGATCTATCCGTTGGCGCACTGGTTACCCTGTCGGCGATCACCGGAGCAGCGGTCATGAATAGCCAGTCTGAGAGCACGGTAAACGGGATCGTCGCGGCGGTGGTGGTATGCGCTGCAGTTGGAGCATTAACAGGCGTAGGCATCGTCCTGCTGAAATTGCCTCCGTTGATCGTCACCCTTGCCATGAGCGGGGTGCTCGGCGGGATCTCTTTGGTGCTGACGAACGGTCGTCCGCCTGGCGGACCGTCGCCGGCACTGATCGATTTCGTTCAGCAGCCGATCCTTCTGGGGCTGCCCGCGGTGACTTACGCGGTCCTCGCCTTAGCGGTTGTCGTCGGATTCGTGCTGACCCGTACTCGTTTTGGCAAACAACTTCTTTCCGTAGGGGCGAACCGGGCAGCTGCGCGATGGGCCGGTATAGGGGTAAATCCCACAGTGGTCCTCACGTATTGCCTGTCCGGCATTGCTGGCGGACTCGGAGGAATTGTCCTAGCAGGCTACGCAGGTTCAGTCAGTATTTCCATCGGGAGTCAGTACACCCTGCTAAGTATCGCCGCCGTCGTTATTGGTGGGACAGCGCTCACCGGTGGGACAGGAAGCTTTTGGGGCACGGTGAGCGGAGCACTGATGTTGACTGTGCTGACGGCACTCCTCACCGCGATCGACCTTACCCCGGCTATGCGCCAAGTCTGCTACGGGCTGATTTTCCTGGCAATGGTCCTCCTATACGGCCGGCAGAAGAGCCTTCGACTCTGACAGAGTCTTTCGTGCAACTCTGCGCACTTAACAACCGCTTAGGAAGCTAAGGAGTGACGTGGTTTATTCAAGTTGAGCCGCCCTTCAAAGTGGCACTCGAAGGGCGGTCGTCAGTACGTTGATAAACCGGACTCAGAAACTTACCAAGGAACGGTGCTAGCCCGATCAGCAACACAGGAGGCGTGAATGGGTAAAGTGATCGACAGTCAGCTGGCATTCGCTTCAATCCGGACGCTGGCCTCCTGGTACATACCACCGACTAACACCTTGGGCACCAGAATTCTGGTCAGGTGCCTCATCCAGTGGGTCGGCGGTGGCGACAACGATGGGCATATGCTTCGACGCCTTCGGTTCCGACACGGGCGGCTCGATACGCTCGCCGCCGTGGAAGGTTACGCCCCCAGTGACCCGTCCACCCTCCGCTCGCCTGCCCAACATCCAGTTTCGCTCTCGACATTATCGGGTCTGCGTTGAGGACTCGATGCGGTGCTCCTGGAGAATATCCCGGACGACGTGGTGAGGTGTCGTGAGTGGGTAGAGCACTTTGAGGGACCGGGTGCGCGGGCGGTCCCTATTCGGTTCCGTGATCTCCCACGCGCCACTGCTGCGTGGGAGATCATTGTCACCGTCGAAGTTAGTCTGCGAGCCGAATACAAGGATGTCTTTCAGCAGGCGGACGCGTTGATTTGCCCAGCATTCCCGGTTCAGGTCGTGACCTTTGATGAGTGGAATGGCGTCTCGGATGAACACAATGGCTCCATTGCAAGGTTGACGGCGCGTCCAATCACACAGGAGATTCCGCGGTGACTGCGGAATCTGGCGTTCGTGACCATGCTCCTGCCGGTGTCTGAGGTCGTATGTTCCGTATGATGTTATGAACGAACGGGGAACATCTGGCATGCTGAAATCAGAACATATATATCGGGAAATCAAGCGTCGCATTCTCTCCGGCACGTATTCGGAGGGCTATCGCCTCGTGCTTTCCGAGGTTGCCGGGAAATTCGGTACCAGTAATCTCCCGGTTCGCGACGCGATTGCCAGGCTCGAAGCGGACGGGCTAGTGAAAATCCGTAAGCACTCCGGCGCGGTGGTCGCGGGTGTCAGCATTCTGCTTTTTCGTGAGCAGATCGAGACCCTCGCTTACATCGAGGGGATCGCGGCCTCGAAGTCACTGAAAAATATGAGTCTCGCGCAACTCGCCGAGGCGCAGGAGATCAACGAGGAGTTACGGCGAACACTGAACAACTTTGATCCTATTCTTTTTGCGGAGCTCAACGAAAAGTTTCATGCTGCGCTCTGCGCAGCATGCCCCAATACACATCTCCTGAAAATCCTCGATAGTGAACGGGACGCTGCCCAGATCGTGCTGGAGAGTACCTACTCCCACCTCCCAGGTTCCCATCTCCCTGGGCCGCCCCAGTCCACCATTCAACAGCACAGCGAGATTTTGGATCTCGCTATGAGCGGTGCTGACGAGGCCGAACTCGAAGTTGCGGTGCGTCAACACCGCCTGCTCATTCTGGGGAACCTCGAAGCCCTCACCAGGGCAGGTGTGGCGCGCTTTAGCAACGAGGTCGTCTGATGCTGCAGAGTGATTTGGAAGCCCGCCCCTTCATGGTGGCCGGCAGGGTCGCGGTGGCCATCGAAGTATTCGCCCCAGCCCGCGACGACACACTGTATGTGGACTAGCTGTACAGCCTTTTGAAAAGGATGAGCAGCAGAAGGGGTATCCCAGGGCTGGGCGCATCTGTAGTCCCCCGCACAAGATCTGTAGGTGCCGCCCGGAGAAGACTTCAGAACTGTTTGACCAGAGGTGAGTAGATACACGCTCGTGACGAAGCAAGAGGGGCGTCTGCAACCGGATGCAAACGGCCAAAGCAGATGTCTCAGGGACGCAGTGAGCTCTTGAGCGATTCAGCCCAAGTCTTGAATGACTCAGCCAGATCGATGCATCCGGGTTCTTGCAGCCACTGGTTTTCGATTCCTTCGCTCATCGCAACCACTTGTATGCCGATCGCCTCGGGGTCAACGTCGCGGCGCACTTCGCCGGAGTCGATGCTCCGTTGAAAAGCATCCTTCACGAGTTGTCGGCTGAATTGGTAGTGACGCTGGGCAAACCCTCTGCCGGGGTGGTCCGGGCTCGACGCTGATTCGGCATTGTTGAGGTGGGTGAGCAGGACAAATTGGTACCGCTCGGCATTTGCTCGCGCTGTGCGCGTAAATGCGTCAAGAACCTCAAACCCGGTTGGCTCTGTCCCTAACGCCGACAGAAGACTGTCGGTGTCGGCTGCTTCGTGAGCACGGAGTACGGACGTGAACAGCTCGATCTTGTTGGGGTAGTGAAAGATCAACCCGGCCAGCGTTACTTCAGCAGCCTTTGCAATTTCATTCATCGAGGCGCCGTTGAAGCCCCGCGCTGCGAAGGCCTCCCACGCTCTGTTGAGGATTCGTTGGCGGGTCAGTTCACCACGCTGGTACTTGACCCCTTTTCGGCTACGTGGCCCATAAGTCCCTTCCATGGCGTCCGTTGCTTGTTGATTCAATAGCGTCCTCCTCCAACGACTATATGTCGATCACACCTTCACAGAGGCGCCTCCCGTTGAAAACCTACTAGGCTATAGATATTCGCCTTCCCTGGTCCCTCTTGAGGAGAAGAAAAATGAACTTGCAACCATCGACTCACCTTCGTCTGGTCTGGCCGGAATGGCAGGGAGCGGGAACTGACAGCATCCGAACCTTAGCCCCAGAGTTTCCCTTTGAGACGGCTAGGCGGGGCTACGCGGTCGGTACTCAGGTTCTCCAAGCCGTTTTGCCGGCTCATGATGGCCCAACGGACTTCGTTCCAGTGACGCTGAGTGATGAAGGATTGGAAAAGCGGGATGGTATTGAAGCGAAGACGGCGGTCTTGGCTCAACTTGATGCTGCATTCGCTATCTTGCGAAAGCATAATGCAGAACGCATCACCACTTTTGGTGGGGACTGCGGAGTGAGCCTCGCGCCGTTCTCAGCCTTGATCGAGAAATACGGAGAGAGTCTAGCCATCCTGTGGATAGATTCCCACCCAGACATGGGCACGGGTGAGAGCGCCTACCCTGGTTACCACGCCATGGTCGTGTCAGCTCTTACGGGTCACGGCGACAGCGAGATCCTGGGCCGTCTTCCCGCGATTATTCCGGCCTCTCGTGTCGCGCTTGTGGGCATGCACGACTGGACGGATGATTCCCTCCCCGCCATTGCCGAGGACTGGGGTCTTTCAGTCTTTCCACCTGACGGACTGCGCACGGACAGTTCAGCATTGATTGCTTGGCTACGGGAGACGGGGGCGACCCGGGTTGCGATTCACTTCGACGTCGACACGATCGATTCCGATGAGGTTCAACTGGGCCTTGGCGCCGACGTTGGTGGGCTTACGATCTCGCAGGCGCGGAGAGTAGTGGCGGACATTTCCGAGGAGGTTGACGTTGTA
This sequence comes from Paenarthrobacter sp. NPDC057981, assembly GCF_042886835.1. Classification (NCBI taxonomy): domain Bacteria; kingdom Bacillati; phylum Actinomycetota; class Actinomycetes; order Micrococcales; family Micrococcaceae; genus Paenarthrobacter; species Paenarthrobacter sp. NPDC057981. The sequence goes on from NZ_JBHVQI010000001.1 coordinate 203,150, forward strand.
GGTCTGACCATTGCGGAGTTCATACCAAGGCAAGTGATGCGCCTGAAGACTGTCTTGGAAGGATTCCCTCTCCTCTAGTGGCCATGGCCCGCGGCGTGGTCGGACGAATGAAGGTATGCGCAATTATCCGATGCGTTCACATCAAAAATGCGATTGAATGAGAGGGTGAACAACGAACGGGAGAGGCCCAGATAATGCTGAAATGGGAGCTTGTTTATCAAGCTGTTAAGTCCCGAATCATCTCTTCGACGTATACGAGTGGCTATCGCCTTGTGGTGGGGGATTTGGCGGCAGAGTTCGGAGTCAGTGCACTGCCTGTGCGGGATGCGCTTTCGCGTTTGGAACAGGAAGGCATGATCGTCTCGAGACGGAACGTCGGCGCCCAAGTAGTTGGAATCGACCACCGAAAAGTGCGCGATGAGTTGGCCACCGTGGCATACCTTGAAGGGCTGGCGGCCGGCTTGGCGGTCGGGGAAAAGACGGCGTCGGATATCGCTCGAGCTGAGGCGATCAATGGCGAGATGGCCAAAGCGATTGTCGGGGGGGAAGTGGAGAAGCTTGCAGTACTTAATCAGGCTTTTCACGAGACTTTGTGCCTGCCATGTCCCAATCAGCGCTTGGAGCACTTGCTCAAGGATGAGTGGAACTGGTCAAAAGTGCTGATGGAGGCAGCCTATCCGCTGCTCCCCGACATAGGATCTCAAGGTGTCGAAGAGCACTCCGGCCTTATCGAACTGCTTCGCACGGGCCCCTCCTCTGTGGATTTTGAACGAGCTGTCCGTGAGCACCGCATGGGGAACGTGGACGTTTTCAATGCGCTTGCGAGACGGTAGCACTTCGACTTTGCCTCAGTAGACGTTCGTCAATAGCTCGCTGGACTACAACGGGTGCTCTGCGGATGAGTTCAGCCGCCGTCCCGTCGGCCACGGTCGGGATACGATTTGCTAAGAGCTTCACGATCTTTGTCGGCCATCGATGAAACTGAGTAAAGAACTTGTCTATCAAAGAAAAGTGGGACGTCGTGGTCGCGTTTGATGCCCCCAGCCCTCGGTGGTGTTCACTTGCAACTTCATTGGAAGGAACATGAGTTGAGAACTTATCGTCCGAATCACACCGCTGTCTCTGTTCGGGACATGAATGCTTCCCTGGACTTTTACGGCGCCCTCGGTTTCAAGGTGGTCAACCGCACCACGTTCGATGGTGAAGAGTTGGTGCACATACAGCTTGGTGAATACCTTCTTGAACTTTTTGCGTTCAGGAAAAACGCTGGACAACCGCCTCTTCAGCTCGGATACGGCAACGGTCCCGAGAGTCTGGGGGTTAAGCACTTGGCGTTCGCGACCGATGACATCCATGCGGCCTTGGTTGACCTGAAGGAGCGGGGGCTTGCCGACGACTCGATCAGCGTAGAAGGCGAAGCGGAAGGCAAAGTCCAATGGTTTTTCATTACGGACCCTGACGGTATGTGGGTCGAGATCATCCAAGAGGATCGATTTCCGGTCTACGCGGCACCGTGGCCGGGTATGTAGTCTCAACATTGCGAGTATGCCGATCCATCCTCAAGGATTGGCCTTGGCGGCCGGCAGTTACGCCGTGATTGTCGCCCGCAGCTGTCGTGTGTAGTCGTGGAAAATCTTGACTATGTCGACATTGTCAGGATCAATCAACCACTGGTTTTCGAGGCCTTCCAGGACGCCGATGACCTGTCGCGCGATAGTTTCAGGATCTATGTCCTTTCTCAACTGCCCCTCCTTGATGCCCGAAGTGAACGAGTCAACAAGCATGCTACGTCCGTTATCGAAGTGCTCAAGAAAGTACTCCCTCGCCGGATGATCTCCGCTCGAGGATTCAGCTGCCAATAGGTGTGACAGCCTGACGATGCCGACGAGGCTGAGGTTCCGCTCAACTACCCAATCCCAATGGTCCAGGATTTCTGTGCCTACGAGAGTTTTGGGGCCAGGCCAGTCATCAAGGTGCAAGGTGTCGCGATACTTAAGAACAGCTACAAGCAGCCGCTTCTTGTTTGGGAAATGATGCAGGAGGCCCTGTTTTGTTATCCCGGAGGCCTTGGCGATCGCATCCAATGACGTTCCCCTGAAGCCGTGCCGTCCGAAGAGTTCAGTCGCCTCTTCAAGGATTCTCTTCTGGGCTGCGAGACCTTGGGCGTAAGGGCCCCGGCTCGCTCTCGTCTTCGTCTCTGTAGTCACAGTCCAAGCATAGGCGTGCCCGCACTCGGCCAACGCGGCGTTCGCGCGACCGTACTTGTAAACAGCGTGTAAACACGACACCAACACCTACCAAATGGTATGGATTCAGGATATTCTGTGAGGCGAAGCTCGAATATGAGCGCAGTCACACCTGAAGGAAGCCTCTTGAAGACTCAAATATCCCCGACCTCCATCGCCCTAGCCCCGTCCCGCAGCGTGGGATTCATAGCCATGCTTTCGGTAGCGAACCTTGGGCTCTGGTTGGCGGTCTATGCCCCTGCCTTGGTCACCGTTTCCATTCGGGTCAGGGAAGTGGACCCTGACAATGCCGTGCAGGTGTATGGCTCAATCACGGCCGTAGCAGCCCTCTTTGCCCTGGTCGGCAACCCATTGTTTGGTCGATTGTCCGATCGATCGCGCTCGCGATTCGGCAGGCGCCGCACGTATTTCGTCGGCGGAATGGTGGCCGGCACCGCTGCCGTTACGTTCATAGGGCTGACGGACTCGACTACTGCCATGATGGCAGGTTGGTGCGCTGCCCAACTTGCATACAATGCCGCGATCGCGGCACTCACCGCAGTGCTGGCAGATTACGTTCCTCAACATCAGCGAGGCCGTGCCGCCGGAATTACCGGTGTTTGCAACTTTGGCGCCTTGGCCGGTGCGGCCTACGTGGCCGCTTGGTTCTCGGAAAGCACCGTGCTTATGTTCCTTGCGCCTGCAGTAATTGGCTTGGTCCTCGTTGGAGCCTTCGCGCCACTGCTGAAGGAAACGCAAGGCACCTCAGCACGCAAGAAGTTTGAACTGCGCGACTTCTTCACGACTTTTTGGGTAAACCCACTAAAGAATCCTGATTTTGCCTGGGCCTGGATTAGCCGCTTCTTCATCAATCTGGCTTGGATGACTTTGCTGACGTACCAGTCCTTCTTGCTCATCGAGCGGTTCGGTTACACCAACAACTCGGTCGCTCCCGTAGTAGCAACAGCTTCCTTGGTCCTCGTGGCAGGTATCCTGGTCGGTTCCGGCGCGGGCGGGTATATCTCGGACAAAACTGGACGGCGCAAGTTCTTTATCGCCTTGGCTACGATCATCGCTGCTATCGGCTTTCCCATCATCGCATTTGCCGGTGATCTCAATGCTTTCCACCTGGGAGTGGTCCTGGTCGGCCTCGGCATTGGCATTCATATGTCCGTTGACTTAGCTCTGGTTACCGACGTGCTGCCCGACACGGAAGAGGCTGGTAAGGACCTAGGTGTGTTCAATATTGCGAACGCATTACCTCAATCCGTTGCCCCGGCATTCGCTGCCGTGCTTTTCGCACTCTCGGGCGGTCAGAACTTCACTGGACTCTACTTGAGCGCTGCGGTGTTTGCGCTGTTGGGTGCAGTGGCCGTCAAGTTCGTACGCGGATCACGTTAACCATTCGCACTTCTCCAAAGGAGCCCACCTTGAGCTATTCACTTGCTTTTCTAACCCGCCCTGCACCTGGCATCAGCTACGAAGAATTCTTCGATCACTACACCCGAATACACCGTCCCTTGGCTGAGCAGTTGCCTGAATTGCTGTACTACCGTCAGACGCGGATCGACAAGTCTGGCTATCGTGGCGACGACGCGATTGAGTATTCTGCGTTCTCTGAGTATGTCTTCGAATCTGCAGGGGCAGCTGAGCGTGCCTGGCGTTCTCCCGAGGCCAAGGTGCTCGATCAAGATGCAGCCCTTTTCATGGATGGGGCCTCTGTCCTGACGATGCCATTGAACGAGTTGGGTACTTACGGAGGTCGTCGGAGCGCCGCGGGGGCTGAAAACGAATGAGCCACATATCGAAAGGTGGCGCCACGAACCTCATTGATGTCTGCGGGTACCGCAATCCGGCGCTGACCATTGACGAGCGGGTTGAAGACCTTCTCGGGAAGATGACCCTGGATGAAAAAGCCGGACTCATGTTCCATCAGATGATTGAGATCGGGAACGGGGGATCACTTGCCGACGCCAGTGCCGAGTACAACCTCCCCAGCATGAGGGAGTTGATGGAGGAGAAGCACATCACCCACTTTAATGTCATGGGCGGTGCTGACCCGGCTGTCATGGCGGAGTGGCACAATCGCGTGCAGGAAGTGGCGCATGCTGCTCGGTTGGCGATTCCAGTAACCCTGTCAACTGACCCACGTCATGCCTTCACTGACAATCCTGGTGCCAGCTTTACTGCAGGTCCGTTCTCCCAATGGCCCGAGAGCCTCGGGCTGGCCGCTATCGATGATGAGGCAACCACACAAAGGTTTGCTGACATCGCCCGCCAGGAATATCTGGCCGTCGGAATACGTGTAGCGCTGCATCCCCAAGTGGACCTGGCAACTGAACCTCGATGGGCCAGGATCAACGGAACATTCGGTGAGGATGCCGCCCTGACTTGCAGAATGCTGACCGCCTACATCAAAGGATTCCAGACCGAAGCGATTGGCCCTCAAAGTGTTGCCACCATGACTAAGCATTTTCCCGGCGGCGGCCCTCAAAAAGACGGCGAGGATCCACACTTCGAATACGGACGTGAGCAGGTCTATCCCGGCAAAAATCTGGCCTACCACCTCAAGCCCTTTGAAGCAGCTTTCGAAGCAGGCACCTCCCAAATCATGCCCTACTACGGCATGCCTGTAGGAACCGACTACGAAGAAGTGGGTTTCGGCTTCAACAAGGGGATCATTACCGGCCTCCTGCGAGAAACTTACGGCTTCGATGGAATCGTGTGCGCGGACTGGAGTTTGCTCAACGACAGCACTGTGTGGAATGAGCACCATCCGGCTCGTGCGTGGGGTGTGGAGCATCTCAGCCCGTTGGAACGTGCGGAGAAGGCCATCGTTGCCGGGGTCGACCAATTTGGAGGCGAACACTGCCCGGAATTAGTTGCAGAATTGGTGCAGTCGGGGCGCATCTCGGAAGCCAGGATTGACGAATCGGCTAGACGGCTCCTGCGTGAGAAGTTTGTCCTCGGACTCTTCGACTCGCCGTATGTCGATCCCGCCGCCGCAAGGGTCAAGGTCGGGCAACCAGAGTATGTTGAGGCCGGCTTTGATGCTCAGTGTCGCTCGATCACGGTCTTGACTAATGGCCGCCATGACGGGCCTGTCTTGCCCCTTGGAGGGCGACCACGAATCTATGCACCAAACGTAGATTCGGAGCTACTCCTGGCGTACGGCGACGCTGTTGAAGACCCCGCGAACGCAGAAATTGCGCTACTGAGGCTGAAGGCACCCTTTGAGCCTCGAGAAGGTGCTTTTGAGCAGTTTTTCCACGCCGGCAGTCTGAGCTACGACCCGGATGCGTTGGAGCGAATTCTCAGCGTTTGCCGTCAAGTGCCCACAATTGTCGATGTCTACCTTGACCGTCCGGCTGTCATACCAGAGATCCTGGGGGAAGCGGCAGCCGTCATTGCGAACTACGGCGCCTCAGACAAAGCGATTCTGGAAGTCATTTTTGGCAACCGTCCCCCGGAGGGCAAGCTGCCTTTCGACCTGCCTTCATCTATGGAAGCCGTGGCCGCGAGCCGTAGCGATGTTCCATTCGACACTGCTGCCCCGGCTTTGCATTTCGGACATGGCTTGCGCATCGACTCTGAGTAACTGGTTCTCTTCAAGCACCTACCAAATGGTAGGTGCTTGAAGGGCATCATTGAGAACTCACTGAAGCGGCCGGGCCCTCGAGAGCCCCAAAACCGTCCGTGAAGCAAATCCAACCAAGCAAAACCTCCGCTCTCAGTAGCCGGTCCACTGCATAGGGATGTGACAGCAGCGATCATGATGCTGCCGTCGGTACTGATCTTGGCAAACTTCGAACCGCAACCTTGCGTCGGTGGGTTTGCTGGACCCCTGGTTGGGCGATGAAAGGCCGCACAGCCACAGCGCCCATTTGTCCATGGAAATGCCTGTTGGACGGCGGTTCGGGCTGGGGTCGCCCTCAAATGATGCGAGGATGAACCGTTGCACTAGGATTCCCGGCGCTGAGGTTGGGTCTCGGCGATGATTCTTGCCAATTCCGCGCGCGAGATGGTGATCTGGCGTATTGCAGTGTCCAGCCGATGAAGCTCGACCTCCAACAGTGACTGCAGCTTCTCTCCTGGAGAAGCCGTATCCGTTTCAGGTGAACACCCATCTACAAAGGGCAGAAGATCCGCAATTTTGCTGCTGCACAGCCCTGCAGCGAAAAAGCGCTGTATCCATGCCACGCGAACAACGGATTCAGGGCTGTAAGTTCGATGTCCGCCGGCTGTCCGGCCGGCATGCAGGAGGCGTTGCCCTTCGTAGTATCGGAGCGATCTGGTGCTGACTCCCGTGATGAAAGCCAGTTCTCCTATCCGCAGTTTTTCCAACGACTCACAATTTGAACTTAACACTGATGTCAACTCCTAACGTGGTTCCATGAGTTATTTGACGCATCCTCTTTTTCGACCCTATGCCCTGGGGCCGTACCTCCTACCCAACAGATTCGTAATGGCTCCGATGACCCGTAACAGGGCGCTTCCCACTGGAGTCCCGACGCCTTTGATGGCTGAGTACTATGCCCAGCGTGCCTCAGCGGGTCTTATCGTTGCGGAAGCTGCCGCACCTGCCGCAGACGGGCAGACGTACCCGAACATTGCAGGGATTTTCAATGAATCCCAGCGAGAGGGCTGGCGACTGGTGGTCGAAAGCCTTGTAGCCGCCGGCGGACGGGCCTTCCTTCAGTTGCAGCATGGTGGTCGTATTGGTCATCCCTCAACGAACGGGGAAACGCCCATGGCGCCCACGGCCTTGGCCTTGCCTACATCTATTCATACCCCAAAGGGAAAGGAGGCATCAGTTATCCCCCGCGAAATGACACTGCAAGACATCCAGCAAACGATTATTAACTTTGCTGAGGGAGCTAAACGTGCAGTCCATGCTGGGTTTCTCGGCGTGGAACTCCACGCGGCCAATGGCTTTCTTTTACACCAGTTCCTGGCGCCCAACACGAATCAGCGAAATGACGAATATGGAGGAACGCCGGCACGCCGAGCACGATTTGTCATTGAGGTTGTGGATGCTGTTGTTGCGGCTGTGGGCAGTGAACGGGTAGGAGTTCGGATATCTCCACATAATCCGACCAACGGGATCATTGAATCGGCTGCCGATGTTGACGGCTTGTATCCGCTACTCGCCAAAGAGTTGGCGAAACGGAGTCTGTCATACTTGCACGTTGCGTTCGCGGACCCGACTGCCGCCGTCTGGGCGAAATTGCGAAGCAACTGGTCCACAACTTTGATCGCTAACCCCACCCACCACGGTCGGTTCCCAGAGGACGGGGGGCTCGATGCCGCTGTGAAGGTGCACGCAGCAGGCGCGGATCTAGTCTCAATCGGCCGACCGTTCCTTGCCAACCCGGACCTGGTGCAAAGGTACATACAGGGCGCTGCCATAAACCAGCCACTCCCCGCCCGGTACATGTATGTGGGCGGGGCAGAGGGCTACACCGACTACCCACTATCTGGTGCTGAGGTTTGAATACGTTGATCCCTCGAACTTGCCGAGTCGTCTGGGGTGTTGCTTATAGCTGAATGGTCCGCTTCCAGCAGCGCGATGACGTCCACTGCTACAAGCTGGCGTGGCCGGTCATCGCGTGCGCAAATCTTGCGCCTTCTCCGGTGCGTCGGCTCGCAACGGGTCTTCACGAGGAAGAGAACCGCCTACGAACTTGTCGTAGGCGGTTCTCTTTGCCCCCGGAGGTTGCGAGGTTCTCCCAGGGCGGCGTTTCCTCACATCAGCATGGCCGAATACGATCCTCGTGCATGTGAAGAAGCTTTCTTTCCCCGCCTTCGGTGAGGATCCAAGCGATCTCGAGGTCTGGGGCGGCTATCTCAACTGTTCCCGTTGTTACAGCGAAGCCCCTGTGGTCGTACACCTCCACCTGTTGTCCGGCCGTCAGTGTGGACCAGTATTCAACTTCGTTCAATGAGAGATTGTTTTTCACTGCTAACCTCGTTCCCGACGTCAGTAAGCCTGTGCATACGGGTCGGCGATCCCGATGTACTGAGTGGTCGTGTATTCCGCGATGCCTTCGGAACCACCTTCACGGCCGAGCCCGGACTGCTTGACTCCTCCGAAAGGCGCCGCGGCATTCGAGATCACACCGGCATTGAACCCGACCATGCCGAATTCAATCTGCTCGGCTACCCGAACCAAGCGGTTGAAGTCACGGCTATAAATGTATGAGGCCAGCCCGTACTCACTTGCATTGGCCAGGCGAATGGCGTCTTCCTCAGTTGCGAACGAGGTGACCGGGGCCACCGGTCCGAAAATCTCCTGTCGAAGAATTTCGGCGTCGTTGGGTACGCCACCCAAGACTGTTGGCGGGTAGAAGTAGCCTGGCCCGTCGACGGGAGCCCCGCCTGTAATTGCGGTGGCCCCAGCTTCGACGGCGGCACTCACCAAGGCGTGCACGTCGTCGCGTGCAGCGGCGTCGATCAGTGGACCGACTTGCGTCGCAGGCTCCGTACCCCGCCCTGTTGAAAGAGCGGCCATGGCTGCTGCGAACTTGCGTGTGAATTCCTGGGCGACGGATTCTTGCACGAGGAAGCGGTTTGCGGCTGTGCAAGCCTCACCCATGTTTCGCATCTTGGCCGCTATGGCGCCCTCAACAGCTGCGTCCAAGTCAGCATCCTCGAACACAATGAAGGGAGCGTTGCCACCTAGTTCCATGGAGGTCCGCAGCACGTTCTGGGCTGCATCCACCATCAACCGTTTCCCCACTGGCGTTGAGCCAGTGAACGAGACTTTCCGCAGCCGTGGATCGGCCAACAACGGCCCGGAAACTCCTGATGCACTTGATGATGAGACGACATTCAGTACCCCGGCGGGGAGACCGGCATCCAGCATGGTTTGGGCAAAGAGCTGTGCGGTGAGAGGTGTCAGCTTTGCTGGCTTCAGCACCATGGTGCACCCGGCGGCGACGGCGGGAGCTACTTTTCGGGTAGCCATGGCCAGCGGAAAGTTCCAAGGCGTGATGAGCAAACAGGGCCCCACCGGCTTGTGCTGAACCAAGATCTTGTTCTTGCCCTCGGGGGAAGTCAAGTAGCGGCCATAGTCGCGAACAGTTTCTTCCGAGAACCAGCGCAGAAACTCGGCACCATAAGCGACTTCGCCGCGGGCTTCTGCAATCGGTTTGCCCATCTCCAATGTCATGAGAAGGGCAAAATCCTCTGCCCGTTCGGTGACGAGATCGAAGGCCCGGCGCAAGATTTCAGCGCGCACGCGTGGGGCAGTTCGAGCCCAGGCGGCCTGGGCGTTGTCTGCCGCGTCCAGCGCAGCAAGTGCATCCGCACTGCTCGCAGAGGCGAGTGTTGTAAGTATTTCTCCAGTTGCAGGATCGTGGACGTCGAAGGTTCCACCATCGGAGGCGTCACGCCACTGTCCACCGATCAACAAACCGGTAGGTACGGAGGCAAGAAGGGTTGCTTCGCGTTCAGGTGAGATAGAAGTGGAGATTGCAGAAACGGACATGACGAGCTCCTCAATATTGTCAGTAGCTAGCAGGGGTTTCGTCGTACGACGGCTTAACGAATTCGGTAGCAAGTGCTTCGGAGCCGCGGGCCAGCAAGGCAACGTCGGCGCCGACCAGGACAAAGGAGGCACCGGCATCCAGGTAGGCGCGGGCGGTGTCCGGGTTGAAGGCGTTGACGCCGGCGGGCTTATTGGCTGCTTTTGCGGCTTGGAAGCAATGCTCGACGGCGGCCCTCACCTCAGGATGTTCTTGCTGGCCCAGCAGGCCGAACGACGCGGCAAGGTCCGAGGGACCGACGAAGATCGCATCAACGCCGTCAACCTGCAGGATATCCTTTACAGCGTCGACAGCCGCAGTGGATTCAATCTGTACGGTAACGCTGATGGATCCCGATGCCCTGGTGAGGTAGTTGGGGACACGGTTCCACCGTGCGGCTCTTGCGAGTGCTGAGCCGACACCTCGTACACCTGCAGGCGGATAGCGGGTGGCTGCAACTGCAGCTTCTGCTTCAGTAGCGGAATTCACCATGGGGATCAGCAGGTTCTGCACTCCGAGGTCCAGGTATCGCTTGATGACCACGGTGTCATTCACTGGTGGCCTAACGAGAGTGTGCACCGGGTATCCATGGATGGCTTGCAATTGGGACAGAATGGATTCCAAGCCGTTGGGGCTGTGCTCAGCATCGACGAGTAGCCAGTCCAGTCCCGAGCCGGCGCAGATTTCGGCCACCAGTGGGCTGCCGGAGCAGACCCACATTCCGGCAAGGGATCGATTCGCTTCGGCCAGTGCATCGCTAAATGTACGGTCTAGTTGAAGTGGCATGTGACGACTCCCAAGGGTCCGTAGTCCGCGTGCACGGTATCGCCCTTGTGCACCCACATCGGGCGTGTAAAGGAGCCCGCCAGGATGATATCCCCGGCCTTCATGGAGTCCCCGTGGGCAGCGATCTTGTTCGCCAGCCAGTGCACCCCGTTGGCCGGATGGTCCAGGACCCCTGCGGCAACGCCGGTCTCCTCGACGGTCTGGTTTTTGTAGAGGATCGCCGAGACCCAGCGCAGGTCCACCGCGTCTGGTTTCACCGGTCGTCCGCCGACCACCATGGCACCCATGGCGGCGTTGTCAGAGATGGTGTCCACGATGGTCCGGCCCTCCATCTCGATCCTGGAGTCCAGGATCTCGAGGGCCGGAACCACGTAGTCGGTGGCGTTGAGGACATCGAAAATGGTGCAGCCCGGGCCCTTCAGCCCCTCCTTCAGCACGAACGCGAGCTCCACCTCAACGCGGGGATGGGTGTACTTGTCCCACTCCACTGAACACCCGGTTTCGAGGACCATGTCATCGAATATCGCGCCATAGTCCGGCTCCGTGATGCCCGTAGCGGCCTGCATGGCTTTGGACGTGAGGCCGATCTTGCGCCCCACCAACGTGCGGCCGGCTTCCTCGTTCCGCTGCCGCCACAACTGCTGCACGGCATAGGAATCCTCCACCGTCATCTCCGGGTAGCGGGCAGTCAGGCGCGGAACCGGCTTACGGTTCCGGCCCGCTTCGACCAGTTCGTCGGCTATGGCTTCAATCAATGTTGGGTCCAGCATGAGTCTGCTTTCTATGGAGTGGAAAGAAGGTCGGATTCCACTGCGAGGTCCTTCTCGCGGATGGAGGAATCGGGAATGCAGCGTTCGCGAGAGAAGAATCCGCGGTCCAGTGACTTGTAGCGGCCCACTGTTTCCCGAGTGAAAACGGCCAGAAGCAACGCCGACAAGAGGATGAGGGCTGCCATAGCGTAGAGTGCCCAGACGAATCCGGTTTCGGACGAGTATCCACCGCCGGCGGCGATCAGCAGGCCAACGAGGATTGGACCGATACCTCCTAGCAATTGGCCAGTCATGTTCATGCCCAGGCCCAAACCCAGGGCTCCGGGCTCACACGAATCAGAGGTCAAGGCGTAGAGGACCGCGTAGACACCGTTGATGGTGCATCCCAGGAACAGCTGCACAAGGATGAGAACGACGATGCTGACGCCGATGTATTGGAGCAGCATTAGTCCCACTGCGGTCCATACGAAACTGACGAGGAGCGCGGGTTTGCGGCCGATCCTGTCCGAGATGTGTCCCCAGAAGATCTGTCCCAAGCCGCCGGTAAGGGTGAATACAAAGCTAAGCGCTGCTGTCTGGGCTATGTCGTAATGCGCGACGAAAGTGAGGTAAAGGGGAATCCACGTGGACAGGCCCACATATACAGCAACGTTCAGACCGGTGATCAGGGAGACGAATACGAGATTGGGATTCCGCAGTGCGCGCCGAACGGCGCCGGGCTGTGTCTTAAGCTCATTTGCCGAGTGCCGTAACGGGGGTGTTTCTCCGGCGGCAATGGTAGATTCTTCAAATTTCGCGTAGTTTTCGCGCGTGGAGAATCGCCACCAAAAGAAGATGATGGGGATGACTAGAAGAACAGGAAGGAAGAGAGTCACTCGCCAGTTCTCAGATCCGACGATTGTAAAGATACCCGCTACTGCAAGCCCGCCCAGAAACATGCCCCAGGGAATGGCTGTGTGATGCATGCCTGTCGCAAAACCGCGCTTTTCGACGGGCCACCATTCCGTAATGCTCGTGATCTCGACAGCTTCTCCTGCTCCGCTTAGCGCCTTATTGAAAGCTTGAAGAATGAAAAGCATGAGAAGCGTGCTGGTCAAGGCTGTCATACCTGTCAGCAACGTGAAAAGGGTGTACCCCACAACGATTGCCGTGTAACGGTACTTGCGCTTCCAGCCGTGCCCGCCGCGATCGGACCAAGCACCGAGCGGTATGGCCAATACTCCTTGCGCGAGCGTTAGGCCACCGGCGAACCAGCCCATAGTTGCTGGGTCAACGTTGAATTCCTGGATGATTGCTGGCTGCAGGATGCCTGTCACCCAATAGCGTGCATTGTCGTTGATGGCCAACAACAACCAGAGGAAGACCATCGCCCCCAGGGAGTACTTGTTGGCGAAGACACCACGTTTGGTAGTCGGCATCGTTGGAGCCAAAGACATAGGTCACCTCTCTGTGACAGTGGAAGAAAAAGCGTGGGAGGTTACCCTCCCACGCTCGATCGAGATGTAGGGATCAGTGAATTTCCTCGAGGAAGGCCTCGAGAATCTCCGTTGTTTCCTTGGGTTTGTCGACGGTGCATGCGTGTCCGGCTCCAGGCACGAGGGAAAAACGAGCGCCCGGGATCAAAGAAGCTATGGCGCGCCCCTGGACGGCGGGAATAGCTATGTCGTCGGCGCCGGCAACTACCAGAGTGGGTGCCTCGATGGCAACAAGTTCGGCAGTGACCGGTTCTCTCTTGACGACACCTCTAATTGCATCCGCAAGCCCGTTGGGATCAACCTTCGCTAGTCTCCCCAACCAGTCTTCAACTACCGCCTCCCCGTTTGTTTCGCTGCGGAGGTCCGGACCGATCAATACATCAGCCAAGCCCTTCTTGAAGGAGTCAATGCCGTGTCCCCTGATGGTCTCCGCCATCTTGAGGTTGTCAGCGTTGGCTTCGGGGGAATCGAGTTCTGAGGACGTGTTGAACAGGGTGAGGCTACGGAGAAGTTGTGGGTGCCTTGCTGCGAGCCGCATACCAACAAATCCGCCCATCGAGAGTCCTACCCAGTGCACAGGACCGAGCTCGAGGTACTCGATCAGCCCCACGGCGTCAGCGGTCAAACTGTCCATGTCATAACCAGCGGATGCTGCGGGAGTCTCGCCCTGCCCGCGCCAATCGATGGTGACGCAACGGTACTTCTGAGATAGTGCTTCAATCTGGTGTGCGTACATCCAACCGCCGAAGAAGAGGCCATGTCCGAAAACAATCGTCTGTGCATCGGGAGCACCCGCCGGGACTCCGGTGTCGGTGAAGGCGATAGCAGTTTCGTCGCGTGTGAAAGTGGGCATGCTTTTCTACTCCGGGCTGGTTGAGAAGTCGCTGAGCGAAGGACGTGAATGAGCGAGCTGATCGCTGTTGTCAAGGATCCGTAGGTAATCTTCGACGGTGCTGTTGTACAGCCCGGGGTTTTCCACCATAGGTAGATGCCCAACTCCGGGCAGGCTCACCAAAGTTGCCGTCGGTACCTCAGCAGCAATGGCTTCCACGTCCTGGTCCCTTACGGAGGGATCGAATTCGGTACGGATGTGAAGTACAGGGATGCTGATTTGGTGTAGTCGGGAGCGGACGTTGTGCCGTGCGTAGATTCGGAGGTCTGCGTCCATTACTTCTGGAGTGAGGTTTCGAGCGTTATGCCACGTGGCTTCGTTTCCAGCTTGCGTGGGCAAGTTCGGCCCGATAAGTCCGGGCGTTACGGCTTCCAGGAAGTCCGAGACATTAATCTTGGGATGATTGAGGCCGTCGAGGAATTCATCACTGAGACCATCCGTGTAGTCCACCGTCCCGATGGTGCTGACGATGGCCCTTGAGGCATCCGGGTGGGTGGCTGCCAGTTCAAGCAAGAGGCTTCCGGACATTGCGCAACCAACGTAGATGGGCTTGTCCAAGCCCAGTTCGGCTGAGAAGTCCAGCAGAAAGTCAATCCACTCGGTCAGATCCCGAATCGGAGCAAGATTCGTCAAATCTGGATAGGACTTACCATGACCTGGAAAATCCACGGCGATTGCTTCGTATCCCAGTGATGCCAGAAAGGGGAGAAGGTGGCGATACTCCCGCCCGTCAGCACCCCCCGAGTGGATACAGACGATAGGGCGACCAGTCCCGGCCGTCTCGTAGTAGGTCCTAAACCCCTTGACATCAACGTAGCGGCCGGTGACCTCCCTAGTGGGGTTCGTTGCCTGAGTCCCTGCCTCTTCCGGGGCGGCCTTACGCGGTGCCAGGTTTCCCTGCAGAGCAAGCCACAATCTTGACAGAGCCACCGCATGTCCGGCGAGTTCAGTTGGGTCGCCATGAAGCGTAAGCCCGTTGGCAGTTGCGCTGCCGAGGTCGCGAGCCGACTCCAGCGCCGATTCCCACTGTTGCCGTGTGCCCTTGAGGACGAAATCGGCGATCGCTTCTTCGCTGGCGACAACCTGGAATTTGCCGTCTGGACGGAATGAGATCGTGAAGCCTTCTTTCTCATCAGCTACATGCAGCGACGCTGTGAAAGCCCGAACGCGTTGGCTGAAGTGACCGTCGCGCAGCGCGTCTTCAACTGCGCTTTCGATCCATTCCTGAGTCAGGATTTGCGGACTCATTGGCTCCTCCTTGAGTAGAGATCCAGTTTTTATGGGTGGCGAGAGGCTATGATCCCAGCCCGCCGGCCGCTGGTTGAAACACTGCACTGTCCACCGGCCGGCGGCACGGATTAGCCGGCGGAGAAGCCGCCGTCGACGGGGATGTCGGCTCCGGTGATGAAGGATGATTCGTCGCTGAGCATGAAGAGTGCGAGGTTGGCGATTTCTTCGGTGGTGCCGAGGCGTTTCATGGGGTAGCTGCCGGCGGTGCGTTCGAGGTCGCCTTCTGCGGTGGTGCCGCGGATGGCTGCGCGTTCGGTGTAGAGCTTCTGGACGAAGGGTGTGGGGGTGGTGCCGGGGGAGAGGCTGTTGACGCGGATGCCTTGGTCTGCGTATTCGATGGCCATCTGGTAGGTGAGTCCGACGACGCCTGCCTTGGAAGCGGAGTAGGACACTGTTCCCTTGATGCCGCTGGTTGCGCAGATGCTGGCTTGGAAGAGGATGTTTCCGTGGCCCTGCTTGAGGAACACTGGAACGGCGGCTTTTGCGCTGTAGAAGGCGCCGGTGAGGTTAACAGCGATGACGTGCTGCCATTCTTCGGCGGTAATGCCGTGGGCGGTGTGTCCGCCGGGGACTCCTGCGTTGACGTAGATGCCGTCGATCTTGCCGAACTTTTCTACGGTTGCTTCGATCATTGCTTCGTTGTCTGCGAGGTTGGTGACATCAACACCTACGGCAAAGGCGGTGCCGCCTTCGGCGTCGATTTCCTTTGCTACGCGCTCTGCAGCGCCTGGGTTGATGTCGGCGAGCACCACTTGGGCGCCGTGCTGGGCGAACAGCTTGCCGGCGGTCTCGCCGATGCCGCTGCCACCGCCGGTGACGATGATCGTCTTACCTTCAAGACGTGCACTAGACATAATTTGGTTCTCCTGCTTCTTGCTTTTCGTTGATAACCAAGGCTTGACCCCGATCCGTTTTTTCGATCCGGATCTTAGGGTTAATAATTCTCGTTCTTCCGCTTCATGGCCATGTCTGGGATCTAATCTTTAGTCTTACAGAGCGGGCCTGGCGTGGTTCCCCGAAATGGGTGGCCAGCCATATCCAAGTCGTATGGCCGCATACTTACCGGAGGTATCAGGGAAGGGAAGCACCACGGTCTGTGGTTTTTCGCAAATCGGTGACGAAGTTCCTAACTCGTTCCGTGCGCGGCGTTGAACCTGGCCCGCCACTCGTCATTCATGGGGAAGAGTCCTTCGACGGGATGTCCTTCGATGACCTGCTCTGCAATCCATGCGTCCTCGAATTCCTGCGAGAGCGTTGCATCTGCGGCCGCTTCGGCGAGGCCCGGTGGGATAACAATGACACCATCATCATCACCGACGATGATGTCTCCTGGTACAACCGCTGCTCCTCCGCACGAAATAGCCAGGTCGTGGTCCCACGGAACGTGCCGACGTCCAAGCACAGCCGGATGGGGACCTTGTGTGAAAACTGGGAGATCAATCCCCGCAACCGCCGCGTAATCTCGCACGCCTCCGTCCGTGACGACCCCAGCGGCGCCGAGGGCCAAAGCGCGCAAAGCCAGCACGTCACCAAGCGTGCCTGTGCTGCGTTCGCCGCGAGCTTCGATAACGATGACTTCACCCTCGCCAACAGAGTCAAAAACGCGCTTTTGCGCATTGTAGCCGCCGCCGTATTCGCGGAAGAGGTCTTCTCGGTTGGGGAGGAATCGCAGCGTTCTGGCCACGCCAACAAGTTTCGTTCCCGGGCGGGTGGCACGCACGCCTTCGATCGATATGTTGTTCAGACCCAGCTTCCGTAGCTGCTGGGAAAGACCCGCGACGGGAGACTTGAGTAGCTTCTCGCGCAGGCTCGAAGACAGGGGAGCCGGGGCGCCGCCTTCCGTGGCGGCCTTCGCTGCAGGCTGCACGGGACGTTCATGACTTAACACAAAGATGTTCCTTATCTCTGGCTCGCTGTTTATCTGGCTAACAGCGGGGATGTTTAGTGAAGTGCGAGGTATTGCTCGAGTGTCTGAGGGCTTGCCGTCAGCTGGGGATCCAGCACCTTTTCATCCGAGAATTCACTGGCCTCAAAGAACCACCTGTTTGATGCCGGGAGGCCCCAAAGCTGGGCGCGCTGGGGATCTGTGACGTCCCAACGGATGGGCGGTGTTTCGAGATCGATGAACTGGTAGTGCGTGTTGAACAGTTCGATCCGGTGCTGGTCCGGGTCGCGCAGGTAGAGAAAGAGCGCATTGCTGAGTCCGTGGCGGCCAGGTCCACGATCGATCTCGTTGCCGAAACCCAGGGCGCCGGCGACATCTGCTGCATGAATAAGCGACGTCGCATCGGGGACCGTATAGGCGAAGTGGTGCAGGCGCGGCCCGCGGCCATTAGTGAAGACAAGATCGTGCGTATTTCCCTTAACTTCAAGCCAAGTTCCCCAGAGTTCGTCCGTTCCATCAGTCGCGGTGTATTCAGCCATTCGCATCCCCAAGCCAGTCCAGAAGTCAGTGGCCTTCTGTACGTCGTAGGTGACCACCTGATAGTGATCGATGCGCTGAGGGGCGCCGGCGCGGAACTCGTCGAAATTCTGCATTTTCCGGTCCACCACGTCCATCTCTGACGTGAGCTCGACCAAGGTTCCGACCGGGTCGCGGAAGCGCAGCGTTGGACCCTGGTGGTCACGTTCCAAACGCTCAAAGGGGATATTAGCTGAACGGAAGAAGCGTTCAGCGGCAAGAATGTCGGCAGCAGTACGCACCCTCAACCCGATGCGACGTGCTTGAGCGAGGTCACTGCGTTCAAGTACCAGGCTGTGGTGGGCGGCTTCTTCGAGTCCACGCAGGTACACGGCTTCATCGGTCTCTTTCGTTACGACGAGGCCGATCACGTCACGGTAAAAGTCCCGGCTTTTCTCCAGGTCGGTCACCGTCATAACGACGTGACTGGCCCGAGTGAGCGTGAAGTCGGGGTTGGGATTGGTTGTAGGCAGCATGGTGACCTAGCTCCTTTGATCGAGTCAGAACGCTTGTTTCTTCAGCATTACAGTCAGGCAAGACTTTGCTTCCCACGGTTTCCATACGGAGCCATATCTAATTCGTCTATCCAGGGCTTACCCAGCGGCCGGCCAGTCCGGACCAATCAGGTACTGTTTTGGCATGGAACTACGGCAATTGCGCTACTTTCAGGCCGTCGTCAAAGCCGGATCTCTCAGTGCAGCGGCGTTGACTTTGCACGTATCTCAACCGCCATTGAGCGTTGCGATTTCTAAGCTGGAAGCCGAACTTGGCGTCGAGCTCCTGATCCGTACTCCACGTGGGGTGGAGCCGACGACTGCCGGTGGTTACTTGCTGGATGCGTCGTCCAGACTGCTTGACGATGTCGACGACATAGTGGCGACGTTGGGGAGGTTCCGTGACGGTTTGGAGGGAGCCATCACGATGGCGGCCGTGCCTGTTCTAACTTGGCATCGGGTGCCGCAGCTCCTTCGACGACATTCACGTAGCCACCCGGGAGTCGAGGTAAGGCTGACATTCCCGACGCCTTGGGTCGCTATCGATATGCTGCGACAGAGGCGTGTTGACGTTGCAGCTGTCATGGTTTCGAATCATCAGGCTTTCGCCGCGCGCCATCGCGGCGTTTTAGACATCATGGACTGGGGGCCAGTGCCACTTGTCGCCGTGCTGCCTCCAGAATTTTCGTCAGCACCCGACCCGCTGCCTATCAGCGAGTTCCAGGGTTCCACTCTGGTCATGCCACCTCGCATGGCAGCGGCCCCTAGCCTGCCGGAGACAGTGGACGCTTACCTCCAAGAGCATGGTGTAGTGCCCGCGACGTACCGTTACGTTGAGACAATCCAAGGTGGACTCCCGCTGGTTGAATCGGGCGTGGCGCGGGCTATTCTTCCAGACCCTGATCGTAAAAGCCTGTCCCGGTTTAACGTAGTCGTCCGGGAGCTGGACCCGGTCCCTGAACCTCTCAGGGCGTTGGTCCTCACCCGCCACGGTGTTGAAGTTGATCCGGCATTGCAATCGCTGCTTCATCAAATGTCGAAACTGCGAAGCGGCTAGTTGTTCAGCTGTTTGATCAAGTGCAACCCGCACCATCTCCCAGAAAGGTCGTTGTGAATCAGCGCCGGAGCATTTATCTTGAAAACTTTTCCCATAAGAACCCTATTCCAGTGGCGAGCAGAATAGGCCCCTTTCTTTTTTCGGGCGCGCTTACTGGCCGCGATTTGCGTACACGTGACATGCCGGAATCGCTCGAGGAACAGTGCGCCAACATTTTCACTCTGGTTCGGTTAGTCCTGGAAGCCGAGGGAGGCTCGACCGACCAGATCGGTAAGATCACTTTCCATCTCGCCGACTACCGTGACCGCGCCGCTCTCAACCGGGAGTGGTTGGACATGTTTCCCGATCCCGCAGCGATGCCGGCCCGTCAGGTCTTAGCGGCTTCTCTTGACGGTGGCGCCCTCATTCATGCCGACTTGGTGGCAGTCTTTTCGACCTGAGGAACACTGTTCTGGGACGCAAAGGGACGGCACCGTTTCCTCTCAAGGAAACGGTGCCGTCCCTCTTGGGTCCGTGCGCTGTTTGGACTCAGACGTCTTCCAGACGAATGCCCGTGTTGTTCTTCCAAGTCAGTACGGTTGCCGATGCAATGATGCTGAGAACGATAACGTAGATATTGAACACCCAGCCCAAGCCGATACCGTAAAGCCATGCGGTCAGATATGAGGCCGTACCCCCGAACACGGCAACCGCCAGAGATAGACCCGTTCCGAAAATGGTGCCCCGGTAGCGTGCTGGGATCTGTTCAGACATTGCTGCCCCCTTGGGACCGGTCAGGAAAGAGACAAGCACGATCCCGATCAGCTGTGCGACGAAGAGCGTCCATGGCTCCTTGCTGACAAGGCCATAAAGAGGGAATACGACGACGGCGATGCCTAGCAATGAGATCAAATAGCTCGTCTTGCGGCCGATTATGTCCGAAAGTCGTCCGATAAGCGGAGCAGTGACAACCCAGATGACCTGCGCAATGCTGCTGACAACGAATGCATCTATCGGAGCCATCCCGACGATTCCGATTGCGTAAACGGAAACGGACGTCACCCATGTGTAGTACGTGACAGTTGAACCAGCCTCAATGAGGAAGATCTTTAGCCCCGCGCGAACCACCTGGGCGCGCGTCCATACGGAACCGGACTGTGAAGAATCACCGTGATCGCCAGCTGTTTCGATCATTCCACGGCGGAGAATGAGGGCGAACAGGGCCAGCACGCCTCCAAAAAGGAAGGGAATGCGCCAACCCCATGCGGCCATGTCAGTTGAAGACAGCATCGCTGTCAAGCCAGCCATGAGCATGGTGGCGAGAAGCGATCCAGTGCCGATAGCTACGAGTATGGAACTTGACCACAAACCTCTGCGGTTTCGGGGCGCGATTTCTGCCACATACGCGTAGGAAGTGCTGGATTCACCGCCGTGGGCGAAACCTTGGATCAAGCGAGCTACAACGAGCAAAATCGGCGACAACAGTCCGATGGCTTCGAAACTTGGCGTCAACCCAATGATGATGCTGCCGAAGGCCATAAGGCACATTGTGCTGACGAGTACGACTCGTCGTCCGATTCGATCCGCGAGCCGACCGAAGATGATGCCACCCAGGGGACGCATCACAAAACCTATCGCGAAGATCGCCAGCGTTTGCAGCAATGACGAAAGGGGATCTCCCTTCTCGAAGAAGGCAGTTGCAATATAGACGGAGGCGACGGTGTAGATGGTCCAGTCGAACCATTCAAGGACGTTGCCTACACCCATCGCAAGTAATGATTTGCGCTGAAGCTTGGCGTCTTTGGCTTGTGCGGTGGTTTGTTGGACAGTCGTCATCGCTGTCCCTTCTGTAACTAGGGCACCTAAGCGGTGCTGTTTGGTCGGGTTAGGGCCTGGTCTGCAGTATTAGCCGGCGGAGAAGCCGCCGTCGACGGGGATGTCGGCTCCGGTGATGAAGGATGATTCGTCGCTGAGCATGAAGAGTGCGAGGTTGGCGATTTCTTCGGTGGTGCCGAGGCGTTTCATGGGGTAGCTGCCGGCGGTGCGTTCGAGGTCGCCTTCTGCGGTGGTGCCGCGGATGGCTGCGCGTTCGGTGTAGAGCTTCTGGACGAAGGGTGTGGGGGTGGTGCCGGGGGAGAGGCTGTTGACGCGGATGCCTTGGTCTGCGTATTCGATGGCCATCTGGTAGGTGAGTCCGACGACGCCTGCCTTGGAAGCGGAGTAGGACACTGTTCCCTTGATGCCGCTGGTTGCGCAGATGCTGGCTTGGAAGAGGATGTTTCCGTGGCCCTGCTTGAGGAACACTGGAACGGCGGCTTTTGCGCTGTAGAAGGCGCCGGTGAGGTTAACAGCGATGACGTGCTGCCATTCTTCGGCGGTAATGCCGTGGGCGGTGTGTCCGCCGGGGACTCCTGCGTTGACGTAGATGCCGTCGATCTTGCCGAACTTTTCTACGGTTGCTTCGATCATTGCTTCGTTGTCTGCGAGGTTGGTGACATCAACACCTACGGCAAAGGCGGTGCCGCCTTCGGCGTCGATTTCCTTTGCTACGCGCTCTGCAGCGCCTGGGTTGATGTCGGCGAGCACCACTTGGGCGCCGTGCTGGGCGAACAGCTTGCCGGCGGTCTCGCCGATGCCGCTGCCACCGCCGGTGACGATGATCGTCTTACCTTCAAGACGTGCACTAGACATAATTTCCACGCTCTCCTTTGTGCGCCGCAATCAGCCAACATGACACCTTCGGATAGGTCTCGGGGACGAAACCTCGTGTGAACCATGCTTCCCGGCTACGATGCCGAGCCTCCAATGAGAGGGCCATCACTAAAGCTAGCCCTAGAAGTGGTTGCTGGCTCCTGTTATTTGATCCGCAGCTATACAAAAATCGAATAGTGCCCAAGCATCTATCTGTTCTGGAGCCATAGGAAGTTCCCCTCCGCGGAGGTATATGTCGAAGATATGGAGACCTTCCAATTCCGAGGAACCCAAGCATCCGCAGACCCATAGGTTGGTGGGGCGAGTACCTTCGTTTAATCAGAATTGGAGACGTGAAACATGACTACGGTCGGACTCATCGGAGCGGGATATATAGGATCGACCTTGGCCAGGTTGTCTTTGGACGCCGGCCACGACGTCCTCATCAGCAACAGCAGAGCGCCGGAGTCGCTGGATGTCCTTGTTGCAGCCCTTGGCCCCCGCGCGACGGCAGTGACACCGAACGAAGCAGCTTCCAAGGCTGACTTGGTGATTGTCACCATTCCGCTCAAGGACTACCGGGCGGTCCCGGTGGAACAGCTCGACGGGAAGGTTGTCATCGATACGAACAACTACTATCCCGACCGTGATGGTCTCATCGCCGAGTTGGATGACGAGGCAACGACCACGAGCGAATTGCTCCAAATGCACTTACCGAAGTCGTACGTGGTCAAGGCATTCAACAATATCTACTACCTAAACTTGGGCAGGCTGGGACACCCCTTCGAAGGTGCGGGGCGTGCTACCCTTCCCATCGCGGGAGATGATGCCGATGCCAAGAGCGTGGTCTCGGACTACATGCGCTCCTTGGGCTATGACGCTCTGGACGTCGGTCGCCTCGCGGAAGGATGGCGGTTCCAGCGTGACCTTCCGGCATACAGCAAGCCATATGTGCCAGTCGGTGCGGCAGGGTCCCCCGGGCATGCTCCGCATGCCGCGAGCCGTGAACAGATAAGAGCCGCTTTGGGTCAAGCAAAGCGCTACAGCGAACTGTGAGGCTGCGCCCACTCAATCGATTGGTCATCTATAGCTGGTACAGGTCAACGAAAGGCCGCGCGGTCACGGATGTTATCCCCAGGGTTTCGAGGTGAGGCTGACTCTTGCCACGGTGTTCGTATTTATGCTTTCCAACATGCCTGCTCCGCTCTACGCGTGGTGGGAACGATCACTTCGATTTGATGCCGCTACCACTTCGACTCTCTTTTCCGCTTACCAAGTGGGCGTGTTACTGGGACTTCTGATGCTGGGGAGGATCGTTGATCGAGTGGGATGGCGAATCTCGCTGTCAACTGCTGCGTTGTCGATCTCGGTCAGCTCGGTAGGGTTCGCTCTAGCTGCGGACCCTCTGGCGCTTGGCATCGCCAGGCTATGCAGCGGCGTCAGCATTGGCATTTATCTTTCTTGTGGTGCTGCCGCAATCACAGCCTCTCGTGCGGCGATGGGAAAGTTGGACGGTCCGGCAATTACAACCCTTGCGGTATCTTCCGGGCTCTGTCTCGGGCCCTTGTCAACAGGCTTGCTGATCGGTCTGGCAAACGTAGATCCTCTGTGGCTTTTCATCGGGCAGGCAGCGTTGCTCTTGTCCGCGGCCGTACTCGCCTGGCTTTCCATCCCGGGTCGATCCGCTCAGCGCGGACGTGCATTGACAGCCGCGGTCCCAAGAATGTCAGAGCTGCCTGTTGGGTTGGGTTCAGCCGCTGGTATTGCAGTAATGACGGTGACTGGGGCGGTGTGTTCGATCTATTTGGGTGTGGGGTCTTCGTTTATTCAGACACAGCTGGGCAGCGGCACGTCGCTGCAAGCCGGGCTTCTCATCGGCTTGGTTTTTGCGTCTGCTTTTGCAGGACAGATGCTGTGTAGGTCGCAGTCAGTCCCCGCGACAGCTTTCTGGAGTTTGGGACTTGGTATGGGCGCTGCAACTTTTCTTGTCGCGGCTGTGCTACTCACTAACGTCGCCTTCGTCTTCGCGTCTGCTGTGTTCGCTGGTGCCTCGCAGGGGACCGGGCAATTCGCTGGGGTATCAGCCATACGTGATGCAACCTCACCAAGCCGATGGAGGCACGGCTTCGGCAGAGGGCAGGCATGGGCCTACGGGCTGTCAGGCGCGCTGGTCCTCGCTGTGGGGTGGATGAGTCGCCTCCTGGACCTGCCCCGTTCTCTGGTGGTTTGGGCGGCGGTGTGTTGGGTTGGCCTTGCCGTTGTGGCTGTGGTGGTGGTTGTCCGGACAAAGGCCACCAAGCGGCGGGAAGCAGTGTTGGCGCGCAGAAGCGTGAAGCACTATGCGGAGTGCGTGACCGGATCCCGGATGAATCCATGAATTTAAACAGCAGGCCCGTGGTACGGCCCGTCACCCGTGCCACGGGCCTGCTGTCCTGAAGTGAGACTCAGGCGACCAACAGCGGCGGGTCGTTTATCGGATGCACTGTGCCATGATGGCTGACGCCACCTGCATGCTGGTTCCGGTCTCTTGGGCAGCCTTGCGGGCTGCTTCTGCCGCGATGCCGGCACAGATTTGGTTTGCCGAGAAGAAGGCTGGCAGTCCGACCCCCCGCACCAGTTCTTCTACGGCTTCCGCCAGGGCCAGGCCCGAGTCGCCACAACCGGCGACACTCGCAAGCTCATTCAGCCGGATTCGCGCTTGTTCATCATGTGCGTGGAGGTACCGAATGACTTGGGGGAGCACCACGCCTGAAGTGACGCCGTGGGCGATTCCATTTTTTGCACCAATCATTCGGCTCAGTGCGTGGCTGATTCCGCCGGCTGCTTCCGGCGGTGCAGTGAAGCTCTTCCATGCACCCATGAAGCCGGCCAGACGGTCATCGGCGTCGTCCGTTCCTGCGACGGTGCGCGGAAGGACCGTGAGGAGATCTTTAACTGCGGAGGCGGCCAGCGTGCGCGAGATCGGATTGGTCTCGTAGGACAAAGTTGCCTCGACCGCGTGATCGATGGCACGAACACCAGTGGACACCCAGAGCTGACGAGGAGTTTCGGCCGCAACCTCTGGATCGTAGAACACAGCCCGTGGAGTCATGCTTGAGTTGTGCACGCCAGTCTTGTGGCCGGTAGAGGAATCTGTATACCCAGCATCACCGTATAGCTCAGCGGCGGACAGAGTGGTCGGCACAATGTAAACAGGGAGAGAGTCGAGCTCGGGTTCGTTCTTCAGCAGCGTTCCGAAGTCGTCAAGACTGATGCCCTGGTCCAGCCGCGTGAAACTCGCTCCGTGTGCAGCTAGCTTTGCTGCATCAGCAGCACTACCGCCCCCTATGGCGACGACGGCTTGGGCGCTGGAGCGCCGAATGTCGCGGGCTGAGCTCAGTACAGTTTCGATAGGAACATGGCTACTGACGATGGACGTCGTCGCCTCGCCAAGGCGACTGGACTCCTCCAGCAGACGCCGGTATGACTTGGTCTTTGTTAAAGATTGGGTGGTGACGATGTGGACTCGATGGATGGACGCTGCCGCCAGAACTTCGTCCAGGCAGAATGCCGATCCGGCCCCATAATGAATTGTTGCTGGGTTAACGTAGTTGAAAGTTCCGTGCATTTCTCTGTTTCCTTCACATCAAAAATGGGGCTGGCCCCTTCACAGGGCCAGCCCTGGAGCAACACAGCCTTTAATGCTGTGTTGCTTGTGTCGTGGGCGGATTGGTGACAGTGGTGACTGTCTCCTTAATCCACTTCCTAGACGAGGACCGGAGCCTCATTGGCTGCCCACCAAACGGGCAAGATGTCGGCCTGGCGTCCGCCATCAAGGTCTCCATCCGGCTTGCTTGAACGTCGAACGGCAGTGGCCTCTTCATCGACCTGGAGTGTTTCCCAGCGGTCGATATCCCCGATAATTTCCACACCGTACGTCTCCCGGGCGCGTTCGATGGAGATGTACTCATCGACGACATCCTCAAGAACCAAGGCCGGGTCGCGGTCGAAGGGCGTTCCGTACCCACCGCCGCCTGACGTGAGGGCTGCAACGGCCTCGCCGGGCGCGATCTGTGTCGCAGCCACAGCCTCGTGTACCTGCTGCGCGGAGCCATTGACGGAGATGTGCCACGCCTCGGGACCGAGTGCAGGGCCGCCACCACAGACGCCAAGGGGGCGGTTGACGACGCCTTCCATGTAATAGTGGGATTCCGCCCCGGAGAAGCGAGGACCGTAGGCGCAGGAACTTCCCGGTGCGCCCCGGAATTTGCCGGCGCCCTCGGAATCTGCACGGACGGTAGCGTGCTGCCACACAACGAGCGGGTATCGCTGCTCCACGATCTCGGTAGAGTCGAGCCGCGGAATGCCGGCCCCCATGATATTGGCGAAGGCAAGCCAACCGTCGGTTTCCGCAGTAGCCGGCCCCCCCGACGTTCCCGCGAAGATTTGCAGAATGTAGTCCTCGTCCTGGCGGCGGGCGTCCTTGCCTGAAACGACGCCTTCTTGGGGCCCGCAACCCAGGCACGGCTCGGCCGCTCCGCTGGTTCCGTCTGACATTGTTGCAATGCCAGCCAACAGCATCCCGGTGACCCGGTCGGTAATTGTTCGCGTAGCCGTGGAACACGAGGCGGGGTGCTGTGGAATACCGACGACACAGTTTTCGCGAAGAAGCACCTCAATTCGACGGTGACTGCCTGAGTTGTTGGGCACAAGCAGCGATTGTGCACGACGGTCGGTATTCAAAGCCATGAGTACGGCGGTTACTGCGCTGTTCTTGGCCGTGGCCTCCGTGAGATTGAGACCAGTGGGAGTGCAGTCAGGATTCTCACGCAGATCCACGAGCACGCGTCCTTCATCAGGGCGAACGTCGATGGTGGCCTTGAGGGGAAGGCCGGATTCCGGAAGACCGGGAAAGGTGTCCATCGTCGTCGTGATGACACGTTGGCCGGCAGGCAGTTTGGCGATGCCGGCAGCTGCCATGCGTTCACTGTAGTCAAGCCACTCGCGAATAAACTCCCGAACATGCTCGATGCTCTCGAATGACTCGCAGAACTCCTTGAGACGCTTCTCAGCCAAGCGGACGGCACCAAGGGCGGCCAGGAAATCGCCGTACCAAGTGTCGAAGGCCCGGATACGGCGCCGGGCCATACCGATAATGTCAGCCACGTCTGTGAAGTTTTCTTGAACCTTGACGCATGGGAAGATCAGCGCACCCTCCTCGTACACATCCCGGGCGGCAGGCATGTAGGTTGTCGGCTGCGAGTTGCCGATGTCAATTTGATGGGCCTTGGCAATGGCAGTGAATACGTGCTCACCCTTGAAGAAGACGGGAACCAGCAGCGTGTGATCCGCTGCGTGAGTATTTCCCATGTACGGGTCATTATGGAGAAACGCATCTCCTTCTTTAAAGTCCGGATGCATTTCGGCCATGGACTGTGCAACCAACGAGGAACCGTAGACGTGGACGGGAATCCCTCCCGGAGCCGACAAGAGGTCGTGATCACCGCTGGTGATGGAGCACGAGAAGTCCCTGGCAGCCATGGTCGTCGAGCGGGCCGTTCGCAGCATGGTGTTTGTCATCTCGCGGGTGATGCTGTCGACGCGATTCGCGTAGATCGCTAGGTCGATAGGGTCTATGCGCTGGATCGTGGTGGTCATCGGGTCTCCTGGTCGCCGTTGGAATTGAGGGTGATGAGGTAGTGGGTCGGGCGTGCTGAGGCAGAAGCGCCCGGGTCCAAAACGATCGTGGTGGTGGGCTCTTCAATCACTGCCGGGCCGCTGATGGTCAGGCCGGAGTGCAGGTCGTGGACTCCGTACACTTCGCCTTGGTGCAACTGTCCATGGAAGAACATGGGTCGGGAGGCGGGTTCTCGGTGTCGGGTTTCATGCTCAAAAGGCATTCCGACATCCGGCTTCGACCTCTTGATGCGTCCCTCCGCACGCCAGCTTACGATTTCAATGGGCGATCCCGGCTGGTTGACGGAAAAATGCTTCAGGTGGGAACGGTCGAATGCATCGTGGAGGCTCGTCAAGGCGTCGGGGTCCGAAAAATCCGGCTTGGGTCCCAGGTCGACGTCGATCTCCCAGATCTGCCGGTCGTAACGCGCCTCGGCGACGTACTTCCTGGTGCGTTCACCGTCGTTGTCCACTTCTGCGAAGAAGTCCTCAAGCTTTCGGTCAAGGTCTTCAATGACGCTATTGGCCAGATCTGCGTCAAAGTCGGCGGTGGCCACGTACTGGCCGGCAGAAACGACGGCGCTGATGTCAGTACACTGACCGCCTACAGCGCTAAGGCCCGAGGCAAGTCGTGGGATGATGACGTGCTTGATACCCAGGTCGCGAGCGATGCGCACGATATTCATGCCCGCTGCACCTCCGCCGGCGACCATCACGCAATTGCGTGGATCCATACCTTGGCTGATGGTCATGTCGGTTGTGAAGCCGCGCATGTCTTCGGAAGTGATGCGCAGGACTGCCTCGGCAGCTTCTTCAACGGAAATACCGAGTGGAGATGCCAGACGGGTTTCGAACGCCTGTCGCGCCGCTTCAAGATCCAGGACCATTCGTCCGCCCAGGAAGTTCGCTGGATCGAGATAGCCGAGGACAAGTGCCGCGTCGGTGACGGTCGGCTCTGTGCCGCCCTTCCCATAGCATGCCGGTCCCGGATCGGCTCCCGCACTCAGGGGGCCCACCCGTACCAGGCCGCCGTCGTCGATGTACGCGATCGAACCGCCTCCTGCTCCCAGAGATCGCGTGTCGACAGCTGGAAGGCCTGTCATGTGACCTGCCCATTCAGGACCAAGCCACTTTTCGCGAGTGTAGGCGATGTCACGACCGTTGGTCAGGCTGACGTCGTAGGAGGTGCCACCCGTGTCCACGACAATTAGTTCGCGATCCTGCGCGACGGGTTCGATCGCCCCGTACTGGGCTCCAGCCACCGGAGCCAGTGCCGGTCCTGAGTCGATGGTTTGGATTGGGCGCTCCGCCAATTGCTCGAGGCTCATTACACCACCGCTAACGTGGGTGACCATTAATGGTTCACCCGCGAAGCCCAAGGCACGGAAGCGCTGTTCCAGGTCATGCAAATGTGACCGCATCAAAGGCTTCAACGATGCATCGATGGCCGTTGAAGAGGCTCGCCGGTACTCACGAACTACATTGTTCACCTGATGGCTCAGGGAGTACGCGACGCCAGGCAGCTCTTCCTCGATGAGTTCGCCGATGCGGACCTCGTGATCTGCGTTCACGACAGAGAACACAAGGCAGACGGCGACGGCCTCGACTTC
This sequence comes from Paenarthrobacter sp. NPDC057981, assembly GCF_042886835.1. Taxonomy (NCBI): domain Bacteria; kingdom Bacillati; phylum Actinomycetota; class Actinomycetes; order Micrococcales; family Micrococcaceae; genus Paenarthrobacter; species Paenarthrobacter sp. NPDC057981. Next base: position 232,061 of record NZ_JBHVQI010000001.1, read on the forward strand.
CAGCTCACGCAAGCGTCGCAGGGACTTCCTCACAGACTCCTCATCAAGCCCGATTGCGACGGTGCCGTCGGCGAGGACGCGCTCGTTCACCTCGAAGCAGAGTCGGCGCGGGATGTAGGGTTCTGGGTATTGAGTAGCAAGGTTGTAGGCGTCCTCTTTTCCGCCTTCACGGTAGAGCAGGACATCGCGGAAGCCGGCCGTTGTTATGAAGCCCGTCCGCGCAACCTTATTCTGTAGAACCGCGTTAGTGGAGCGTGTCGTTGAATACACGAAGCCTTGGGTTTGCTGCATCAGTTCGGGAAGTGTCATCCCGTTCTCAACTGCTGCCAGTTCAATTGCCGCAGAAATGCCGAGGAAGAGGTCGTCGGGCGTTGACGGCGCCTTATACAAGCCGATGACGCGGCTGCTGTCAGACAGAATCAGGTCGGTAAAGGTTCCCCCAGTATCAATTGAGATGGTGAACGGTGGTACGGGAAAGTTGTGCATGATTGCCTTTCTTTGAGGTCTTACTAAACCGATGTCTTGTCGGCCAGTAGTTCGACTGGACTTTTCGTGGGTCGGTGGTAGTACCGGCCCTTCGTCACGGTGGCCACGATTGGCGGTGTGATGACGGCGATTGCGATGGCACAGAAGGGAGCAAGAGTGGAGCCCAGCGGTCCGCCCGCTCCGAATGAAAGCGGCAAACCAACGGTTACTGCGGTGCCGAGAGAAATAAGCCCCACGGGGTTTGCCGGATAGAGATCGCGTTTCGAGTGGTACGCAACAGCGGGGGCCAGGCCGAGGAGCTTCCGGTTGATCAGCAGGTCAGATGCGACAGTGAAAACCCAAGACAGAACGATGACACCCCATACGCCGAGGACTACTGTCACGTGGCTGTAGAGGTCGCTTACGAGAACAGCCACGCAGATCAACGAGGTAATGACGACCCACCAACTTCTGGCCAGCCTGATACCTAGTCGGGATGCCACAGAAGCAAGCTGGACAGCCGCTGTGTATATGTTGCTGACATTGATCCGAGCCTGCGTAATGATGACGAACAACATGCCCCAGACCCCGAATAATCCAACGAAATAGATGGCCGGATCACTTTCGCCTAGTTGAATTCCGAGCCAAGCACCGAATAGAAGCGGTGTTACGTAGCTGACCAGGCAAAAAACGGGCCCCACCAACACTCCGCCTACGGTTGCTCGTTTCGAGGGGATGAACCGACCGAAGTCTGCACTCTGAGCCCCAATGCCAGCGACACCGAACATGGCGACCATCACTTGGGCGATGGCTGGGCCGGCCGCCGCGAACTGTACGGTTTCGGGTGCGTAAGCCCAGAAGTCGATATCGCCGGGGGCGTTAGCAGCATGTATCGCTACGAGGACGAGGAACACCGCCACAACCGGCAAGGTGATCCACATCGTGAGGCTGATGAAGCGGGCTCCGAACCATGTGAGTGGGATGAACATGAGTCCGAACGCGATCTGCAGCGGCAGCACGGGAACAGTGGGAAACAACGCCTTCATGGCGTTGATCATGATGCCGCCTTCGAAACCGAAGTAGAGAACGCAATTTGTTGCAAGGACCAAGGCTGTAACAGTGGATCCAAAGTAGCCGAACCCGCTTGCGCGGGTGACCAGGTCCGAATTGAAACCGGTCCGTGAGGCGAATCGTGCCCAAAGGAACGTTGCCGCACCAATAATCAGTGCGGAGCTTGTTGCCCCGATCAAGAAATTGACAGTACCGAACGCATGAACCAGTTGCGCACCCAGCGAAAACCAGATCAATGCTGTCGACATGCCGAACAACACTCCAAAGATGGAAAGCGGGCCAATTGTCTTGGCGCTCTCTGGGACGGGGGAGTTGGAGTACTCGTCGTACTCCCCGTCGTTGTCGGGGGCGGCACTGGCCGCGGTCCCGTTTGAGTATTCACTCATGTCGCGCCTCCTGCGTGATTGGTAACACATACACTCGCTTGTGTTGCCCATCACTGTCAATAGCGCTGGTGAAACTTTTCCTTTATGAAAAAATCGCTTGTTGCGATGGTGTTTCGAGAGACTCACCCGCGAGCAGCAATCAGCGGGAGAGGCCCACATGAGTCAGATCGCTCTTGCCAGGGTCTCTACCTCGTGTCGAGGAGAGCCTCGGAAGGCTGCGATTAGGGATTTTGGGCATGACAAAGCCGCCGCACCTGCCTGTGTGGCGGCGGGCTGAATAGCTGTGGGGAGGCTGCAGACAAACACCCGGCGGCTCCAGCGAGTACCGGGCAATGGGCGTATGGCGGGCGGACCGCCGACCACTTTAGCTAGATGTAGGGAGGGGGAACGACCTGCGAGACAAGTAGTGACCGATGGATAGGGAAGCGGGTAGCTTGTCGACGCTGGCGTATGGAAGCAGTTCAACGTTTGCCAGGGATGGTGCCGCGCTTGCGAGCTCATCGGTGATGACGCGGAGGTGAGACATCGAGTCGGCTACTACCTCGGCGATAATGCGACGTGTTCCGGCTGTGGGGCTCACAATAGTGACGGCTTTGTGATTGCGAAGGGCATCGAGCGCGGACGCATCCTGCGCACGCGCCAGGAGGACAGCAGGCTGGCGCCGTTCCAACTCAATTTCGTTAGTCACGACCGTAGCCTTGGCGACGCCAGCTTGGAAGAGGTCTGCAAGTCGTCGTCTAACTACCCCATATGGCCGCCCGACACTTGCCGCGAGATCCCGGACCGGAATTCTTGGCGAGACGACAAGCTCGCGGAGCATGTCGATTTCGTGCTCCTGCAATGCGGAGGTGCCGTCCGACGAATAGTCGTCAGGAAGGAACACGTGCGTGTCCTCGCGCCACTTTTCAAAGCCCAGAATCGGCCAGCATTCGACGCGGCGAACTTCCAGTCGGCCCCCGAGGGCTCCGGAGATGAAGGAATGGGCTTCTTCAGGGGAGCTCGCCACGACTTCCCCAAAGAACGTGAAGGGTCCAAGTACACGTACAAGGTGAAGGATCTCGTCCTGTTCCAAGGCCCAACGCGCGAATTCGTCAGGGGGGCCAAGCACCTCTACACCGATATTCACTCGGAGAGTGAGCCCGAAAACAGCCGGATCGATCAGCGTGGCGAACTTGATGGTGCCCGCTTCGAGCAATCGGTGAATGCGGACCCTGACCGCGTCGGCGGATAAACCCACGCCGGCCCCGAGTTGCGCAAAAGGAGCCCTGGCGTCTACACGGAGGAGGTCAACCAGGGCGTGATCCTTCGCATCAAATGTATCTTTCAAGTTCCCCCGTTCACGTTTCCTCGGCTTGCAATGGGCTAGGAGCGCCCGCCTTCCTGCATGTTGAGTATAGACGCGCGTAAAGGTGTTCCTGGGTTGCCCCGCACGCACAGGAGTGCAGGAATACCAGGGCCGGCCTCGAAACCGCGGCGTGTTTGGAGTGGTACGACCTCTTCGAGACCGGGGCCGCTGCCTGCGCGGCGTGCCCCGGTCTCTACTACCCTTGGCAGGTCCTTATCTAGGGTCTCCTGACAGGGCCGGAGCGTCTGTTACGCTGCTGCCAGCAAGGCCTTGGCCTGCAGTGCCCGCGGGGGCCGACGGGCTGATCAGATACTTTATGACGTCCTGCGAGCTACGCATTTGGGCAAAAGCTTCCGGAGCATCCTCCACGGATACAACCCCTGTGATCAGGCTGTCCACGTCGATGCGTCCTGAGGCCAGTAGTTGGATAGCTTCCGAAAACTCTTCGACGTAGATAAACGAGCCTTTGAGCGTAATCTCTTTATGGAGGACGTCGGCTGTATCGAATGTGGCCGGGCGCCTGGAGAGGCCCGTCAGCGTTACGGTCCCGCGAGGGCGGACGACGGCGACTGCCTCGCCCACCAGCTCGGCCACGCCTGAGCATTCGAAAGCGAATGACGGTGCCGAAAACGGATCTGGGAACACGGACAAGACGGGTGTCGAGAACGGATCAATCACCGCAGTGGCACCTTGCTTAAGCGCCAACTTCCGTCGGGCCGCCGACGGCTCCACCACGGTTATTTTCGATGCCCCGGCAGCCCTAAGCAGCGCTGTGACTAACAGACCTATGGGGCCGCCACCGAAGACGATAGCCTCGTGGCCGATTCCGAAACCTGAATTCCGCACCGTACGAAGGGCGACAGAGAGCGGTTCGATCAGGGCTGCGGATGCCAAATCAACTTCTTCGGGAAGAACGTGGACAACGTTGGCCGGCACAGCTGTGTACTGGGCCAGCCCTCCATTGCGGATCAAACCGATGCTTGTGTCCCAGACTTTTGCGCATAGGTTAGGAAATCCGCGAGTGCAGGCAGAGCATTCCCCGCACGTTCGTCCATTGGGATTGACGACAATTCTGTCCCCGGGCTTGCAAACATCGACGTCGGACGCCACTTCAACAATTGTCCCGGAGAACTCATGCCCCATGATTGTTCCTGAGCGAAACTGGGGATGAGCGGCATGCAGGTCGCTCCCACAGATTCCGCAGAAGGCGACTTCCACAAGAACCTCCCCGCTGAGGACCTTCGGGATCGGGCGGTCTTCAATGACTTCACCCTGATCGGTGAAAACTACGGCCTTCACGGATCAACCTTTCGCCAGCTGCTGCACGATGTATTCGCGGGTTCGATCGTCGGGGGCGGGATATGCCCTGCGGCTGTGGCTCACGCCGGTCTTGATGCACAAAGCTGCGGCCAGTTCGGCGTAAAGTACGGTGGAACCAACGACGTCGATGACGGGAACCCCATCTATGTCGCTGAGACCATTGATCGCTGCAAGCGCACCCAGGACTCCTTCGGCCAGAACAATGACCTGGGCTCCGGAGGCAATGGCGCTGCGGCCTGCTTCCCGAATGAGTTGCAGATAATGGTCGGGGTTTGCCTCCGGATCAAGTGCGGCATCGAGGTCTTCTTCGACCACCAATCCTGCCAACAAATGGATGCCGGAAATCCGGTCCTTCCATTTATGTAGGGAGATGGACTTTTCCAGGAAGTAGGGGACATGCTCGTTGAGCGTAACGAGTCCAATCTTCGGTGCCAGCAACGCGGCAGCAGTAAAGCAGCCCTCGCTCATTGACACCACGGGAATTGTTGCCAGTGAACGGAGTTCGGAAAGAATTGGTTCACTGAAGGAGGCGGCGACGAAGACGTCGGCCCCCTGCTTCTCAGCTTCGACGAGGGAGTGGAGAAAGGCAGGAGCGACGATCGAGTGGTAGGCGATCGGCGACCCGGTGGCGCTGACGGCACTGGCGGAGTTTCCGAACTCGTGGGGGCGCCCTCGAACGACGACTTCTGTGCTCTCTGCCGCGGCCCGGCGGGCAAGCTGGTTCAGCGTGCGCTTGTAGTTCGGCTGGTGGTCGAAGTCCAAAGTTGACTGATACCAGATTTTCATTCTTCTCCTATGTTGGAACAACTTTTCTGTGTCGACAGAGTCAGTACCGGCTCTAGTTCGTCTTGGGATGCGAAAGGTGCCAAACGCTGCGACTCTGGATGGTTTGCGCCCAGATTGCCAGAGATCCATCGCTTTCGGCTGGTCCGCAAATCTGCAAACCAATCGGCATGGAGCGACTGTCGGTTTCAATCGGAAGGGTCACCGTGGGAGTACCGGCCAAATTGATCGGGGCGGTGAGTCTGGCAATGGATCCACTGTGTTCATCAGCAGCTCTGTCCCACTCCTCGAGAGTGGGAATTTGGCCTGGAAAGGCAGGACAGACGAAGAAGTCTATGGACCTGAAGAGGTCGTCGAGTGCAAGTTTCAATATGACGCGATGCGCTTCGGCCGCAGCCAGCTGAGCGGTAGTTTGTTCCCTGCCCTTCCGCAAGAGAACCTTCAGCTCACTGCCATACTGATCCTCCGCAGCCGGGTAGGTTTCTGAGTGAGCGATCATTGCTTCCACCGATGCGATGGTTTCCCATGCTTGTGTCGCGGCGACGACGTCGGGGAAGGCAACTTTTACAACTTGCGCGCCCAAGTCCTCCATCAGCTGCACGGCGCGTTGCAATGCCTCTGAGACGTCAGTCGGCAAGGCTGCCTCGAGACTGGGGTCGACTCCAACACGAAGTCCGGAGAGATTTTGCCTGCTTGGAGGCCTGTTATTCACTTCGCGGAGGCTGGTGCTGTCGGTGCGGTGGTATCCCTCGACGACGGAAAGCAGGATGTCGGCGTCGACCACGTTTCTGCCAAACGTTCCGATATGGTCAAGGCTCGGCGCCAAGGGTGCTGTCCCTGTGCGCGGTACCCTGCCCCATGTAGGTTTGATACCTGTGATTCCATTTGCGGCCGCCGGAAACCTTACGGATCCTCCGGTGTCGGAGCCATAAGCACCAAAGCACAAACCAGCGGCTGTAGCTACGGCAGGACCCGACGAAGAGGCGCCCGGCCAGAAATCGTCTTGCCACGGATTTCGGGGTGGTGTTTGTCCCGGACGGTATCCGCTGAAGACGCCTTCCGTAGTGACTGTAGTTCCCAGGATGATTGCTCCCGCAGCCCTCGCTCGGGCGACTGCGATAGCGTCGTTCGCGCGCCAGCTAGGAGGGATGGTTGACATTCCGGCGGTGGTGGGGAACGACTTGTCGAAAAAGATGTCCTTGATCGAGATTGGCACTCCATGGAGCGGGCCTCGATCGAAACCTCGCTGAAGTTCCTCCGTCGCAGAATCAGCTGCTCGTAAGGCTGACTCCTCGGCCACGTGAACATAGCACTGAAGGTGCGGGTTGAGTCTTTTGATCCGATCGAGCATAAGCTCGGTGACAGTCCTGGGCGTTATCCACCCTGTGCGGTAAGCCGCTGACAACTGAGAGATACTGAGATATGCAATGGCGTCTGATTTGTCGCCGTTGAAACCATTCACCGCTGGCCCTCGGCAAATCTTGCGTCCAAATTGAGCAAGGTCTCTTCGTCCTCAAGAGGCCAGGGAAATTGGCGTCCATGGCTGAGTTGGTCGGTGTTTGTGAATGTCACAGGACGGGGACTGGCCTGGTTAACATTCAACGAGAAGATACCAGGCCTGGAGTAATGCCCCACCTGGTCGATAGTGTTCTTGGCTGCAATGATGTCGCTGAGGTCCAGGTCTGCGTACAACAGGCCTTCCTGGTCAGGCGCCAGCGGCGTAGCTAGTTCAATCCCGCTGGGTCCGTATATCCGACTGACGCCGCCTCCTGGAAAAACTATGTCGCGCTTCGCGTCCGTGTCTGCGATGTTGTCCCTGGCCGCTTCGTCAAAAATGAGCGTGCTGCAGAGCACGAAACACTGATTTTCCATGGCGTACATGTTGTTGATGGTCTCAAAGGCCGCCCCGCTGAACGGGTAATGGTACGGCTTGGTGACGGCGGGCCATGATGCGACGTGAATTTGTTCTCCGAGTGCGTTCATCGTGTATTTGATCAGCGGCTGAAGATGTTCCCAGCAACTCAGGGCGCCGACGCGTCCGATTCCAAGGTCAAAAGTGCGGAAATCCGAGCCATCGCCCTCGCCGAACAGGGTACGCTCCGCATGCGTGGGCCGGAACTTACGTCGGAGTCCTTGGAGTGTGCCATCGGCACCAATCACAGCCTGGGAAATATAGAGTGAACCACCGCTCCGTTCACTGAGACCGAGGACAACAGCGACACCTGACTCCTGTGCCGCCCTCTGAACGCGGCGCATTTGGGAGCTATCGAGCTCGAGTGAGTTCTCGTAGTAGCGCTTGAGATACATCCCGGGCCATATGGTGTTTGTCTCCGTATATAAGAATTCGGGGTAACCCGGAACCCAACATTCGGGGAAAGCGATCAGGTTTGCGCCACCGCGGCCGGCCTCCTCAATGAGCGCCACAGTTTTGTCTATTGTTCCATCGAGATCCAACCAAACCGGGGCCGCCTGCACTACTGCGACGCGGGGTTTTGCTGAGTATTCACTCATCTTCGAATGTGTCCCTTCTTTACCTATAGATGCCGGGGTTTTAGCTAACGATCCGCTCGCAGTGCCTTGCTTGGCTGGCCTTCGGAGTCTGCAAAATCAATCCCAGAAAGGCTCGGCCGTGCGTTCGCCCCACTGCGTGAGCCCGCACACTCCACCTCGTCTTAAACCATAGAACCCGCACGTTCCGTTGGCTCCATCCAATTTGATGGTCATCCATACGCAGCATGTATATCGACGGGTTGGGCGTATGACGTGCCACTGACAGGCCCCATCTGAGGTCGGAGGTCACTGTGATCCGGGCCATACGTTTTCGGTATAGGTGGCCAGGAAATTACGTGGAGCCGGGCGCTTCCACCGGAGTTACCTTTGTCACAGGTCAACAAATCCATGGAGACCGCCGGCAGCGATCAAGGACCTTGGTTCCCGACAACTATCGCCATGAAACTTGCACCGCCGACCTGACATGGAAGAACCGCATGGGTTGCCAACTGAGTCGTAGACCGGGCCACATGGCCCAGGAACGGGCTGACAGAGGCAATCCCAACGTGGTCAAACTTCAAAGGAGAAGAAAAATGAAAAACAAACTGATCTCCGGCCTCGCGATGGGTGCTATTGCTCTCATGGGAATGACGGCATGTTCGTCGCCGGCGTCATCCGGAGACACCAATGCAGGCGGCAGTGGCAAGGTATTTATGCTCTTGCCCTTCTCGACTACACCGAGGTACGAGGAACGCGACGCACCCGGCTTCATAGCAGCCATGAAGAAGCTCAGCCCCAATGCTGAAGTTTCTGTCAACAATGCAAATGGCGATGCTTCGAAGCAGCAGCAGCAGGTTGAAGATGCGATCACAAAAGGTGCGTCGCTGATCGTGCTCGTCGCGCCTGACCCCAATCTCGCATCGGGTGCGCTCGGCGTAGCAGCCCAAGCCAAGGTGCCAGTGGTGCTTTACGAGCACGACGCCAAGGGCGGGACAGCCGACGCTTTCGTCCGGTTCGATTCGTTGGTTGTCGGACAAGAGCAAGGGAAGCGAGCGGCTGAAGTCATTAACAAAATGCCGGGTCAGGGAATCAAAGTCGCGCGTGTCATGGGCAATGCCGGTGACTTCGGAACGGTGAACACGACAAAGGGGCAGGACGAATATCTCAAGCCGCTGATTGACTCAGGCAAAATCCAAGTCGCCTGTGAGCAGAACGTTCAAGGGTGGGATCCCACGAAGGCTCAGTCGTTTGTTGAGGACTGCTTGACCAAGACCGGCAACGGTATTCAACTGGTCATAAGTCAGAACGACGGAATGGCTGGTGGTGCTATCGCTGCGCTCACAACACAGAATCTGCAGGGAAAAGTCGCCGTAACCGGCGGCCAGGACGCCGAGCTTCGCGCACTTCAGTACATCGCTCAAGGCCTCATGGACAGCACTGTATACAAAGAGATCCCGCTGCTGGCGGACAAAGCCGCTGAAGTCACCTCCTCAATCCTCGCTGGCAAGGGAGTACCCGCGGGCCTGGTCAACGGCGAGTTCGATACCGGTGTTGCCAAGATTCCTTCGATCGCTGTCAAACCGGAAACAGTTACCGTCGACAGCCTGCAGCGAGTAGTGGATGACGGACTCGTGACGTGGAAGCAGATCTGCGAAGGGGCCGAAAAGCAGCCAGTCTGCGTTCAGAACCTCAAGTAAGAACGAGGCATCTTTTCTAATGACCATGTCTATGCAAGGACCTATTAGTCTTATGGAAAATTCAGTATCAGCTCCGCTCCTGGAACTCAGGGGAATCGTGAAGTCCTACGGCGCTATCCGGGTTCTTCGCGGCATTGATATTCACGTCAACGCGGGGGAAGTCGTCGGACTCGTAGGCGACAACGGTGCCGGCAAGTCGACTCTGATCAAAACCTTGAGTGGCATTGTTCGCCCCGAAGAGGGCGAGTATCGCTTCAACGGGGATCTGGTTGATGTCCGAGGCCCGCACGACGTGACGGAACTCGGGGTCCAAACGGTTTATCAGGACCTTGCGCTGTGCGACAACCTTGATGCCGTTCAAAACCTTTTCCTCGGCAGGGAGATGGTCGGGTCCGTTTTCGGTGGCCGGCGAATCAAGCGGGCAGCTCAAGAGAAGCGTTCCCGTGAGGTGCTCAAGCAGATGCGTCTCGATAGCATCTCCCTGACTCGCCCGGTCAGTGCAATGTCCGGCGGCCAGAGACAGAACATCGCAATTGCACGCTCCATCCTTTGGCAACCGAAGGTTGTCCTTCTGGATGAACCAACAGCGGCACTGAGCCATTCAGCTGCTGCGCAGGTAGGCAAACTGATACGCACGCTTGCTGACCAAGGGCTCGGCATCATTGTCGTATCCCATGACATCCATCAGTTCGTACTCGAAGTGACTGACAGGATCGTTGTTCTCCGGCTTGGAGCGGTGGCAGCGCAATTCGACTCCAAGACCGTAACGGGTGAGATCGTGGTCAATGCCATGGTCGGCGGAAATGAAGGGGTGAACTCGGCGCGATGAGCGAGATGACTAAACCAACAACACAGCGACAGCGGCTAACCACTACTGCCAAAACTGCGACAACTGAACCGGCGCCAAAGCGCAACGTGGCAGCGCTCCTTGCTGGAGATCTTCGTGCACTGCCGGTGCTCTTGGCTCTCGCTCTCCTCGTAGTCTTCTTTGCCACCCAGAGCGATGTCTTCTTGTCGAGTCGAAATCTCTCAAATCTGCTTGTTCAGACGGTAGTCACTGGGGTGTTGGCCCTAGGGATTGTGTTTGTCTTGTTGCTTGGCGAGATCGATCTGTCCGTTGCCAGCATCAGCGGCCTCAGTTCCGTCTTCATGTCAAAGCTGGCGGTTGAGATGGGCATGCCGGCGTGGATAGCCATTGTTGTGGCCATCCTGCTTGGCGCGGCGCTCGGAGCATTCACCGGGCTATGGGCGACCAGGTTCCTCGTGCCGACGTTCGTCATAACACTCGGACTTGGCCTTTTGTTGAGCGGTGTGCAGTTGGGCATACTCCCGGAGTCTGGGCACATCTCGATTCTGGGAACAGGTATTGAAAAGGTTGCAGGCAGCTACATCTCAGGGATAGGGTCCTGGATCGTACTGCTAGTCGCGGTTGGATTGATGGCGGGACTCAAGTTGAGCGACTTCCGGAGGCGCCAAGCCCAAGGCCTGGATGCAGCTTTCAACAAGCAGGTACTCGTGCCGGTGCTCGCTTTTGCCGTCATTGCTTTGGTGTTGGTGGTTGTACTTAATCTGAATCAAGGCATACCAATGCCGGTTGTTATCTTCGCTGCATTGCTTGGAGGAGGCACCTACCTGCTGAACCACACTCGGTTTGGGCTGCATGTCTACGCGACGGGTGGAAATACGGAGGCGGCACGACGAACCGGTATCAACACCAACCGTATTAAGGTAATGAGCTTTGCTTTGGCTGGGGGACTGGCCGGTTTGGCCGGAGTCATCGCAGCATCACGACTCCTGGGCGTGTCTGCGTTGTCCGGCGGTGGAATCGGTGGTGGCGCCCTGCTGCTCAACGCGATTGCAGCAGCAGTTATTGGTGGCGTCAGTCTCTTTGGTGGACGAGGAAGGGCTTCGGCGGCACTCTTGGGCGCTCTCATCATCGGCGTTGTGAGCAACGGTTTGAACCTTATGGGAGTTTCTTCCGAGATTCAGTTGATCGTGACGGGCGCTCTGCTCGTGGCTGCCGTCACGGTGGACCGCGTCGTTGAAAGGGTCACCGGCCAAATCGTCTGATCAGGCGCGAATCTAGCCTATGAACCTCGAGTGGCCTTTGGGTATCTGGAAAGCCAGATGCCCGAAGGCCACTCGTATATAGCCGTTCCATAGCTCGGGCGATCATTCGGTAAAGGCGATTTTTCGAAGGAGCTCGCGCAGCGTGTTCCTTTCATCGAAACTGAGTGCTCGGAGTGAAAATTCTTCTGCCTTTCGGACAGCTTCGGCGCCTAACCTATATAGAGCTTGACCTGACTTCGTGCTTCGAACTACCTTCGTCCGTCGGTCCCTGGGGTCCGGAGTTCGTCGGACAAGATCACGCTGCTCAAGCTCGTCGACGATTGCAACTATTCGGCTCGGATCCAGACAAAGATACTCTGCTATCTCCCGTTGAGAGGGGCCATCCGTAGTGCTTGCCAAGGCAAGAACAGCGTACGAGCGGACCTTCAGGTCCAGCGGTGCCAGCTCGCCGTTAGCGGCGGCGTTGCCGACGGACCGTGCACGCGCGGCAAGAAACTCTATGTCGCCGTCTAGGGAGCTCTGCCGGACTCTCGGGGGCAGTTTCGGCGAGGAATCGTAAGTAGCAGCGTTTGTGTCCTGCCCAAGTGCGTTCACGGTCGATCACTCTTCTTTCGGTATGGAGCCGAGGGCTCGTCACACCACACTACTGCCAGCCAGTGGACCACCAAAGATAGTTGTTTGCAATCATTGACTTTAGCAACTATTAGATGTCTCATTGATTTATCAGCTCGCGCATACCAGCTCACCACCAGCAGGGTCGCGCATTGCGAAGAAGACGGTTATTGAACGGCCCGGGCAACCCCCGGGCTTTAAGCCAATAGGTCCAGATGGGTTGTATTCGCCCAAGGCAATGGCTGTGTCTTTCCGTTGAAGCTGCACTCAAAGACGAGTGGGGAACGACGATCGCCAGAGCGGTGGACTGTCGCTAGCAATGTTGAAAGTACAGGCTGCGGACGCGGTCCAATCACCAATGAGAAAGGAATTGCTCATGTTTAAAGTTTCGGGGAGGATCGGCGCCGTCGCCGTCATAACGACCACGCTCCTGGTGGCATCGTGCGGACTACCCATTGATAAGTCATCGCAGGCCAACAACTCAGGCAACGCGGATGAGCGTCTTGTCTTGGCTTCACGATCCGTGCCGGAAACACTCGATCCCGCCCAGAGTCAGTTTGGGAGCAATGAAACATACATCAGCGGCATCTATGATCGGCTGCTGCGTGTTTCCGAGGATGCGCAGGTGGTTCCTTCGCTGGCGCAAGAGTGGTCCTACTCGGACGATGCGACCAAGGTTACTTTGCACCTACGTCCGGGGGTGAGGTTCCATTCGGGAAACCCCTTCACTGCCAAAGACGTAATCTACACGCTCGATCGCGTTAGTGCTCTCGCTCAGGCCACAGCCACGCTCATTTCGGACTACAAAAGTGCCACGATTACCAATGATCTCGAGTTGGTCATTTCACTTAAGAAGCCCAACCTTGACTTCACTAAGGCTCTCAGTGCCATCTTTGTGCTGGACTCCGAACTCGTCCGGGCCAATGAAGGGACGGACCGCGGCCAACAGTGGCTCAGTAACCATGATGCCGGCTCAGGTCCCTACAAGCTGAAGGTATACAATCCCAACGCCCAAGTGGAGTTCGAACGTACCGAGGGGCATTGGATGGATCTGGGCAGGCGGCCTCGTGACTTGGTGGTACGAATCATCGGAGAGCCCAGTGCCATCCGGGACGAACTCCGGGCGGGCGGAGCGGATATGGCCTGGGCAGTACCTGCTGCGGACGTGGCCTCTTTTGCTTCAGGCAAATCGTTTACGGTCACTGAGCAGTCCGCCAAGAGGGTCACCCTTGGTTTCATGAATACCCAGGTAGGCGTCACAACTGATCCGCGGGTTCGGGAGGCGATGCAGTTGGCGTTCGATTCCGCAGGACATGTTCAGAGCACACTCAAGGGATATGGCCAGGTCGGAAGTGGAGTAGTTCCGCGGGGGCTGGCCTGTCGTGTTGGCATAGATCCGATTGAGCCAAATCTTCAGCGCGCAACGGAGTTGATCAAGGATGCGGGGGCGCAAGGCAAGAAGGTCACTCTGGGGTATCAACCAATCTTCGCAGAGCACTCGGGGGCCGGGACGCTTTTGGAGTCCGCACTAACCCAAATAGGACTCAAGGTGGAAGTGCAGCAGGTTACATATCCGCAATTGGTGGAAATGGTCAAGAACCCAGCTACGGCACCGACTGTCTCAGTACTGTGGGATTCGGCTATCTATCCGGCTGTGAGCCAGATGCTGACAACGACTTGGCATTCTGGTAGCCCCACAAACTATGGGCACTACTCAAATGCGAGCGTCGACGAACTCATTGATGAGGGTCGATCCGCGACTGACCCGGCGGTTGCATGCAGTTCTTTCGAGAAAGCTCAAAAGCAAATTATCGACGACCGCGCCGCAATCTATGTTGCAGAGCCCCAGCTGGTTATTGTGACGAATTCTAAAGTAGGGCCAGTGAAATTCTCCCCAGCTTCGTTGTCTGGTATAGATCTGGCGCTCTTGACTCTCGCTGTCTGACTCCACACATCGAGCACTTACTCTGTCGACATTTAGAAAAGAACTTCACAATGATCAAGTATGTACTTAGGCGGATCGGCTTAGCTGCACTTACACTATGGGGTATCGCAACAATCGTGTTCTTTATGTCCCGGCTTATTCCGGGCGACATAGCAGTTGTCGCAGCCGGGCGTCTTGCGAGTGAACAGCGGGTCGACGAGATCCGAATTCAACTCGGACTAGACCAACCTCTCGTGACGCAATATTTCACCTACTTATCAAAGCTTGCTGCTGGTGACTTGGGGACAAGCGCCTACACTCACCAGCCGGTCAGCCATGAGATCGGGCAGGTGCTTCCGGGCACTGTTCAGCTGGTGCTCTGTGTCATGGTCATCATCGCCCTCGTCGGGATCCCCTTGGGAATTCTCGCCTCTCGACAAGACGGGAAAGCATCCGACCTGGCGCTGCGTCTCATCATAGTGCTTCAAGGCTCAATCCCAGTGTTTTGGCTTGCGATCGTGCTCCGATGGCTACTGGGTTCAGTTTTCGGATGGTTTCCGCTCTCGGGTGCCAGCACTATCGGTATGGCACCCCCTGATGTCACCGGCTTCACGATTGTTGATTCATTCTTATTCGCTGATGCAGCGGTGTTTGCGGATTCGCTGTGGCACATGGTTTTGCCTGCCATTGCCCTGGCGGGTCCCTTTCTTTCAACGATTGCCCGGAATGTGCGCTCGAACATGATAGGTGCTTATAAAGCTGATCACATGGTTTTTGCCGTCTCAAAAGGTGTTAGGCCATCTCGGCTGTTGTTCCGACATGGATTTAAGACAGTCCTCGGATCTACCCTAACCATTCTTGGCATGCAGATCGGATGGCTAATGAGCGCAGCAGTACTAGTGGAAGTAGTTTTTTCAATGCAGGGGCTGGGGTCGCTCCTGGTTCAATCGATACCTAACAAAGACACATTTGTGGTTCTCGGGTGTGTTTTGGTCGTAGGTGCAGTTTTCGTTGTGGCCTCAGCGATTGTGGAATTTGCTCAAATTGTTCTGGACCCGAGGGTTAGGATTGCGGAGATCAAGCCATGAACGGTTCCTTTTCTAAAGCTGATACACATAACGCCACGTCTGCCGAGATGCCGAGAGGGGCCGCCATAACGGGCGCACTATCAACAGCCGCAAATGTTGGTCAGGCTTTGGCGAGGCAGCTCCGCCGTCTTGGTGGGTCCCAAGCGCCGCTCCTGGACCGGGTCGCGGTGGTTGTGGTTGTGCTATGTCTTTGCGTTTCACTCGCCGGTCCACTGTTGGCGCCGCATAATCCTTACGAGGCCGTGCCGGCCGAGTCCATGCAGCCCCCGAGCGTTGTGCATTGGTTTGGTACGGACGGAGCAGGACGTGACGTTCTTTCACGGATTTTGGCAGGTGCTCCGCTGACCATACTCTCCGCACTTCTGGTAATGCTTCTTTCCGCCGTCATTGGAGTAGCAGTCGCCAGCGCGGCGGCATTGGCTCCACGTTGGTTGGACGAGGCAGTTATGCGGGTCACGGACATCTTCATGGCAATCCCTGGCCTTGTTATGGCCCTTGGCATAACGGCCGTCCTAGGTCCTTCACTTTGGTCGATCGTCATCGCCATGACCGTTGTCACCTGGCCGGCGACAACCAGAATCACAAGGAATGTATTGCGGGAAACAATGACGAGCACCTACATGGAGGCAGGGCACGTGATGGGAATCAGCAAGCCACGGTTGATGCTGCGCCACGCATTGCCAAATTCACTGGATGCGGTCTACGTTTTCGCCAGCATGGAGTTTTCTGGCGCCATCATCATGATGTCAGGCCTAGCCTTCCTTGGTGTTGGGGCGCCGCCGCCCAGCGCTGACTGGGGGTCGATGGTGGCGGCCGGCCAAGAGTCAATCACGACGGGATGGTGGGTGGCCTTGTTCCCGGGTCTGGCGATCACTGTCTCAGCTGCCGCCTTCAGTCTCTTGGGGGATGGACTCCGCAGAATCAACGACCCGTCGTTCAGGGCGACATTATGAGTGGAATCGGCACAATGGATAATGCTCTGCTTAGCGTCAGTGGGCTGTCGGTAACAGTTCCGTCCCGGGAACGAGCCGATCACACGCGCGGCGACCTCAGGCTAGTCGATGGCGTTTCCTTTGAAATTGCCCGAGGTGAGCGTCTCGCACTGGTGGGTGAATCTGGTTCCGGCAAGTCGCTAACCGCACGTTCCATACTTCGACTGGATTCTCGTATGAAGCTCGAAGGTTCAATTAGTTGGCGGGGTGAGGACCTGCTCTCCGTGACGGAGCGGAGGATGCGCGAAATTCGAGGCGCAGATATCTCGCTCATTCTCCAAGACCCCCTTACCGCCCTTAACCCGGTCATGACGATTGGCCAGCAGATTGCCGAACCGCTGACGGAACGAGGAGTATCACGAAAGGAGGCACTGAAACGGGCAGCAGAGATGCTGGACCGGCTTCGTGTTCCGAGGGCCAAGGATAGGTTGAAGTACTATCCCGCCCAGTTCTCGGGGGGTATGAGGCAGCGTGTTGTTATGGCAGCGGCCCTCGTGGGCGAGCCAAAACTTCTGATTGCCGACGAACCCACAACAGCCCTCGACGTACGTGTTCAAGAACAAGTCTTGGACCTTCTGGAAGAAATATCCCGTGAGCTACACGCTAGCGTGTTGTTCATTACCCACGACCTTGGAATCGTCGCCGGCCTGGCTCAGCGCGTCGCTGTCATGTTCAAAGGCCAGATCGTGGAGAACGGCCTCGTGGACACCGTTTTCTCTCACCCCTCCCATCCCTACACCAAGGGGCTTATCGGCTCTGTTCCGAGGCTCGATGCAGACCCTTCCGAGCGGCTGAGAACCGTCGAGGACTTTCTAGAAGAAACTGAGGTCAAGTCTTGATGAGAGAGCCGCTTATTCGGATGGAGAATCTGAGCAAGAAGTTTGGGAGCGGAAGGAAAGCTACGCTGGCTCTCGACCAAGTGACATTGCGAGTGAACGAAGGCGAAGTTCTTGGCTTGGTGGGCGAATCGGGCTCTGGCAAGTCCACTCTAGTCAGAACTCTTATCGGCTTGGAGACTGCCGATGCCGGTGCCATCTCTTACGACGGGATAGATCTGCTGCGCCCTGGTGCTTCTGACCTTCGAAGGTTCAGGCGTGAAGTGCAGGTTGTCTTCCAGGATCCTTATTCCAGTCTCGACCCAAGACGGACCGTACGCGAGATCGTGGAAGAGCCAATGCTGGCCGCAGGACTTTTCAGCCGATCTGCTCGCGACTCGAGAGTGGCAGAGCTGCTGGACGTTGTGGGTCTCGACCGGGCAAGTTTGGATCGGTATCCCAGAGATTTCTCCGGTGGTCAGAGGCAAAGGATCGCTATCATCCGTGCACTGGTCCTGAAGCCGCGCGTATTGCTCTGTGATGAGCCTGTTTCCGCTCTGGATGTCTCAGTTCAAGCGCAAGTCCTCAACCTACTCAAAGACATGCAAAGGGAGTTGGGATTGACACTATTGTTCGTTTCTCACGATCTAGCCGTCGTCAAGTACCTTTGCTCTCGTCTTGTCGTCCTTCATCACGGAAAAGTAGTTGAAAGTGGCCGCGTAAGCGAGGTTTACGCGAGTCCTCGCGAGGACTACACCAAGGCTCTGTTAGATGCCGTCCCAATTCCCGATCCGGTGATTGAGCGGGCTAGGAGAGCCAACCGTCAACGCGGTTTGAGACCAGTTCTCGATGCTAAACCGACAGATATGTACTAACAGACATGAAGGCAAACCCGAATCAGATTTTAGCGACCACCGCGGCCAGGGAATCACCAGTAGCGGCGAAGTTGAAGATAAAAAACAACATATGGAGGGTAAACGCAATGATCACTACGGAAGACAAAATCGAAATAGATCTGCTCTACGCCCGGGCCTGCCACACTTTCGACTCGAATGACGGTCATGGCTGGGCGAGCCTGTACACCCCTGACGGCTTGATCGAGACCCCGGGTGGGGAAAAGGTTGGCTATGAGGCGTTGCGACAACACGTGGGGATCCGCCACGAGGCAAAGCCTGGCATGAGGCACCTTGTGTTCAACATCGATGTGACTGAGAACGGTCAGGGTTGCGACGGAAGGGCATACTTTATTGTCCTCCGCATCGAGGACGGAGAACTGTCGATCCGCAACTTCGGTCTCTACTCCGATGAACTCGTCAAGCACGACGGCGTGTGGAAACTTAAGTCGCGCCGTATCACCAGCATTCTTCCGAATCCTCTACATGATGCGGTGCTTGCGAGCGTGACCGACAATCTTGTCCCGGCGCATTAGCCGCTTGCAAATCGGGTGGAGCTCCGGAGCCGCACGCGACCGCGAGCGGCTCCGGAGCTCAGTCGCCCTGGCTGGAGATGGATTCAATTGAGACTGAAATAGCGCTTCAGATATACAAAAGCCGCGTGCAAGCGACTGAATGAGGAGATGCACGAATTTGGAAATGCCAGTGGCTCAAAAAGCAAAGTTTGAGGCGACACCTACCAAGTATGTCGGTGGCCTCATACAGCCTGAGGGACCGATTATTCTCGGAGACGGAACCGTAATTCTGGTTGAGATGGGGCGGGGGACGCTTTCCCGTATCGACACCGAAGGAAATTTGTCAGTAGTTGCTGAAGTCGGAGGTGGACCCAACGGCGCGGCCATAGGACCTGATGGGGCATGTTACGTCGTTAATAACGGAGGGGTTTCTGCCGAGAAGGTTGGCCCGTTCCGGCTTCCAGCTGAGGGGTACGAGTGGGGTTGGGTGGACCGTGTCGATCTGAAAAACGGCAGAATTTCACGGTTATACGAAGGATCGGCAGACGTTCCACTGACCGGACTGAATGACATTGTCTTCGATGAGTGGGGTGGGTTTTGGTTCACGGACTGTGGAAAGTATCATCAGCAGCACCTGACTCATGGCGGTATTTATTGGGCATCCTATGACGGGGGTAATCTAAAGCAGGTGGTCTACCCGGTGTTGGCCCCAAACGGTATCGCCTTGTCCCCGGATGGCAGGACGCTATACGTGGCGTTGATGGAGCATCGGCAATTGGTTGCTTTTACTATCACTGGACCCGGTGAACTCCGCAAAGCCCAGGGGGGTCAACCCCAAGCGGAGGTGCTCTGCAGCTTGCCAGGTAACCTCAAGTTGGACTCGATGAGTGTCGAAGAGTGCGGGAACATCGTCGTGGCGGCGATGAGCGGGGAGGGGCCTGGGCAACTCATCGTCGTCAGTCCTGAAGGTGACGTCGTGGAGACTGTCCAGGCGGGAACCACCATGGCGAACAATCTCGCCTTCGGTGGCAGCGACATGCGCCAGTGCTACGTCGCGCTGCTTAGGGATGGAGAGGTCGCTACCCTTCTCTGGCCGCGTCCCGGGCTGCGCCCACTTTTCACCTAAATATCGGCTCGCACTGTGAACTGGCCGATTCGAGGAGGCGACGGCTCGCTGTCTTCGCTGGGTCGCCGATCGACGAGGATGCCAATCGCTGCGTGGGCCAATGCCGGACTGATCTGATGTCAGGTCAATCCTCCGAGGAACGAAACTGCAAGAAATCTGCTTGGTGGAGGGCGAGCTTCCCGCCAAGAATCACATTATCGGCTCATCGATTTGTTGCGCGATGAATGCTCTCAGGATTCTCAGCTGACGTCGAATGCGTCACATCGAAGCGCCGGCGGACTCCATACTTTGGATTGAAGGGTCTAAAAATGAACAAGAATCATAGGACGCCGAATCTAAGCGCCGTGTCGTGGACAACCGCCGGGGACGTCGGTCCCCTGGATGACGTTCAAGCGAGCAGCTTCGATATCCATGACCGAGTGGCCGCGACAGCACAGGCAGGCTACATAGGGATGGGGCTGGTGTACGACGACTTGATCCTTGCGCGGGACACTATTGGGCTGCCTGAACTTGCTGCCCTGATGGATGCACATTCAATCGTCCATCTGGAGTTGGAGATGCTCAACGATTGGTTTGAATCGGGGCGGAGGCGGCAGGACTCGGACAAGATGAGATGGTTGCTGCTGGAAATGGCTCATGAGTTAGACGCCGCGTACATCAAGGTTGCAGGCCAGCGGCAGACGGGAACTGAGCACAAGGTAGAGTGGGGGCGCTTCTGCGACGAGTTCGCGACACTATGTGAAGATGCAGCAAGTTTGCAAGTGGGCATCGCCGTTGAGCTGATGGCCCATACGAATGTTGCCGATGTTGAAAAAGGCAAACAAATGATCGATCACAGCGACTATTTAGGAGCGGGGTTGGTCCTAGACCTGTGGCATCTTTCCCATGGTGGAGCTGGTCCCGAGAAGTTGGAGACCCTGGACCCCCGCTACGTGTCAGGTGTCGAGCTAAGCGATGGCCTCCAACATATACAAGTGTCGCTGCAACAGGATTCGGTGCGCAATCGATACCTCTGCGGTGAGGGAGAGCTGAATGTGGAAGGTTACATCAAGGCGATTCAAGCCAGCGGCTGGAATGGTATATGGGGAGTAGAAGTCATGTCTGAACAACATCGCCGGCTGGGGTTGGAGGCGCAAGTGACCAGGTCATTCCAAGCAGCGAGCTCAATGCTCCTTTCGGTCTAGTCGTATGTGCTGAAGAGCCCCAAACTGCCTTAAGAAGAGGGAGTTTGGGGCTCCTTCTTTAGCAATGAAAGTACGTCCCCGGCCAGCAGTATGCAGGAGGTCAGGGTTAGTCGACAACGAAAAGATCTATGTGGACGGCGTCCTTGTACCGCTCTCCACTGCCGATGAATATTCGGGAACTTAGCCAAGACCATTTTTCGGCCGAGGAATGAAGCCTCGGTGTGCATCGGAAGTAGATGCGCTTGGGGTTCACGGCTTCACCGCGCACAAGTCGAGCTATGTCCTGTTGGCTGCCGGAACGTAGCCCGATGTTGTCGACATAGATTCGCTCGCCGGAGTCTGTCTCGATGGCGTACTTCGCTTCCAGCTCCGTCAGCGTATCCGATTTGAGGAGTTGGAAATCGGCGCCCCCTGCCAATACTTTTCCGGTGAGCCCCGGCCCATCGACCGTCCCACCCGTTATGGGGATGATTCTGCGGATCCCGTCCACAGTCGATCCGATCTCCACGGGGGCTGCCACGAAAATCTTCAGCGTAGCTAAGAACGAGGTTCTAAGCTCAAGTACCATGCAGACCTTTCTCTCTCTGTTCCGAGCTGCAGGCCGTCAGTGGCCGGCGCGGGTCCGATGCCCGGCTTGGCGACCTTCGGCAAATATAGGAATGAACAATTATTGCATATTTCAACTAAAATGGGATGCTCACCAGAGAAGAGCAGCAGGCAACGTGGGGCCCTGGCGCTCAGCTAGGCGCGGCCGCGAGCGCCAGGGCGCCTCGTAGAAGAAGGCCGGTTGCGACAGGCAAAGCGGACTCATTGAAGTCAAAGCCTGGATGGTGCGGAGGGTAAGCAGGGCCCCCATTTTGCTGCGGATCCGCACCCGTCAGGATGTAAACACCCGGCACGTTATCCAAGTAGTAGGAGTAGTCGTCTGCGCCCATGAGGGGGGCGATTTCCTGAACTCTCTGAATCAAGTTGCATTCTTCCGCGACATCTCTCATGAAGTCAGCCACCTTGATGGTGTTAATAAGCGGTGGTGGGCCTTGTTCGTAGGTGAGATTTGCCGTGATGCCGTGAGTAGCTGCTATGCCTCGTGCGGTCTCAAAAAGTCTCTCTGTGACCTTCTGGCGCGCTGATGGTGACAACGCCCGGACTGTTCCTTTGAGGTGAGCCTCGGGCGGAATCACGTTGTACGCATCCCCGGCTTCTAGCTGAGTCACCGAGATGATCACCGGGTCAGATGGGGGGAATTCCCTTGATGCGATTCGATGGACGGCGTGGATGAAGTCCGCCGTTGCAGGGATGGGATCTTTCGTCTGGTGGGGGAGACCACCATGTCCGCCTAGTCCTTCAAGGCGCACATGGAATAAATCCGCGCTGGCGAGAAGAGCTCCCCTATTGATGGTGACCGTTCCGACAGGCGCATCTACAACGAAATGCTGCCCCAGCACAACATCTACGCCGTCAAGGACGCCCGCTTCAATCAGCTCCGGGGCGCCTTTGGGCATTTGCTCCTCAGCGTGCTGAAAAATGATTCGGACGTTACCGGCAAACTTTCCACGAAGCTGGGCAAGAACTCCTGCAATACCAAGACCAACCGCAATGTGGCCATCGTGACCGCAAGCATGCATGGCCCGGGGGTTCTTGGAGCTGAACGCGAGCCCTGTCTGCTCCGTGATAGGCAGAGCGTCAATATCTGCTCGAATGGCAACTGTGCGCCCGGGAAGACCCCCAGCTATCTCCACCACCACACTCGTAGGTGTTGGCATCGAGAAAGTCAGTCCCTTGCGATGCAGTACGTCTGCAATTTTGGCTGAAGTTTCATGTTCGCTGAAGGACAATTCAGGATATGCGTGAAAGTGTCGACGCCACTGCAGAACTTCATGTTCGACACTCTGCAAGAGTGCATTTAGATCAGGTGATGTAACTGGGCCTCGAATTTCGGGCATGGCTGCTCCAACAGTGTGGGCCAGCCCAGACCAAGAACATGGCGGGCTAGCGATGTATGTATATTGAGTCCGCTTCCCCGGAGATGACGCAGGGGCGCGAACAGTCAACTCAGGGTGGTTTGCTGCCGCTACGACGGCCGCACTTTCCTTAGTTGGCTCTGACTTTTGCGCCGAGCTGTTCGTAGCGTTGCTGTAACCAGGCTGTGGCCTGTCGGCCATTGCTCCGATGATGTTCTTCGATAAGATGACGGGCCAGTGCCCCATCTCTGCGCTCTAACGCCGCCAGGATGGCCTCATGCTCTGACAGATTCTTTTCCAAGCTTCCGGGGGCGGAAGCTGAACCCCAGGCCAAATGACAGGGCCAAAAGCGGCGTAGGCTTTCAACCAGCTCGTGAATGTGTTCGAGTCCAGAAGCCCGCACAATTACGCGGTGGAAATATACGTCGGCAACATTCCACGGGTTTCGGGCGAACCCAGTCTCGCCTTCGTCCGGCGCTAACGCCCGAAGACGAGGTAGCTCTTCGCGCTGGCTGTCCACAGCTCCCGCTAACTCCAGTAGATCTTCTGTGCTCATGCACTCAGCAGCCCGTACCGCTGCGAACCCTTCAAGCTCAGCGCGCAGCAGGAACGCGTCACCGCTTTCCCGCACCGTTGGCCCTAAGACCCGGGCACCGCGGTAGGGGAAAAGCTCAACCACTCTTCTGGCCTGCAGCTTCTTGAGCGCCTCACGGACCGGCCCTCTCGAAACCCCGTGCTGTGCAGCAAGAGTCTCTTGACGAAGCCAGGCCCCAATCGGCAAAGTACCGTTGAGGACCTCGGCATGAATCGCGTCCGCCAATTCATCGACGACGGGTCCAGAATCAAGAGTCACCGAGCAATCCGCTCCCTGAGAGTAGCGCTGTCATCGTAGCTGGTACGGAAGACTCCGCGGGCTTGCAGAAGTGGGACAACGCCTCTGACAAAGTTGGCCACAGAAGAATTGATGGACGGGCGCAGGTGTAAAGCAAAGCCATCGCCCTCCCCTCGGACATGGAGCTCCTCGAGACGGTCGGCCACCTGCTCAGGTGTACCGACGCATCCACCAGGGACGATCATTTCCCGGACCTCCTCAACCAACACTTCACGAATGATTCTCTCATCGGAACCGTACTTTCTTGCAAGGCTATGTAACGGACCACCCCGCGAGCCCCCGCGCGTTTCTGCCGCGTTGACGAGTTCGCCGAAGGTCATGCCGTCCTTCAGCTCGTCAAGGTCAAAGGTGCTGTTATGCGATAGGTAGGCGAGGGCGGCCTCCGGATCCACGACAGCTCTCATCGACGAGAGCAGGGCCATCGCTTCGTCCTCCGTGTCTGCGATAACCGGAGCGACGTCGAAGATTAGCTTTACGTCTTCCGGTGACCGGCCCTGAAGGCGCACTTGTTCATCCAAACGAATCCGCTGCTCGCGCATCGCATTCCAAGCATCGGGCCCGTCGCCCGCGGAGGAGTACTGCACGTCCACATTCCTAGCTGCAAAGGCGGTGCCCTGTGGAGAACCTCCTGCTTGCACCAGAAGCGGTCGACCCTGTGGTGAGGGTAAGACCGGAAGAGGCCCGGCGCTTGTAAAATACTTCCCTTGATGGTCTATCCGGTGCACCTTGGAAGGGTCGGCGAATACCCCAGATGTCTGGTCGAGAAGAATCGCATCAGGTTCAATCGAGTTCCACAACCCCTTGGCGACCTCAACGAACTCCTGCATGCGTGCGTATCTATCGGCGTGGCTAGGAAGCTCGTTGTAGCCGAAATTGGCAAAATCGGACGTTCTCGCCGAATTGATGAGGTTCAGTCCGTAGCGCCCTCCCGTGATGTGGTCCATTGAGGCGGCAAATCGGGCAACATGGAAGGGATGATAAAAGGTAGTCGAAAGTGTCTGGACGAAGCCTATGTGTGACGTTTCCCAGGACAAGATCGGAATCATCGTCGACATGTCGTGCCGTGGCCATTGCACGCCCCAGCGAACAGCTGCGTCGGTGCCGGCTTGGTACGTTGACGCTATACCGTACCCCTCGCCCCAGAAAATGAGGTCGAGGCAACCTTCTTCAGCCATTTGGGCCATCTCCACCCACTGCCGGGGTTCTACAAAGTAACGGTGGCGGTCATAGGTGCCCGGCAGTCTCCACCTACCCTCGGTGTGCCATATCGAGGCTTCGATTGCCAGGTGCATCGTACGTTGGGTCATTTATTGGGTTCTCCCATTCCAGGTGATTAAGAAAGCGACGTATCCTGTGATTCCGGGGCGCATCAAAGATGTCCTCGGGTGGAGCGTCCTCAATGATGCGACCCTCGTCGAGAAAGAGGACGCGCGAGGCAACCCGGCGGGCGAAGTTCATCTCATGCGTGACCAGCACCATGGTCATCCCCTTGTCGGCCAATTTCTTGATGACACTCAGTACCTCAGCAACTCGCTCTGGGTCCAATGCTGACGTGACTTCGTCGAAAAGCATTAAACTCGGGTTCATGGCAAGAGCCCGAGCAATACCGACTCGTTGGCGTTGGCCGCCGGATAGGGTGCGCGGGAAAGCTTCAGCCTTGTTGGCGAGCCCAACCTGAGCCAGCATGTCACGGGCGCGCTCCTCCGCTTCCGCCTTACCGAGACGCAGGACAGTCCGGGGCCCTTCCATAACGTTCCCCAGCGCCGTCATGTGCGGGAAAAGGTGGAAGTGCTGGAAAACCATGCCAACGTTTTGCCTGAGGGCGTTGAGCTGCCGGCGGTTTCCTGTCAATTCTGTTCCGTTGATACGAACGACCCCGGAGTCGGGTTCTTCCAGCCGGTTGATACAACGAAGAAGTGTGCTCTTCCCTGAACCGCTCGGGCCGATCACGGCGATGACTTCACCCGGTGCCACTTCAAAGTCAATGTCACGAAGAATCTCTTGGCCCGAGAACGCCTTCCGAAGTCCTGAAACACTGACTACGGGGGGTGGGGGAGAAGTAGAAAATTTGGTCTGCATTAGCTGTTCCTTGTTTTCAGGTAAGAATGCGCGCACGTCGCTGGAGAGATTCCACGAGACGTGCCTGAGGGTACGCCAAAAGGAAGTAGACGACGCCGATTACGGTGAAGGCTTCGACTGGGCGCAATGTTTCGGTGGATATAACCTGGGCGGAATGGAGAAGTTCAGTCACGCCCAGGACGGCCACGAGCGACGTGTCTTGAAACGTCGAGACCCAGGTTGTTCCCAGCGGGTGCCGGACGTTGCGTGCCGCGAGCGGCAGCATGATTCGGTGGAACACTTGCCATCGGTTCATTCCGGTGGCCTCAGCGGCCTCCCTAACACCTGTGTCAACGGAGCCAAAGCCCGCTCGGAAGATTTCGGACGTGAACGCTGCGCCGTTGATAGCCAAAGCGACGACGCCGGACCAAAAGGGTGTGAGCGTTATGCCTATGAGTGGCAGGCAGTAATAGATCCAGAGGATTTGGACCAGCACCGGGGTCAGTCGCAGCAGGTCAACGATCCCTACAGTCAGCCACGAAATTGGCCTTACATTCGCGGAACGAAGCACGCACAGGACGAGTCCAAGTATGACGCTGCCAACAAAGACGAGCAGTGTCAGAAGGAGCGTGTATAGGGATCCATTGAGGATCAAGGGAACGGCGTTCAGGACGACGTCAAAATCCCATTGATAGTTGTTCACGCAGATACCTTTCGTCGGCGTTGAACAAGTCCAATGCCTGCGCTAATGGGCAACGTGAGCAAGAGATACATGAACGCTGCTATGGTCAACGGTTCGAGGTCTCGTTGCAGCAATGAGCTAATGGTTGTCGAGTTGCGCAGCAAATCCGGGACTGCGACGACCGACAATAGCGAAGTGGCTTTTATTGTCGTGATCAACACATTTCCCACTGCTGGAAGCATGTTAATCAGTGCTTGTGGCAGTACAACGCGCGAAAACACCTGCCGGCGGCTCATCCCCAGTGCCAATGCCGCATCGCTTTGCCCGGAGTCGACAGAATGGATCCCCGCACGGATGACCTCGGTGAGGTACGCGCCGGCGTGAAGACTCATGCCCAGAATTCCAGCAGGGATTCCGGAAAGGCTCCAACCAGTAAGTAGTGGTAGCGCGTAGTAGATCCACAAGAGTTGGATGAAAAGGGGTGTAGTTCGAAAAATATCGACATAGGCTGAAGCGATTCTGCGAAACACCCGGTTGTTATGGTCTCGACAAATGGATGTCATGAGTCCAAGTACAAAACCACCGGCCATGGCCGCTACGCTGATCAGTACTGTCCATCCCAGACCTTGAAGGAGGAATGGCCAGTACTGAAGCGTCTCAAGATAGAACTGCACAAAGTACCTTTCGGTGAGACAAAAATTTTCCTGGCCAGCAGTTCAGGACCCTAATTGCTGGGCTACTTTCCCGCCTCAGACGAGTACTTGACTACGGACTTGTCCGTTACCGGCTGTAGAGCGGTTGCGGTTGCCTGAAGGAGCTCACGGAACTCATCGTCGCCCTTGCGTACTGCCAACCCAACGTCTTGGGGGATGTCCGGGTTGGTCAAGCACGTTTCGGCGTCGGGGAGGATCTTCAGATCGGGCTGCTGCGCAGCGACCTGTTTGGCCAGAGTGCTTTCGATAGGCGTTACATCGAACCTCTTGCTGGTTACCTCGCTGAAGAAGATGCCTGCACCTGGGGGCAAGGGCTTCGCTGAAAGGTTTGCTTCTGGATACTTTTTGGGGAAGTCAGTCACGAAGGAAGATCCGCTGACTACCAGCACTTTCACGTCGGAATTGTTCAAATCTGCGAGCGAACTGATTCGGTCATCGTCCTTGCGGGCCACGTAGCATGCGCCGGCCTTCGCGTAATTGACGAAGTCAACCACTTTCTTGCGTTCGGCTGTCGCGTAGAGGCTGGTAGTTGCGATGTCATATTTGTCTGCCTGAAGCCCAGCAACGATTGTGTCGAAATCGGTAACGACCCACTCGACCTTGACGTCCAGCTTCTGAGCCAATGCGCTCACTACGTCTGGGGCGGGGCCATACCAGTTGGAATTGACGGGGTCTTGCAGGGAGAACGGCGCCGCAGCTATGACGCCTGCGCGGAGTACGCCCTTGTCCTTGATGCGATCCAGTGTCTTACTGGCGCCAGCACCAGGGACTGCGATGGAGTCCAGAACTGCCGAGGCCGCTGTCGCGTTGGGGTTTCCGCTCGGATCAGGCGATGAGCAGCCGGCCAGCGTGGTCACGAGTCCGGCGGCTGCAGCAAACAGCCCAAGCCTCCGTAGCATTATTGTATTCATTTTTGTGACATTGTTCTTCACGGGTTCCTCCGATTGATGGGCACGATGTGTATCGTAGCCATGTATTCGCCCATGTTCGCCACCCCGGCGACATGGGGCGAAATGTTGATTGGCGTAATTTTTGACCAATCGTATTTCCGGGACGTTCGGAGGAGACAAGCTTGCCTGTCCAATTTTTCACCAACAACATCACCACGCCTCCCTTGATAGGGGACGAGGAAACCGCACTGGAACGCCGTATAAGTGCCATGAAGACCTGGGGACTAACAGCAGTAACTTTGGATGCTGCCGAACTGGCGACCACTAGCAAATACCTCGAGGACTCTGGCTATGACGGGGCACTTGTTGCAGAACGCAGTGGGTGGCCCGAAGCTTCAGCGAGGGCTGGATGGGCCGTGGCCCATACTAGGAAGCTTCGATTCATGACTGCCCACCGGGTCGGTCGACAGTCACCCACGACGGCGGCGCGGCTTCTCCAGTCTCTCGACCAATTGTCAGGAGGCCGAGCCGCATTCCACATGATCACCGGCCACCTCGATGCTGACCAACAAAGGGATGGCGATTTCTTGAACAAGGAGGATCGCTACAGACGAGCGGACGAGTTTCTGGAGGTCTTCAATCGAGAACTGACGTCGCAAGAGCCTTTCGACTTTGAGGGCGAGTTCTATCGAGTAAAAGGCGCCCAAAGCGGGTTGGTGGCGCACCAGACCGAGAAACCGACCGTTTCCTGGGCTGGGTCATCGCCTGCCGCACTCGACATCGCGGCGAAGCATTGTGACGTGTTTGCGCTGCCTGCAGAGCCCCTTTCCGGCACTGTCGAACTGGTGAATCAGGTGCGTACCGCTGCTGCCAGGCATGGACGGCAGTTGAGCTACTGGCACAATGCGAACCACATCATTGCTCGCTCTGACGAAGAGGCCCAAAATTTAGCCGAAACCATAGCGGCGAGACTAGAAGGTCAGAGCTCTAAAACGCTGGACCTTGACCCGGCCGCTGCGACAGGTCCCGAGTCACTCAGCCGCAAGAGACTTGCGGCTGTGGCAAACGATGGTGACTGGCACGACAGGGCTTTGTACACCAAGATTAGTCGGGTAACGGGAGGCGAACATGTTCCATCGTTCGTTGGCTCACCCGCCACCGTTGCCAAAGCGATTATGGACTACTACGACGTAGGAATTCGAATCTTCGGTTGCAGTTCGGAGGTTTACACCCACGAGGAGCGCGAACTGAAGCTCGAAACCCTAAGGCTAGTCAGGGAGGCTGTTGCCGAGCGGGAAAAGCAGGGGCCTGGCAAATGAATCTCGTGAAAGAGGGGATGACCAACATCCTTTCATCTAAGGAACTTCGAGGCGTCTACGGAACGTTTCCGACCGGAGTAGTGGCGGTTGCGGCCATAGTCGACGGCGTAAGAGTTGGCTTGGCTGCCAGTTCCTTCACCTCTGTATCTTTGGAGCCGCCCCTCGTGTCCGTAGCATTCGATTCTGCATCCACAACCTGGCCGCTTCTTCAAGCCAGTGGCAGAATCGGCATCTCGGTGCTGGCGAACGGTCAAGGAGATCTCTGCCGACAGTTGGCGGCCAGAAATGTAGACCGATTTGATGGCGCCGCAACCACAGTTTCTGACACAGGCGGGGTTTTCTTCGATGGCGCAGTGTCCTGGTTGGAAGTGCAACTCCATGCCGAACTCGTAGCAGGGGACCATACCGTTGCGCTTTTTGAAGTGCGATCGGTGCGGACATTCGTCGGTCGCGAACCCCTCGTTTTCCATCGGTCGAGTTTCCACTCTTTAGCGAGCGTAGGCACCGCGTAACTCGGTTCTCAGACAGGCATAAGGAGAGTGATGCCCACGGCGTGGCCGGGGGCATCACACGCTTGAACACTCTATGGGTTGCCCGTCGGGCTACTCCTGAAGCTGTTTCCGGGTTGTTTGCACAGCAACAATTCTCCAATTGTCGTCGACCAATATCCAGGTCACTCCCTTTAGAACGTCCAATACAAGGGTGTCATTGCCTCGGATTACCTTGGTCGAGAAGCCTCCCCACACGTGTGCGGCGCTGGCCGTTGCAACAATCGACTGGATGTCGTACGCCGGTTCGGAGTACTTAGAAGAGCCACCCCTAAGGGCGGCTACGTAGTCTGCCAACCTATCCACTCGCCCAGACGAGTGGCAGTAGACGCCAGATGGTTCGAACAGTTCCTCAAGGACGTCGTAGTCCTCGGTGGCAAGCGCCGCGATACGCCGCTGTTCCAGGCCTCGAATGACGTCTTCTACTCGGGTTACTTCGGGGGTTGCATTCAAATCCGAGTTCACTTTCCGCTAATTGGTTCAAGGTGGCCTTCTCATAGGTAGGACACGTGACCCCGATTCCGGGTTACGGCGCCACCATCAGATGCTAAAACCATATGTTGCTCTAACAGTGTCTGACCTTTGATATTCGTTGATGTCCATACCGCCTTGCTATGCCTAAGAATCACAGTGGCAATCATGAAAGCAGTCCAAGTGGTGTGATCACGGTGGCCGCAGGAGGCCCCATGTCGCACGGGCTCGGCCGCCTGGAAGGGCTCAGCTCGTAGACGTGGGAGTCCACGTCTGCAGTCCTCGACGTTCCGGCACCTCAAGACTGGACGAGACCCTCAGGCGGCTGTACATAGGACGTCGTGGCTGGCTGAGAAGACCGGACTCCGGAGAGCGTGCTGCCCATGGGGGGAGATGAAACTGGGCACTATCTGTATGGCGAAGCCGAGGCCTTCCGCACCACGTTGAGGTGGAGATTGTCGTTCAGCCGTTACACCTCAACATCCAGAACTCTCGCATCGGAGACTACGAAAGACGTTCTTGACGTCACCTCGTGAAACGAACCAGCCGCCCGCGATTCGGTTAGCCGTAAGTGCACGCGAGTCTCATTGCTTAGCGAGCCGCGGGCACCTAACGGCAGCTTGCTGGGAGCCTGCCTCGGGACGGTCTGGTCTAGACATCGCGTCGAGCAGTCATGCTGATCAGCCAGGTAGTACCGGCGTGTTCTGGAGCTCAGCGGATGGTACCCGTTGGGTGCTTGTCGAAAATCTGCCAATCGTGCTGAGGCACTATGATGTCGGCCTCCCTTCTTATGCGCTTGTAGCCCGATATCAGCTCCTTCAAGTTCCAGAATGAGCCTATCGGCCAGTCCAGCTCCAGGTTCCTGTAGTTGTACATAACATCACTCGTTAGGCAGACGACAGCCCCATCTATCTTCACGAGCACGGACTGGCAGCCGGGGGTGTGACCACCGATCTTGATGAGGCGCACGTCGTCATTGATTTCGTAGTCACCGTCAATAACCACGAGGCGGTCAGCAACTACGCTCAGCTTGTAGGCATACTCGGGAAAGTAAAACATGCAGAACTTTGGCGGGTTCAATGCCAGATCCAGTTCATCCTTTTGAACGATGAAGGTTGCATTGCTGAAGAGCTCATTGTTGCCGATGTGATCGTAGTGCAAGTGAGTGAGAACTACAGTGTCGATGTCCTGGGGCTCAACGCCGTACTGTGCGAGTCCAGCGACGATATCTTGCTCTTCCGAGCGCGAAGCCATGTACGGTGAACCGTACCGAGCGGGAACAGCAATCGCCTCAGCCACATCTCCAAGCCCTGTGTCGATGAGTATCGTTCGGTCACTGCCCTGAATAAGCCAGACGGGCGCCGGAACCATATTGCCGGTCCGCGTCTCACCAGTCGGTAACACGATGGTGTCCGGGTAGCCGAAAGGCATTCGGTCTTTGTCGCTGATGTCCGGGTGCGCTGCCCCGTTGAGCAGCGCACCGTGCAGGTTGCTTTCAACCTCTCCGGTCACTATGCAGTGAATTTGAACTGCCAAAACGATGGTCCAATCTGGATAATAGGTCGCCTTGTAGTAATAGGGTGTTGCGTCCCGGCCCTGGTGTCAGGTGCCCGTGGACGTGAGCCAGTCCGGGGAGAGCCGGACCATCTCGAAACCGGGCTCCTGTGCCTCATCGCCAACGAGCGGATCAATGCGAAGCCGCGTGAGTCGCAGGAAGCTGATACGCCAACCGTCATCGACCCGGCGTAGTTCGTCTTCGTAATGACCGAATCCCCTGATGCCCCATTGATCCGGGTTACGGACCCCGCGGTAGCTGCGGTCGCCTCGAGGCCAGGTAACGTAGTCCTCCATGGACCATATGCCCCGCGCTGTGCTTGGGCCAGTTGCAGTAATTTCGGGCATGTGACCATGGTGAACAGAAACGACGCCCTTGCCAAAATGCTCCTTCGCACGGGTGATAAAGTCCGCCGGCGAGTTGAGGGGACCCCAAGCTTCGGGCATCCCCTCAATGCGGGCATCGACCGTAAAAACCTCAAATAGTGCGTCCCACTGTCGTGTGTCGAGTAAGCGAAAGTACCGCGCCTTTGTTTCACAGATCTGGACCCGGTCGTGCATCGAAAGATCAATCATTGGTGTCCTTTCCAGACTTTAATTGGCTGCTGCCTAGTTCTCAGTGCTCAGTGTGATGGAACTTCAGGCCCACCCCAGTTGACGTAGACGAAGAAGATCCTGTTGCCACCGAGCCCAGTCCACGCCGGGAGTGGCCAACTCATAAACGATGTCCCCTAGGTATTCCACAGCCTTTAGCGCGGACGCCACTTCGGCAAAATCAACATCGCCTTCGCCAATGTGTCCGTGCTTAAATCTGCTACGGTCGGTGTCGCTAATGTGAACGATGAGGATGTGTTTTTGCACGGCTTCGATCTCAGTGCGGAAGTCCTGACCGGCGAAATGTAGGTTCGCAGCATCAACGGTCAGACCTATCAGGTCGGTCTCGTAGGATTTCAGTTCTGTCCAAAGCCCATTTGGTGATTCGAGGAAGCCAAAGGGTACGTTCTCGAACGCGAGTTTGATCCCTCGCTCTGCGGCACGCGGGAGCATGATCTCTACACTGCGGCGGAACGTTTCTAAAGCGTGCTGTTCGTTCATCGGGACGAGCGCGCTGTATTTGCCAGGCACCACGACAACGATGGGCGCGCCCACATCTTCAGCCAAATCAATGGTCAGCAGTAACTGTTCCAGTGATTCTTCAGCGATGGCACCGTTCGCGCTCACCAGATTCATGTCAACGGGGTTGAGCGATGTAAGGGCCAAACCATTTCGCCTAGTTGCGTCGTTGATGTCATGAGCCAGTTTGCTCCGCGACTGCCGCAGATCCACATGCGGAAGGGACACCATCAGTTCGGTGCGGGTGATCCCAGCTTGCGCAATGCGGCCGAGTCCTTCGCCGAGGCCCTCCGTCCATAGGAACCCGAAATTTGTAGCCGCTATTGAGGCGCGGGACAGCCGCTCATTAGGTGGGGACTGCATCGCGGCCGTGGTCATGCCGAGATCCCTCCGTCTACCGTGAAAGCCTGGCCGGTAATCCAACTGGCTTCATCGCTCTGCAGGAACGCGGCCATCGCCGCGATATCGTCGGGAGTGCCTGTGCGCCCCATTGGGTAACGAGCTGCGGTGGCCTCAAGTGCTTCTTTCATCGGTACTCCGGTAAACTCCTCTCGTTTACGGTACATATCCTCGACGAGTGGCGTTACGACCATTCCGGGACAGATGCTATTGACGCGGATGCCGTGTTTTGCGAAGTCCAGGGACATTTGGCGGGCCAAGGAGATTACGCCTCCCTTGCTGGCGGCATACGCCGCTTGATTGGGAAATGCCTTCAATGCGGAGTTACTTGCGGTGAATAGAATGGCGCCCCTCCCGGATTCAATCATGGCCGGGATTACAGCTCTAGCTGTGAGCATGGCACCTGTGAGGTTGACCGAGAGGGTGCGTGACCAAGTCTCGAGCGCTACGTCAAGGGCGGAACCGGCTCCAGGGAGCCCCGCGTTTGCGTAGGCTCCGTCGATCCGACCGTAGTGCTTCAAGGCAGCTTCTGCCATTTCTTGAGTAGAAGTCCAATCTGCGACATCCACCTCGAGGGCCAGGGCTTCTCCGCCTGCTGTGCGTATCGTGCTCGCCGTCTTCTCCGCTGTCTTCATGTCCAGATCGGCGCATATAACTTTCGCGCCCTCCTTGGCAAAGCGTTCGGCGGTGCGACAACCGAGGCCTGATCCCGCACCGGTCACGATCTGTACGGTGTGCGTGAGTGGCATCAGACTGTTCTCCTTTCGTTGCTGGCTTTGTGGATCATCGGTTCCGGCCGAGCTGTTCTGTGGAGACCTTTGCGGTCTCTTTCGCAGTGACGATCGCGATGCCTGCAATAACCAAAACGATCGTCATGAAAATCGCTGCTGGTAGCCAGTCAACCGAGCCGGCCGGAACTATCAGCCCCAGGATCGCCGGCGTGAACCCTACGATCAGTAGGCCAAACTGTGTTCCCATCGCGATGCCCGTATAACGGACGGGGGTGGAGAACATCTCCCCGAAGAATGCGGGCCATACTGCGTTCCAGGCCGCCATGAAGATTGAATAGCAGACAAACGAAGCCGCCGCTATGAGCCACATATTTCCTGTGCCAAACGACCAGAAGAGGAGGTAAGTGGTGGCAATCGCACCGAGCGTAGCGAAAATCAAAACGGGCTTTCGACCGATTCGGTCCGAGACCATTGCGATCAGCGGGATAGTGAACACGGCGAGGCCCACAGCGACGGTGCTGATAGTGAGCATCAATGGACGATCGATGCCCACGGCCTTACTCGTCGCGTAGGCGAGCATAAACACGCTGAACATGGTCCCCATCGCAGACCAGCTCTGCGCAATCGTTACACGCACGACGCTGCGCCAATTGGTACGAAGAACTGTAACGACGGGTAGCTCCTTAATTTCGTCCTTTGCGACGGTCTTTTGAAACTCAGGAGTCTCCTCCAAGGCCCGCCTGAACCAATAGGCCAAGAGCAATACAACTACGCTGATGAGGAAGGGAATCCGCCAGCCCCACGCGAGCAGTTGGTCCTCGGGTAGTGCAGCTACGGGAATGAAGACCAAGGTACCGAGCGCAATACCCGACTGTGAGCCCATTACTGCCGAGCTGGTGAACAAACCGCGGCGGTGATCGGGTGCGTACTCGAGCGTCAGAGAAGTTGCGCCCGCCGACTCTCCGCCGGCGCTTATGCCCTGAACGATGCGCAAGAGGGTCAGTAGGACCGGGGCCCAGATCCCGATTTGATCGTAGGTCGGAAGGAGGCCAATTCCGGTCGAAGCTACGCCCATCAGTACGACTGTGAAGAGGAGAATGCGCTTGCGGCCGATCCGGTCACCAAAGTGGCCGAGAATAATGCCTCCGAGCGGGCGGGCTATGTAAGCAACACCGAATGTCAACAAGGAAGCGATGGTCGCAGCCGCAGGGTTGTCGGAAGAGAAGAAGATGTGATTGAAAACCAGGGCCGCGGCTGACCCATAGATGAAGAAATCGTAGTACTCAAGGGTGCTGCCCAGGAGGGAGGCGTAGAACGCCTTCCTCGGTAGTTTGTCGCTAGCGGCGCGCGTAGCGGCAGGTGTCTCGGTGGTCATGAACACTCCATTGGTCATGGTTGGCCCCGTGTACGTCGACGCCCTATATGCGGCGCCGGCCGGTTTCCGGTCTGGGGTCGAGTTGGGAAATTGCTGTGTCCCTTCTACGGGTGCACATTCCACAGCGACCGACTCGCCGAGGATGTGTACTAGCCTAAGTTCGATTCGATACCCGGTCAATAGATATTCGATGATCTGTTATCAAATCTTTGGGTGATCGACAGGTAAAACCGACCCCTCGATCTGCGACTTCGACGAAGTTCCGCGAGGTCGCTGGCAAGGACCTATGATCCTGTAGGTCTAGGAGTATGGCGCCAATGGCCTTCCGCGACGACAGCCGACTGTAAGCCTCTTCGAAATCTTCGAGACGGAATCGGCTGTCGATGGTCGGTTTTAGTTGTCCGTCTGCGGCCTAGCGAGCTACTGCTGCCATGTCGTGAGACGTTTTGTCATAGCTCTGTGCGCGGAGGGCGTATCCCTGGATTTTCCTCTCCTTTGCGACTATGTCCATGAGGTCCAGGAAAGGGACGTCGGCCACCGGTGAAGCCGATGGCCACCAGAGTTCCTCCCGGCTTCAAGGAGGCTAAGAAGTTGCCCACGTAGTCTCCTCCCACCGGATCCAACGCGAGCCGCACCCCTTCGCCCTGAGTAATTCGTTTGACCTCGGATAGTAAATCTTCAGAGTCGAGGTCAATGGCGGCTGGTGTGCCGAGTTTGACGAGCTCGCTCGGCCTTTTCGGCGGAAGAGACTAGGGCGATAGGCCTTGCGCCAAGAGTCGTGGCCGTTTGCATCAGAGCGTGCCCGACTCCACCCGTGGCCCCAGAGACCAATACATGCTGCTCGGGAACCAGCGGGTCGGCAGATGTTAGGGCTCCAAAGGCCGTCAAGTAGTTCACCGTAAGGGCGGCTCCCTCGTCGAGGCCAACGCCTTCAGGAAGGATGAGTAAGCGCTCATCCTCAACGAGGACCCACTGCTGGTAGAAGCCGTCACCTGTTACTCCCAGCTCCCCGCCCCCACATACTGCCACTTTTGCGCCCCGGGGGAACGAATCGCTTTCTTTCAACGATTCCTGACCCTTCGTTGCCCAGAACGATGGGTGCTACTTGAGCGTCAAAGTCGCCAAGACGAATATTGTTCGAGAGTTGGTTGATCGTCGCAGCGTGCATGCGCACTAAGGTGTGCCCAGGACGAAAAGTTGGTTTGGTGCGTCCCCTTACGCGCATGGCGGGTGGTCGACCGAGCTGTTCAGTAACTAGTGCCTTCATTTGTATTGCTCCTCTTGTCGAGCGAGCGGGACTAACGGGACGCCATCTGCGGCTTGTAGCCGATCTGCTGGGCAAGGCTGAGCTCCTGGCACATAAACCATAGGCTCGTAATCAAACCCTCCTCGTTGAATTGCAGGACGCCAACCTCGTCCCACTCCACGCGCTTTCCGGTTGCCGCGGCACCCGCGAAAGTCCCAGTGTGCAAAGCGGTCATATGGAATTGGAGGACAACAGTGTCGCCATCGCCGACGATGCTTGCCGTCTCTGACGTCTGCTCAGTAAGCGCGGCTGACAGCACTTTCCACCCTGCTTCGAGCCACTCGACGAAGTTGCCGTGCTGGGGAATGTCATCGCCTGTGAGTGCATACAGGTCCGCGAAACCTGCGCGCCTGATCGGAGCATCCGACGTTACCAATGAGCGGATTTGGTCGAAGTTTCCGTGGGGCATTGCGTCTTCTAGGAGCAGTTTCGCATTCACGATGTTGCGGTGGGCTTTTGCGTCGGTCATATCGTTGGGTTCCTCTCAAGTAGCGCGGTGGTGCGCATCGCCGCCGTCCGGGTTGCCGGCACCGCGTGTGGTCTTAATCCAGTCTCGCAACCGTTTCAACTCAAGAAGTACGTGGATCTCGCCCAGCTGAACCTAGGTCTAACTGGGCTACCCTGACCGAGAATCTGCCCAACATGGGCTGGGATACTGGAGTGGTGGAACACAACATGGATTTGGGGAAATTCCTGCGTGCCAGGCGTGGGCGACTGAATCCCACGGACGTGGGGTTCAGGCCCACCGTGAACACCAGACGGGTGCCAGGATTGCGCCGCGAGGAAGTAGCCCAGTTAGCCGGCGTGAGCGCCGACTACTACGCGAGGCTTGAACAGGGTCGCCATCCTAACGTGTCCGAGTCGGTTCTGACCGCGGTGGCCCGCGCTTTGCGCCTGGATGATGTCGAGCGTAGGTACCTCATCGATCTTGCTCGGGCAAAGGTGCGGCCCGTGCCCCTAGCTTCTCAGAACGTACGACCCGAATTGCAGCGCGTGCTGGAGACTATAGGCCACAATACTCCGGCGATGGTCCTAAATCATCGACAGGATGTGCTCGCTTCGAATCACTTGGTGCGCGTTCTCATAGCCGACTTCCACAGGGCGCCTCCCGAATCCAGGAACCTGGCACGCTTCATCCTCTTGGACCCTGAAGCCCGCAGGCTTTACGCGGATTGGGAGGAAGTTGCCGGCGTGACGATCGCGAACCTACGTTTGGCTGCAGGCAGTCATCCTGACGATCCGAAGCTCAATGAACTCATTGGCGAACTCAGTGTCAAGTCCTCGGCCCTCCGTGCCATGTGGTCAAGTTTTCACGTTGATCAGTGCGCCCACGGCTCACAGCGATTTTTGCATCCGTTGACCGGAGAATTAACGCTCTATCACGAGACTCTGGTTCTTCCAGCCGACTTGGACCAAAGCATATGCCTCTACACAGCCAAACCCGGCTCAGATTCCGCCGAGGCCCTAACCTTACTCGCTAGCTGGACGGCGGAGGACGATGCGGTATCCGACCTGGAGTCTCGAAAGGTCAAGAAACGGGACACGATTCCGTCCAATAAAAACCAGTCGCCGTCCTCTTAGGGGCACACGCCGTGGATCATGGCATGTCGAGGTGGGTTTGAAGGCGGTGTCTCTGTTTGTGTTCCAGCCGGCGACAATGCCGGCTCCGAGCATTTGGTCGCTCAGTCTGGCAAAGCGGTAGCCGGGGTCGGTGTCGAGGGCGAGTTGGAGGTATTGGTGTGCTTTGGAGCCTCGGCCTTGCCACCAGTTGATGTGGCCGATGGTGGTGAGAATGGGGGCCGCGCATTGGGGGCTGGTTCTGGTGTACGCGTGCAGGAGCAGTTGTTGGGGCCACTCGATGCGTGACCATCGGGGTGGCGTGTGAGTTTGGGCGAAGAGGATGTGTTGTGGTGGTTCGCCGATGCCGGGATGTCGGCCATGAGTTGGTCGCGGATGTGTGGGAACTGGAAGAAGGCAATGAGCGCGATGGTGTCGTTTTCTGCGGGGTAGTCGTTGCTCTCCAACATATGAGTCCAGAGTTCGTGTGCTTGCAGAAAAGCTTTCTGGGGATGCAGTGCCGTAATACCGGTCATCTGGTTTTCGACGACGGTGGCTTCATGGGCCGCCTGCGTTCGTGGTGGCATGGTGTTCTTGTTGGTAGGTTCGATGGCGCTGCCGCGGTAGATGAATTCGGCGTTGACTTGGCTGAACTCGGTGGTGCTGATCGGAAGGGTGATGTCTTCGCCGGGGTCGGTGTCGTAGGGGGAGTACGTATCGTTGCCTACGAAGATTCCGTCGCGGATGGTGATTTTATTTTCCGCGAGAACTCCGGTGAGTTCAGCCATGGTTGCGGCGTGCGGTTTGGGCTGTCCTGGGTCGCACTTGGCGCCGCTGTAGAGAGCGAAGACCATGCTTGTCGCCTTCGCGTCGTTGGTGAGGTAGCTGGCGACGGTTTGAGCGAACAGGATTTCGTGGCCGGGATGAAGGGCGAGATCAATGCGCAGCGTGGCGCCGACGTTGTTGTCTAGGGTGACGTAAAGGAGCAGGCTCGACGAGTCTTCGAAACAGTTGGCGAAGTTGTCTTAGTCAAAGAGGAAAGATCGACGCCGTCACGAGTATCTCGGGTTCGGGCCCGGCCTACGTCGTCTTCCTGAACGAGCAATTAACTGCGCCGGCACAGCATCAAGGTCTGACATTGCAACAATCGGCCCTTCTGGTCAATGAAACTTTCGGGCGGCGTGCAGCCTTCTGTCCGTATCCGGCAAGTCACCCCGGGAACTTTGCGAGCAGGTCACGAGTCTCAACGGCACGACTGCCGCAGCGCCCTCTATTCTGGAGTGTTCCCAGATAGGGGAGGTCTTCAAACAAGCCACCGACGCCGCCCGTGAGCGATCCGCTGAATTGGCCGTCGAGTCGTCCATGGTTCACCGCTGTCAGCGTTGATGAGGTTCTGAACCAGAGCCTTCGCCTTCGGCCTCCTCACCGTGCTCATTAGCCGCCATCGGCCCGGGCCGGGACCTGTCCCGTTTTCGATTGGAAAGGCTCGCTCCATCCAGTTCCTCAAGCGCCCCCGCTATCAAGGCAAGTTCTGGCGTTTGATTCCCAGGCCTGGAGTAGCCTTTGTACTCAAACAGTGGAAGGGGATCATCACCATCGGGAAATCCTCGACCTCAACACCAACCACCCCAAAGCGGTGAAGGCCTATCACAGACCACCACTGGGGTGAACACATCACGGTACTGGCTCGGGCTGTCCAGTCCCTGACTTGCCGGCTCGGAGCGGCCGGAGCGCTGACGATTGCCGCTAACGGTTACCGACCGTCCTCACACAATGTTTTGCGGTGGAGCCTCTAGTTGGGGGGTGTTCCCCCTGGGCCGCCTTGTGGAGGTGTGCCACCCGCGCCTCCGGGTGCGGGGCCGGCAGTGGGTGTGGTGCTGGTATCTACGCCCACTGTAAGGGACACTTGATAGCCGGAGGTGGCGTCTCCGGTCACGGTCGCGAGCTGAAGGGCGCCGCCGTCGTCGCTGAAGACATTGTCTGTATCCAGACTCACCTGGGAGAGGTTTGAGGTGGAGCCCTCGTAACCGGAGAGGGCGTACACCGTTTCGCTAACATCCTGAGGCAGGGCTACCTGTGAAGTGGCGATGGCGAATGTAGAGTCTGTGATCTCGTCAACCGCGGAGTAAACCTCGAAATGGATGTGCGGCCAGCGACCTGTATAGCAGGCGGGAAATATGGACGTGTACTTCACTTCGCCGTTGGTATCAGCGACCTGAACTCCTCGGAGATAGGTTTCGTTTTCAATGCCGTCCGAGTACATGGAGTAGCCGCCTGCGGCATCGCAGTGCCACACGTATACGGCGGCATTCTTGAAAGGCACATTGCCGTTTGCCATGTCAAGGATTGTGAGAGTCAGTGCCATCGGCACACCGGTGGCTGTCGCGGTGCCATCAATACTGGAGCGGATGTCACTGCGCACGATGCCTGACTTCTCGAGGACATCAGCTCCGTTGGAGCCATCCCCTGGGTACGGTCCTGCCGTCTCGTCGGGAATTTCGGCCAGAGCAGAGGCTGTCGAGGTGGTGCCGGTCGTGGCGCCTGAGGTGGCGGCGCTTTCCGTAGCGGCGGGTGAACAAGCAGCGAGGGCGAACGCCCCCATGCCTGCACCGAAAATGCCCAACATGGAACGGCGGCTGACCAGGGTTCCGATGTCGAAAGCAACCCCCTGATCGACGATCTCTTCATTCCGGCGGTCGAGAAGCCGGCCTTCATAGGCCGGTCCGTTCGGAGTGTTCACAGGTTCTGGGATCCTACTCATGTTGCCTCGCTCAATCGTCGTACGGTATGTTTCCAGCATCACGGACACGCCCAATACGACGCTAAGTCCCAGCTATGAGGAACCTTAGAGAGCAAGACATGCCTGCACGAGGCAACGGGCGCAGTACCAGCTGAGGCCCATCAGGCACGGTGAAAGTGATTGGCACGTCCTGACCCACAACAGGCATATCGTCTACCGCGTGATATAGACCTTCGTAGGACCCAGGCCTCAACCAGGTCAACAAAACCGTTGCCAAGCTCACGCGCCTCTGGCAGTCCTGGCTGATCACAGGGGAGTAGGTGTTCTTCCTTTGTGCTCGTAGTACAGGCAAGACTTGGACGGTGAGTTCAGTCGCAGGCGCCTACGGGAGACAGCCGTACTGAGTTGTCACTCTTGAACGCTGGCCCCAACGGTCAAGCTCCCTATGGGAAGGAGACCGCAGATGCTCTCCACTAGTGAGGTGCGAGCGAGCGTGATGTCTGCCAGTATGTGCTTTTCGTCCTGCTCAAGGGGTTCGAGGGTGCTCAGTTGGGTGTCAAGGAGGCTGGGCGGCATGAACTCGTGGTTGCGGGCGTTCATCCGCTCCAGTAGG
This sequence comes from Paenarthrobacter sp. NPDC057981, assembly GCF_042886835.1. Taxonomy (NCBI): domain Bacteria; kingdom Bacillati; phylum Actinomycetota; class Actinomycetes; order Micrococcales; family Micrococcaceae; genus Paenarthrobacter; species Paenarthrobacter sp. NPDC057981. Next base: position 273,759 of record NZ_JBHVQI010000001.1, read on the forward strand.
GTTCCGCGGTCACCGTTGAGGTGGACGAATACGACGTCGGGGACGTGCGAACGCAGCAGGTCGCGATAGCTGCGCTTCAGTGCCGAGCAGGCAATGATCGCCGGGGTGCCCTGGCCCACTGAGGCCCGGAGCGTTCGCCCGATCTCTTCAAGCCACGGTTTGCGGTCGGAATCGTCCAGGGCGATACCTGCGCCCATCTTCGCTTTGTTCGCGGCCGGGTGCAGGGCGTCCCCATCCTGGAACGGCATGCCAAGCCGTTCGCCCAGGAGCGAGCCGATGGTGGACTTTCCGCATCCGGAGACGCCCATGACAACAAGGGGAGGCCGGGGAGTGGGGTTCATGTTGAGGTTCCTTCTAGTCGCACCATTGCGGACGGGCGTATCAAATCATATTTGAGAAAAGATTCCCATATGCAAGAAGTGGCGGTCAAGAGCTTCCTGTGATGTGAACCCCCTTGACGCACACGAGTTGATATGAGAAAAGTTTCTCATATCAACTCGTGGACTTGCGACTGGAGGAAGCCCGCCTATGGAGCAGTCAAGAGAATGCGTCACGCTGCAGAGGCGGACAGAGTCCGCTGGATTTCTGCCCGCCTGGGGCGCGGGGCGGGCCTGGTGGCTGCATGAAGTGGGCGCGTAGCTCGGTGGACGGTCGGGATTGGCATGCCTCAGAATTCGATCAGCGTGACCCTTCGTGGCGTAAGAGTAAGCCCGGGGGCCTCATTTGCCTGGGGTGCGGGTCACCGGCCTTCTGCAGGGCTCCCTCCAAAAAGAAGACGCCCGCATTCGGCTCGCGGCATAAGGCGGGTTGCGCAATCCTCGCCGGCCCCTGGACGGCATTCAGATACCTGCAGTGAGGCGTCCGAAACGGATGAGAAACTTTAAACAAATGAGAAAAGTTTCTTGCTTTAAAGTGACCTGCGACATAGGCTTAAAGCATCAGATTTCCCGAGTTTCCAAGCGAACTCCCAACCCTCGGAGGCCTGTGATGCGACGCATCGTTGGAGAACACTCAGTCGGCCATGCACACCGTTGCCGCTACGTTGCCGGCACCGGGAGCCATTGTCCGGTTAGCGGCATGTGGACCCCCGTAGGCAAGGCAGGCCCAGGCCTGCAGGTGCTGGAGGGCAGCATCATGCCTACACATGGCAACGAAGCAGTTGTTTGGCACTTGGTCCAGGGCCTTACGCACCGTGACCTACGTAGCTGAAGCCAGGCTGCGCAGGCGGCCCGCAGCCCACAGGCCCCGGTTGAGTTCACTGGAACTGCGGCTGACCGGGTCCAGGGTCTCCCGCGCCAGGATCGACAGCCACGTCCGCACGCTCCTCGGCCGCCGGAACGAGGCAATTGCTGCAGCATTGGCCGACAAAGTATCCCTTGCTGCAGTTTCTGCCGTCGTGGGGATCCGCGCCACGGACGTCAAGAGGCTCGGGGGCGCGTATCAGGACCTCCACTTCTCGGGGGTGCAGCCGGAATGGCATCTGTCCGGTCTTGCGGCGATCGTCCGGCAACTGGAGGACGCCCTTCAGGATAAAGAGCGCGGTGTGGAAAGGCTCCGGGTTGACGTTCTGGAAGGACTGGAAAGCGGTCGCATGGACATCTTCAGGGTGGCAGCCTTGACGGCGCTGCCTGCGGATCGGATCCGTGAGTTGATCCGAGCGACCGGCTAAGCGCTGAGGGGAACGCCGGGCCTTGGAGCCCGTCTTTCTGCGCCAGCAACCTACGTCCGTGCGCGGTCTTCGCTCCAACCCGCAAGGGCACCCTTCAGGGCAGATATCAGGCGCACCGTCGCCTGGTCTTTGGTCAGGCCCACGGTATTGATCAGGTCCAGAATTTCGCGGGGGTCGAACAGGATGTTCCACAGGAACATCGCTTCATCGCCAACAGCGGGAAGCCCCAGCTCTTCGACGGCTTCGCGCAAAGGACGCTCCAGTGCGTCAGCCTGAACGGTCAGGTAGTAGGCACCGCTGCGCAAACGGGCCAAGTATCCTTCGCCCGAACGGGTATACAGCATCGCACCGCCGTGGCGGGTGACGAGGTCCACCCATTTACGGCTCACCATGGTCAGAAGTTCGACGCCGGATGCTTCCTGCTGCTTGAGGCTGTAGTCGCGCAGCTTCTCGCCGACACCGAAGCGGTACTCCGCAAGGATGTCCTCGACTGAGGCGAAGTGCCGGTAGGCGGTGGCCGTCGAGATTTCGGCCTGCTTGGCGACGTCGGTCATGCTGATGGGGCCGCGACGGGACGCGAAGAGCTGTCCCGCGGCCTTAACCAGTTGTCTGCGGTTGCGCTGTGTGTCACTACGCATTTGTTGGGCACCCTTTCGTCAGTTCAAGCTTAGGTCCTTTGAAGCGGACCACCCTGCCAGGGCTGCCGTAAAGGTCCGGACCAATCGAGCGGAGGCCTCCTGGGCTGTGAGCTGGAGGCTGTGGATGAGGTCGTTGATTTCGCGGGGGTCGAAGAAGCCGTTCCAGAGAAACAGTGCTTCGTCCCCGGGGTGTTCGATGCCAAGTTCGCGTGCGGCCTCTTCGAGTGGCCTGGCGAGGGCGTCGGCCTGGACCGTCAGGTAGTAGGCTCCGGCTTTGACGCGGGCCAGGTACCCTTCGGCCGAGCGGGTGTGGATCATGGACTCACCGTGCCTGACCACCAGTTCCACCCATTTGGCGCACACGGATTCCAGCAGCTGCAGCCCCTCGGAGTGTTGGGCGCGGCTGAACTCCAGGAGCTCGCGGCCCACTTCGAAGCGGTAGGCGGCCAAGACGTCGTCCACTGAGGCGAAGTGGCGGTACGCCGTGGCGGGGGAGATCCCGGCCTCCGCGGCGATCTGTGTCATGGTAGCCGAACGGCCGGCTCCGAAGAGCCGGCCGGCCGCGTCCACCAAAAGCGTCCGGTTCCGCTGCATGTCGACGCGGAGCCCGGGCGGCGGATCGAGCATTGTCACTTGCCCTGCCTGAGTGCTGCGAGTCTGGCGGCGATCCGTTCGACGCCGGCGGTGATCGCTTCGGCGCTGGCGGCGTAGGAGAGCCGTAGGTGGTGTTCGCCGTTGCGGCCGAATTCGCTGCCCGGACGGACGGCGACGCCGAATTCACGCAGGTGCGCCACCATCTGCGCCGCCGGAACGTCCACGTCGTATTTGGGAAAGAGGTAGAAGGCGCCTTCGGGGGAGCTGACCGTAAGGCCGGGGATCTTGCTGAGTCCTTCAAACATCAGCTCGCGGCGTTGGGCGTAGGAGGCGTGCATACGCTTGATGTCCGGGCCGCAGGTCTTTAGTGCGGTCAGGGCGGCCAACTGTACGGCGGTGTTCATGGAGCCGTTGAAGGTGTTGTGCACGCGTGCTGCCGAGGCGATCACCTCGGACGGGCCCCAAAGGTAGCCCACCCGCCACCCGGTCATGGCGTAGCTCTTGGAGAAGGTCTGGCAGTAGATCGTCCTGCCGGCAAGGCCCGGGATTTCCAGGGCAGAGGTGAACGGTTCTGCGGTGTAGACGAGGTCGCTGTATGCCTCGTCGGAGAGGACCAAGGTGTCCGTGCCGGCCACCATGTCGGCCAGGGCCTCGAGCTCCGCGCGGGAATGGACGATGCCCGTGGGGTTGGACGGATTGCAGAAGACGAACATCTTGGCGCCCCGAAGGGCTGTGGCCAGTGCCTCAAGGTCCCAGTGCAGGTCCTCGGCCAGCGGGACTGGGACAATCTCGCCCCCGGCCATGCTCACCAGATCCGCGTACAGGGAGTAGGTGGGGTCGGGGATGACCACCTTGTCGCCCGGGTTGACGATGCCCAGGATAGCGGCGGAAAGACCGGCCGTTCCGCCTTGGGTAATGAGCACGTCGCTGGGGCTGGCCACCTCGCCGAGGAGCTGGCCGATACGGGCAGCCAGCTCCTCGCGAAGCACCAGCTCGCCGAGCAACGGCGAGTAGTGGGTGTGTCCCTCTTCCAGGGCGCGGGCGGCTGCGGCACGTACCTGTTCGGGGGTGTCGAAGTCCGGCTCGCCCATCGCAAGCGAGACGAGGTCGCCCTTCGACTGCGGCTGCTGGACGCGCAACGAGGTGCGCTGTACCCGCTGTACGGCCTCGGAAGGCTGGAAGGTTGCGACGGCGGTGGATGGTTCGAGGGTCATGGCAATCCTGCTCTGGCTGGTCGGGAGGGAAGTTTGGTGGCGTACTACAGCTGGGGGAGGTCTTCTGCCGGGGCGCCTGCCCAGCGGCTGATTTCTATGTCCCCGGAGGTATCGCGCTGGACGGTCGGGGCGATCACCAGTTCCTGCACCACGGTCCGCTGGGGCAGGGTCGCGACGAGATGGATGGCCCGGGCGACGTCCTCGGGCTGGACCATGGCCTCGCGTTCCTCGGACTTGGGTGGCCTGGCCCGGTTGTCCAGGATGGGTGTTGCCGTTTCGCCAGGAAGGACGGTGACCGCCCGCAGGCCCTCGTTGCGGAAGGTGTTGTGCAGGTAGGTCATGAAGTTCCGCACCGCTGCCTTCGCCGCACCGTAGGCTGCGCCACCGAGCAGGTTCGGGTTCACGGCCGCGAGCGAGGAAACGGTGATGATGGTGCCTGTGTTCCGTGAGAGCATGCCCGGAAGGACGGCCTGGGTCAGCAGGTAGACGGCATTGAGATTGACGTCCAGGACGCTGTTCCATTCCTCCTGGCTGATCCACCGGACGTTGAGGACCTTGCTGGCGCTGCCGGCGTTGTTGACCAGGATGTCTACAGGGCCGAGGGTTTCGGAAACCCACGCGACCAGGGCGTCGACGTCGTCCTTGGACGCGATGTCCGCGGCCCGCGGGTGGACGGTGCCGCCGTCGGAGGCAATCGCTGCGGCGACTTCCTCCAGGACGGAGAGCCGGCGGCCCACCAGCACCACGTGGGCACCTTCGGCGGCGAGAAGTTCCGCCGTTGAGCGGCCCATCCCCGTTCCTGCGCCGGTGATGACCGCGACTTTGCCTTCAAGAAGTCCCATGGTTCCGTTCCTCTGGTTTGTGCTGCGACAACTGTCACATATGCGAAAAGTTTCTCATTTGCGAAGGGTGCCGGTCAAGTGCCCTGCGGCAGTTGGTGCTCAGGCTGCCGCCTTCGCGGGCACTTGGCGTGAATGGTGTGGGAGATCGATTGCGGAGAACAGGCTTTTCACGCGCTCTTCCAGCACACCCAACAGGCGTTGGGCCTCGTGGTGGTCCGCCACGGCCTGTTCGTGGCTGACCCAGCGGAAGGTCATCCGCTGGCCGGGACGGGCTTGCCCCAACATGGGCAAGGATGCCTTGGTGGCAAAGGCCACGATGGGATAACCGGCTGTGAGGGTCCGGTAGCGGCCCAAGATGATGAGTTCGTCGCCGTGCGGGATCTCGAAAGCGCCGATGGGGACGCCATGGGAGACGATTTCGCCCAGGCCCTCCGGGTGTACCACTGGACCGTCCAGGCGCAGCCCCACATGGTTGGATTTGGCGGTCACCGTGTACTCACGGGAGGACAACAGTTCCCGGATCCCCAATGCCGCATCCGTTTCCGGGCCTTCAGTAATGTCGATGGTCCACAAGGGATGCTCGAACGATGGCACCGGCACGGGAAGCCGGAAGAGTGGCTGGGTCAGGTATGGGTGCTCGAACCCCGTGTAGGAGCTCCGGAGTTCCAGGTGCTGCCCGGCCACAATCTGCTGAGGGAAGCCCATGCGGGCTTCGGGGGCAGCGCTGCCCATGAAGAGATCCGCGGCGAGGGTTCCGCTGAAGGCGAGGTAGTTCCGCATGCCGCCCCGGGCGTTCGCGATCACCACCTGTCCTTTGGCGGGAACGCAGACCGGCTCCCACATGGACACCTTGCTGCCGTTGACGGTGACATCGGCAGGTGCTCCCGTGACGGCGATGAGCACCGGCTTGGAGGTGGTGAACGTGAACCGGCCACCCATGAGTTCCAGCAGGGTCGCCGTGCGGTCATTGCCCACCAGAATGTTCGCCACTGCTGCCGAGTGCTGGTCCGCGGCGCCGCCGCAGGGAACGCCCAGAGCTTCCGAGTTCTGCCGGCCCAGGTCCTGGAAAGTAGCCAGCCATGCCGTTTCGCGGATCTTGATGGTGACGCTCCGCTCAACCGCCGGCATCAGTGTTCCCCTTCGTATGTGTAAGTATCGGCAAGCAGGAACCGGCCCGAGAGCCGTTCCCATTCGCTCTCTGGCACGACCTTGAACCGGACGCTGTCCCCGGGTTTGTACGAGGTGGGTGGGTCCTCATGGATGTCGCAGATCACCAGCGGCGTCCGTCCTATGACCTTCCACCCCGTCGGGCCCGGGAAAGGCTGGATGATGGCGTTGGTTCCGGCAACCATCACCGAGCCTGGATCCACGTTGGTGCGTGGTTCCCTGCACCGGCTGACAGCTCCGGGGAACTGCACCCGGCCCATCATGGGAGCCATGGCAGAGGCCAGCAGGTTGATGCTCAACTCGGAGTCCTCCAGATGCTGCAGAACCGCTTCCCGGCTGATCCCGAGTTCGTCTGCCACTTCGGAGAGATCCGGGGCAAAGACGTCGTTGACCACCATGGGGATCACAAAGCGTTTGCCGTCCCGGGAGGGCCGGTTGGCTTCGAAGCTACCGCCTGCCGCGGCCAGCCGGATGGTCTGGGCCAGCTGGCCGTGGCTGATGGCGAGGTTGTCGAATTCCACCAGCAGGGAGTCGACGCCGGCCACCACGTCCAGCAGGCCCACCGGACGCACCTCCAGGAGGATCTCGCGAAGCGTCCGGCTTCCGGACTGGCGTTCCTCGTCAATGTCAGAGGCGACGCTGACCATCAATGCCGAATCCCCGAAGGGAACGGCCTTGATCTCCGGTGTGTGCCCGGGCGCTGGGTGCGTACTCATGTGTCCTTGGCTTGTTTGTGGGGTGGGTCAGACGGCAGCCAGCTTGGCCTTCTCGGCCAGGACTTCCTGCAGTCCGGTGGCCTTGACTCCGGCCTTGTCCAGGGCTGCGCGGAGGGCGGTGCCGTTCTCCAGCACCTGCGGGTGGTCGCCATGGAGAAGCACGACGTCGGCATCGTGGCCGAGCGGGATAACCTTGCCGGTGACTGCGCGGACGGTGCCCTCGGTGACAACCTGGACAACCCGGCGGCCGATCTCCTCAGGGTCGTGGAGTAGTGCGCCTTCGGTGTTGCGGGAGACCGGCATGCCGTCCTCGCCGTAGCCGCGGTCTGCCAGGAACACGTAGCCGACTTCGAGGCCGCGCTTGCGTGACTCTTCAGCGAGCAGGCCGTTTTGGCAGATCACGATATAGGACGGATCGTAGGCCTTGATGGCGTCGGTGATGGCCCGGGCGTGCTTGGCGTCGGTCTGGGCGATGCTTCCCATACGGCCGTGCGGTGCCACATGGCTGATCTTGCCGCCGTGGATGCGGGCAAAGGCATCCAGTGCGCCGATCTGGTAGAGCACATCAGTGCGGATTTCCTCTTCGCTGGCCTCGATCAGGCGGCGGCCGAATCCAACCAGGTCGGGGTAACCGGGGTGTGCGCCGAGTTCGATGCCGCGTTCAACGCAGGCTTTGACCGTGGCGTCCATGACGCGGGGGTCCCCGGCGTGGAAGCCGCAGGCGATGTTGGAGGCAGTGACCAGGCCCAGCAGGGCGTCGTCATCGCCGATGGTGTAGTTGCCGTAGCTTTCGCCGAGGTCTGCGACGACGGCGACTGAGTTGATGCCCAAGGTGACTCCCTATGGTTCTTGTTGTCTTGCTTTATGGTCCAACGACGGCGGCCTCGCAGCAATGGCGGCAGGCCGCCGTCGTACCGGGTTTTGTTAGTGGGTGGCCAGCGGCTGGCCCTTGGTTTCCTTCAGGAAGTAGATCGAAACCAGTGTGATGAGGGCGGTGCCGATCGAGGCGTAGGCCGGGACCATGCTGTTGCCGGTGGCCTTGATGATCTCGGTCATGACCAACGGGGCGCTGCCGCCGAAGATGATGGTGCTCAGGCTGAAGCCGATGCTGTAGGCGCTGTACCGGACGGTGGTGGGGAACATTTCCGTCAGGACCGTGTGCACCACGGCTGCGTGACCGGAGAAGGCGATGGCCATGACCACGGTGGCGATGCAGGCCATGAGCATGTTGCCCGTGGTGATCATGGCGAACATCGGGTAGGACACCACGGCCATGAGGACCGCGGAGAGGGCCAGGACGGGCTTGCGGCCGATCCGGTCGGACAAGCGGGCCATCAGCGGGATGGCGATGATGATGGCAACCAGGCTGAAGGCCGTCACCGTCAGTGCCTGAAGCATTGTGAAGTTGTTGCCGGAGCCCAGCTGCGTCTTCAGGTAGGTCGGCATGTAGGCGAAAAGCAGGTAGTAGCCGGGGCCGTTGACTGCCGGGAGGAAGATGGTCAGGGCGATCGCCTTAAGGTGGCGCTTGGACGTGAAAACGGCGCGCAGCGGGTTGCGCTCTACCTCGTTGCGTTCGCGGAGTGCTTCGAAGTGCGGGGTGTCTTCCATCTTGGAGCGGATGTAGTAGCCCACGTAGCCCAGGGGCACGGCGAAGAGGAACGGGATGCGCCAAGCCCAGGATTCCATGGTGGAGTCGCCCAGCGTGGTGATCAGGACCGCCGAGAATCCGCTGCCGAAGAGCAAGGCGCAGAAGGAACCCACGGCGATGAAGCTCATGGAGAAGTTGCGGTGCTTGTTGTGGGCGTATTCACCCACGAAGGCCATGGCGCCTGCCACTTCCCCGCCTGCGGAGAAGCCCTGCAGGATGCGCAGCAGGATCAACAGGGCCGGCGCGGCCCAGCCGATCACCGAGGAGGACGGGATGAGGCCGATGCAGCCCGTGGCTCCTGAGATGAGGAGCAGGAGCATGGAGAGCAGGTTTTTGCGGCCCAGCTTGTCGCCGAGGTAGCCGCAAATGACGCTTCCGAAGGGGCGGGCCAGGAAGCTGACGAGGAAGCCCACGTTGGTGAGCAGCAGGGACCCGATGTCCTTGGAGCCCATGATGTTGATGGCAAGGTACGTGGTCAGAAGCCCGTAAATGCCGTAGTCGTACCACTCCACGAAGGAGCCCATGGTGCCCGCAATAGTAGCCTTGCGCACCATCTTGCCGTCAGCCGTGACGACCTTTACCTGTGCGGTGTTCAGATCCACTGATTCCGTCGATGAACTAGACATTGGTGGTTCTCTTAGTTTAGGTCCCGCTGTGGGGGAGGGGAGAAGGGGTTAGCTGTATTCGCGGGTGATCTCGGCGGTCATTTCGGCCTCGTGGACCGCGACTGCCTTGACCAGCTCCAAGATTTCCGCGGCGCGGGCCTGGGGGATGATGACGACGCCGTCATCGTCTGCGGCGACGATGTCACCGGCGGAGCAAACAATGCCGCCGATGGCCACGGGCTCGCCGATGACGCCGGGACCGTTCTTGAAGGGGCCGGCGGGGGTTGTGCCGCGTGCGAAGACCGGGAACTTGATCTCGGTGATGGTTGCTCGGTCGCGGATGTAACCGTCAATGACGGCACCGGTTGCGCCGGCGGCTTCGAAGCGCTGGGAGAGCTGTTCACCGACCAGTGCACGGTGCTCGTGGCCGAAGCCGTTGATCACCACTACATCGCCGGGTTCGATGTAGTTGAGGGATTCGATGACGGCGGCGTTATCGCCTGCTGCCCCGAGGACGGTCAAGGCTGAACCTACGCACTTGGCGCCGGCCCATACGGGGTTGATGTTGCCATCCACCAGGCCAAGCCGTTCCATGGCATCGCCGATGTTGGCCACGGGGAAAGCTTCGAAAGCGCGGACCAGTTCCCGCGGCGGTCGGGTCCACTGAGCCTTCCGGACAGTGAGCTCAAGAGTCGTTGCCATGTGTTCCACCTTTGGTTGGTCCGGGTTCGGATGCGCTGGCAAGGTTGAGACGCCAATCACATATGAGAAAAGTTTCGCGTTTTTTTCTTCACCCGTCAAGCCCTCGATGTTTCGGGCATGTAAAAGGTTGGCGCACTCGGGCGGTCCCTGTGGGCGACCTCACAAAAAGCGTTGACTTCATTCCAGTGATGTGTGAATCTCTTCTCATTCGCGAAAGTTATCGCACTTCACATCCTTCGGGTCCCAGCCGGCCAACGGTGCACCGCATCCGCCGTGGAAAGCGCCCCCGAAGGCGAGCAGGAGGTTTACCCCCTATGCAAGGACGTTCCACTTTCATGGCCGCCGCGGCATCCGTCACAGCTGCCGCTTTTCTCCTGACCGGTTGCACTACCGGCGGCCAGGCCGCCGCTGGAAACGCCAGCGGCGGGGCCATGTCCACGGACACCATCAGGACCGCCCTCAATGCCGACCCCACTACCTTCAATGCTGCAAAGGCGAACGCCAAAGACGACTACGAGGTGGCCCGCTTCCTGTATGACACCGTTGTCAGGCGGGACGCGGACGGCAAATTCATCGGCGGGCTCGCCAGCGAATGGAAGTCCACCGCCACCAACGCCATGCTGACCATCCGAAAAGACGCCACCTGCGCGGACGGCACACACATCACGCCAACCATCGTGGCCAAGTCCCTCAGCTACTTCGCAGACCCGGCCACCAAGAACAACTTCGGCAAGCTCGTGTTCGGTCCGGGGCAGCCCACCATCACCGGTGACGACGCCGCCGGAACCGTGGACATCAAGCTCGCCCAACCCTGGTCCGAACTTATTGGCGGATTGACCCTTGCCCAGACCGGCATCATCTGCCCGGCCGGTCTCGCCGACCTCGACGGCCTGGCGAAGGGCGCTGTCAAGGGTGCCTTCTCCGGCCCCTACACGCTGACCAAAGCCAGCCACGGCGTCAGCTACGACATGACGCTCCGCGAGGACTACAAAGTTTGGCCGAAGTACTCCAAGCCCTTGGAAGGAACCCCGGCCAAGACGGTCCGCTTCTTCCCCGGCGTCAACAAGACCACGGTGGCCAACCAGCTCCTTACCGGTGAAATGGATGTTTCGGACATCGCTCCGGCCGACGTCCAGCGCTTCGAGGGCAACAAGGACTACACCGTAACCTCTGTTCCTTTTGCCGGGATCTTCCTGCTCTTCAACCAACGCCCCGGTAGCCCCTTCACTGACCCGGCCCTCCGCAAAGCCGTGGCCCAGCTGATGAACCAGCAGGCCTTCAACGCCGCCGCCTACGCAGGCAAGGGCATCACCTACAACTCGATCGTTGCCCCGACCGTGCCATGTGTCCTGCCGGACAACTCCAGCCTCACTAAGGAAGACGCAGCAGCAGCCAAGGCAGTGCTCGCCGGCAAGACCTTCAAAATGGTGGGAACCACCAGCATCGGCCCGAACGGTGCGGGCAGCACCTACGTCCAGGAAGCACTCCGCGCGGCCGGCGCCACAGTGGATCTCCAGCTCGTGGACAACGGAACATGGGCCACCATGACCCAGACCAAGCCCGAAACGTGGGACCTGACAGTGCAGGGCGACGCCAACTTCGTAGGCACCGTGGCCGCCTCCTTGACCCGCGTTGCCGGTGTTCCCACGGAAAAGGGCGGTCGCAACATCGGTGGCGGCGAAAATGCGGACATCCTCGCCGACATTGCCACAGCCCAGGCAGCCACTGACGAATCAGCCCGCTGCGACGCGTACACCAAGGCACAGAAGAGCATCCTGAGCGACAACGACATCGTTCCGTTCGTGGGTGAGCCGCAGATCGTCGCCCAGCGTTCCGGATTCTCCATCCAGGCACCGTCGGGAATCGTCGACTACGCCACCATGCGCATCACTAAGTAAGCAGAGGTTTCACGATGACTGAACCCACCATGCTCTCCAAGGAAGTCCAGATCCTTGAGAGCCAAACCCCGGGGGCCGCCAAGGGCCCCCGGGGCCGGGCCCTGAGCCTCTCGCCCTGGGCAGACTACGCCCTTCGCCGCGCCGGCGGTGTCCTTCTCTCGGTCGCCTTGCTCGTCGTCGTGACCTTCTTCATGGTGCCGCTCATCCCGGGTGACCCGGCAGTGGCTGTAGCCGGCGCGGACGCCACCACCGAGCAAATCGAGGCCATCCGCAACAGCCTCGGCCTCAACGATCCCCTCTACCTCCAGTTCATCAACTATGTTGGCGGGCTCTTCACCGGTGACCTTGGAGAGTCCTTCGCCTACAGCACGTCGGTCTCGCAGATCATCGCCACCAAGTTGCCCTTCACCGCAGAACTTGCCGTCCTCGGCATCATTCTGGTGCTTTTGGTCTCTGTTCCTGCCGGCATGCTGGTGGGCATCCTTACGCGCGGCGGCCGTAAGAAGTGGCTCGACGTGTCTTTCGGCATGCTGACCGGCTTCTTCCAAGCCGTTCCGCAGTACGTGGTCTCCACCATGCTGGTGGTGGTCTTCGCCATCATCCTGAAGGTCCTGCCTGCAGCCGGAGCAGCTTCGCTCAGTGCGCTCATCTTGCCGGTGATTGGCCTGTCGATTGCCCCTACCTGTTCCATTGCGCGTGTGGTTCGTCGGGAGACGTCCACTGTTTTGGAGCAGGACTACCTGCGGACAGCCCGGGGGTGGCGGTTACCATCCCTGCGTCTGTACGCCCGGCACGCCTTGCCCAACCTGCTGACCACAGCCCTCACGTTGGCCGGGCTAATCCTCGCTGGCATGCTTGGCGGCGCCATCATTGTTGAGAACGTCTTCAACTGGCCCGGCTTGGGCCGCGAGATCGTCACTGCCATCGTCAACAAGGACTACCCCGTCATTCAGGGGATCATCCTGGTCCTTGGCTTCCTGGCCATCGTGCTGAATCTATTGGTCGACGTCATCCTCGGCCTCATCGACCCCCGTACGCTCGGAGGAAAGTCCAATGGCTGAGACAGCCCGTCCCCGCCGCAGGTTCCGCTGGACCACCGGCCTCATAGTCGGCATCGTGATGATGTCCATCATGGTCCTCACGGCCGTGATTGCTCCGATGTTCCTGGGCGACGCCGCCGAGAAACTCACCCCAGAAGCTTCCCAAGGGCCAAGCGCCGAGCACTGGCTCGGAACGGACGACTTTGGCCGCGACGTGCTGGCCAGATCTTTGGTCGCCACCCGCCTGACGCTTCTGATGACGGCGGCAACCACAGCGATTGCCGTCGTCGCCGGTATAGCGATCGGCACCGCCGTCTGGCTGGCGCCGCGCCGCATTCGCGCCGCCGTCTTGCGTGTCATCGAGGCTGCCGTTGCCTACCCGAGCCTCATCTTCTCGCTGCTGATCGCCGCCATCCTGGGCCAAGGCACGTGGTCCGCGGTGTTGGCCATCTCCATTGCCAGCATTCCTGCCTTCGCTCGTCTGACGGCCAATATGGCTGCCTCGATTTCCCAGCGGAACTACGTCTCCAGCGCGCGGTTGCTCGGTGTCTCCGGGCCGCACATCATCACGCGGCACCTGTTGCCGAACATGGCTGAGCCGCTCCTGGTGCTGACGGCTACGGTCTTCGCCACCACGCTGATCGACCTGTCCAGCTTGTCCTTCATTGGTCTTGGCGTACAGAACCCTGAGTATGATTTCGGCCGCCTTTTGAACGAAGCACTCGTCAATATCTACTCGCAGCCGCTCCAGGCTGTGATGCCATCCATCATGATCACCGTGACCGGACTCAGTGCCATGCTGATCGGCGATGGCCTGGCAGCGGCCACTGACCCCCGGGGCGGCCGGAAGTTCGGCAGCCTCCGAAAGGCATCCGAGGTTCCCGCATCATTGCGCGCCGATACCGAAGCGCTTGTTGAGGTGGACAACCTGACCGTCACAACGCCGTCGGGAGTTCCGCTGGTCAAGGGCGTGTCCTTGAGCATCCACGCTGGCGAAGTGGTGGGGCTGGTGGGGGAGTCCGGTTCCGGAAAATCCCTCACCGCCATGTCCATTGCCGGGTTGCTGCCGGAGGAACTCGGCGTCACCGCAAAGACCATGCGCCTTGGCGAGCTGGACCTCCTGAAGAAGAACAACCCGCGGGAATTGGCAACCTCCATTGGACTCGTCTACCAAGATCCCGGAACCAGCTTCAACCCGGCCCTGCGCATCGGATCGCAGCTGACCGAGGTGAGCCGCGTGCATCTGGGCCAGTCCCGCAACACGGCGTTTGGTCGGATGGTCAAGGCCTTGGCGGACATTCGGATTACGCAGCCTGAGAAACGCATGAAACAACACCCGCATGAACTCTCTGGCGGCATGCTGCAGCGTGCCATGATCGCCTCAACCTTGGTCACGGACCCGCGCCTGATCATCGCGGATGAGCCCACCACCGCCCTGGATGTGACGGTCCAGGCCGATGTTCTCCGGCAGTTCCGCACCATCAATCGTGAAATGGGCACGGCAATGCTGTTCATCTCCCACGACATCGGGGTGGTGCAGGCGCTGTGCGACAAGGTCATCGTGATGAACGGCGGCAAGATCCTGGAGCGACTCACTGGCGAACAGCTCGCCGCCGGCAAGGTTAAGCATCCGTACACGAAGGCACTTCTGGCCGCGACGCCGTCCATTGCCGAACGAAAGGCCGAACTCGTCACGGTTTCGGCGAAGGACTTCGCCTTGGATGAAGTTTTCGACGACGACGCCTCCGATGGCGGGGACGTCACCAACAGCCCAGGCAGCAAGGAGACCGCTCAATGAGCGCTGCAGCAACCCAGAATCAGCCGGTGTTGGAGCTGAAGGACGTCAAGGTCACGTTCGGTTCCGGACGTTCGGCCGCCACCGTCCTCAAAGGGGTCAACGCCAGCATCCATGCCGGCAAGACCCTGGGCATCGTGGGGGAGTCGGGTTCGGGCAAATCCACCGTGGCCAAAGCGATCGTAGGCCTGGTGAAACCGAGCGACGGAGTGATCTCGTTCTCCGGCCGGGACGTGACGAAAATGTCCGGGGCCGAGCGCCGCCGCATGCGGCGAGCCGTGCAAATGGTGCCGCAGGACCCTTACTCATCACTCAACCCCCGGCGGACCATCGGCCAAACCCTTGCCGAGGCGATCGATCCCCTGCGTGCCAACCCCAAGGAACACAGCGAGAAGATCTCCTACTGGCTCTCAACCATCCGGCTGGATCCTGACGTGGCCGAACGCTATCCGCACGAGTTTTCCGGCGGACAGCGGCAACGCATCGCAATTGCCCGCGCATTGGCCGTGCAGCCGAAACTGATCATCGCCGACGAGATCACCTCTGCCTTGGACCTCTCGGTGCAGGCTGAAATCCTGAACCTCATCGGTCGGCTCCGGAAGGAACTGGACCTCACCATGGCCTTCATCTCGCACGACCTGGACGTTGTGCACCACGTCAGCGATGAAATCCTGGTACTCTTCCACGGCGAGGTGGTGGAACACGGCGACGTGGATGCCGTGTACGGCAATCCGCAGCATCCGTACACCCGGCGCCTCATTGACTCCGTGCCCGGCGGGCCTGGGTTTAATATCGGGGAACGGAGGGTGGCAGTCGGTTGAGGCAGGATGTGACTCGCGGCTTGTTCCACGATCCTCTGGCTGATGCTGTAACTTCTTCAAGCGGGTTTCCGAGGCAGCGCAGGAAAAAGTCTCCAGCTCGGAGCCGGGAGCCTGGAACCCGTGAGCGTGCTCTCCGAGAAGTGGCCGAGGAACTTAGGGAGATGCAGCGGCGGACTGGCGGCGGCTCGATGATGACCGTTACCCCGTGGACGGTAAGAAGGGACTAGTCCGGCCAGTGGCGTGGGAGCGCGGCCGCCTCCCTTGTTAGGGCATGTCGAGTCGGGTTTTGTAGGCGGTGTCTTTGTTGGTGTTCCAGCCGGCGATGATCCCGGCTCCGAGCATTTGGTCGGTAAGTCGTGCGAACCTGTAGCCGGGGTCCGTGTCGAGGGCGAGTTGCATGTACTGGTGCGCTTTTGATCCCCGGCCCTCCCACCAGTTGATGTAGCCGATCGTGGTGAGAATTGGTGCTGCGTGTTGCGGGCTGGTTCTGGTGTAGGCATGGAAGAGGAGCTGTTGCGCCCATTCGACCCGTGACCACTTCGGCGCGGTCTGGGTTTGGGCGAAGAGGATGTGTTGGGGTGGCTCGTTGATGCCGGGGATGTCTGCCATGAGCCGGTCGCGGATGTGCGGGAATTGAAAGTTTGCGATGAGGGTGGTGCAGTCCTCGTCGGTCGGGAAGTCGCTTGACTCCAGCATGGTCGACCAGAGTTGGCTGGCTTGTTCTGCGGCTACACCAAGGGGCAGCGCCCTGATGATGGCCATGCGATCATCAACTGCGATTGCTTGCGCTGCTTCCTCGGCTGGCGCAGGGAGGACTATTTGGTTGGTGGGTTCGATAGTGCTGCCGCGGTAGATGAATTCAGCGTTGACGCGGCTGTATTCAGTGGTGCTGATGGGCAGGCTGATATCTTGTCCGGGTTCGCTGTCGTAGGGGGAGTAAGTGTCGTCGCTGACGAAGATACCGTCGCGGATGCTGATGCCGTTCTCGGCAAGGACGCCGGTGAGTGCTGCAATTGTGGCTGCGTGTGGTTTGGGGTGGCCTGGTTCGCAGTGTTGTGAGGTGTAGAGGGCGAAGACGATGCTCGTCGCGGTGGTGTCACTGGTGAGGTAACTGCTGACAGTCCTGGCGTAGGGGAGTTCTGTTCCTGGTTGTCGGGGGAGATCGATGCGGAGGGTCGCCCCGACCTTGCCCTTGTCCAGGGTGATGCAGACTAAGCTCTCGTTCGGCCAAAAGCCGAGGGTGTGCCCGATGAAGCTCAGTAAGTCTGCTGGGTCACTAATAGTGAGCGCATTCATTGTCCCGTTCCTTTGCCCTTATTGGTGAGTCTGTGGCCGTTGGTCCTGTGGGTCGTTCTGATAGGAGACCTGTGCGCTGGGGAAGGCTGGAGCAACTTGGGGTACCGGGACAGGGTCGGAAGTTTCAAGAGGAGATAGGCGACGTAGGTGCGCCCAGCGAAATTCCGGTTCGGGTCCGGCGCGGTAGCGCCCTGGCTGCACGAAGGGCCACCCAGCGATGATTGGGATATCAGAATGACAAACAGCGTTGTTGCTTCTGCCTATTCATGGGCAGGCCGATGTGCATCGTCATGACTGAGCGGCCCTAGTCTTCGGCATGTGGCATCTCTTGGCGGGGCCGCTGCGCCGGATGGTCCGGGGGACTGCTTTCAGTCCCGACATATGCGCCGTATCGGCGATGCTCGCTGAAGCAAGCGGTGGCGGTGAAGGCCAGAATTCCGGCGCTCTACCAACGCCGGACGGTGGCGTTGGCCCAGCGGACGACCCTCAGATGTTTCTCAACGCTCCGACAACCAAAGAGGACTGGCAGGTGGTTGAGCTTCTCGAATTGCCCGATTTGGGGTAACCGCAGCGGACAGGCACACGATTTGTGTCTGCATGGTTCAACGCGGTGGGCTTGATTCCATGCGACTTACGCTTGTTTCCAGCTATATAGTGCGTCGGATAGGGCTGCGAGCACCTGCTGCAGCTCCGCGTTGACGATCTCGTAGCTGAGTCCCGGCGATGTCGATTCCACAAGCCCATACATAGGCAGGTGGTCTCCGAGCCCCATCAGCGTGGGCGGGATGAGGTAGTGCATGCACCTGTTGCGGAGTTTCCGAAGGGAACGGAGGTTTACCGCTTGGGGCGAATCAATCACGCTACTGATCCTGGTCATACCCGGAGTATCGGCTAGCTGAGAATATTTGTTGCGCACTTCATCCAGCGCGTTGAGGGCGTGGGAGACGGTGACGAACTGGACCCGGAAGACCGGCTTGGTGAAAGGCCCTTCGACTGGTTTGAAGGCGCGCAGGCAGCTATTGACCGATCCTTCGATGACGCAAAGGACATCTTTGAGTGCGGCCGGGAACTCAGGTTCGAAGCGCGTTGTGTAATAGTCTGCGCGGTCGAGCGTTACTGCCGATGGTGCCTCGCCCCACCGATCCACAGGCAACGGCGTGAACTCTGGGGCATGACCAAATTGCCGGACGATCGCCGCTGCTGCCCGTCCGATGTCATAACCGAGGCGGTTGGAGTACTCATTCAGGACGATTGTCCGCTCCGAAAGCCGCCCTGATCGTTGGAACTCTGCTGAACGGCTTGTCGAATAGACTCGGCCATCCGTGACAGCCATGCCGAAGTTTCGACGGGGAGCCCAGGCTTTGGAGTGCTCCCCGTCGATACGTTCGAAATCTTGGATCACCCCGTCGAATAGCTTCTGGGTGTCGTCCAGGAGCTTGACGGTGTGTCTGGCCGCTTCAATTTCGGTCGCAAACTTCACGGTGACTGCTCCGACCTGCGTCGGTCGGCGACGCCCAAGGAGGTCCATTCCTTCATGGACGATCCGTGCCATGTGGGGTGTTAGGGCTAAACCGATGATTCCTTGCCACTGCGCGTTTGCTTGGCTAGCCTCACCCAACGACGCGATCCAGTTGACGTCATCCCGGAGCATGCGCAGATCCAACGCCGCCCAGTCGGTCCTAGCTGCCGTCCTGTCCTGCTGACGCTGTAATTTAGCGCTTTTTCCGCTCATGGTTTCGACACTAGCCCACACCGGTACGCGCTCTTTGGGAAAGACGTTGCTTCCACTAATCCCGCGTTTCCAGCACAGACCTTTAACGGCCGCGAATCCGACTTCGGGTGGAAATCCGGTCGAATTCTTGATCACGGCTAGAGGTGGCGGATGTTTCGAGGCACGGACGCCGCGTCGCTAAGTTCCACCGCAAAATGACTGTTGAGGAACCTGTAGCCGTCAGCCTTCTCGGTAAGAAAATCGATGGCGACTAGCTTTTTGCCAGCCTTGGTGTTCTGCATATAGAAGTCGGGGACACTTGATAGCTCGCCGGCCAATTCACGCTTTCGGGCTCGGAAGTCGTCCTCAAACTCCATGGCCTTGGCGTTCACGATCCTGTTGGCGTCGGGCAGGACCTGGTGAGTAAGCAGCACGTCATTGATCTCGCCCAGGCCGGCTTCGGTGAGAATGGCAGGGGCGATGTGACGACGCTTGTTTACCTGCTCCCGGCGGTACTTGGGCGACTCCACTAGGGCATCTACCGCGGCCCTAGTTTGGCGTAATGAACTTCTGTGCGGGCGTCCTCTACGGCGTCGTCCTCATTTTGCGCGGCTTGAACCGCTTCATCGATTTCCGTCAGCAACGGAGCAATCCATTCAGTCTGAGCCGTCCATTCATACACGAGTCCGCTAGCTACCCATTTGACTGTCACCGACATGAGCAAATCATTGTGGATCTCAGCTGCCTCTAGCAGGCGTTCGGCCTTGAGCGGCAGTTTCACGTAACCTTCGGTGCTCCGTATCCTGCTCGTCCAGAATGTTTCTGTCTCCACCGTGATAAAGGGAGCGTTCGCCATGACCGCCACTCGGAGAGCGTCGCCGATTTCAGCTTCATACGCGTAGATCCGCACATCTGTTTCCCGAATGATGTCGATCCCGGGAATGATCGCCAAGCCGGCGGCGCTGGCCTGGTTTGGAATGTTGGCGGCGATCTGAGCCAGAACCGCGGACGTGTAGTTGAAGGTCATGATTCAGATATTAGTGAGAGAGCACGACAGGCCTGAAAGACCACCCCATCCGCGGATTTTTTTTGCGGCCGTCGGCGTGGTCTTATGCGAGTTTGCATGGAGGTTGTGGTTGTCTAATAGTAGATTTCTCAGACCTCGCATCCACGGGGCCGTGGGGGATTGTCGTTGCCATCATTCTGATTTTGGTCTCGTTCGGACTTGCACTCTATGTATCTGTCCGCAATGACTCTGGGAAAGGTGGCCCTATGGCCGTTATCACTGACTGGTTCTCGGCACTCGCCGGAAATGTAGGCGCTGGCATGGTTGCGACAATCCTCCTAAGCGGATTCCCGAATGCGGCCGCTGTCAGAGCCGACAGCTCCCACCCACGGCGAAGACTAGTTTGAATGTCGCGGGCAACCCCAGTTCTTCGCTGTCGCGATGCAAGTGGCCGCCAAAGCGGCCGCGCGGGACAGTCGAAGTTTGCTCATGAGCTTCGCGACCTCGTCAGCGAATTGCGGGAACACGCAGGGAATGCCGCCCGCGGCGCGGCGATCGTCCCGTTCGCACACCTCAAGGGTGAACCCGGCGCGCTAATAAATGTCTCCTGCCTCGAAGCCCGTCTCGGCGACCTTGCGCTCACCGACAAGCCCGCTGAGAGATTGCGCGCGTCCTTCTGGAGCAGCGCGGAAGCCGGCATGTCTTCCCATCCGGCTGTGGACCGAAGCCGGGCAGGCCAACGGACAGCTGACGTGGCAGATCAATCGTTTGGGGTGATGACTATATTCACCACCCCAAACGGATCCGAGCTAGACCTTCATGGTCTTTCCGCACTTGCTGCAGCGGACAAGTCCATGACTGACTACCTTCACGCCTAAAAACGTGTGACGGCAATACGGGCAGGTAATGGTGGGGACTGAGGGTGCCATTTCTGGCTCCTTTCCTGAATTGGACCCACCGGATGACTACCAATTTCTGCTGGTACTCGCACAGAGGATCTCGCGGCGCCGGACGCGGTTGCGCCGACACACGCGACTCTAGCCATAGGGACTGACACTAATCGCGCTCCATCAAGTTGCAGCCGATGCAAGCTGATCCGGCACAGGAGCGCCGAGTGAAGTTTCTGGATCAGTTCCGGCGTGTGCACCCTGGTTGCGAGAGGCTCCCGGCCGGCGATGATTGGAATACTTGGACGACCAGGCAGGGCCGGAAAGAGCCTGGGAGGAAAGATCGGCGAAGGAGCGTCGAGCGAAGTTTACGGTGCGGGCCAGCGCCCTTGGCGCCTAGGTTGCGCGGAAAATCCTGCCAGCGATGATCGGGTATGAGAATGACAAACAGCCCTTGTTACTCTGGCCTTCCATGCATCGTGCTAAACGCAGCGATATGACGCCGGCCACCAAATTTCAACGCGTTTATCCAGCTTGGACCGGAAGCAAGTCTGTCAGAGAAACGGCCATTACGATGAGAATGCTGCTCCTCGCTGTAACGAAACCTGAGCCAGCCGGCAAGAGCGTGTACCGGCGGCATATGTAACCTGATGATTCTCCAAATACCATTATCTAATGAGCTCACCTACCAACGAAGAGTTGCTGTCTGCAGTAGAGTCCGCAGGCTGGCTGCTAGAACAGCACGCATTGCGAGTCCTCAAGGAACATGAGGCTCACCCAAGGTCTGGATGGGCCTATCAAGACGCCGACGACCCCGCCGTCTCGCGAGAATTGGACGTTTGGGCGTACAGGCAGATGCTCCGCGATGAGGCAAACAAAATCATCGTTGGAGTCACGTTTCTGGTTGAATGCAAGCAAAGTAGCCAACCATATGCGGCCATAGGCCATGTGCTGCCTGAGCACCACTTGCAGAGAAACCCAACTCAGCATGTTTTGCCTGTGCAGAACTTCCCAGTTCAACGTGAAGGAAACACGACTACTTACGCGCCGGCTTGGGGGGCCCTTGGGTTCGACAGCGTCGCACGTGAACACGGTGAAGATCACTTTCGAGCGACGCAACTTACACGACTCGACCGCGTAAAAGGTGGCGCCTGGAGTGCGAACAACAGCGGCATATTCACATCTCTGGTTTATCCTCTGGCCAAGGCACTTAGAGCGACTCAGAAAGGTGCGGTCACTACCGAGTACTACTCCGGAGTTGGGGGTCATCGAGATAAATGGGTCATGCTCGATCTGTGCTTCCCGGTCGTACTCATCAGTGCTGATTTGTTTGTTGTCGATGCTTCGGCCGATACTCCTGAAGTCGCAAAGAAGCCGTGGGTGACCACACGTCGAGAACTAAAAAGCAGGTCGGTCAACGGTGTCTTCGATATTGATGTTGTGACTAGTGAGTCATTTGCAGATTTCGTGAGAGTCAAGCTTGCTTTTTCAGCAGCAATCGCCGACGAGGTCGGCAAGGACCCGCGACGATACGTTGGAGATGAGTGGGTAGCGTAGAACGTTAGTACTCGTGGTCACGCTGCATGTGCCCATGAGGAGCAGTACGAGTAGTTTAGTTCGGTCATATGCGCCGTTATCGGCGACTCAGGCAGTCGTGAGTATAGCCACCTGGACCAGCAGGAAAACTCGAGGCAAACGAACGTCCTACTGCTGGGCACGAGCTGATCCGTCGATACTATGAGTGAAGCGAGTTGAGTGGTTTGATCTAGCCTCGGTCCCGTGCGTAAAGGGGTGAAGACATAGGAGTTAGATTTTGACAGAGATGATGGGGTCGATCGATAGCCTTCCTTTGCGTTCGGCTGCCGATCTGGCGGTCTTGTATAAGTTGGGGCGCGACCGTTTTTGCTTCGCTTGCGGAAAGCAGGTCGAGCCAGGGGTAGATCTATCGGCCGAACACATCGTTCCGCAATGGCTGATACGACAACTCGATCTCACTAAAGGGGGCATGCAGCTTCCAAACTTTGAGAAAGGCACGTCTTTAAGAAGTTTTCTGAGATCTAAAGTCGACTGCTGTCTCACGTGTAACAATGCTCTCTCTAAGAGCTTGGAGCCGCTGGTTAAGGACATCTTGAGTGTGGCTCGCCAAGGCGACCTACGAACGGAGCATCGGCATCTAATGCTCTTGTGGTTGGCTAAGATTTACTACGCAAATTCTTTTGCCGGGATGTCCTTCGCAGATGACCCGAGGCGTATCAACGATCCCACTCATGGCAAGCTGACCCACATGCCGGACCACATTGCCATTCTGGACAACATACAGGCACATCTAGCTAACTTTATTGCTGATCCTGAGGAAGCCACGATGGAAGAACTGGGATCCGTCTTTACGTTCAGATGTCAGTCTACCGTGGAGCCAGACTTCTACTATGGCGACGGCCACCAGCAGATGCCGATCGTAGTATTTCGTTATGGGTCCTTGGGAATCATTGCGTACTTGTCTGGCGGCAACAGGGCGGAGGGAATGTTTGATCGCCGTAGCTTGGCTTGGAACGAAGGCTCAAACCCCTTCGACCTGGATGTTGAGCACATTCAGTCCGCAAAAAGGATGCGCCTTATCAATGAACAGTTACTCGACGTTGCTTCAATTATTGCCCAAATTGGGACAGCGTACTTAGATGCTCCTCCTATCCGCATAGCCGGTATCAAAGCTCGGTCCTACCAAAAGAACTCAGCGTTCGGTGGGCGGATTGTAATTCCATTGCGTCAGTACTACTTTAGATCGCTCCTGGGCGGCAACACCGATTTCTACGATCGCTGGCTGTACAACGGGGGATCTTTATTAGTTGATAGAAGGACTGGTCGTCCAATTAGTTTTTCATATGTGATGGGTCCTGCGGAGGGTGGACTGGCCATGTCGCATGTCCGCCATATTAATGAGAAGAGTCCGGCAAGGAAACGTAGGAATGCTTGAGCATAGGTCCGCGGGCTGAGAAGACATGCCCGGCCCCCTGGCGTAACCTAACTCGCCCATGTTGTCCTCAGTCAAGCGCCGGGGCCTCTTCTGGGCGGGCGGGCGACTCTACCCCCTTGAACTTGAGGCGAACATTAGCGCCGAGAGCACCGTGGGCAGATTCAGCACGCCTACGAAGGGTAAAGTAATTACAATGACGTAATTCCCCTCACGGGTACTCAAGGGGGTCGCACGACAGCTGTTGGATCCAATGAATCGGGCTCGGGGGCAATTGGCTTCCCTTCTGCAGTCCAGCGCGTCATCCAGTCGTCCCCCCTCAAGCGAGGTGGATCTGCTTTGCGCGGCGGCCTGCCAGTTCTTGCATCGTCGGCAGCGCGCAGAAGCTCAGGAGGTTCATCAAGCGGTTTCGGAGATGTGGCCGTGAAGTCGGAGGCAGAATTACGCTCGGAATGGTAGATCCGAGTGGCGCGCCTTTGGAACGTGTAGTTGCCCTCGCAAAAAGTGCTATGCAGACGAACTGTAGTCTGCTCTACGAAGTCAAAAAGTCGGTAGACGGGAATATACAAAGCTGACATTCTCGCAATATCGAGCGTCATCGTTGTATCTGCGGATCAAATTGAGCAGTCGTTCCGGCGCCTGCTCTGAGTCCGTCTGATCGGGACCGCGAGTAAGGAGCCCATGTGCCTCGGTTATCGACTCAACGTCTGAAAGGGGTCTTTGCGAACGGACTTGGGCAATCCCGACCGTTAACTCCATGCCTGTAAGTCGCACGACCCAGCGTTCGATAGCACGAACCCAAAATGGGCGATTCATATCTTCAAATACTAAAATCGCACGAAGCAGTCGACTAAGTAATCGATCCGGCCCGCAGAGTTCATCTATCTGCTGCCCGAAACGTTGTTCGATCTTGTTCAAGGAGCTTTCAACGAAATGCTCAGCTACGAGTTCTCTCTCTCGCTGTACGTCCATTGGGCCCCTCTGAGAGGACTCGATGAAAGCCACAACTATGAGGCTTACGAATAGCGATGACCAGATGTTGTCCACAATGCCTTCTAGCGAAGGCGTGACGGCTGCTAGCCAGGTCGAGTGACTGGCTAGCTGTGTCGCGAGCGCAGTGAGATTTACGACCGCTACATTGTAGAGGTGGATTATCCGCTCGGAAAAGAATAGACCTTTTTTGAACGATGCTCGCAAGCTACCCAATGCCACGGATGAGAAAGTTGCGAGAAGTAGGAACGGGAGGGTCCATAGTTCTGGGTAAAGCTTGTTCAGGAGGCCGCACAACAGCATCGTTACGATCAAGGGTGGCAAATGCCGAAAAAATAGGTAGTACAGTCTCCTGCGTCTCTTCGTGGTCACATAGTCTGACACCGATAGATACCCAGGATGAGCAGGCAGTTGTCCATGGACGCCCGCGAGAGTTGCGCGTCGAATTACCCTGAAGAAGAGATGTATGGCCCACCCGGCGAGGAGACTCATCAGGGTTGCGCTTAGGTAAGTGCTCACTCCGCCAGTTTGCCTTCCACTCTTCGGGCTTGTTTATTAGGTTCCTCCTCCCGGATAACGGCTGTATTCGGCGACGGAGGAGCGGATAGTAGAAGGGATTCTAAGCGTCTTCCATTGTTCATATGGAGGCAACGTCTTGTCCGGGCTATCAAATCGTCCACAGTGTCTACCCTGGCCCCATCATGGCGCTACCCGAAAACTGACGCGCAGTGAACGACCTTCCTTTGATCAGCTTCACAGTTGGAAACGAAAGCCAGTTTTCTCTGTGTCTGACAGTTATTGAATTCGTGGCAATACCCAGCCACTTTAATATCCTTAAGGCGTGCTGGTCTGTGAGTTCCAACCCGTTGCCAACTTGTACGTCGACCCGATCGATTTTAAGGCCCTTGGCTCTCACATAGATCGATATGTTGAATGACGGGTACGCTGTCTGCAATCCGCCCAGAAGGTCGGGGAGGAGGCCGACAATTAAAGATGCGGTGTCATGATGTGTGTCTGCTGTTTGGCGTCGTAAAGGTACATGATCCGCAAGGATCGTCACGATAACTGGCGGACGCATCCGTCTACGTGTAATCGTTGCCGCCCTGGTGCGCCACGCCAGCACCTGTTTGACGACCGTTCCCAGAAGCCCCGCAAGCTTGGCAAGAGGTCCGATGCTGTCCATCAGCCCCGGCCCGCCCGTGGTTGAACCGATTGGCACTACAATCGCCTCGGCATTATTCAGGCCAAGTTGGTCAAAAAATTTCCCAACATACTCGGACACGGACGCGCTTTCGGGCTGGATCAGCAGTGAAACCGGTCTGCAACGCACGTGGAATCCGATCACGTCCCTAGGAAGATCCTCATAGTCAGGCCAAAACCGTTGGCTCCAATTCGCGGCCGCACACATATACGTACTCTCCATCGTAAAAGGACTGCTTAATGTAGCTTACGCATTCCCGAGCCGCTACGCCGTCCCATTGCCGTGAAGCTGGTTCTAGTTGACAGATGTTTATCACGACCAGTCGCGGTCGACGGAGCTTCCGTATAGCCTACTCTTCGGGCGAGGACCTAATCTGACGAGAATCGGACGCATCGCAGAGCTGTTCCCTTGTGGCCTGCCGCAGAAATCGTACCAATTGGACTGGGAGTGGATTAGGACGCTAACCGTCCACGAGCGCGGCTGCCGATGAGTCGCCTGTTTGCAGGGTTTCCGCCCGAAATTCCAGCGCGTTGTTGCTAGTCAGACCGAATCTCACTGGAGTCGCTCGGTACACGACGGCCCAGACGAATGTGGCCAAGGGTTACATTTCAGTTGGCAAAGGGCTCGCTTTGCCTCAAGCGGCATTGTTTATTGTCATCATGATGTCGCTACAGGAGTCCGACCTGCGGATGTTGGCCACATCAACGTCCCGGAGTCCTTTACTTCCCGCACGACGGAGTTGGTAGCGATCACGATTCTGTTGGTTCGGCTTAGCAGCGTCCTGCCGCGGGCTGGGGGAGCGTCTCGGAGTTGATGGATGTTTCTTGCAACGCTCGAGCCTTTTGCGGCGGACCGACAGGGGTTCCGGCACCACAGGACAGGGCAAAGAGGGAGTGTGCACCATGTGCACACCTTTCGCCGCGGACTCGCCCGTACAGCCGCCGGACTGCCCCGGATTCCGCAGGTTTCCGCGGGATCCCAGTGTTTAGAAGCCCGGGAATCGCGTTCGAGTCCCACCTCGGGCACAGTGTTTCCGCAGGTCAGAAGATTTTTTGACGTTTTACTGTGGACAAAACTTGACTAGTTAGAATTCCAAGCGTATAATGGCTGCGGCATGTGTTGGCAGGCGGCCCGGGGTCTATGCTGCGACACCTGTCGCCTGGGTTCGACACACGGGCAAAGTTCCAACATGCGCCGTGAAAGCACTCACTAATCGATGATTCCAGGCGTCCCTGCGCCGTCGAAATCGGGCTAACTTGCCGAACGGCCGGGACGCAGTTGATTCCCATAGCGGGGATACTCGGGTCAGTGAAGTAGCCGGCAACCGCCACGAGATGACCCTACTTACCTTCATTGTTCCGTACGACTTTCACGGAGGCGGCGCCGGCAATACTGGACAAAAGCTGTGGGACGATGCTTTTGAGAGCTGGAGGTTGGACTACTACGGCGAACTCGTCCCGCCTCACACAATCAGTTGTCAGAGCCGCACGCCTGTCATGACCTGTTGCCAGCCCAACTACGTGTCGTCGCGTACATACCTTTCGGCCCTGCGATCTTCTCGGCTCGCATCATCCTCATACTCGGTGGCGAGGCCTTCGAGTAGAGCTCCGGCGCGAGGCCACCTGCTGGAGACCTTCCCAGCCCAGTCGTGGTACTGTTCCGCGATGGTGCGCTCCTGGTTTCCACCGGAGTAGATATGCCTTCCGGCTACGCCGCGTTGGTTGAAGCGACGGATCGCGAGATGGTTCTCGAGGTTGTCATCAAGCTCATGCTCGAGGACCGCGCGGACCGCTTCGGACGGCCAGGTCCCGTCAGCATCAGTGATCGGGGCGGCCAGGGCTTCGCCGATGACCATTGACGCGACACCAGCGCGGCCGACCCTTTCAAGTTCGACCCGTGCCTGGTCGACCCAAGCCTGGACGTTTTCGGCTGTCGGCGATTCCCCTCCGTCAGAGCCGGGGAGTGGACCATTCCAACTGCGCAGCAGCATGAAGAAAGCTTCGCTTAAGCGCCGCGCCGCTGAACTCGACGCCATATGGTGGACAGACTCCGGCGCCTCCTCGGTATCTGAGCCCCCGGAGTTGGCAAAATCCTCTTGGTCGGGCTTGTAGCAGTGGCTGACTGCCTGTGCGAAGAGTTCAGGCTTGCGTGCCAATTCTCGGTGTGCGGCCCTAGGCACGCGTTGGTCGTCGAGCACCGGTAGGTAGAAGAACTCAAGTTCCGCAAGAACCTCGTCAGATACCCCGAGGTGTTCGAGCCGGTTGAGGAGACGACCGATGATGTAGTCAAAGGAGTGACCACCGAGTTCTGGCTTTTCTTGCGTCGCGGTCATGGGAGCGCGGAGCACCCGAACGATGAGCTCTGCCGACAGACCGGGATCATCTCGTACGCCTGCGGCCACGATCGCACTGAAGGGCCGGTCGAACTCCAGGAGTCCCGCACAGACACGCTCCACCGTCGCGGCGTCCGCCATGTAGGGATTCATGCTCAGCCAATAAAGCTTGCGCTGCTCAGGTTCTACCTTATCGACGATGTCGAGGACCTCAGAGTCAAGCCGGGAGCAGAGAAGGAGCGGAGCCGCTAGGGTGGGCCGCCCCGCGATTCGCGCCCTGACCCACCCGAGGTCGTTCGTGCGTTGCGCCATAAACCCGGTGACGAACGATCCACCAACCAGAGATTCTGCTGAATTCTCGCCGAGCAGATCGAGCATGCTCTCATCAACCGTTGCTGTCGCCTCCGCGAGTGCCTTGCCGACGTAGCCTGGGGCTTGAACGTGGCTGGCGAACTCAGCCACATGCTCGAGGCCGTTAGACAGCAGGCCCAGGACGACATCGCGACGACGCTCCTCCAACGGCTGCACCTGATTCCCCGGCACGGGCTTACGTGAGGTCTCCTGATCTTCAGCATCTACGTTGTTCAGTTCGGCGTCGAACTCCTCCTCGTAGTTGGAGCTGAAGGTGAACAGCAGTGCTGCCTGGTCAGCGTCCAGGTCGACCCCATGATCTTCTAAGAACCGTTCAATTAGGCTCAGCTCCTGCGGCGAAATCGCCCATCCCGCAGAGCTGTGCCGGCGGTGGTCCTTCACGGTCGCCTTCAGTGTTTCGATGACCTGGCTGTGGCCAGTATCATCAAAGTCATTCCACCTTGTGCCGAGCATGTCGAGGACCCGCGCCAAGTCAGCGCGCGAGAACTTGCCGATGAGTGCTGCAGCAGCGGGGAGGCCGTCAGGAGCACCGTCGAGCAGACGAGTACAGATAGCGCTGAGCGAGTCGGCCCATTCAGCACGCGTCGTGTGTCCGCGGACAACGGACCAGGTACGGTAGCGCGGGCCGGACGGGATGATGCCGCCGCCACGGTCTTCGGCGAGCTCCTTCAGCAGGGTCGTCGCGTGCTCCGGGACAGATGCTATGACCGCATCTACAACGTCGAGTCGGTTGCTGGCGTTGATGGCGCCGTCGGGCCGAATCAGGCTGAGGGTTGAGACCAGCGATGAGCTAGGGCGGTTGGCCCAGCGACCACCCGGGTCGAGGACCGCGAGGCGCGCGAGAACGACGCAGACCCTGGAGACGAGATTAGGTGCGCACGCCAGGGTCTCCAGAGCCCACAGAAGTGATGAATGCGAACTGCGGACATCTCCCAGCAGGGACTCGCTCTCGACGAAAAGCTCCATGACCGGTGGATCGTCCATGTGCAGCGATGCTTCCACCGCGTCGAGAAATGCTTCCGGAGCAGCCTCTGCTAGTTGCTGTAGCACATCGACGAGCGTCAGCCAGCGGGTCCTATCGGCCTCGGTGAGCAGCATGCGCACCGCCATGGTTGCGACCGCCTGACCGGACTGGTGACCGGCGACCAACTCCCTGCCAACGACCGCGCCCAGAACGGCGAGCGTCGTGGCCATGCCGCGGCGAAGCATTCTGGAGTACCGGCGACGGGGACGGTTCTCGTCGAAGAGCAGTTTTAACTTCTCTTTGCCGGACAATTCCCACTGAGGGTCCGGTTCGGTCAAGACCTTCTGAACTGCATCGGCGAATACTGTCACGTCATCGACCGTCATCATCGGCAACAGGGAGTCCCATGCGTCAATTACGTCTGTGAAGTCCCAACGGTCCTGCAAGACGCTCAGCGGTGCGTCCTCGATAACCGTTAGTGGCACCAGAACCTTACTCAGCGCGCGCCAAGACTCGTACCCGGACAATGCCATCAGGACTTCCCGGTCGCCCGGTGCCGACGCACTCCACCCGCCGGCAAGCAGCATCGACGCCAGAAGCGTTGCATGTGTGGAATCCGCCCACGTCGGGACCCGGCGTCCGTACCTGCTCAAACGCCGCCGAAGAGACCCCAGGTTGCGTCTCGAACCGACCGCAAAATCCTGGGCCTTGTAGAAATCGACTCCCGTTTCATGCCAGGCGGCGGTGGCCGCGGAGGGGTCTAACGACGCGAGCCGACCCGTCTGACGTGCAGCCCGCGCACGTTGCGGAATCACCACGTGGTGACCGACGTCGACTGCATCCGCGACCGAGTCAGGGATGAACAACGGGACAAGGATGTGCGGGACAGCGTGGGTGCTCCACCTACGCCAACCGTTCGCGTCTTCTATTACTATCATCCGCTCCCGCAGCGCCTCCAGCTTCTCGGGCCTCCGGATGGCAGGGTCTGCCGTCGGTTCATCGGTCGACTCGGCGTCATCTGTGTCGTCATCGGCGTGGCTGCGGACTTCGGTGTCCTCTAGACCGTCGGGCGCGG
This sequence comes from Paenarthrobacter sp. NPDC057981, assembly GCF_042886835.1. NCBI lineage: Bacteria > Bacillati > Actinomycetota > Actinomycetes > Micrococcales > Micrococcaceae > Paenarthrobacter > Paenarthrobacter sp. NPDC057981. The sequence continues at coordinate 303,910 of NZ_JBHVQI010000001.1, forward strand.
TGTCCGATTTGGCGCCGGGTCCGAGCAGTACCGCTGCGGCCACGAATGCGACCGATTCCTCGACGCTCGATGCTGCAACTGGAACGACACTTGGGGCAGCGTCGAACGCATCGAGAACGCGGATGACGTCCTGGCGCCGCCCAGATGTTAGAACGGCGGGCGGAGTGTTCGGGTCGGTCTGTCGGCTCCATCTGTTGAACCAGTCACCGATGCCGGTGTCGCCGAGCGAGCCCAGACCGTGGTGCTCGCGGAACCACGCCTCCACGCCGGGGTAATCCTCCATCCACAGCGCCAGTTCGTCCGCCGTGAGGATTCTGATGTCCTTCCAACCGTCGCCCTGAGCCACTTTGCTGTTGACCCAGTCCTCGCCCGATCCCCACCGGCGACTTAGGACGCATACATACGTAGTGGTTGCGCGTATTGTCGCCGGAGTCTGCTTCGTGCGCTTTTCGTAGTCTTCGTTAGCCTTCGCAAGCCTCTCGGCGTTCGTGCCCATCTCCCAGACCGAGTCCCCGGCAGGAACGTAAGGAGCTGCGCCGTCCTGGACATGCACGACACCGTCGAGCCCAGACAGGGCGACACTCTCGGCGGCCGGCATCCGGATGAAATCTGGTCGTGAAGAGGCCATGATGAGACGCCGCACTAGGGTCGGCAGATGCGCCTCGGAGTCCTTGCGGCGAGACCAGTCATCGAGGTCCGTCGACGTCACGCGCACACTCACGACCACCTCCTAGAAGGCGGGTCACCGCCACTGAACGATCACCAGCAAGAACTTGCCTCGCCGTAACGAAATGAAGGGAGCGCCACATATCCAAGGCAAGCATCACCGTAAGACTAGGCCCAACACGTTTGACAAGTACAGCCAAGCGCCCAGACTGAAGCCGAAGACAGAGGCCTACGTAACTGGCTCGACGGTGTTCCATGGTGCTTGTCTACCCGCTGGGGCTTGCCGTGATTGGTAGAGAGTGCTGCCGCGCACCATCGGGTTAACGGTCGGCGGGCGTGGCAACGAGGGCGTCGTTATAGCGTTTGTCCTCGGTTCGCTTGTGGTGCAGCCGGCCGGTGTCGTCGCTCCCATTCTCCCGGCAGCTGCGCCTCTATCGCCTATATACTGACCGGCGTGCATATTGATCGCGTTGACGTCGAGCGGCTGCTGGGGTTTGAGAAGTTGAGCATTGAGGTGGATCCGCAGCTCCAGCTGATTGCTGGTCCTAACAATGCCGGCAAGTCATCACTGCTCCGCGTGTTGGAGACCTTTTTCGCCAACCCGGACGGGTCGGATCTGCTGCGGTTGAAGCCGTTGCACGAATACTACGTGCAGGGAGGCCCCAGGATGCTGTCCAGCATCACGGTGCATTTCGGGGGACTGACCGCTCCTGAGCAGGAGCTTTTCGCCGACGCGATCCTCAAGAATGGCACTTTCTGGATCAAAATCTCATGTTCACGGGGTGGGAACCTTACTTACGACGCGAGTCGAAGATCAACGCGGGCGAGTGAACTGTATAAGTCGGTCCTGCAGTCTTTCAGCTTCGTGAAGATCCCGTCTGTTCGCGTCAGCGAAACAGGGCAGGGTGAGAACGACCAATCACTGGTCAGGCTGTATGAGACGCTGGAGGGTGTGCTCGTAAGATCAGGTGGCTCGCGCAAGACTCAGCTGCAGAAGGAGTTCGAGGACGCGATCAAGCCGGTTGAGGACCTTGTACACAGGGTTCTGAGCGAGTCGGTTGATGCCGTGGCGACGGAGCTTCCGTTTAGGGAGCGAGAGCTTGGTATTACTTTGCCTGACTCTAAGCATGCTCTTCGAGGGATGCTCCAGGAAGCCGTGATTACCAGCCGTGACGAGGTCGTGGTGTCGATCGCTGAACGCGGTACCGGCTTCCAGTCCGCGATGGTGCTCGGGATCCTTCGGTATGTTGCCTCTCAGAGCCAACAGGCGGATGGAAATGTAGTGTTCGCGATAGAGGAGCCTGAAGCCTTCCTCCATCCGCAGACGCAACGGGCAATGGCAAAGATCCTGCGGGAGATCTCAGCAGGTGCGCAGCTCCTTGTGACTACCCACAGCCCTGTCTTGGTGGATTCATTCTCGGTTCGCCGCATCGTACGGCTTCCGCTCAGTTCCGGTGGCACCAACTACACCGCGCGTCGTCAGGAGCTGACAGAGGCTGAAGAGGGCCGGCTGACCAGATACTGCGACGCAACAAACAGTGAGCTCATCTTCGCGAACTCGGTTGTTCTGGTAGAGGGCCATGGTGACAAGCTCTTGATCGACCATCTCCTCGCTCGCATCACCGGGGGGGCGGGCGGTCACTACGCAATGGGTATCGCCGTCATTGAAGCGTCGGGCATCGACACCATCAAGCATCTCGTGGGTCTGGCGCAGTACTTCGGCGTTCGTGCCTACGTGATCACTGACAAAGACGGCGTGCACAAGCCCGGCGGCCAAGGCAAGCGCGTGTTGCTGGAGATCCTAAAAGCCAGAGATCCCGCCCCGTCGCAGAGTGAGCTTCAGGCGTTGCACGGCTTGGCGGATGCAACGGTATCGAACTTGAAGGCCGCACTTGAGCAGCAGGCGAGTCTCAATCGCGGCCTTGCAAGGTGGGATGCGTTCATTCTGGCATCCGATCTTGAAGGACTGCTGCTCGACACGATCGGTCAGAAGAAGCTCGCTGAGATGCTCGGACCGGCGGGCGAGAACGAGTTTGACCAAGCGGCGTCGGATAGATATGCGTCAGGCGCCACAGGCAAAGGGGAGTTGGCGGCTTGGCTTGGCTCGAAGGGATGGAACTCCACCGGCAAGAAGTCGGGGAAGGTTAAGCCTCACTTGCCGTCGGCTCTCCTGAGAGAGCACCTTGCCACACGGAAGACCGTCCCTCAGGCGGTTAAGCCGCTCGATGACTGGCTTCGCGCGATCATGAAGGATCACGAGCGCTCACCGCTCTGATAATTGTCGTTGGCGCGGCTTTCTTAGCAGCTCCTAGGACTGAGCTGCAGCATTGTTCGTCAGGTCGGTTAGCAACGCCGTCAATCTCTCCTCCTCGAACATGCCGTCCTCCGAGGGTAACCAAGGATGTACGAGTGGTCCGTACCTCTGTCCAATTACTGCTTTCACCTCCGTCGCGATTTGGTCACCGGCAACGTCCCGATCGGTACTTAGAAGGATTTGAGCTCCCGCGGCCGCGACGGCGGACAACACCGACCACGCCGCAGATGATGGGCGTCCATACAGGCACACGAGGGGCGGGCAGGAGGCTCCGAGCCGATTGGCCGCCGCCTCGATCACCGAGGGGTTCTCGCACACACGCACGACCAGCTGGTCGGGCTCCCAACCATTGGACTGGCAGCGCCGGAGACCAGTCTTGCTGGTCCCGTTCATTGCCGTATGGCATGGCTCAACGGTCATTCGTGCGGTCAGCCAGATAGGCTCCCCAGCCACAGCCGATACCGCTGCGAGCGCAGGATTGATGCCATTCAGCGGCAAATTGAGCACTAGGACCGTAGATGACACCTGGTCGCAGGTGATCCCGGCGCGCGTCCAAGTTCCACGCCACGACTTAGCCTGAAGCACCGACCCCGCAGCGTCGACGGCGGCGACTGCCAGTGCGTCCTCAGGCACTTTTTTCATAACTGCTTCGACACCGCCGCCGGGTGCCTCGCTTTGGTCGAGCCAGGCGAACGTCGCGGCGAGGAGGCGGGCGACCGCGCGACCTGCGGGCTGGTCCCGGTCGAGCGCATGTGGGTCGAGGAGCGTCTGGCCGGCAAACTCGGCCAGCCCAACTGTGTCGAGCTGGCTGTGCGAGCCGCCGGGCTGTGTCGGCAGTGCGGACCAGGCGGCAGCAACGATGCCTGCGACCGTCTGCGGGTCCGAGCCGAGCCAACGACGCACGACTGCCAGCTCCGCGATGGGTCGAAGGACCCCGGCGTTGGCCAGCAGATCGACGACATTGGAGCGCGTTTGCTCTTTCGCACGGGCCACCAGCCGTCGCTCGGTCGGTTTGTCCCGCAGCGGCCCACTGACCTCGGTCATCAGCCCGGTCAGGTCCGCCCCCGCCTTGGTGAGTGCATCCCGCAGGAGCCGCAGCGTGACGGGCTTGTTCGAGATCTCCCACGCAACGCCGAGCATCCGTCCCACGTCTTCACGTTGGTCCTCGACGACCGCCACCTGCACCCGGTCACCAGTCTTGCCTGCTTCGACCTTCTCCCGCACCTCGGCCAAGAGCTTCGCGGAACCGGGACGGCGAGCCCATCGCAGCACCGCCTCCGGCACCGCTCTGTTCTGGTTGGGGCTGACGGTCACTCCCACAGCCCCTGATGTTGGCGGTGGGCGTCAGCGGAGCCGACGCCGTCGCTGTTCTTATCGTCCGAGGCAAGCACGGCCGTAGTGCTGTCGACGGGAGCCCAGGTGTGTGGGGCCATTGGCACGCGCTCCTGGGTGCCGCCAGCGAACAGCCATAGGCCTAGGTCTACACCGGGCAGCGGCGCCGGCGCCCGGTTGACCATCCACACGGCCGCGGAGGGCACGTGCCGGGACGCGACTAGGGTCTTCGGGCCGGCGAGGAGGAAGTCGAAGTCGAACTCGACCAGCATGCCAAGTAGGCTGGAGATGTTGCCTGGGTCGAGACCGTCGAATGCCTCATCGAGCCAGAGCGGCCGCGGAGAGGTCGGCGACGTCTGGTATAGGGTCGCGAGCGTGGCCAGCAGCGGCTGCACCATCGTCATCACTTTCCCGCCACCGGAGTCCTGTCCGTGCCGGGCGGAGGTGAGCTCGGTCCACTTCTGCGACGCGCCCTCCTTCGCACTCGCCAGGACCCGCCATTCCGTGACGACTGCGAACCAGTTGCGGTAGTCGAGGTTGTCTACCAATAGCTCCTTCCAGTCCTGCCCGGTCGCATGCCCCTCGTCCTGTGCCGCGCGGATCTGTCCTGCGAGGAAGGCCTGAACCTGCTCCTGGACCGCGGGGGAGTCGATGCCATCGGTCAGGAGGCGCTGGAGAACCTGGTAACCGCCGACATGCTCGGGGACCGCTTTGCGCTGCAGCCGGACGACGGTGCGGGTCGAGCCGGTCGGGTGTTTGGAGAGTACGACGTTGACGTCATTGATCAGTTTCTCGGTCTCCTTCACCTTCCCACGCAGGTGATCGACGAACGTCGAGGAGAGCAGTTCCTGCATCACCTCGTGCATTTGCTCGTCATGGAGCTCGCCGAGCTCGGCGGCCTTTGCTTCCAGCGCCCGGACCGCTGCAGCTGGCTCGAGCGTCGTGCCGGAGGAGTCGACCATGACTCGAACTTGCGGCAGGCCGGTGTCCTCGTCGTGCTCGATAAAAGCGGTCCGGCCGCCGGTCCGGTGCAGCGTGTTGTTCAGGGCCACGAGGTCCTGCCCGGAGAGCCGGTCGCGGAGCCGGTTGAGGATCTGGTCTCGTTCCTTGTCGCCAGCGGTGCCGGCGGTCGTGTCGGGCCAGCCGCGCGGCGGACGCCTATCGGCGCGCAGAGCGCGGACCTGGTTCACCGCCGCACTCAGCGTCCGGGTCGCATCTTCCGTGTCGATGCCTCGGGCGGCGGCGAAACCTGCGTCTACCGGGACCCACCAGGCGGCGAGCTTTTCGCTCCGGGATTCCTCGGCCTTGCGCCGCTTGTCCTCGATGGTCTCGAGGACACTGGTGGCCTTGACGACTTCCCTGCCAAGGTCCCGAATCCGGATGTTGAGCTTCTTACGCTCGTCCTCGAGCTCCTCGATTCGGGCGTCGAGCCGTTCAGCGTTTGCGAGCAGTTCTTGGTCCGTGGACTCAAGCGAGTCCTCGGCTGCTTGTAGTGCGATGTCGAGGTTTTCCCGTCGTGACTTGGAGACAAGGGCGAGGTGTTCGGCTTCGTCGGCGGCGGCACGGAACTGGTTGGCAAGCAACTGTTTCCCGTCGACGTTACGCTGCTCGCGTGCCAGCTCGGAGACGCGGAACCCGAGCCGGTCGGCCTCGAGGCGCGCTTGGTGGAGTGCGGTTTCAGTCTCTGGGAGCCGGGTCACGATTAGGTTGTGCTTGGCGGCGTATTCGACGAGGTCGGCCTGCGCCTGGTCCTTCGCGCCCTCGGCCGCCTCGGCGGTCTGGTTCCTGGCGTATCGGTCGCGCTCTGCAGCCTCGAGCTCGGTGGCTGCGGAGGCCAGCGCCCGCGCGGCATCGATAAGCGCGATGTCGTCGGGTGCAGTCTGCGCGAGCAAGTGCAGCCGCTCCGCAAGTTCCCGGTTCCGTTCGGCGTTCCGGGTGTGCTCCTCTGCGTCCTCGCGCTCCTTGTGCGCCTGTTCTCGTAGCTCGGAGACCCGGCGAGCACGGGCTGTTTCCCGGGCGGACGCACCCAGCAGGCTGGCTCCGTTGGCGGAAGGGACTGCACGTCCGGTCGTGGTCGGCGTCATCCAGGAGCCATCACTGGCAACGTGAACACATGCTCCCCGAGCTCCGTCATGATTAGTACCACTAGCCCGGGTGTCAGCCGTCTTAATGGTGTGTTTGTGCCAGATTACCGAGTCGAGCACCCACCCTGCGGTCCTGGCTAGCGCGGCAAGCGGCTGGCCATTTTGGACCTTCTCGGCTAACGTCAGGACCGCCCGAAGCCGGTCGTCGTCGGGGTGATCGGATGGGGTGGCGAGGGTGAGGACTTGTTCGTGCCCGTCGCGGTCAGCGGCCCAGAGTCCGTCGGGGGTCACCCAGGCGTCGAGGAGGCCGGCGCCGGCGAGTGCTGCCTCGAGGCCGGCGATCTGTGTGTCGGTGAGGTGGGGGAGCGGATCGAGCAGTTCCCACACTGGTGCACCGGCTGGCCCCGACGTCGGACGGGTGCGTCGCTGCCACAGGTGTGGGTCGGTGGGAACGGGAACCGGCTCGGCTTCGACCTGCGACGCCTCGGCGTTCAGTTTCTCCGCCCGGTCGATGGCCGCGGCGGCGGCGTTGTGGGACGTGATTGCAGCGGCGGTGACTGGCTCGAGCTCTGGGGTTAGCCACTCGTCACGGACCAGGCGCGCGAGTGTCTGCGCTGGCCGCGGCTGCTCGCACGCGGAGATGACCATGGCCAGCCACCGTTCACGGGACGGTGCGTTCGGGGGTGCCACCCGCTCGAGCTGGCTGACGGCTGCGGCCCAGACTTCGAGCTCGTCGGAGAGCGCCTGGGCGGCGCTCTCGTAGCCGCCCTCGGCGGCCTGGTGTGCCACCTGGCGCTGGTGTTCGCGTCTCTCCGCGTCGGCGAGCAGGGCAAGCGTGCGCTCGTGCCGGTTGGTCGCCTCCTTGACCTTATCGGCGCGGCGGCGGGCGTGCGCGACATGCTCGGACCGGTGTCGGATGGCGGTCAACAGTCGCTGGCTGTCGTGAGCCGCCGCCCAAGCTGCTGCGCCCGGGAGGCCGGCGCCGGTGCCTGCGGTCGTGGCTAGCTCGACCTGGGCGGTGAGCTCCTGCTTGGTCTGCTCGAGGTCGCCCCGAGCGCGCCCGAAGTCGGCGTCGGCCTGGTGGGCTGTTGCCCGGGCGTCGTTAGCGGTCTTGGCGCGTTCTCCCTCTTCCTTGCGGGCACGCTTCGCCTGCTCGGTTAGATCTACGACCTGACGGCCGGCCGAAGCGGCGGCGTGGTAGGCCCTGGATGCGATGAGGGTGTTGCGGCGACTGTTCGTGATCCTGCGGTCGGCTTCGTTCTCCTGTTCGGCGGCCTCGGCGGCCTCGCATTCCTCGCGGGCCTTCTTCTCCTGCTGTTCTGCGCGGCTGCGTTCGCGGGTGACGTCGTCGAGGATGGTGACTGCGGAGACCAAGTCGTCGGCGGCGCGGCGGAGGAGCGCGTCGGCCCAAGGGTTCCACGTCGACCGCAGATAGGCAGTGACCGCCTCCTGTGCCTCGCGAGCGTCATCGCGGTCTTGGGCGAGCTGACCAAGCTGGTCCCATCCGTCTGCGAGCTCGTTGATCTCGGAGGTGTCCAGCGGTGGGAGTGCCTCCCGGATCCGGTCGACGACCCATGAAGGGTTCAGCCGGTTCCCGAGCTTCGGCGTGCGCAGAGTCTTCAGCAGCTCCACAACCGTGCGTAGGCGTTGCGGATCGGTGAATCCGAACAGGACGGAGGCGACGGTCTTGACGTACTCTTGGCCGTTCGGGTGCCGGGCCAACCCGGGCAGGGTAGGTAGGTCGGCGGCAGGGACAGCCGCCTGCTCCCGCAACAGCGTCAGACCGGCCCGGATCCGTTCGGGTCCGCGGTGGGTGATCCAGTGCTTCGCCACGGTTGGGGAGGTCCGTCGTGCCTGCACGAACAGCAGCGTGGTGAAGTACTCGGGACCATTCTCGCCGCGGCGGCCGTACTCGACCCAGGTCCAGCCGCGGTTCAGCTGGTCCTTGGTCGGGCGTCGGTCCTTCGGGTCGTCGGTCGGCTCGAGGTAGTAGCGAAAGGTGCGGTGCGACTCCCCGAACGTGTCGACATACCTTGGAGACAGGTCGCCGGTGAGCATGGTCAGGGTCGTCATCGTCATCATCGTCGACTTGCCCTGCTCGTTGCCGCCGACGAACTGGGCGCGTCCGTCCGCAGTCCAGTACTCCGCGGCATCGAACTCCCACATGTTCACCACTCCGGCGCGCAGCTGCTGCCATCGGTCCCGGCCTGGCTCGGGCAGGCCCCCGCTGATGGCCGCCTGCCGCCACACGCGCAGGGTCTCGTCGTCTGTCAGATCGAGCGTGATGGATGCGCCATCGAGCGGGCTTACGGTCAGCGGCTCGTCGCGGCCAACCGTTCCCCCGTTGAACGGATTATTCACGGTGTTGTTGGCGGTCTCACTGGTCACGTGTGTCCTCCGGAAGGTCAAATGCGGTTTGGGTAGCGCAATCAGCACGGTCGGCCTGGCCGGATGTGAAGTAAATTGAGTCGCTGGTGGGGTCGGGGGACAAGTCTGCCTGCTCGGGTCCAGGCATGGGCTCGACGAGTTCAGGGTCGCGGTAGCGGCCGGTGACCGGTGACAGGTGCCAGGATCCGTCAGCGTCTGTACGAAGCAGATCAAGCCATCGCAGGGTGTCCTCGACTGCGATGCGAAGTTGTGTTGGGTCGTTGCGGAGGTCGACTCGGAACAAGTGCCCCTTCCACTCAGTGAGGTCTTCGAGAATGTCTTCGACCTCGGAGCTGGCGAGATGAACGAACCCGTCGTCGTCGTGGTGCCCATCGCGGCCAGCCTTATCGGCCACCATCAGCGCCGCCCAGGACTCGGTTCTTGCGGTTGGCCACACGACAGTCGCAGGACACTCGTCCTCGCGGCTGATCCACACGAGCCCCTCGGCGCGCGCTTCGATGGATCCTCCGATCAGTCCGATCGCCTCGCCGGCTCGCAGGCCACGCTGCCCTCGTGCGAGCTCGGCCTCGTCCGGAGGAAGATCGGCATACAGCAACGCAGGGGTCTCGACCAGAGTGCGCAGATGGCGGACAACACGGCTCGCCTGCCGCTGTGACTCCCAAATGGCATCTGGGGAATCCTCTTCGGGGGAGGGGCCGATCATTGGGGAACGTGTCGCGGGCTCGTCCCCGTCGACGTGGTCAGGTCGGTGGAGGTGCGCGAACTGGGCTTGCTGATGTGCGGCGAGCGCGATGGTGTCCGGGGTGACGAATAGCAGGAGGGCTTCGCGGTCAACGTCATAGCCGGCACCGATCCCGTGGCGCGTCTCGGTCCACTCCTGGACGTCACTTACCAGGGTCGTTCGTTTGCGCAATACGCCCCAGAACTCCAGGATTGCAGCCGCCTTCACCAGCGAACGACGTTCAGCAAGCAGGTCTGGGTCATACGGAGTCAGCTGCCGGTCGGCGCTGGAGGAGAGCTCGGCGACGAGCTCGGAGAGTTTTACGAGCGTGACACCGCCTTCTACCTCCTCACACGCGGCCGCGAGCAGGGCGGTGAGTGTGAGCACTCGATTCGGGGGCAGATCTATTGGCCGGGGCGGGGCGATCACTGTTCCGAGGATGGGATTCCGGACGAGCCGGATGGCTCCGCCCAGGTGCGCTCGCCGGTAGTCCAGCCGCTTGCAGTAGCCATCAATCTGTTTGGCGTAGCGTAGGGCATCACGGTAAAGCTGTGTGTCGATATGGGCGGTCACCAGCGGTCGGCAGAGCAGCCGTAGGAAAGTCTGCCGCGCCTGTACCTCCTCGCTCGTTGATACCGCCTGGGCTGGCGCGTATTCCGGAACCAGAGGCACCGGCTGGGTTGCCTTCGTCATTGCCTTCTCCCCTCTTCGACGACCACAAGCTCATGGGCAGCCGTGCTGCCGACAATGTCGCCTCTGCTGCTGGATGTGGTACCGATGCTGCCCGTTAGGGAGAGCGCGTCGACGGCCCGCGTGACGCTGATCGTCAGGTCCTGGTAGACCATCCGCCCCTCGGGCAGCTTGACGACCGCATCGGGCGTACCGGCCGGAGGGACGGTCGCAGTGAGGTCCCACAGCCCGTCACCGGTGCAAGCGCGGACAACTGTCCCGGGCCTGGGGTCATGACCGCAGCTGCGCCGTATCTCGGCGATCGTGGAATCGAGGACCATGACGAACTCGGTCAGGTGCTCCGCGACCTTGCCGCTAATGTCGTTCCACTGCGACAGCGGGTTCCCAGACAGGGCGAGCAGCCGCTCCCAAGTCCTCGTTTCTTCACGCGCGGCTTCGGTGGCCGCCTGACGGGCGGCCTGCTTGCCGGCGCTGCGGTCGTAAATCCGCGAGGGGCCGCTGCGTCCGGACCGGGGTCCCTGCCGACGTAGTCGGGCCTCGACGGGCGCCGGGTCAGCCGTCCAGAACGATAGAGCGTCCGACCCGTGACCCGGGTGAGGTGCGGGCTGGCCCAGATGGCGCGCTGAGAATAAACCTGTGTACGTGGTCCATACCTGCCACGCTGCGTCATCGTCGGTGGTGCAGTCGAGACGTTCGGCGAGGTTGAGCAACTGGTTGCGCCTTGACACGTGTCCGCCGACCGCGGCGAGCGCGCGTTTGCCGCGCACCATCGGCACGATGGTGTCGCGCATCTGCCGGCGTAACAACCCGGCCTGGCTGGTCTCGCCGTCGAACCAGGACAGAACGCGTCCCAATACGGCCAGGATCTCAAAGACGACGCGTCCGAGAATGTCCTCGGAAACGTCAGGCCCTGCGATGTGGAGCGCGATGTGCCGCAGCGCGGTGTCGGGGACCGCAAGAACTGCCCGGGCATCGCGACTGATGTCGGCAGAGTAAATATCGATGCCAGCGCCCCACATCGACACGTAACTGGACAGCGTGTCGTTGAGCGCGGCAATCTTGTCCGCGTCCGGGCTTCCAGACAAGGCGGCCGCAAGGCGGGCCTGCCAGCCGTTAGCGGCCTCAGACATATTCCGCATCGTTGGGGTGATCACGCCCCACGCGGCAGCGGCGGCCGCAGGGTCGCTCTCGATGGTCGCGCGCAGCTGTGTAAGCTGGGCCGAGATGACCGGCGGCGCCAGTGTCGCGGCCATTGCGGAGCTGCTCTCGGCACCGAGAGAGCGAACCGCTCGGTGCAAATGAGCGGCTTCTTCGGAGAGCTGGTAGCGACCGCGGTGCCGGGTAAAGTCCTCGTCGGACCGAACCTTGTCCTCCCACATGACGATGACGCCCCAACCGGCGAGTTGCGCCAGGCGGTTGTCGAGGTTGAGAGTGTCCGGGGCGAGGGCGGCGGCGAGGGTCTGGTCGTCGCCGGCCAAATGCCCGGCGAGGCGCTCTCGAATCAGCATTTCGAGTTGGTCGTGCGGGATCCCACTTAGAAACTGCGGCTGGTGCTCGAGCATTACGTCGACGATTAGTCGGTAGATCGGCGCCAGGCTTTCGGTGAGGTAGCTCGCGACGCGCATGACGCCCGGAAGGCCGATGGCTTTCCATAAGTCCTCATGCGGAGCACCTGACGCTGTCTCGGGGTCGTGGATCGGCATTGGTTACCTCCTTTCGGCATATCCTAGGCTGACCCACTGACAGCGAATGGTTAAAGGCCCGATTCTTTCCTACCTGGCCTTGGGTATCCGCGTCCGTAGTTCGGCATCATCCTGCGCTAGATAGCGTCCCTACCTTTGGCTGCGATCGGGGATGTAGCTGCCGCACCTCGCACTGAGCCTTAGTGTTCTGGTGATGAATTCGAGCTTCGGTAGCGCTCCCCAATCGATGGAGCCTCTCCGGGATCACCGGTTTACCCACTCGTTGTTGGTCAGTTCGGGCGTTGTTTCGGCGCTGTCGATTACCGCCACGGATCGCTAGGACCTCCTGCGTGTTCCACAAACTCATCGCGACTAGTTGCACTGCCCAGGGCGGTTGGTTAGCCGAGTGACGGATGGTTTGTTCCTGGTCAGTACAACGAGTCGGAGCATGGCTCTGGTGCTTCGTCGTCAGGTTTGAATCCACTGGCTAGACTTTGCAGGGATCTCAAACCTGCGGCCGAAAGATTCTTCTCACGGTAGAAATCCTCGCTGACCTGGATTGCCCTACTCAGTTCCGCGTGCGCGTGGGCGGTCTCCCAAACTGAGGGTAGCGGACCGTTCTCGTCGCGCCACTGCGAAGGCACCCAAGGGTTTCCTTTCTTGCCTCTGGGGGCCGATTTTTCCCACCGTGGTTTCCCTCCAAGGAGTGGGGGTGCCCAGGCGATCAGAAGTGGCCGATGCTTTTTGGAGGAATTGCAGCTTGAGCATGCCGGTGTGATGTTGTGAAAGGCATGGGGCCCTCCGCTTGAGAAGTGCAGGGGGACGATGTGATCCATGTGAAGATTTTCTGGCTCCGTGACTCTTCCACAGTAGGTGCACCGATACTCGAGCCGTTCGACCAACTCGAGCCAGTCACTAACGGAGAATGGAAGACTACCCGGATTGTTCAGTTTTAGCGCTTTTCGTAGGGCCTGTCCGAGTCGAGTTCGAAGACGGATGCTTACGATGTTGCGGGCAGCGCTGGCACTCTGGGTGCATTTCTGGCTGCAATATTTTGAATTTCGGCGTGCCTTTGACATGTCCGCGCCGCAATGTGGACAAAGTCGGATTCCAAGTTCGTTGGCCCGGGCGATAGCGCGAGTGAACCGTAAATAGTGCATATTGCAGCGGCCCGCTTTGAATGCCCGGCTCGGGTCATTTTCCGGGGTAACGGAACAGCCCTCGAACAAACATGTCGGCGGTTCAAAAGTCCCGTAGGCATCCCAAAGTGCCCAGTGTTTGCGGCAAAGCCCCTCATATAACTTGTTCTGAAGGCCGCAGTCCATGTTGACGCGGCAAAGTTTTACGCCTTCTTGAGCACGCTGCTGTGCTTTTCGGAAGCGCTGATCGTGCATGGGGCACCGCCCTCCGACGAACTTGTTGGCGGACTCGGTCGGGACTACGTCACAATCGAGCTCTATGCAGGGGGTCGCGTTCGCATAGAACCTGTGGTGGCGGCACATGCCCTTGTGTAGACGTGCTTGTGGTCCACATTCTTCTTTTCCAACCGAGCACAACAACTCATAGCTTCCGTAAAGCCGCATGCGTCTGTGGTGTTTGCCACATGCGCCGTCGCTATACAGCTGTCCAGGTGTGCAACTATCCCCACCAATCCGGCATGTACTCCCGTCTGGACCTGTCATTTTGACCCCTTGCTGGTGTCGATGCAATGAGTGCAGTTGACGGTCCTGGGTGTGCGGACGGTTTTACTCCAACGCTCCCACACACCCGCGGTCCTGGCTATTTCTTCGACGCACCGCAGAAATTCGGCCCTCGTGATGTTGCATTTTCGTCCACAGCGAGGCTCTGTCATGTTGTTCCAGTCATTCCATTCTTGCTAGGTATCAGACCGATAGGAGTCCCGCTATCGCGGACGCTGTGGTGACACTATCTTAACTTTTCAGTTAAGAAAAGTGTACGAGTATATACATAACTTCACATTGCAGATATAATGCCAACCTTCGTGACGATTTGTCACTACTGTTACCCTCCGTGCCGCGAAACCAAGCGGATTTAATTGTCCATTCTTAGGTGGGGAGCCGCAGGAAGCAGACCGGGTGGTGATCCGTCGAGGTTTGTCGGAGCGGGACCTCAGGAACCAACGCGGGCATTGAGCGCAGGCCCTTGTCTCCAACGTGGAAGACGGGTGGGCATGACCTGCTCCCTTGTCTTTGGTCCGCCGCTCTTTTGCTCCCTGCTGCTGGGAAGTCATCCTTTTGGCTGAGGCCTCATCTCGGTCGGGGTTCGGGTGGACAGGGAGGTCCGTGGAAAAGGTGAGCGCCAGAGGCTGCAGCGGCTGATGATCCGGCGTGCGGCTGAAGGCCTAGGATCTAGGGATCACCCTCAGAATGAGCCGTGGGCGGTACGCGCCGATAGAGAAACCTAAGGAGGATCTGCTCGGCCAGAAGTCCGGGGTGACCTGTACCTATCTCCTGCTCCTTGACGGCGTCCAATCCGTCAAAATGGAATGGATGGTTATCCGATTGCTGGCTAGGCGCGATGGGTTCGATGCAACGAACCTGAGCTGCTTGCGGCCGATGGCACTGCGTTGGCGTCAAAGTTTCAGGGGGACTTTGATCGCGCGTCGGTTGGCCGGGTCACGGTCAAGCTGCGCGGGTCCTGGTCCATCTTGGCCAGAATTCGACCAAGCTGAACAGCGGCGGGTAGGGCGTCCCTACCGTGGAAAAGGCAGGGCTCGTATCGCGAAGTGGGTTCACATCGTCCGTTCTCCATATGGCTTCGCTGCCCCGAGGCACCGTTCTGTCGACACCATTGACCCTCATGTAATTGCATACCGACTAGCAGGGAATGGTCATCAGCCGAGCACGGACAATCGAGACGAATACGAGGCTCCGTGGAGTGCTGTCTCTCTGACTATCGGCAGCAGAATTCGTGCCAGCGCAGGGTTGCCGTTGGACGGAGCGACCCGAACTTTGCTGTGGCCGGCGGCGCCACACCCGGCGGCGCGGATGATCTAGCGGGCGTTACCTTGAGCTGGAACAGCCCATGCGACCGATAAAGGAGTCATAGATCAAGGCATCAATCCTGGTCATTCAATCCGGATCGCTCCAGCAGCGGCGGCATCACCGAAAGTGCTCGCGGCCTACAAGGCGGCCTGACCTGCAGCCGACACGTCTTCAATGCGGTTAACGGGGCCAAGATCACTACCATCAGGGCCGCGTTGGGTTATGCGTCATCTCGCACCTGACCGGAGACGCAACGGATGAGGTGATGCGAGGGAACCTGATGAACAGTCTTGCTCAGCGCCGGTTGGCTCTGCGAGCAACCAGCGTGCGCTTCGCTTTTGCTGCGAAGTGTTTTGCCTTTCCCCAGCCAGGGGCCGGTCGTTCCGTCGACTAACGCACGAGCGAAAAGAAAGGTGTGGACAATGTCCACACCTTCTACCCCGGACTTGCCCGTACAGCCACCGGACTGGCCCGGACTCCGTATGTTTCCGCGACTTCCCAGCAATAACAAGGCCCAGAATCGCGTTCGAGTCCCACCTCGGGCACGGCATGACCCCTCTTCGGAGGGGTTTTTGCTTTTAAGTGTGGACAAAGCTTGATATGTGCCTCTGATTAGTTGGCCCGGGTGGTGCCTGGCCGCCGGGTGCGGCTTGTTCAGTTTGGGGGGAGCGGGGTCAGCGTCTTGGCGTGTGCGCGCTCCGCTTACTGGGTTGTGTGGTCATTCGGCGTCCTTTCCTATGGGGTACCGGCGGCCCCTGTTGGCCGCTCACTTGTTCACGGGCAGTAGTTGTGGTGTCGACATGACTTTTCCGGAAATCGCGCTGGATATTTCTTTTAGCTTCGATCTCGCCCGTGGCGCGTTGCGTGGTGGTCGGTTCTGGTTTGTCCTGCCAATGGGGTGTGGACAGTGTCCACACTTAAAGCAGATAACATTTGACCCCTCCTGGCTTGATTTTCGGGGGATTCACCTCTTCATTGGCTCTCTGAGTTCGTGGCAACATGACCTCGTTCCCAACAGGGGCATGGCTATAGGTGGGTCCACGCCCTGCAAGTCCAGGCCTCTACCTTGATCGGGGATTGAAGGCGCCTCTTTTCCACAGCCGGGGCGTGGACGCAACGTGCGGGCAAAACCGTTTGACGGGTGCGGGCAGCTGCCGGGCGAGTTGCTTACTGATCGACGTAGCCGGCTTGGCACAGATTGCTGGGGGTTCCCTCGCCCTCACGCATCGACAAGCTTGGTGCCGTGCTGACATGCCCGAAAAGCGCGCATGGGTCCTGTGCTTCTCTCTGCTGACGAGGACACATAGGCTGCATCTATGAGCAAAGCTATCCGAGTGCGAAGGCACGTTGACCTCGCTGCATGGGGGCATTGGGTGTCTAGGCAGGTATTTGCTGAAATCTGACGATGTCACCGATGTGGAGCCGGGGCGCAGCGGCGCCGCGTTCGGCGACTCGGCCGACTTGGAGTTCATTGCTATGGCTGTGTTGGGTCGCGAGCGTCAGGCCCACGTCGGAGAGCAGGAGTGTCCCTGGCGTGACGGGTTTCACGGGGCCGCACGCGGGCGTCCGGGACGACATGCCTTGGCTGGCCGTAACGGCAAGCACCGGCGCGGCTGCGGGTGCGGTCAGGGCGGAGACCATGTGGCCCGTTCGGCAGATCCGGCGGATCAGCCCTGTTTCTGTGGTATCGAGCAGTAAACCGGCCATCGAGAGATCGGTGCTACCGGGTCCCTCGAACGTCACCGGAAGGGTGTGGTTTCGGGGAGTGTGGGTTCCGCGGGCGAAGCGAACGGCGGCGTCCGCTGCGACAAGCATGGCTTGAAGGTCAGCCCCGTCCACGATCCGGGAGTCGTAGGAGATGTAAAGCCCGTCCTTAAGGGATCGGATGCGCGTAATTCCGAGCAGTGAGAGGGATTCGACCATGTCCCGGAAGGCGACGAGGTATCCGTTGTCGCGGGCGGGAGCGACCCGCATCAGGAGGTTTCCTGGGCGGGCGGTGGGGAAGGTGATTTCCTGAGTGGTTGTCATCGGGTCCGTCCTTCCCTCGTGATGGGTGCGGACCGTACCGGTTGAACACAGTGCCATGTGCAGTCGGTACGGTCCGCGGTTTTTGGGCGGCCCAGTTGGGCCGTAACGGGCCTTGGGCCCTTTGACCGGAGAGGGGTGTCTCCGGATGCGTGGTTACTGGTAGGGGATGAAGGTGTACTTGTACTCGAGGAACTCGTCGATGCCGAGTACGCCGCCTTCACGGCCGATGCCCGAAGCCTTTACGCCCCCGAGCGGCGCTGCGACGTCGGAGATGATGCCGGAGTTGATACCGACCATACCGACTTCCAAACGGCGTGCTACGCGGTGGGCGCGGCCGAGGTCATTGGTCATCAGGTATCCGGCCAGTCCGTAGGCGGTGTCGTTGGCGAGGGCAACGGCGTCGTCTTCGTCGGTGAAGGTGATGATGGGGGCGACCGGCCCGAAGATCTCTTCCTGGGTCAGTCGGGCATCGCGGGCCACGTTCGCCAGCACGGTGGGCGGGTAGAACGATCCGGGGCCTTCGTGGATGGCCCCGCCGACGCGGACTTCGGCGCCGCGTGCGACGGCGTCGTTGACGAGGGCCTGGATCCGTTCGACGCTGGTCTGATCAATCATGGGCCCGATCTCGGTGCCTTCTTCAAGGCCGTTGCCGACCCGGAAGGCGGCGAACCGTTCGGCCAGTTTGGCCGTGAGTTCCTCGGCGATGCTTTCGTGCACCAGCACGCGGTTGGCGGCGGTGCAGGCCTCGCCCATATTGCGCATCTTCGCCGCGGTGATCTCGGTGACGGCCTGGTCCAGGTCGACGTCTTCGAAGACGATGAACGGGGCGTTGCCTCCGAGCTCGAGCGAGGTGCGGATCATGTGGTCCGAGCACTGGCCGTGCAGTTTGGAGCCGACGAAGGTGGATCCGGTGAAGGAGAGGTGACGGACGAGCCCTTCGGCGAGCAGGGGAGCGACCAGTGCGCTGGAGGTGGAGGTGGTGACCACGTTGATTGTTCCGGCCGGGGCGCCGGCTTCTTCGAAGATCTTCGCCAGGAACAGCATGGTCAGCGGGGTCTTCTCGGCGGGCTTGACGACGACGGCGCAGCCGGTGGCGATGGCGGGGGCGATCTTGCGTGCGCCCATGGCCAGCGGGAAGTTCCATGGGGTGATGAGGAGGGAGACGCCGATGGGTTCGCGGGAGAGGACGATTTGTCCGCGGCCGCTGGGGGATTCGGCGTGGGAACCCTGGACCCGGACCCCTTCCTGGGCGTACCACTGCAGGTAGCCGGCGGAGTAGTCGATCTCGCCGCGGGCTTCAGCGAGGGGCTTGCCCATCTCCGCGGTCATGATCGTGGCGAGTTCCTCTTTGGATTCCAGCAGCAGTTTGTGTGCGTTGAGGAGGATGTCGGCCCGGGCACGGGAGGACAGGGCTGCGAAGGCGTCCTGGGCGGCGTTGGCGGCATCTACTGCACGGCGTCCGTCTTCGGGGCTGGCGTCGGGGATTTCGGCGATGATCTCACCCGTGGCGGGGTTGTGCACCTGGATGCGGGGACGGTCGGGAAGCTCTTCCCAGCGTCCGTTGATGAACAGTTCGGTCTTCAGCCCTACGGGGGCCTGCGCGGTGGTGGTCATGGTCATCCTTCAGTCTTGTGGGTGGTCTGGGGGTCGAGGAGTTCTGCAAGATGCAGGCTTTTGCGGTCGGGTTCGAGCTGTTTGACCTGCATGGCGCAACTGAAGCCATCGGCGAGGACGGGGACGTCGGCAGCTGTTTTGGCCAGGGCCGGTACCAGGGCTTGTTCGGCGACCTTCATGGAGGTGTCGTAGTGGTTGGCTTCGAAGCCGAAGTTCCCGGCGACGCCGCAGCAACCGGTGGCTTCGTTGACGTTGGCGACGCCGAGGGCGGCCAGGGCCTTGCGTTGGACGGTGGCGCCGAAGGTGGAGTATTCGTGACAGTGTGTTTGCACGGTCACCTCTGTCGGCACGGCAGGGGGTGTCCAGCCGCTGTCGACCCATTCCTTCACGGCTTCGGCGAAGCTGCGGATCCTGTGGGAGACACGCTCGGCCGCTTCGGTGCCGAGCAGTTCGGGGGCATCCTTCTTCAACGCTGCGGCGCAGCTCGGTTCGATGACGACGATGGGTGCGTCGGTTCCGTCATCGAGCTTTGCTACTGCTTTGCCCATGAGCTTCTTGGCGGTGTCCAGTTGGCCGGTGGAAATCCAGGTCAGACCGCAGCAGGCATCGGATTCGCAGCCGACGGTGCGGTCAGTGCTTTCCATGACCCGGGCCGCCGCACCGGCCACTTCAGGCCTGAAACCCTTGGTGAACGAATCAACGAACAGGACAGCGTCAGCCCGGGTGGTTGGATTCGCGTAGGGTGCCAGTTCTTTGCGGAGCATGGCGCGGGAGGCGAACTTCGGCATTTTCCGGTGTGTGGTCAAACCGCCAGCGGCTGCGACTACTTTCCCGAGTGGGCTGGCCAGGACCAGGTTTACGAGCGGGCTGATCAGGGTGGTTAGTTTCAGCCAGCGCGGCAACCAGCCGAGGGAGAAGTGCGACATAGGCCGGAGTTTGCCCTCGTAGTAGTGGGAGAAGAACTCCGACTTGTATGTGGCCATGTCCACCCCGGCGGGGCAGTCGTTGGAGCAGGCTTTACATGCCAGGCACAGGTCCAGTGCTTCGCGGACGTCCTCTGATTTCCAGCCTTCGTCGATGCTGCGTGCACCGCGGACCATGTCCTGGAGCACGCGGGAACGTCCCCGGGTGGAGTCTTTTTCGTCGCCGGTGGCCCGGTAGCTGGGGCACATGACGCCGCCGGCGTCGGACCGGCAACGCCCTACGCCGATGCAGGCTTGGACGGCGTGCACCCACGGGTCAGCGCCTGCGGCGGCAGTTTCGACGGGCCGGAGTTCGAAGTGGGTCCGCCATTCACGGTCCGGTATCCCTTCGAGGGCAAGGTTGTCTTCGATGGCATCAGGTTCGGTGATGGAACCGGGGTTCAACAGCCCGGCCGGGTCCCACAGCTTCCGGTAGGTACCGAACGCAGAGATCATTTCGGGGGAGTACATCACCGGCAACATGGCCGAGCGGGCGCGCCCGTCGCCGTGCTCGCCGGAGAGCGAACCACCGTGTCGGACGACGAGTTCGGCGGCAGCCTGGGTGAACTTGCTGAACACGGTGCGGCCTGCGTCGCTGCGCAGGTCGTAGGTGATGCGGATGTGCATGCAGCCGGCACCGAAGTGTCCGTACATGATGCCGGTCAGGCCATACTCGGCCAGCAATTCTCTAAAGTCTGCCAGGTAGGCGGCGAGGTTTTCCGGTGCCACGGCGGAGTCTTCCCATCCGGCTTGGGATTCTCCACCGCTGGCAGGACGAGAGGAGAGCCCGGCGCCGTCTTCGCGGACACGCCACAGGGTGGCCCGTTCGGTGGTGTCCGCGACGGCACGGCCGTCCACGAGGCGACCGTTGGCGGCAAGCCGGTCAATGAGCCGGTCGGCTTCGGCGGCGACGTCTTCGAGGTTCTCCCCGTCCAGATCCACGTACAGGAAGGCTTTGCCGTTGGGCAGCCCGAGCACGGAGTCCTCGCCCCGGCGCATCCGCATGGTGTCGACGATGGCCTCGTCGATGCCTTCAACCGCGGCTGGGGAGAATTCGAGGATGGTTTCGATGTCTTTGGCGGCGTCCACGACGTCCGCGTAACCCAGGCATACCAGCAGGGCGCTGGGCGCTTTTGGGACGAGCTTCATCCGGGCGCGCACCACGACGGCGCAGGTGCCTTCGGTGCCGACGAGGGCCCGGGCGACGTTCAGGCCGTTTTCGGGCAGCAGGTTGGCCAGGTGGTAGCCGGAGACCTGACGTTGGATGCGACCGAGTTCGACACGGAACGCGGCCAGGTGGTCCTGGGCGAGTTGCTTGAGCTGTTCGCCGAGTTCGAAGGCACGCGCGACGGAGCGGGCGTTGGTGGGGTCGGTGGCCCGCAGCCCGGTGGCGGTAGCGGTCAGCTGGGCGCCATCGGTGGTGATGACATCGATCTCCGCGACATGGTCGGAGGTGCGGCCGTAGCGTACGGAGTGGTTGCCGCAGGCGTCGTTGCCGATGGAACCGCCGATGGTGGCACGGTTCTTCGAGGAGGGGTCGGGGGCGAAGGTCAGCTTGCCGCCGGTCGCCTTTTCCGTCTCCCGGGTCAGGTGGGAGAGGATGACGCCGGCTTCGACGTCCGCGGTCCCCGCGGTTTCGTCAATGGACAGGATCCGGTCCATGTGCCGGGAAAAGTCCAACACGATGCCGGGTCCGATGGCGTTGCCGGCCATCGATGTTCCTCCGCCCCTGCTGATCAGCGGCGTTGCCGTTTCACGGCAGACGTTAACAACCTCGACGACGTCCTCCACGGTGCGTGGAAAGACGACGGCGATGGGCGGTACCCGGTAGTTGGACGCATCGTAGGAGTACGCGGCCACCCGGTGGCCTGAGGAGTCCACGGGTACGCCTGAGGCTTCAAGCCTGGCGAGGATTGGAGCGCGCTCCGGGGCGGAGAGAACATCGTGGGTCATGACGTACCTAGACTCCGGCAGTTGCCGGTACTGCGCCGACGACGGCGCCGACTGCTGCTTCGAAGCGCTGGAGTCCGGCTTCGATTTCGCTTTCGGTGACGACGAGGGCAGGGATGAGGCGGACCACGTTGCCTTCTGGTCCGCAGGTCAGGGTCAGCAGATCCTGATCGGTGGTGGCCTGCTGCACGGCGGCGGCCGTTGCCGCATCCGGGGTGCCTTCGGGGGTGGTGAATTCGATGCCCTGCATCAGGCCCAGGCCACGGACGTTGCCGATCACCGGAAAGCGGGACTGGATGGCTTTCAGGCCGGCCTGCAGCTGCAAGCCACGGACGCGGGAGTTCTCCACGAGGCCTTCTTCTTCGACGACACCGAGCGTTGCCACACCGGCGGCCGCGGAAACGGCATTGCCACCGTAGGTTCCGCCCTGGGAACCGGGCCATGCCTTGGACATGGTCTCGGTGGAGGCAGCGATCGCGGAGATCGGGAAGCCGGAGGCGATGCCCTTGGCGGTGATGATGATGTCCGGTGTCGCCGTGGAGTACTGGTGGCCCCAGAACTTACCGGTACGGCCTACGCCCGCTTGGACTTCATCGAAGATCAGCTTGATGCCGTGCAGGTCGGCGCGTTCGCGCAGGCCTTCCATGAACGCCGGCGGGGTGGGCAGGTAGCCGCCGTCGCCGAGGGCTGGTTCGATGAGGAACGCGGCGGTGTCGTTGGGTGCGGTGCGGGTCTTGAGGAGGTAGTCCAGTTCCTGGAGGGCGAACTCGACGGCGGTTGCTTCGTCCCAGCCGTAGCGGTAGGCGTACGGGAAAGCGGACATGTGCACGCCGGCCATGAGCGGTGCGTATCCGGCGGAGAACTTGGTGCCGGCGGTGGTCAGGGATGCGGCGGCGACGGTGCGGCCGTGGAAACCACCCTGGAAGACGACGATGTTGGGTCGTCCGGTGGCCATGCGGGCCAGACGGATCGCAGCCTCGACTGCTTCGGACCCGGAGTTGGCGTAGAAGACGGAGTCCAGCCCGGCGGGGAGGACCTCTCCGAGCTTCTCGGTCAGTTCCAGCAGGGGCTGGTGCATGACAGTGGTGTACTGGGCGTGGATGATCTTGCCGACCTGTTCGCGGGCGGCGGCGACGACCTTCGGGTGACAGTGGCCGGTGCTGGTCACGCCGATGCCGGTCGTGAAGTCCAGGTACTCCCGGCCATCGGTGCCGTAGATCCAGCTGCCGAGAGCGTGGTCCACCACGACGGGGGTGGCTTGCTTGAGGATGGGGCTAAGGGAAGTCATCGGATGTACCAATCGTTTGGATAGTGGTGCGGCCAGCACCCGGTACCGCCGCTAGGGGGTCTCGGGGTGCTGGCCGCGGATCTGGTAAGCCGGAGCTTAGTTCGATGCGACCGTCTGCGGGACGGCGGCGTCAGCGAATTCGGCCATGGAGTTGAACGTCCAGTCGGGGCTGACTTCAGCGCCGGGGTCGGGGGTCGCGCCCCAGCCCGGAGCGTTGTGGCGGCGGTTGATCCAGACGCCCTTCAGGCCTGCTGCCTTGCCGGGAACATGATCGTGGAACAGGCTCTGGGCCACGTGCAGGACCTTGAGGCCTTCGCTGTCGACGTAGGCGTTGAGGGCTCCGAAGTTGCGCTGGTTCGGCTTGTAGCTGCCGACCTCTTCGGCGGTGATGATCCGGTCGAATTCGACTCCGAGGCGGGCGTTGCTGCCTTCGAAGCTCTTATTGTCGATGTTGGAGAGGATGATCAGCTTGAAGCGGGTCTTGAGCTTGCGCAGTGCCTCGACCGAATCCGGGAAGGCGGGCCATTCCGGAACCGAGGAGCCGAGCTTCTCGGCGTCTGCGTCGGAGACCGGGATGCCCAGCTTGGCGCCGGTTGCGCGGAACGCTTCGGCCAGGACCTGCGGGTAGAGGGTGGTCGGGTGTTCCTTTTCGATGCGGGCTTCTTCGTCTGCGTAGGCGAGCAGAAGGTCCTCGTCGGTCAGTTCGGGACGAGCTGCGCGGCCCCAGGGTCCGAGAACGGCGGCGATGCCTGCTTCCCAGTCAATCAGAGTGCCGTAGCAGTCGAAGCTAAGGGCGTCGAATTCTTCGAACATGTTCATTCCCTTTTGTTTGTCGTTGATGGCCCCGGTCGGGGCTTGCGCTGGTGTCTCGCTGTTTGCGGAAGCGTCTCCGCCGGGTCAGGATGTGGCGCTGACCACCTGCATCAATAATGATCGTCCACATCACGATTGTCAACAATCATACGAAAAAATATTAGTGGGTGGTGAGGATGTCCTTGTTCTTTGTTTCCGGAAGCGCCCAGACGGCGAGCAGTGCCAGGGTTGCCCCGATTGCACCTACGGTCATGATGGAGTTTCCCAGCCCGATGGAGGCGGAGAACAGGCCGATGGACAGGGGGCCGAATGCGGCCACGCCGCGCCCTACGTTGTAGGCGAATCCTTGTCCGGTGGCGCGCATTTCAGTCGGGAAGAGTTCGGCCAGGAAGGCGCCCAGGCCGCCGGCCTGGCCGGAGGCGAAGAAGCCGAGCAGGAAGCAGATGGGCAGGGCGATGAACGGCTGCGCCACCGGTGTCAGCACGAAAAGGACGATGGAGGCGATGGAGGCGAGGAAGAAGAAAGCGAAGGTTGGGCGGCGGCCGAACCGGTCGTGGATGTGGCCGGAGATCAGGTAGCCGAGGAAGGATCCGGCGATGACAACCCAGGTGTAGCCAGCGGTGCCGACCACACTCATTCCCCGCTCGGTTTTAAGGAAGGAGGGAAGGAAGACGAAGACGGAGTAGTAGATGCCCTGGACGCCCATGCCCATAAGGGTGGCCAGGAGGGTGGTGCGGATTTGGGAGCGGCTGAAGAGCATCGTTAGGGGAAGCTTGGTGCCCTTGGGCTTTTTGGTGACCTGGACTTTGTCCTTGACGGTGCGGCGGATCCAGAAGGCGACGATGGCGGGGATGACGCCGATGAAGAACAGGTAGCGCCAGCCGACGGCCGGATCGGCGATGGAGAAGACCCAGAGGTAGATGGCGGTGGACAGTGCCCAGCCGAGGGCGTAGCAGCTGTGGATGGCAGAGAGGATGCGGCCGCGTTTGTGGGCAGGTGCGTATTCGGAGACGAGAGCTGCGCCTACGGCCCATTCGGCGCCGAAGGCGAGGCCTTCGAGGACGCGCCAGATGGCGAACTGGGTGACGTCCTGGGACGTGGCGGTCAGACCGGTGAAGAGACAGTACCCGAGGATGACCCAGGTCAGGGTCCGGACGCGGCCGAAACGGTCTGCAAGGACGCCGCCGAGGGCGCCGCCGACAGCTGAGGCGACGATGCTGATGGCGGTGATCCAGCCCGCGGTGGCGGAGGTGAACCCGAGGACCGGTCCGACGGCAGTGAGAGCGAAGCCGTAGATTGTCCAGGTTAGGCCATCCAGGCCCCAGCCGATGCCGGCGGCGACGTAGGCCTTCTTCGCCTGGTTTTGTTCGTGCGCTTCCGGAGGGGAAATCGCGGTGCTTTGACTTTGCATGTCAGTGTTCCTTGTTGTTGAGGGAGTGGGTTAGGCGTTGCGGCGGTCGCGGAAAATCCGGCCTTCGCTCAGGACCAGCTGGAAGGTGGTTTTGTCTTGCAGCGTGGTGATGTCGGCCAGCGGGTCGCGGGAGAGAACCACCAGATCGGCGAGTTTGCCTTCGGCGATGGTGCCGAGGTCATGATCCATGCCGATCAGCTCGGCATTGGTGCGGGTGCTTGCTTCGAGGGTGCCCAGTGCGCCGAGCACCCGCGCCTTCAATTCGAGTTCGTAGGTCTTGTAGCCCTGGTGGGGCCCCAGTACGTCCGAACCTGAGGCGATTTTGACGCCGCGGTCTTTGAGGATTTCCAACGCCTCGTAGGCGGTTCCAAGGACTTTCTTGACCATCGTGACTTGGTCTTCGGGCATGCCTCCGGCGAGGCCGTCGCGCAGGAGCAGTTCGTAGGTCGCGACGGTGGGGACTGCGAAGGTGCCCGACTCGCGCATGGCATCCGCTGCCTCCTCGTCCACGCCGTTGCCGTGTTCGATGCTGCGAATGCCTGCTGCGACGCAGGCCAGGATGGATTGCGGGGTGTAGGCGTGGGCCATGACGTATTTTTCCTGGGCCCGGGCCTCGTAGACGATGGCCCGCATCTCCTCATCCGTGAACTGGGTGTGGTCCACGCTGTCGGTAGGGGAGGTGCAGCCCCCGCTGGCCATGATCTTGATCTGGTCCGCGCCGCGGCGCAACACTTCGCGGGCGGCACGCCGGCATCCGTCGGGGCCGTCGGCGACCAAGCCGGGGTGGTAGACCCCGTCCGCCCGGCGGTAGTCGTCTTCTTCCCGGGTGCGGAAGTCGCTGTGGCCTCCGGTCTGGCTGAGCGGAGCGATGGCCAGGTGCATGCGCGGTCCTTCGGCGCTGCCTTCGAGGACGGCTTGCTTGAAGCCGTAGTCGGTAAACCCGGCGTCGCGGATGGTGGTGATGCCGTAGTCGAGGCATTCGCTCAGGGCCCGGAAGCCACGGGCGGCGTTCACCGCCGTCGGCAGGAGGTGGACCTTGTTCAGGTAGTCTCCTGCGGAAATGTGTGTGTGGGCGTCGATGAGGCCCGGTATGACGGTCATGCCGGTGCAGTCGATGACCTTGGCGTCGGTGCTCTGGATAGCGGTGCGTGAGACCCGTGAGATCCGGGTGCCGTCCACGCGGATGAACGCGTTCTGGATGGGGTCGGTTCCGTCGGCGGTGATGACCGTGGCATTGGCCAAAATAAGTGTGGATGACATGTCGGTCGCTTTCAGGCTTTTGTCGGATTGTTGACTAAAGCCTATGACCGGGGTCACTTGGGGACTATGGACGCGGGATTAGTGTTCGTCGCCGCTGGTTCAACTGCCGTTCAACTTCGGTTCCAACGCCGGTTCAACCTCTGTTCCAAGGCAGTGGTAGCGGTGGGCACAGGCTCAGGGCGCAGTGTCTGCCCCGGTGCGGATCCTGATGGAAACGGGTCGTTCGCCGAAGAGGACCGAGAAGTCCACGCTCGACACGGCGTCCGTTTCCTTGCTCCAGCCAGTGATGGAGTCTGCGCCATCGAGAAGCGGCATCATGCCGGCAATGAGGCTTTTACGCTCCGGCGCTTTCAACCATCCGAGGTAGGCGTCCTGCGAGTCCCAGAGAGAAACGACAGCGACTGTGGTGGCGTTTTGTACGGGGTGTCCGAGCTCTCCCTTTCGCAGCCCGTAGGGGAGGGCAGCGCCAATGACGTCATGGTCGCGGTAGTAGGTGACGAGCGCTTCCAGGGACTCGGGCGCGGGGCGTAACAGCAGGTAGGTGCAGATCATGGTCTTCTTTTCGTTGAGCGGCGATTAGTGGGCGTGGTGCCATTTGGGTGCCCGCAGGAGTTTGAGTGCTTCCAGGGAGAGCTGAATCGTCAGTCGGTCTTTGCCGGACTCCAGGTCCAGGCCCGTGGCGTCCTCAAATTTCCGCAGGCGGTAGTACAGGGTGCCTCGGTGGATGTGGAGGCTGTCGGCGACGAGGTCGGGTTTGCGCCCGTGGTCCAAGTAGTGGTCTACGGTTTCGAGGAGTTCGGTTTCCGATCCGAGGGCGGCGATGGTCGGGGGCACGGTGTCGGCCAGGGTGTCCGGATCCTGAAGGGCCAGAACCTTGATGGGACTCAGTTCGGTCCAGCGGATGGTCCTGTCGGGAGCAGGTTCCCTGGCCGTGGCGGTCCGGAGCGCTCCGAGGGCTTGCCGGTAGGAGCGGGGAAGGCTGGTCGCTTCCTCGACCGGTCCGCCCGCGCCAATTAAAGGCGTCGGGCAGCAGGGGATGAGGTCGGCAAGGGCATCCGGGTCCAGAGTTGAGTCGCCGGCAAGGAGAAGCACGTGATGATCCTCGAAGGCGCATTCGACAGTGAGTGCCCCTAGGGACGGTGACCCGCGCTGCACCTGCGCTTTGGGTCGTCTCTCAACCTTGTGCGCGGCAGCGTCCACGGACGTCGCGGCCGCGATCATCCACTGGTGGACGCGGCTGTCGAGCTGGTCCCAAAGTTCCTCGGTGGCCGCAGCCTGGTCGGTGCCATGCCCGGTCAGGACCCGCCGGAGCCTGTCCTTGGCCAGGCTGGCCGACTCCTCGGAATCGACCATAATGCGTGCGATGTCGGCGGCCTGCTCCTCCACGGCCTCGAGGGTTTCTGGATCGCAGATGGCTTCCGGATCAAGGATCGCCAGGTAGCCGAGGATGACGCCGCCAGTATGGACCGGTACCACCCACCGGGACATTGCTTCCTTCGCCGGTATTCCGGGAACGAACGTCGGCTCAAGGGAACCACCGACCCCCGCCTGCCGGAACCACCGGACCACCCATTCTTCGGTGCCCCGGCTGAGGAGGGACTTGGATCGCACGGCGTCTATGATGAGCCCGGAGTGGGGACTGAAAACGATGGAGTCCAGATCGGGTGTTGTCAGCGAGACCGGTAGTCCTACCCGTCGGGCGACCTCGTTGACCCGTCGCTGAAGATCATCGAACATGATGCATCACGGCCGGGACTTTCTAGGCAGTCTGGAGACTGGCGCTTGAAGGCTTCTCAGTCAGTAGGCGGGCCAGAGCGTCGTCCTTGTGGGCGTCGAGCAGTTTCATCAACCCGTTCGCGTTGCCGTTGCTGAGCGCCTCGGCGATGTGACGGTGTTCAGCGACCCTGACCGATTCGTCCAAGTAGCGGCCCTCCAACCGGTTCAGGCACATGCGGGTCTCGGTCAGGAGGGTGCCGTGCATGCGTGACAGTCGCGGACTGGCTGCCATCTCGACGAGGCGTTCATGGAAGGCGACATCTGCGGCGGACATGGCCTCGGAGTTGTTTTTCATCCGGGCGGCATCCATGTCGTCCACTTTGAGCAGCAGTTCTTTGCCGGCCAGAGCGTGGTCACCGCTAACGAGGATCCCGGCCGCAGCCTTTTCCACGGCCGTGCGGGCCTCATAAATGTCGCGAATGTCGTCCGGTCCGAATTCAGCGACGAACACGCCCCTGTTGCGGATGCTGACCAACAGCCCTTCCTGCGTCAGCCGCTGGATGGCTTCGCGGATTGGCCCGCGGCTGACGCCGAGAGCACTGGCAATTTCCATCTCCACCAACTGGGCGCCGGGGGCCATGGAGCCACGGCTGATGTGCTCTCGCAACTGGGCAGCGATCAGCGCAGGAGTGGACTCCTGGCTGATCGGCTGGAACCCTTCGGTACGTTTCATGAGGTTCCTCGACTATCGAAGTATCGGATGATTGTCAACAATCGTACTGCTCACGCCGATAAACGGCTAGTGCTAATTCTCTGATTGTTGACAATCCTACGTTCGGTGAACCAGAATCCTTGTTACCCACGTCACCGCCGCCTGGTGCCCACAGCAGTGCCCACGGCAGGCTAACCACTAACTCAGGAGCTTTATGTCCAGTCCTGCGCGCTATTCCGTGCTCAGTCGCAAACCTATTGATGAGGTCGGAGGGGAGGATGGTCACGGTTCCGGACTCAAGAAGGCTTTGGGTCTGTGGCAACTGACCGCCATTGGTGTAGGAGGCATTATCGGTGTCGGCATCTTCACGCTGGCGGGCGTGGTGGCCCGCGGTGACGCAGTCAATCCGGCTGTTGGGCCAGCGGTTGTCATCTCCTTCCTCATCGCCGGGCTTGCCAGCGCTGCTGCCGCGCTGTCCTACGCCGAGTTCGCCGGGATGATCCCACGCGCCGGATCGGCCTATACCTATGGCTATGTCGCCCTGGGTGAAATCGTCGGATGGTTCATCGGTTGGGACCTGTTGCTCGAGTACACCGCGATCGTTTCGGTCGTCGCTATTGGCATCTCCGGCTACTTCTCAGCGTTCCTGGGCGGCATCGGCATCGAACTGCCCGCAGCTCTCGCCTACGCCCACACCCCCGAGACCCCCGATGGCATCATCAACTTGCCTGCGATCCTGACCTGCCTGCTGGTCACGTGGATACTCAGCCGCGGCTCCAAGAGCTTCGGACGCTTCGAACTCGTGGCCGTCGGCTTGAAGATCATCGTCGTTCTGGCCATCATCGGGATCGGCATCTTCCATATACACACCGAAAACTTCGTGCCCTTCATGCCCAACGGCTTTGAGCCGGCCATGGCGGGAGCGGCCACGGTCTTTTTCGCCGTCTTCGGCTACGACGCCATGAGCACCGCCGCCGAAGAAGCAGTTGACGGCAAGAAGCACATGCCCAAAGCGATTCTGCTGTCCCTTGCCATCGCCATGGCCCTGTACGTCCTGGCGACTCTCGTGCTGACCGGCATGCAGAAATACACGGAAATCAACCCGCAGAGCGCCTTCGCGTCGGCCTTTGACTCGGTCGGCATGCCCACGATCGCCACCATCATCTCCGCCTTCGCCGTTGTCTCCATCCTCACTGTGATGCTCACCTTCATGCTCGGCGTCACCCGTGTCTGGTTCTCCATGAGCCGCGACGGCCTGCTGCCGGGCTGGTTCGCCAAGACCGACCGTAAGCGCGGCGTGCCGCTGCGTGTCACCTGGATCGCCGGCATCGCCTCGGCTCTCCTGGCCGGAGTCTTCCCCATTCGTCTGGTCGCCGACTTGACCAACATCGGCATCCTCGCCGCCTTCGTGGTCGTCTGCGCCGCCGTCATCGTCCTGCGCAAGACCCGCCCGGACACACCCCGCACGTTCCGGATCCCGTTCATGCCCATCGTTCCGATCTTCGGCCTGCTTGCCTCCGGTTTCCTGATGCTGCAGCTGCACTGGGACACCTGGGTCCGTTTCGGCGGCTGGCTCATCATCGGGCTCATCGTCTACTGGTTCTACGGTCGCAAAAACTCTCTCCTGAACCCCAACAGCCCCCGCCGGCTGGCTCTGCGTGAACGGCAAGAAGTTGGCTAAGAACCAGCAGGACCTGAGGCCACGCGCCGGGACGCGCCTGATGCGGCGCGAAGATAGGCTCGCCGAAACCGGCAGCCACTGTCCCACCCTCGGAATCTGGGAATCCATCCCGGAACCGCGGGTACGCATCACGCTTCATCGCGGTGACCTGATGCCGCCACTGAACGGTGCTGCCGTTCAGTGGCGGTTCCTGCCCCAGCCCACCGCCTTCCAATCCCGACGCAAAAGAAGGAACTCCCATGACTGACACGACCCCAACCACCACCGGCTCCAGCCGCGTTAAGCGGGGCATGGCGGAGATGCTCAAGGGCGGCGTCATCATGGACGTCGTTAACGTCGAGCAGGCCCGCATGGCCGAGGATGCCGGTGCCGTGGCTGTCATGGCGCTGGAGCGTGTTCCGGCTGATATCCGCGCCCAGGGTGGCGTGTCCCGCATGTCCGATCCCGACATGATCGATCAGATCATTGCCGCGGTGTCCATCCCGGTGATGGCCAAGGCCCGTATCGGCCACTTCGTCGAGGCCCAGGTCCTGCAGTCGTTGGGTGTGGACTACATCGATGAGTCCGAGGTGTTGACCCCGGCGGACTACATCAACCACATCGACAAGTGGAACTTCACTGTTCCGTTCGTTTGTGGTGCCACCAACCTGGGTGAGGCGCTGCGCCGCATCAACGAAGGTGCTGCGATGATCCGTTCCAAGGGCGAAGCCGGTACCGGTGATGTGTCCAACGCGACCGGTCACATGCGTAAGATCCGTGCTGAGATCGCGAAGCTTTCGGCTCTTCCCGAGGACGAGCTGTATGTTGCGGCCAAGGAGTTGCAGGCCCCGTACGAGTTGGTGAAGGAAGTTGCTGCCACGGGCAAGCTTCCGGTGGTGTTGTTCACCGCCGGTGGCATCGCGACCCCGGCTGATGCGGCGATGATGATGCAGCTGGGTGCGGATGGCGTGTTCGTCGGTTCCGGTATCTTCAAGTCCGGCAACCCCGCAGAGCGCGCGGCCGCCGTCGTCAAGGCCACCACCTTCCACGACGACCCTGACGTGATCGCCAAGGTCTCCCGCGGCCTGGGCGAAGCCATGGTCGGCATCAACGTCGACGAAATCCCCGAACCCCACCGCCTCGCAGAGCGCGGGTGGTAGGGGCCATGAGCGAGGTAAGGATGTCCGCCCATCCCGGAGGGCCGGCACCGGTTTCGGCGCAAGTGTTGCCCGAAGCGCTGGCGGTTCCGGAGGAGAACCCGATGCGCCTATATGACTGGGTCTTTTTGAATGCAGGGGACCGCGTCGTCGTTCAACTTCCCGACGGGCGTGTCCACGCCGGATTCATCGACGCTGTAGCCAACGATGCCTCACTCTTCTGGCTCTGGGTGGACGGCGGAGGGGGCCGCGCTGCGGTGTTCGAAGAAGAAGGCTGCAAGGTGTGGAAATCGGAGAACTGGCTGGGCATTACGTCTTGTGGGGTAACGCATTGATTAGGTAGACTGGTCTACCTAATTAAGGTGGTTCCATGAAAACAACCAACAACCACAACACCGAGGCTTCCGGACGCAGGCGTCCCGCCAGAGAGAAGCTGCTGCAATCTGCAGCGAAGCTCTTCTACGCAGATGGGCTTGCCTCCACCGGCATAGACGCCGTGACAGCAGACGCTGGAGTAGCCAAGATGAGCCTCTACAACAACTTTGCTTCCAAAGCCGATCTTGTGGCCGCGTACTTGAACGAACGGCACGAGGAATGGCTGGGCCTCTATCGGCGCCGGCGGGACGCCGCCCGGACGCCCATCGATCGGCTGCTGGCCGTCTTTGACGCCTACACCGACCACGCACACTTCGAATACGAGCGGGGCTTCCGCGGATGCGGGCTACTTAACGCCGCTGCCGAACTTCCCGTAGGGGACCCCGGCCGGAACATCGTGAAGGTTCACAAGGAAGAGGTTGAAGGCCTCCTGGCCGGCCATCTGACGGAAATTGCTCCGCAGCGTGGTGCGCGGAACGCCGCAACCGCGCGGCAGCTTTCCTTCCTCCTCGAAGGGGCCATGGCTAGGGCAGGGCTGGAAGGCAATGATGAGTGCCTGGCGGAGGCACGCAGCATGGCCAAGGACTTGGTGGCCGCGCTGTGACCGCGATCCAGCCCACCCGCTGGGGCGCCCCGGCAATCATCACCACGGCCACGCTCTGGGGAACCACAGGAGTTGCAGCAGTGCTTATCCCGCAGGAAAATCCCGTAGCGGTAGGAGCAGCCAGCGTCGGTGTCGGAGGGATAATCCTGGGGCTGATTTCCCTGAAGGCTGTGCTCAAGTCCTTCAGGACCCGCGGCGCAACACGGTACATCCTGCTCGGGGCCTTGGGGCTGATGATGTACATGCCCCTGTTCTACGTGTCGGTGTCCCTGACCGGCGCCGCCTTGGGGACCATCATTTCCATTGGCTCAGGTCCGCTCTTCGCGGGCCTGCTCGAATGGGTTGTGGACGGCAAACGAGTGACCATTACCTGGACGGCTGCGATGCTGGTGACGGTCGCGGGCGCAGGAATTCTGCTGGCTGCCCGCGAAGACCATGGCACCGGCGACGCGGCCGGCTTGGTCCCAGGTATCGTAGCGGGCCTCGTTGCAGGCATAACCTACGCGCTGTACGCCTTTGCGACCGGCCGGCTCATTCAGCCATGCGCCAACCGTCCCGAGGGAATGGCACATCGGACAGTGGTCGCAGCCATTCAGGGGACCGCCGCGCTACCCATGCTTGGGCTCTTGGCCTTTACCGGTGAGAACACGTTCACGACCCCTGTTTGGGCTGTCCTCCTGTATTTGGCGGTCATTCCCACCGCGCTGGGGCACACACTGTTCGCTTTCGGTCTTGGACGGATGAAAGCCTCAACCGCAACCCTCTATACGGTTCTGGAGCCCGTTGTGGCCACCGTACTGGCCGTCCTCATCATCGGCGAAGCGTTCCGGCCCGAGGGCTGGTTCGGTTTCCCGCTCGTCATTGCGGGACTGGTTTTGGTGAATGTCGCGCCCACCAAACGTCGTCCAAAGCCGGCGTCGGCAGAAACCGCTTTGCCGGCAGGGCAGCCGGCCGGGACGCGTGCAGCATCGTGACCGCTCCTCGAGAAAACGTTCCGCCGCCGACAGCGATTGTCACCGGAGCTACCTCGGGCATCGGCGACGCCACTGCCAGGGCCCTTTACGAGGCCGGATACAACGTATTGCTGACCGGCCGCTCGCTTCCTACCGGGGAAGCCCTCGCTGCGGACCTTGGCCCGCGTGCTCGGTTTGTGGCAGCGGACCTGACCAGTTCAGACTCAGCACAGCACATCGTCCGCGCCGCTTACGCTTTTGGCGGCGGCTTGGACGTCCTGGTCAATAACGCCGGCATCGACCACACCGGCGACCTGCTCACGACACCCATGGAGACCGTCCGGGCTGTCTTTGAGACCAACACCTTTGCATCCCTGGCGATGCTGCAGGCAGCAGGTGCTCTCATGAAGAAACTCGGCGGTGGATCGATTATCAACATCACCTCCCGGCTGGCCTCCATTGGAGTCCCATCCATGTCCATCTACGCAGCGTCCAAAGGAGCCGTGCTGGCCCTGACAAGATCCGCAGCCGTGGAACTCGCCCCCCACAACATCAGGGTCAACGCGATCGCGCCAGGAATGACCAGGACCCCCCTGTTCGAAGCCTGGACGGCTGAACAAGATGACCCCGCCGAGGCCGCCCAAAGAGCCGCAGCCGGAATACCCCTGGGCCGTGTAGCCGAAGCCCGCGACGTGGCCGGCGCTGTGGTCTATCTGGCCTCGGACGCTGCCGCATACCTGACCGGAATCTCGCTACCGGTCG
Source organism: Paenarthrobacter sp. NPDC057981 (assembly GCF_042886835.1). NCBI lineage: Bacteria > Bacillati > Actinomycetota > Actinomycetes > Micrococcales > Micrococcaceae > Paenarthrobacter > Paenarthrobacter sp. NPDC057981. Next base: position 338,057 of record NZ_JBHVQI010000001.1, read on the forward strand.
ACGGCGGCTACACCGCCACCTGAAGAACCCAAACCGCCGAGCAGTTGAAACTGCCGCTAACACAGGAGAGACCCATGATCGAATTTGCAGACTTCCAAAAAGTTGACATCCGTGTCGGGGAAATCGTCAAAGCCGAAGAATTTCCCGAAGCCCGCAAGCCAGCCTACAAGCTGTGGATCGACCTGGGTCCAGAGCTCGGCGTCAAGCGCTCCAGCGCCCAGCTACCGGCCAACTACACCCTCGATGAGTTGGCAGGCACACGCGTCATGTGTGTCGTCAACCTCCCCGCCCGGCGAATCGGACCCGTCCTCTCGGAGGTTCTGACCCTGGGCGTTCCTGATGCAGATGGAGAATGCGTCCTGGTCGTCCCGGGTAAGGCAGTGCCTGTCGGCGGCCAGCTGTATTAGAGGCCCGGACAGGCCACACAAACTGCCTTGGGCACGAAATTTATCGTGCCCAGGGCAGTTCTTGTGTTGCTCCTACGGGGTGAAGTGGGCGAGAGGGGCGGCTGCGGTCTGCGGCGGTTCCCAGGACTCCATGGTTGTCCCGAAAGGAACCTCAGCCGATACAGATGCAGTGTAGGTTCCGACGGCGGAGCGGACAACCTGGATACCTGCCTTTTCTGCGATCGCTGCCGTCATCAACTGCTGCACTGCTGCATCAAGAAGCCCGTTGAGGTCCTGACCGGGCTCGACGGTCAGATCCAAGGTTCTGAGCGGGATGGCGTCCATTATCGTTGGTTCATTTCAGTATTATTCCTTACGCTGAGGGGCTGGGCAGCACGCCCGAACGGCTCAACAGCGCCCGTGTTTTGGCGTGTGTGGGGTGCGTGAAAATGACCTCGGGCGGCCCCTGCTCGACGATGACGCCTTGGTCCATGACGACGATGCGGTCTGCGATGTCGCGGGCGAACTGCATCTCGTGGGTGACGATCACCATGGTCGTGCCCTGCTGAGCAATCTTCTTGATGACATTCAGGACTTCACCGACAAGTTCGGGGTCCAATGCCGAGGTGGGTTCGTCGAAGAGCATGACGCTTGGTTCCATGGCCAGGGCGCGTGCTATGGCGACGCGCTGTTTCTGTCCACCGGAGAGACGGCTGGGGTAGTTTTCCGCCCTGTCCGCGAGTCCGACGAGGCGAAGCTGGGGGAGTGCGACTTCGCGGGCCTGTTTGGCGGTCATTCCTTTAACGTCGCGCAAGGGCGCCATCACGTTGCCCAGGGCGGTCTTGTTCAGGAACAGGTTGAAGTGTTGAAAAACCATGCCGACATCGGTGCGCTTTTTGGCTGTGATGGAAGGTTTCTCGCTGACCAGTTTTCCGCCGCGGTCTTCGTAGCCGATCATGTGGCCGTTGACGAGGATCCGGCCTCCGTCGATGGTTTCGAGTTTGTTGATGCAGCGCAGAAGGGTGCTCTTTCCCGAGCCGCTGGAACCCAAAATGACGACGGTCTCTCCACGGCGGATGTCCAGGTCGACGCCTTTGAGGACCTCAAGGCGCCTCTGGACCGGACGCCTGGATGTCATTTTCTGCCAGAGTGTGGCTTTGGATCCGACGACGTAGGTTTTGTGCACGTCGTTGATGCTGATGACTGTTGGTTCAGGCATTGGCGCGAACCTTCCTTTCGAGTACAACCACGGCCCTGGAAAGGGGAAGGCTGATGATCAGGTACATGAGGGCTGCGGCAGTGTAGATTTCCGTGGTCTGGAAGGTCTGGCTGTTGATCATGTTCGCGGTCTTGAGGATTTCGGCGACTGCGATCACGGAGGTCAGGGCTGTGTCTTTGATCAGGGAGATGAAGTAGTTGCCGATTGGGGCCAGGGAGACCACGAACGACTGTGGGATGACCACTTTCCATAAGGTGCTGGTCGGGGTATATCCCAGGGAGAGGGCGGCCTCGGTCTGGCCGTGTTCCACGGATAGGATTGCCGAGCGGAACACTTCGGAGAGGTAGGCCGCATAGTTCAGCCCCAGGCCGAGGATTCCGGCGGGGACGGGCTGGATCTCGACGCCGAGGCTTGGCAGGACGAAGAAGATGTACACCAGTTGCACGAGCAACGGCGTGCCTCGCATGACTTCAACGAAGGTGGTCGCGATGGCTTTGAGCGGGGCCGAGGTGGAAAGCCGTGCCAGGGCGATGAGCAAGCCAAGAACGAGGGCCAGGGCCATGGCACCGAAGGCCAGTTGCAGCACGACAGGGACGGCCGAGATCAACTGGGGGAACACAGAGAGCGTACGGGTAATGAAATCCATTGGTAATCCAGATCTGTTGGTTGCTGGGGTGGCCGGCGCCGTTGCCGGCCACCCCTGGCGGACTACTTGGCTGCGTTGGTTTCGCCGAGGCCGTACTTCTTGAGGATCTCCAGGTACTGCGGAGACTGTTTCAATTCCGTAAGGCCGGCGTTCAGGTCGGTGAGCAGTTGGGTGTCTTCCTTGCGTACGCCGGCGCCGATGATGCCTTGGAAGTGCGGTTCGTAAGGGGTAACGAGCTTGATCTTGGAGTTGGGCTTTTGGACCAAGCTGTAGCCGATGACCGCGGAGTCGGTGAACGCGGCGTCGACCTGGCCGTTCTCGACGGCGGTGATGAGGGCTGCTTGGGTGTCGACGAACTTCACGTCACTGCCGCCCAGGGTTTTGACCCATTCGCCGTACACGGTGCCGGTTTGCGCGCCGATGACCTTACCTTTGACGTCTTCCTTGGAGGCAAGGGTCGAGCCTGCAGGGACAATCATTCCTTCGGGCTGCAGGTAGAGCGGGTCGGTGAAGTTGACTTGTTCTTTGCGCTTGTCGGTGATGAACATGCCATCGACGATGATGTCGGCCTTTTTGGCATTCAGGGCCGGGATCAGGGTGGCGAAGTCGGTGACGAACGTTTTGATCTCCCATCCTTTGGATTCTGCGACGGCCCGGAGCATTTCCCCGTCCAAACCAGCGAGCTTGCTGCTGGCCGGATCAGTGAATGCAAAGGGGGCTTCCTCTCCAATGCCGATGGTGATGGTCTTCTTGCCGCCGGCTGTAGAAGCGGTGGTCGCCCCGCTGCAGGACGACAATGCCAGTGCTGCCGCGACAGCTGCCGCGGAGAGAACGGTGCGGCGGGTCGCCTGGGTGGTGAATTTCATGGAGTGCCTTCCGGTGTGATGGATGAAACGGTGTTCGGGGTTTCTGGGCAGCACAAATCAGCCCGTCAGCCTCGCGGCGTAGCGGCCTATGAAAGGGGCGCAACGAGTCAGCCCCGGTCAAGGATTCGCGGGGACATGATGGAACACAACGAGAAGCGTTGTGAGGGGAGTGGCTGCCTCGAGGGCGGCCTAGGAGGTGATGAACGTGCTGTGAGGCTCCGACCTGAGGTCCCGCTGCGGGGAACTGGCAGCGGGTTAGGTGCTAAGCATGGTTTCGCCGATTCGCTGGCTGAGGAACGTTTCTGCGTCCTCCAAGTGCACCGCCCACAGCCGGAGGGCGAGCCCGGGATCTCGAGCGTTCAACGCTTCCAGAAGCCCGGCATGCTCATCCCGCAGTGTAGAAATGCGCGGGTAATGGGTGCGAAGCAGAGCCATGAGCAGCCGGATTTCCGTGGAAATGGTTTGAAACAAGCTGCTGAGCCTGGGGGATTGGGCTGCGGCAACCACTGCGGAGTGGAAGCACATATCGGCCTGCGCTGCCGATTCCCAATCCTGGTCGTTCTTGACGGCGGCGAACTTTTCCAAGGAGGCGGCGATGCCGGCGGTGTCGCCGTCTCTACAGACGCTGACAACCGCGTCGAACTCGATGAGCCGTCGAACGCGGAAGATGTCGGCGACGTCCTCCGGGGTGAAACTGCGCACCCTGGCACTCTTACCGCTTTCCCGAACGAGGAATCCGTCGGCGATCAGCGCCTGAACCGCCACCCGAGCAGTCGGTCGTGCCACCCCGAGCTGCTGAGCGACGTGGGTGTCTCTGACTTCTGCTCCGGCGGGATAATCCCCGGCAAGGAGGCTCCGCTCCAAGCGCGAGCGGACGGCGTCCGCAACGGTCACTGTGTCGATGATCACACCGAAACTGTATAACAGCTATACCGAGAAACCTAGGGTTTGTAAGAAAGTAGATTGTTGACGATTTACAATTGCTGTAGATTGCGACCACGGGACTGTTGGCAGGAAGGAAGCTTGATGAAAGATCCGGCTGGTATTGCGCCCATGACCCCGCAGTCGACGTCCATAAAAATCGCTGCCCAACTCCGCGAACGAATCATCGATGGCTACTTCGCGCCCGGCCAGCAAATCAACGAAACGCACGTCTCCACTCAGCTGAACCTCTCCCGTGGCCCCCTTCGTGAAGCCTTGCAGCGGCTGAGTCAGGAGGGCCTGCTGGTAAGCAAACCAAACCGCGGGGTGTTCGTCGTCGAACTCACGCCCAAGGATGTTGATGAGATTTTCGGTGTTCGCGAGATCCTCGAGCTCGGTGCAGCCGAGCTGATAATTGCCCGACCCGCTCCACAGCGGAAATGGGTAGCGGACAAGCTCCTGTCCATTGCCTCCAGCCTTTCCCAAGCAGCAGAAGAGGGCGACTGGGCACGCGTGCAGAGGCTGGACCTTGAGTTCCACACCGCTCTTGTCGCCGCGCCTGGGAACTCGCGCCTACTTCGTGCCTACGCAACCTTGGCCACCGAATCGATGATCTGCATGACCAACCTCCAACAGGCTTACCCAACTCCGAACTCAGTGACTCACCATGCTGTGATGGCAGACCTGATCGCAGTGGGAGCCATGGTTGAGCTGAGGGCGGCATTCCATCGCCACCTGTCGAATTAGCTGGTTCGACGAGGCAAGCCGCTCCCGTGCCACGCCGCTAAGTGTCGTTCCCTCCAGGTGCAGCAGCGGAACTGAAGGTGTGGACGATGTCCACACCTTCTAGCTCAGACTGCCTCGTACAGCCGCCGGACTGGACCGGATTCCGCATGTTTCCGCCACTTCCCAGCAATGACAAGGCCGGGAATCGCGTTCGAGTCCCACCTCGGGCACGGCATACCCCCTCGTCAGAGGGGGTTTTTGCTTTTAAGTGTGGACAAAGCTTGGCGTGAGCCTCTGCGTCATCGTCCCGGATAGTGCTTGGCCGCCGGGTGCGGCCTGTTCAGTTTGGGTGGGGGAGCGGGGTTAGCGTCCTGGCGTGTGGGCGCTCCGCTTGCGGGGATGTGGGGTCATTCGTGCGTTCCTTCCTGGTGTGTCGTCGGTCCCTGGTGCCGATCACTTCTTCATGGTTGAAGCATGTGTGCCGATGACATGACTTTCAGAAAAGTCCTATGAATATTTTTCGTGGGCCGGTTCGTTTTTGTTCCCTGCCGCAAGCCGGCGCGTCGTATTTGGCCGTTCAAAGTGCGTGTGAACATGTGCTCACTTAAGTCTGCTTTTCGGCGGGGTAGGGCTGCTCCGCAATTCTTGCTCGCGCAGCTTCATAGGAGCGCGTCATTCACAACGACAAGAAGGGGCCGTCTCGGATCGGGCCAACAAGGAGAGACCTGGCGTATCAATGTCTCTGGAAGTGCTACGGTCTGGCTCGCGAGCCTTCACCGCACGCATTGGGCGTAGTCTTCTCCGTGGTGTTTTAGCACCTCCTGTCAGCTTGGGAAGTGCTGCCATCCATTTGCTAGCGGGAATGTTCGTGCTTGCCTCCGGTTTACCAGGGCGTAGACCCGGGACTGGCTATTCGAGATGACTGCAAGCACGTAGATGCCATGGTTTGGCGGCTCGTGGGTGTTGGTAATGGGGATCCATTGCGGTTGTTGTTGCGACTCCATTTGGTGGTTTCCGTCTTGACTCGGCGAGTTTGCGCTGACCGGCGAAGGTTTCGATCTCAAAACCTGCCGCAGGCTCTCCAGGTCTGTGGCCAGGCCGAAGCCGATGGTCGCCATTCTTGACGGCTTCGGACTCATGGCGGGTTGCGTCCTGATCGAGAGGGCAGTGCACCGTCACGTTCGTCCGGGATGCGTCAAGTGACAAAAGTTGGCGCCTGCGACAGCCGAGGGTGTTCGAAGCTGTCACAGATGCGCCGCTGGGCCTTTGTTTTGTGTGGGACATTTACACGTCGGCGGTGGCGGTCATAGCTGTGCTTGCTATGCGGAAACCGGCGCGGCACAACTGCCCGGTAGAGTGTTCGCGTTCGCGATCGTGCCCGGGACCAGTCTGTTTATGGTGTAGGCGTGAATTAGCCAGTTACCTTGCCATGGATGGGCGGGTGGCCATCTCTGCGGCCTGATGGAGGGCTTCAACCATGGAACGGGAGTCGGCGATTGCCTTGCCTGCGATGTCGAAGGCGGTGCCGTGGTCTACCGACGTGCGGATGACGGGCAGGCCTACGGTGATGTTCACTCCGGCTTCGATGCCCAGCACCTTCACTGGGCCGTGTCCCTGGTCGTGATACATGGCAACTACCAGATCGTAGTCGCCCCGACCGGCCAGGAAGAAGAGCGTATCCGCCGGGAGTGGGCCTACAGCATTGATTCCCTCTGCTTGCGCTGCCTGTACCCCAGGCTCGATTTTTTCCGCTTCTTCTCCTTGGCCGAACAGGCCGTTCTCGCCCGCGTGGGGATTGATGGCGCATACACCGATTTTCGGGTTTGGGATGCCTGCCCGGACCAGCGCTTCGTAGCCTCGCCGGATGGTGCGCTGCACCAGGTCAGGGTTGATTTTTCGGATGGCGTCGGCCAAGCCGATGTGCGTGGTCACGTGGATCACTCGGATCTTGGGCGTGGAGAGCATCATGGACACTTCTTCGGTGCCTGTGAGCGAAGCCAGAAGTTCGGTGTGCCCGGGGTAGATGTGACCGGCGGCGTGCAGGGCCTCCTTGTTCAGCGGCGCGGTGCAAATGGCCTGCACCTTTCCGGTCATTGCCAGTTCACTGGCCACTCGGATGTATTCGTATGCGGCATGCCCGGCCAAGAGGGAGAGCTGGCCCCATTTCAGGTCCTCGGGCAGCAATGCCAGGTCGATCACGTTCACCCGGCCCGGAGTGAATTCCGCGTCCTCCACGTTTTCGATCGCCTGTATGTCGGCATCGATGCCAAGGATGTCCGCGGCCTGCCGCAGTCGCAACAGGTCGCCGATCACGACCGGCCGGCATTCCTGCAGGATCCCGTGGTCAAGGACGGCAGGCACGATGACTTCCGGGCCGATGCCGGCGCCGTCGCCCATGGTCACGGCCACGTAGGGCAGTGTCAGGTTTTCGTTTGTTTCCTCGGTCATTGTTGCTCCAGGTTCGTGGGAAGTTTGGTAGGGATGAGGGAAGCGTGTGGGTTCGGCGGTCGGTAGCGGAGGATGGCGTCATATAGCTGCACGAGTGCCAGGTCATCGCCGAAGCTGCCGGGCTTGGTGCCCACCAGCGTCCCGTCATCGGCGCGGCCCAGCACCGCGCCGTGCTGCACGGCTGTGAGTGGGACCATGCTGGTGCGGCCTATGGTGTTCAGGACTTCCCTGGCTGTCTCGCCGCCTGTGAGGATCAAGTCAGCTGGGGTTGCCTTTGTAGCCTCCGCGGCGAACTGCGAAAGGGCCTTGACAATGCTTGGTGCTTTCGCCGGGACTATCTGGGCTTCCGATACCGTGACGGCGACATGGTTGCCGGCCTTCAGCGTGGCCGAAGCCAGGGTTAGTTGGGGTCCATCTGCATCCGTGGCGCCGCCGTGGACCAGGAGCCGGACTACTGTGAAGCCACGGTTTTCCAGCTGGGCCAGTTGGGATTGTGCAGTCGTGGAGGCGGAGCCGACGACGGCGAGTACCGGTCTTGCGGATGCTTGCGGTTCTATCGTGGCTGGATCCGCTGCTGGCACCTCTAGCGCCGGTTGCGCAGTTTTTGTCAGGCGTATTGCGAGGAGCGTGGCAGCGCCGCCGGTTCCCACCAGTACTACCCGGCGTCCGCCGGCGTGGAAATGCAGTTCAACGAGGGCGTCCACCACGTGCGCCAGGTCCTGCACTGTTTCGCCGTCAGCCACTACCAGTTGGGGCTGATCGTAGTTCAGGAGCCCGGCCAGCGTGGTGGACAGTGAGCGGGACCGGACGTTGGCCAGATCCAGTGTTTTCACCGAATCGGGATTCTGCGGGCGCAATAGAGAGGCAACATCAGCAGGCGGAGGGGAAGCCTCTGCCTGCCAAAGGTTCGTTTGAGGCAGGGGGGTGCCGGCGATGAGTGCCCGGCCGGCCACGATTGAACGCTGTAGCTGGGGGAGTGCGCCTGCGACGACGGCGTGAAAACCCAGGCTGGTCAGCGCGGAAGCTTCGGCGCGGACGTTGCCGCGCCACAGGGAGTCTATTTTCTTGAAGAGCACCGGAGCGCCGGTGGCTTCGGGGCTGGAGAAAGCGTTCTTCACCAGCGCCTCAGCCGCGGCTGCGGGAAGCCTTCGGGAGTGCGTGTCGGCGACGATCACCTGGGGGGCCGGCCTGGAACTGGTGCGCCCGACATCTGGGACGCCCAGTAGCACCTGCGCTGAGAATCCGTGCTCGGCAAAACAGGAGCCCACCTCGGCGGCGCCGGAGAAATCGTCGGCCTGGACATACACGGTTGCCACATTGCTCCTCTCAGCGAGCGGTCGGCTGGTTTGGTTTTCCATGCCGGTTAGGTCTTGGAGTTATCATGACATCTTTGCGCTAAACGGGATACAGAGACTGCGTGTTACGCGCTACCTGAGGGTGAGTGATTGGGCAAAGCCGGGAGTTCACTGCCCCCACACGTTGGCTGGAACGCTTACGTATTTGATCGCGTTTCGTCGGTACGAGTAGGTCACGTGGGCCGTCCCGGCGTCGTCGATGTAGATGCTGGGGTAAGACACCTCGAGGCCGCGGTATTCACCTTCGGTTTCGGCTATTCCGGCAGCAGCGAGCGTCCGGCTGTCTTCCAGGTTGAGGACTGGACGCCACGATAGCCCCTCATCGTCTGAGCGCAGCAGAGTCAGGGGAAGCCGGGCGGTTCCCCACACGGCATGTCTTGTCAGTGGCTGCCGCGATCCGGGTGCCGTGTACTTTCCCTCGGTGAACTGCTCATCATCGTCACCTTCGTGGGCTTCGTCGGGAGCCGAAACCGGGTTAGCGACGAGAAGCAGCGGACTGGAGGCGCCTTGGGAGTCAACGGCGATCGATGAATTGTTGTTCGGCACCTCCGTCGGCGACGGTACAGACCAAGTCTCGCCTTGGTCATCGGAAGTGGTCCGGTAAATCCAATCGGCCCAGCGACTTCTGAAAAAGCCTACGAGCCGACCGCCGGATCGCTGCACTACGGCCATGTGTACCAGCCCTGTGGACTCCGGAACCTCCACTTCGCGCCAGGTCTTCCCGGCATCGTCGGTGATGAGAACAACGGTCACATCCGCCGATCCGCGCCATTGTCGACCTGGAAGTGTCAGGCAGCGGAAGGCAGGCAGCAGCCAGCGCGTGGGAGAGATGGCGACGACTGCTTGGCGGATGAACAGGCCGGGATCGCCCGGCATCTCGACCGGGTCTGACCAAGAAGCGCCGCGGTCGTTGGATCGACGGAGAAGGACTCGCGAGGTGTCCTGAGCTCCCAGGACCTGCGCTGTCTGCAAGAGGATCAGTTCGCCGGTGGGGCTCGCAAAGAGGACAGGGTTCTGGTCGGATCGTCCGGGTGTTGCTGCTGCGACCCGGTCTTCCGCCCAGCTACCGTCGGGGTCGAGCGTTGACATGAGGATGTCGACATCTGGTTTTCCCTCGGCGCTTCCGCCAAACCAGACGCATGCCAGGGTGCCGCCGCCAAGCCCGGTGATAAAGGACGCATGGTTCTCCCGCGCTGAGGTTGGAAGCAGCTCGGAGGCCAGTACTTGCGTGGCTTCCGAGGAGGTACCGCTGGCTAGATCTTGGCTATGCATGATGCTTGCTCCCTAAGTGCGCGTTGTGTCCAGTCATAGTAGCGCGTTTTGCGCAACAATGGTGACCCTAGACTAATCATGTGAAAGAAAATGGAACAGTAGTGACAGAAGACAGAAATGACGGAGAGCGTGACATGCAGTCGCTGTCCGCACGCGAACGACGTGAACGCATTGTGCAACTCGCCGGCGAGATGGGCGTCGCAAATGTCGCCGCCATCGCCCGCAGGTTCAACGTCACGCCATCCACCGTCCGCCGCGACCTTGCCCTCCTGAGCAGCAGCGGCCGCTTGGCGAGGACATATGGCGGCGCAATCGCCACGGTCGGCCAAGTGGAGAGCAGCCTCGCCGCCCGCAGCCGCGAAGCCTACGACCAGAAAGCCGCTATCGCTTCCTGGGCTGTGGGACAAATCGGCCGGGGAGACAGCGTCCTCCTTGACGCCGGTTCAACGTGCGCTTTAGTCGCGCGCTCACTGCCGGCGGACTCAGGCCTGACCATTACCACCCCGAGTCTTGTTGCACTGAACCACATACATGCCAGGGCAGACCTGGATGTGTTCTGCCTCGGCGGGCACCTGCGACCCACGAGCGATTCCTTCATTGGTCCGCTGACAGAGACCACACTCGAAAGAATGTCATTCGATATCGCTTTCCTGGGGGCCGACAGCGTACTTCCTACGGGCGAGGTTATCGAGGCCGACCTTGCCCAGACCCGCCTCAAAGAGGTGATGGCACGGCGTGCCAGGAGGGTCTACGTGCTTGTGCATGCAAGCAAGCTGGGAACCAGGACGTATCGGTACTCGGCGCGCTTCGACAACAGCGACTGGACCATCGTCACGGATTGGACGGCCGCTCCTGACGTGCTCAGCGAGTTTCGCGGGCAGGGCGTCAACGTGGAAGTCGTTCCTGCGCCGTAGGTCCGGGATCAGTCTTCATAATGCGCATGCCGCGTAATAGCCCGGTCCAAGAGGATCCATAAAGACGGAGGCTGTCCACCTGGACAACGACGGACAGCCTCAAACGGCGAACGGTCGGCAATCCCCGGCGCTAACCGCTGACTTCTCCATGGATGAGGGACGCTTGCCGCTTCCTGAAGGCCATAGCCGCCGCATGCCCGTTGTCCCGTGCCCCTGCTGCGAACCAGCCCGCGCATGGTCGCCGTTCGCCCGGCAGGCGTTGCTTCGATATCCACATCGCCGGCACCAGACTGCCCGCGATGTGCATCTGCTGTGGTGTTGGACGTTTAGGCAGTGGCGGCCCCGCGGACGCGCGGATTTCGCAGGAGCTTCCGTGCGAGCTGTCCACCAGATCCCCGAGTTGCGCGAATCATGCAAGCAGGATTGCTTGCAACACGCACTTTATTGACTTAGAGTGGTTCCACTCACACGTTGACACGCAATGCGTAGAAACGAACCTCCCCCAACACAAGGACGTGCGTTGAAGACTTCAATCAAGAAAATGGCCGCGGTTGCCGGGTCGGCCGCCCTCCTTGCGGCGCTCGCCGCGTGCACCCCGGGGGCGTCGGATGGCAACTCGAGCGCCAGCGGCGGGGGCTTCTCATACCGGCTTGCTACTCAGTACCAGGACTGGCTTAAGGACCTCGAATGGTTCCCGGCTGCACAGAAGCAGTCCGGCGTGAATGTTGACCTTGTCGACGGCGGCGCCAACGACAGCTATTACCAGAAGCTCGACCTGGCCATGACCTCCGGCGATGTGCAGGACGCGGTGATTTCCTCCTACGCCCAGTCGCAGGTCTACGGCGCACAGGGCGCCTTCCAGGACCTTGCCCCTCTTATCAAGCAGGACGCCCCGAACATTCAGAAGTACCTCGACTCGAACCCCGAGTACCGCAACCTGGTCACGAACTCCAGTGGCCAGATCTTCGGCCTCATGGCAGAGCAGCCTAAACTCTCGCATGTCACCTTCTACCGGTCCGACATGTACAAAGCAGCAGGTGTCACGCCGGGGGATTCAGTGAACATTGAGGAATTCACGGAGCAGCTACAGAAGCTCAAGGACTTCTACGGACAGAAAGTTCCGAACTACTATCCGCTCTCTGGCCGCGATTCCTTCCTCAAGTTCAACTATGCCTTCGGGGCTGAGGACAGCATCGTAGACGGCAAGGTTCACGGCGCCTACAACAGTGGCTCCGCACAGGATCTCTTCTCTCCGAACTTCAAGAAGGAAATCGAGTGGTACCGGGACCTGTACTCGCGTGGTCTTGTCGACCCCGAGTGGGTGAACGGCTCGAATACAGAGGATTCCTGGCAGGAAAAGATGCTCACCGGCAAGGCATCCGTCGCAGATGATTTCTTCACCCGCCCGCAATGGTTCATGCAGAACGGCGGTCCCAAGAACGACCCCGCATATGCAGTCGATGTCCTGCCGGCTTTCACCACCAGCGATGGCCAACCCGGTCAGCGTCCGACCAGCATTTACCAGACCAACCGGGTCCTGGCCGTTAGCGCGAAGTCAAACAAGGCCCCGCAGGTTCTTAAATTCCTTGACTACCTGTACAGCCCGGACGGACAGACCACCATGCACTATGGGGTCGAAGGGCAGTCCTACAAACTGGTGGACGGAAAACCCCAATACACGGCCGACTTCACCACCGAAGGTAACAAGCCTGTAGGAACACCGGCATGGAACTTCCTTCAGGAACGACTCACGTTCCCGACACCGGCGGATGACGAGGCATACCAGCAGTGGATGGACCCGCAGACCAAATCCTTCGCCCCTGAATACTTCAACAACTCTGTGAAGGTTGTTCCGACGTTGACGTACACCGCAGAACAACTCGACAAGCGGACTTCACTCAAAGCAGCCGTCGACCCCTTCGTAACCGCCCAGATTGCGCAGTTCGTGCAGGGCAAGCAAGGCATGGACCAGTGGAACTCCTTCCTGGACGAGGCCACGGCGAAGGGCTACAAGGACATTGTGGCCATTGATCAGGCCGCCTATGAAGCTTTGCAGAAGTGAAGCCAGAGACGGACCAGGCACCATCATGACTCTTCTCGATCGAAAACGCGTCGCTCCGCCGACGGCTCCAGCAAAGAGCCGTCGGCGCGGCAAGCGCAGCCTCCTCCGGAACAAGTGGCTCTATCTCATGCTTGTCCCCGGCCTTATCCACCTGGCGGTCTTCAAGATAGCGCCAGTAACTGCCCTTGTTATCGCTTTCAAGAATTTCAGCCCATTCCTTGGCCTGTGGGGCAGCCCCTGGGTTGGACTGCAACAGTTTCAGGCCATCATCAACGACCCACAGATCCCCGGGCTCATCGGCAACACCCTGACTCTGGCGCTCGGAACCTTGATTTTCAGCTTCCCCGCGCCGATCATCTTCGCGCTCTTCCTCAACGAAGTCCGACTCACTTTCGCCCGCAAGTTCATCCAGACCATGAGCTTTGTCCCCTACCTCATCTCATCCGCAGTTCTGGTCTCAATCCTCTACACCCTGCTTTCCCCGCAAGGCGGCCTGGTCAACGAAATCATTAAGAACTTCGGAGGCCAACCCATTTCCTTCCTCACCGACCCAGCATGGTTCCGGCCCCTCTACATTGGGCTCAATGTCTGGCAAACGTTCGGATACGGAACCATCATCTACCTCGCAGCCATGACTGCCATCGACACGTCCCTTTACGAGGCCGCGGAGATGGACGGCGTCGGCCGATTCGGCAAGATGCGTTACGTGACGCTACCAGCACTGGTTCCCATGATGGTCGTCATGCTGATCCTGGCATTGGGCCAGGTGCTGACCGTGGACGTGGACAAGATTCTTCTCATGTACAACCCCAACACCTACTCCACAGCCGACGTGCTCCAGACCTACGTCTACCGCCTCGCCTTCGCCTCAGAGGGCTTCCCAAGGTACAGCTACGCGGCGGCAGTGAGCCTGTTGCAAGGAATCGTGGCATTCATCCTCGTGCTCGGCACGAACCGGATCACCAAGCGACTCACCGGATCGGGGCTCTTCTAATGACTCTCACCCTCCGCCCCAACAAGCAGCCTTCCAGCCTTCGGACGCGGCGCCGACGGAAGCTGACGGCGTTCGACATCGTGAACCTGGCCGTTCTGTTTGCCATTGTCGCGGCCTGCATTTATCCCTTCGTGTACATCCTTGCTGTCTCACTCTCGGACGGTTCCGCAGTCAACGCGGGCAAAGTGGTGCTCGTGCCCGAGGCCATCAACATTGAGACGTACAAGTACGTCCTGACGAACGAACGCCTCGGGATCTTGCGTTCTCTGCTGAACTCGCTTCTGTATACTTCAGTCGGTGTCGCGTTCTCTGTGGCGATCACCTACCTCACCGCTTACCCCCTTTCCAAGACCAGGCTTGGCGGGGCAGGGGCGATCGTCATGCTGTTCCTCATCACCTGGGTCTTCGACGCCGGCATCGTTCCGACGTACGTGATCAACTCCCAGCTCGGCTTCGTTAACAACTGGCTGGCCATGGTGATCCCTTTCGGGTTCAGTACGTTCCTGCTCTTGATTTCGATAACCTTTCTGAAGAACATTCCCATCGAACTCGAAGAGTCCGCGGTGATTGATGGTGCCAACGATTGGCAGACCATGTGGCGGATTTATCTACCGCTCTCCCGGCCCCTGCTCGGAACAATCGGCATCTTCTACGCGGTCCAAATATGGAACTCGTTCCTCGTCCCACTGATCTATCTGCAGGACAAGACACTGGCCCCGATCCAACTCGTTCTCTACCGGTTGCTGCTGAACACTGACACGAATGCCACGTCCTTCCAGCAGATCACAATGGGCGGACACCAGTTGGTGCCCCAGAACATCGCGGCGGTCACCATGGTCTTCGCCATCGTGCCCATCCTCGCGTTCTATCCCTATGCCCAGCGCTACTTCCAGCAGGGCATCCTCGTCGGTGCGATCAAGGGCTGAAGCCATGGCACTCCAAACTCAGTCCACCCGCCATTCCGGCCTCAAGGCAGCCACTTCCCTGGCGAACCCCGTCATTGAGTGGATCTGGCGCCTGTCCCTTCTCAACCTGCTCTGGATCGGACTTACCCTTGCCGGGGGAGTGGTCTTCGGCCTGTTCCCCGCAACCAGTGCGGTGTACATCGTGATGCGAAAGTGGTTTGTCCACCCTGAGACACGCGACCAGTCCTCGATTCGCGCCATGACCGCAGCCTGGCGCAACGGCTTTTGGCGAGCCAACGCCCTGGGCTGGGCCCTCGCTGTGGTCGCGGCCCTCCTCGCCTATGCATTGTGGATCAGCAGTGCACTGCCGGGCATTGCCGGATCCGTGGCCTTCTACGGCATGGTCATCGTGGCATCAATGTTTTGTGCGATGCTCATCCATCTGCCCTTTGTTGCCGCTCATGTCGAGGCGGGCGGGATCCGGCTCATACGAGCCGCATGGATGCTGGCACTGGCCCAGCCCTTCGCGACGCTGGCCATCGCAGCCGTTTTCATCGGGTTGTCATACCTTCAGGCAACAGCACCAGCACTTCTCTTTTTCGCCTCGCTCAGCCCCCTGGCCCTGGTGACCACGATGCTGGACCTGCGAACCTTTTCGGCCGCAATCCAACGGCAAAACCGTTGAACGTCAGCGGAGTCCCCGTCCGTGACGTCTTAGGCAGAAGCCGCCCAACAAGCGACTATGCAACATCGCACAAAATCGGGACCGTATGCCCACTTCGAAACGCCACGCACAGGCACCACCCCTTTCCTGGACAAGCAATCAACCGGACACGAGGAATGTAAGCATGAGCATCCAGCCCGAAGGCTCCCAGGTGGACGGCCTGAAACTCCCCATCTCCCGGCTGGTCCTGGGAACCATGACGTTCGGCGACACCGCTGACGAAGCCACCGCAGGCCGCATGGTGGAGGAAGCACTCGATGCCGGCATCACCACCATCGACACTGCCAATGCCTACGTCGGCGGCGTCACCGAGGAGATGCTCGGCCGGCTCTTGAAGGGCAAGCACGACGGGGTCATCCTGGCTTCCAAGGCCGGCATGCCGCACGCGGACCACGGCTCCCATTCGCCGCTCTCGCCGGAGGGGCTGCGTGCAAGCGTCGAAGGCAGCCTGCGTCGCTTGGGCGTGGATAGCATCGACCTGTTTTACTTGCACCAGCCGGACCGGGCAGCGTCGTTGCACCACACTCTGAGCACCGTTGCCGAATTGGTGGCCGAGGGAAAGATCGGTGCGCTGGGCGTGTCCAACTTCGCCGCGTGGCAGATCGCCGACGTGGTGCACACAGCCCGTGAGGTCGGGGCTCCGCGTCCCGTCGTTGCGCAGCAGCTCTACAACCTGGTGGCTCGCCGGCTGGAAGAGGAATACCTCGAATTCGCCACCACCCACCATGTGCACACCATGGTCTACAACCCGCTCGGCGGTGGCCTGCTCACTGGCAAGCACAGCTTCGAGGCCAAGCCCACCGAGGGCCGCTACGGCGACTCCAAGCTCGCCGCAATGTACACGCAGCGGTACTGGAACAAGCAGCTGTTCGATGCCATTGGCGAACTGTCCCGTATCGCCTCCGACGCCGGGATGCTGCTGGCCGAGCTGTCCCTACGTTGGCTCGCCTACCGCAATGGTGTCGGCTCCATGCTGCTGGGCGGCTCCAAAGTGGAACAGCTCCGCGCCAACATCGCCGCCGTAGCCAACGGGCCGTTGCCGGCCGATGTGGTGGAAGCTTGTGACGCCGTGGGCACCTCGCTGCGCGGCCCGATGCCCGCCTACAACCGCTGACTTCCTACCGAAACCGCTAATCACGAACTGAAGGACTCTGATGACCTCCGAACTGGCCCTCGAATTCGCCCGCAAGATCCGCGCCCGTGAGCAGGCGGTGGGCTACTGGGTAGTTCTGGATGCGCCCGTGGCCACCGAACGTATCGCCCGGCTCGGCTACGACTACGTGGCCCTGGATGCCCAGCATGGCCTGCTGGGCTATTCGGGTGTCCTCAACGGTTTGATGGCCATCGACGCCGGTCACACCGCCGTCGGGATGGTCCGGGTGGAGGCCAACGACTTCACAGCGATAGGTAAGGCGCTGGACGCCGGGGCTGTTGGTGTCATCGTCCCGCTCGTCAACGACGCCGACGATGCCGCCGCGGCCGTGGCGGCAGCCAAGTACCCGCCGCTGGGTGGCCGTTCCTACGGACCCATGCGTTCAGCCCTGCGGGTGGGACCCAAGCCCTCCGAAGCCAACGCCACCACGATGGTATTTGCCATGATCGAGACACCCGAGGGGCTGGCCAACGTCAAGGAAATCTGCGGCACGCCCGGTTTGGACGGCATCTACGTGGGCCCCTCCGACCTGGCCATCGCCGTCGGGGGCGCGTTCCCCGGGGACCCGGCAGTCGAAACCGAATTCAACGCCGCCCTCGAGACCATCGCCGAAGCCGCAGCGTCCGCAGGCATCGCCGCCGGCATCCACACACCCGCAGGTTCCGTCGCTGCCCAGCGCCTGGCGCAGGGCTACACCTTCACTACCATCGCCTCGGACCTGACGCACTTGGAACAGATTGCCAAGTCCCACCTCGACGCCGCAACCTCGCAGGACTAATCCCAGACAGCGGGACCATCCGGGATGTAGCCGTGTTGATGCCGTCAAGCCGATGAACAACGGCCACCAATGCCTGCACCGCGATGCGACGTCGTGGCTACGCATGGCGCTCCGTCTGGCCATGCAGAGCTTCGGATTCTCTGGTTATGGGCGCGATACCTCCTCGACGCCGACTTCCGCTCCTCTCAAGCCCCCTGCCTCGTTTGAAGCGCCGAATATGGACGTTCCGTCACCCTAGGGAGCGGAAGTGCCGGCCGGTTTGACGTTAGGTTGCGTGGGAGGTCTGTTGGACCTGGGTGCGAAGCCAGCGGGCGATTGCTCGTCTCGTCTCTTGGGCCTACAAGCCGCAGCTCTAGGCATACTCCAGAACGCTGATATCCACGATCGTGTTGCCACGGGCGGCGTTCGAGTAGGGGCAAATTTCGTGGTCCTCCGCGACCAGTGCCTCGGCCGTAGCCAGGTCAAGTGCTGGCAAGGCGACCTCAAGTTCGGCGGCCAGCCCATAAGCAGCGTTGTCCAGTTGCCCAAGATGCACCTTTGCCGCAACTGCTGAATCCCTCAGGTCGGCCTCTGCCTTGTCCGCCACGACACGTTGAGCTGAGTGAAAGCAGGCCGCGTACCCCACCCCGAAGAGCTGTTCCGGGTTGGTGCCCTGAGCAAAAGAAGTGTGTGGACATGTCCACACTTTTCACCCCGGACTGCCCCATACAGCCACCGGACTGCCCCGGATTACGCATGTTTCCGCGACTTACCAGCATTCCCGAGGCCGGGAATCGCGTTCGACTCCCACCTCGGGCACTGTATTGTTGCAGGTCAGGGGCCTATATGGCCCCTGACTGTGTACAAAACCCCTAAAAGTGTGTACAGCGGCGTAGCGTTCTGTGCATGCCCAGCATCTCCACACGCACCAAAAAGGACGGTTCTCAGTCCTTCATGGTCCGCTGGCGGGGCCCCAAAACACACAAGGCCCAAGGCCTGACTTTCGTCTCCCATTCTGAAGCCGAGACCCTCAAGCGGTTGCTCGACGCCAATGGCAGAACTTCCCCAACGGTGTAGATCTTTCTTTGTGTGGTTAGCCATTGAATAGATGGCGCCTTCGATCGGGTGAGTCACGGCAGAAAGCCATGCTCCCCGGCGTCATCGGCCGGGCAGCACCGCTTCCTGTTGTTGTTTGGCGGGCCGATGGCAAACAATGCTTCTAGCGGTCGGTGTTCCTCACGATGAACGACGCGAAGAGCGCAGCGACTACGGGAATCAGCACAGTTATTGTGGCGCTGAGCGTGTTCTGAGAGTCCCCGAGCAGGTATCGGATTCCAAGGCTTATTAGTCCCACGAGGAGCCCGCAACCAAGCCAGAGCGCTCGCTGTTTCGCTGCCTTCGTGTTGCGGTCGGACATCTCAGCAGCTTGTTGCACTTTGAATTCCAGAGAAGATCGCTCCGGTCAAACCGCCGATAAACATCCCAGGGATTCCCGCGCCGGCCCCGGTGAGCGCCCCAGTACCCAACCCCCAGAGGAGGTTATTGAAAGCACATCCCTGATTTATCCTGAGCGTTGGGACTGCAGGGGATGCGCCATTCGCGGGGTGAAAATAGACATCTACTTGTTTCCGGTTCGATGAGAGCTCGAACGACAACGTGTAGTCGACGCCGGCCACACTAGCCTTGACGCCGGTCCTTTCCAGAACATGGCCCCGGGCATCTCTTGCGAGCAGCGTCCCGTCTGCGGCTATGTCGAACTTTGCGCGGATAGCGCTCAATCGAATGACTTTTTGGCCCTGGATCGTCTCCATGGACGAGGAGAGATAAGCGGTGCCGTCGTTGGAAGCCTTGGCTCGGGATTCCCCTGCAGATATGGCCTCATGCGTGGCAGCCATTGCCGGCACCGGAGCCATCAGCGCCGAAGCCAGCAGGAAGCCCAGGCCTGCGAACAGCACCTTCTTGCTGAAACTGTTCGTTCCCCGCATCTTTTCCTCATTCCGTGTGTTTCAGGTGCCGGAGCGCCGCCGTACTGGCGTCGGAGCCGTAGGCGGCTTGATGGTCTGTATCGGCGGTCTCTTCGGCGGCGAACTTTGATAGTTCGCTACCTTTTAGTGCCGTCAAGTGTCGTGGCGTGACGCTTCACGAGCGTGGTTCTCGAAGGTTCCGGTCCAAGACGTCAGGAGGGCAGACGAGCTACCTGCTGAGATGAAATACGAAGTCCGCCGACGTAGCAGGCATGACGCCCGGCAGCGGACCAGAACGGCGCCGGGTCGGACGAGCGCAATCCGTTTTAGCTGGCGGGGTTTCCGGGGCGTAGCCGCATCCTGAACGCCCTGTCCTGGTCTTCCCCGCGAACGCCAGACGGTGAGCGGAATCGGCAGAGTCCGGTGATTTGCTGCCCACCCGCCGTCTCGTCTCTGCCGAAGAAATCGAAGCGGCCCTGGACATCTACGATCAGGCGTGGTCCACCGTCCGGCTCTAGCCGGTGCGGTGGGCCGCCGAAGTTCCCACTATGTCTTCGACGGCCCGTCTTGACAGGGGTGTCCCGATGGCCGCCGACAGCCGCCTCATCTGGACGATACGTCGGACCGGAACAGCGTCTGATCGCAGGGAGGAACGCACGGAAAATCGGTTGACGCCGCCTTGCCGAGGAGTCACGGCATGTCGACGTTGTTGCGGTAGGCCGTGTTTTTGGTGGTGTTCCAGCCGGCGATGATGCCGACGCCGAGCATGTGGTCGGTGAGGCGTGCGAAGCGGTAGCCGGGCGGTGTCCAGGGCGAGCTGGAGATATTGATGGGCTTTGGACCCCCTGCCTTCCCACCAGTTGATGTAGCCGATCGTGGTGAGGATGGGCGCTGCGTGTTCGGGGCTGGTCCGTATGTATGTGTGAGGGAGCAGGTCCTTGGCCCATTCGATGCGTGACCAGCTTGGTCCTGTATTGGTTAGGGCGAAGAGCACGTGTTCCGGTTGTTCGTCGATGCCGGGGAAGTCGGCCATGAGCTGGTCGCGGAGGTGCGGGAATTGAAAGTCCGCGACGAGCTTCAGAATCTCCGGAACGGCGGGGTAATTCTTTGTGCTGAGCATTGGTCGCGTTGCCCCAGGACATCAGCGAAAAGGTGTACGCGTTGCCTGAATACAAGGGTTCAAGCTCGAACCTTTCCCAGGTAAGCCTGACCTCGGACAACGTCTTCGGCGACGATGGGGGTGCGCTGCAACTCGCGCAGGTTACCGGCGACACCTCTTCCGGCTACCACGTCGCACTCACCGCCGCCGTAGATACAGCCACCACCCCAAGCGCTGGCGGCGCCCCAAGTGGGGGAATGCCACCAGGCGGCGGATCGGGTGGAACCCCGCCCACCGGAGCGCCACCAGCCTGACGGGCAGGTGAATGTCGCCGTAGAGACCGCGCATGACAGCAGCGGGCCGCTTGGGAGCAGCTTGGACTTCAGAGGCCGGGACAGCCCGGCAGGATGCCCAAGGAAGCTAACCCCCACCGCATCGGTGTGGCTCAGGGCAGGGAGCCCGCAATGATGGAGAGGAGTTGGAGCTTCTCGTAGCTGTCGCCGCCGGGCTCTGCGGTGTAGACGAGCAAGGTGTGGGATTCGTCGGGGTCAAGGAGTGTCTGGCACTCCAGTTCGAGCAGTCCTACCTCCGGATGAAGGAAGCGCTTCCCCTTCGAAGGCCGGACCCCCACTTCCTGCAGATCCCAGTATCTGCGGAACAGCTCGCTTTCCTTGAGCAGCAGTCCTGCGAGGCGTTCCGCTTGCGATCGGGTACCCCGCTTGGCGACGATCTCACGCAGCCCCGACGCGAAAACCCGTGAGAGCTGGTCATGGTCGTCTGGCGCGTACCGGTCTCGGGTGGATGGGTCGGTGAACCATCGGTAGCCCAGGCTTCGGGCCGGGCCACGGAAGCTGGTCAGGTCGCCGGTGAGGGCAACCCCCATCCGTGTTTGGCGCAGCGTCTCACCGAGCTCTGTGACGATCTCAGCCGGTGTGTCGTCGAGGCGGTCGAGGATTCGCAGCAACCCCGGGGCAATGTATTCCTCCCGCGATGCACCGCGGACCGGCGGCAAATGCCCAGCCAGCCGGAACAGGTGGTCACGTTCGGTGAGCCCGAGATGCAAACCCAGGGCGATCGCTGCCATCATCTGTTCGGAGGGTTGTGGGCCGCGGCCGCGTTCGAGTCTGGCGTAGTAGTCGGTCGACATGTGGCACAGCGCCGCCATCTCCTCGCGACGCAGTCCCTCGACTCGCCGGCGCTGCCCGCGAGGAAGCCCGACGTCTTCAGGTTGAAGTGCCGCACGTCGGTGGCGGAGGAACGCCGCCAGCCCGGCCCTATCGATCAGCATATGCCCCTCCTTATTACACCCTTTGTACCGTAGCCAATGACTCTGAGCCACGGATCGTCAGGCCGTGGATAGGTTCAGGAGGTATGCCTGATGCTGGGTGCAGACCTCTTTACCTGGAAAAAGGAGCAAGCCATCGTGGTACGCCGTCCCAACGACATCACCGTCCCCGACCTCAGCGCCAAACGCATCGTCCTCACCGGCGGCAGCGACGGCATGGGACTCTCCATTGCTTCCCGGCTCGCCGCTGCAGGAGCCGAACTCGTCCTTCCTGTCCGGAACCCCAAAAAGGGCGAGGCAGCCCTCGCAGCTATCCGTGTGTGGGCTCCGCAAGCCGATGTCTCACTTCGCTCCTTGGACCTTTCCTCGCTCGAATCCGTTGCCTCACTGGGTGCAACGCTGCGTGAGGAAGGCAAGCCAATCGATGTGTTCATCGGCAACGCCGGTGTCATGAATCCGCCCGTCCGGCAGACCACCGTCGATGGGTTCGAGCTGCAGTTCGGCACCAACCATCTAGGCCATGCAGCGCTGATCGGCCATCTCCTGCCGCTGCTCCAAGAAGGACGCGCGCGCGTCACGCTGCAGCTCAGCATCGCCGCTAACGGCGGTGCGGTGAACTGGGACGACCTGAATGGGGAGCACTGCTACGACGGCATGGCCGCCTATTCTCACTCGAAGATTGCCTATGGCTTGTTCGGCCTGGAACTGGACCGACGCAGTAAAGCCGAGGGCTGGGGCATAACCGCGAACCTCTCCCACCCTGGAGTCGCTCCCACCAACCTGCTCGCCGCCCGCCCCGAGATCGGCCGCGTTGACGCTGTGCCCGCACGCCGGCTCATCAGCGCTCTCTCCCGACTCGGCATCCTGGGCACAGTTGTGAGCGCCGACCAGTCCGCCCTGATGGCCGCCACTACACCGGGCGAACAAGGTGGCAAACTCTTCGGCCCGCGGGGCATCGGGGGGCTTGGCGGATTGCCTGTGGAACGGAAACTTTTTTCCAGCCTGCGAAGCCCTGGAGACGGGCGGCGAATCTGGGAGCTGACGCGAGAACTCACGAAGGCCCCGCTTCCCTTGACGTGAGTAGCCAGGACCGTGGCAGGTTCGGGTCAAGACTGCTAGGTCATGACAAGAAGATGGCTTGCGCCGCAGCCCGGCAACCGGGTTCCCGAGCCCTCATGCTGGCGGACTCACCGCCGGGGATTGAACTCCGGCGGAATACAGCTGGGAACCCTGTCCTGCTGCTGCAAGGAATTTGAAGGCGCTCCATGGCCTCGAAACCAAACGGCAGTCCTGCCGGTGGCGGGCTGCAAAAGAGGGCTGACGGCTCTGTCCTGCTCGGAACACGGCGCGCCCGTCACAAGCCAGGCACACCAATTCCGGACGATTTGTTCTCTGTTCTTCCGGAAGGAGTCCTGCGAACTCTGTTGCGGTCCATTCGGTGCCATCCAGAACGCTTTTTGCCATATACAAGGTGCCTCCTCGCGCAGTTCCTCACCCGAAACTCAGCTGACCATCGTGGGGACTTCAAGAGCGGGCCGTAGCAATCGCCGCGGCCCGCTCTTTTTACGTCTGGATGGGCACTATCAGCGCTTGACGGCGTCCAGCTTCAGCATCTTGGCGATGACGTTGTCGAGTTCGGAGTCGTCGAAGATCTTCTTCCAGTCGTCCTTGATGATTGTGTCCTTGCCGTACTGGATGGCGATTTCGCAGGCTTCGGAGAACGGGTTGGAACCGCGCAGGGCGTTGGTGAGAGCGATCTGGACGTGGCCGAACAGCATGGCCTTGGCGGCTGCCTCCGGGACGCCGACGGTGTGCACGGTCTCGTGGAGTGCTTCGTTGAGCAGGGTGCCGATCATGCAGGCCACGGTTTCCACGAGGGTGGGTTCGAGGACGGCGAGCTGGTAGACGGTGACCCAGTGTACGTCGATGACGGGCGCGTAGATGGTGCGGATGACGGCTTCGGCTGCGTCACGGGTTGCGGTGGGGGCGTCGTCGTCGATGGCTGCCACCACGTTCTGCGGTGCACCTTCGCCGCCGAAGGTGTCGGCCCATTCTTCCTTGGTGGTGCGCTCCAGGAACACGGACGGGTGGCACGGGTGAGCGACGGCCTGGACAACGTCCTCGCGCTTGGCCAGGAGGCCGGCGTAGGCGGCGGCCGGGTCAAGGGTCAGGAGGATCGCGCCTGCCTTCATCTGCGGGACCACACCTTCGGAGACGACGCCCAGGACGGTGTCCGGGACAGCAAGGATCACGACGTCGGCGCCCTGGACGGCGTCATCGGTGGCGGTGATTTGGCGGCCTTCAGCCTGGACGCGCTCCTGGCCGGCGGGGGAGTTCTCGCTGTAAAAGACAGTGTGGTTGGACTTCTGGAGGTTCCGGGAAACGCGCATCCCCATCTTTCCTCCGGCTCCGATGACGGCGACGGTCAAAGTTTCTGCTGACATTTCACTTGCTCCTTAGGAAATCGAGGCTTTGTTGGGTCCACTGGTTTTCGAGGCGGATGGTCTCCGCTTCGGAGTCCTGCCAGGGCAGCCAGTGCTCGACGATTTGGTTGATGTTTCTGGTTTTGGGCTGGATCTTCTCGACCATGTACTCGTAGTCGAGAAGGCCCTCGCCGAGGGGTGCGCCCGAGTACGTGAACCCGACCCATCCCTGCTTGCGGCTGAACGCAAAGTCTTTGATGTGCATGTTCAGGACATAAGGCCCGACGGCGTCAATCACCTCACGCGGCATCTCCAGCGCAGCGACGGTGTTGGCGGGGTCGCTGCAGATTCCGAGGTACGGGCTGTCGACGCGCTTGACGACGTCGAGGATCCGTTCCGTGGGGACCTGTTCGTAGGTCTCGACGGCGATCCGCACTCCGGCTGCCTCGAACTCGGGAAGCACGTCCGTGAAAATCCCCACGGCTTCCTCGTTGTCCGGGGTGTGGCCGGGGACGTTGAACATGGTCCGCAGCAGGTCCGAGCCGAGCACCTGCGCGATGTGCAGGAACTTCCGCAGGTGCTCCGGACGGATGCCCTTGGTCCCGACTTCCAGGGTGATGCCCAGTTCGTCGGCCGTCGTGCGGACGGCGGCGAGGTCGGCGTCGTTCATGTCTTCCAGCGGTGCGTAGTCGCAGATTTGGAAGAGGTCCACACCCATCTCCGCAGCCCGGCGAAGGGCGTCGTGGATGCTCAGCGGATTGCTGACCTGGTCCGAGAGTTGCCAGAAGAAGGCGTAACTGCTGAGTCCTATTTTGCTTTGGGAACCGCCGTTCATGCTGCCACCTCCTGCGCGGCGAGGCGCGCGGCGGTTTCGTCCAGGATGGTCTTCAACGCTGCGGGGTCGTGCGCGAAGCGGCCCAGGAACAAACCGGCGACGGCGGTGTCCAGTTCAGTGATCAGGCCCGGTCCGGCGCTGCCGCCGTAAATGACCCGGCTGTTTTCCTGGCCGGGCAACGAACGCAGGTGCGCGTCGAGGCCACGGACGACGGCGCTGATGTATTCCGGGGTGGCTGGCTTGGGGGCGCCGATGGCCCATTGCGGCTCGTAGGCTACGATGGTCCGGCCAGTGGGGCCGAGGGATCCGGCGCGGTTGATCGCTGCGTCGATTTCGGCCGTGCATTGGGAGACGGCTTCCTCTGGGGAACCTTCGGTCAGTTCGCCGACGCAGAGCACCGGGGTGAGGCCGTTGCGGTAGGCCGCCGCGGTCTTGAGTCCGATCACGCGATCGTCCTCGCCGAAGATCCGGCGTCGTTCCGCGTGCCCCACTTCCACGTAGCGTCCGCCAAGCTCAGCGACGGTCTTGCCGCCGACTTCGCCGGTGTAGGCGCCTTCGTCTTCCCAGAAGATGTCCTGCGCTCCTGTGCCCACGTGTGCAGAACCCAGGATGCGGGCGGCCTCGGGGAGTGCCGGAAGGACCGGGAGGACGAACAGCTCAATGTCCCCGTTCTGCACAGCCGGGTGCTTGTAGGCGATCGTGGCGATGTCGCGGCAGTAGTCCACTGAGCGCTGGTACCCGAAGTACATTTTCAGGCTCACGCCGATCACCGCCTTGGCGGCAGCAGGGTTAGCAGGACGTGACACCTTCGTAGTCCTTAATCAGTGTGACTTTCTCTGCCGAGGCGGAGCTTTCGTCGAAGGTGTAGGTGAGCCATTCCTTGGCCAGGCGGCGGGCCAACTCGAGGCCGATGACGCGCTGGCCCATGGTGAGGATCTGGGCGTTGTTGGAGAGGACGGAGCGCTCCACGGAGAAGGAGTCGTGGGCGGTGACTGCGCGGATGCCGGGGACCTTGTTCGCGGCGATCGCAACACCGAGTCCGGTGCCGCAGATCAGCAGGGCACGGTCGGCGTTGCCCGCGGCGACGAGTTCGGCGGCGGCGATGGCCACGGACGGGTAGGGGGTGTGGGAGGTCGCGTCCACCCCGACGTCGGTCACGGACTCGACCAGCGGGTTCGCTTCCAGGTCGGCCTTGAGGGCTTCCTTGTACTCGAATCCGGCGTCGTCCGATCCGATGACCAGGCGCAGTTTGGCGCTCATGCGTTCTCCTTAACAGTGTTATTAGCGGCGGTTTCACCAATGAGTGTGTTGTGGATGGCCCGGACGATCAGCGCCATGGAGATGGCGCCGGCGTCAGGGGTTCCCAGGCTTTTTTCCGCGTGCGGGCGGGCGCGGCCCATGAGGGGCAGCAGGTTCGCTGTGGCTTCGGCGGATTGTTCGGCAATGGTCGCGGCAGCGCCCCACGCGTCCCGGAGGGAGCCGCCGTCGTTCACTGCCGTGGTGAGTGCGTCGCTGAAGGGGGCCAGCACGTCCACCAGGGTCTTGTCGCCCACCTTGGCCTTGCCGAAGTCCATGATGGAGCGCTTCGCCTCGGCCACACCGGCGGCCACCGCGGCGGCGTTCGGTGCATCGTTATCACCGACGGCAGCGCCGACAGCGCGCAGGGCCATGCCCCACAGCGCGCCCGAGGTGCCACCGGCCTTGTCGGCCCAGGCATCGGCGGCAAGGTTCAGAACGGTGCCGGCACCGGCACCGCGTACGACGGCGTCTGCCGCGGCGGCTGCTGCGGCGTGGATGCCGCGTTCCATGCCGATGCCGTGGTCACCGTCGCCGGCGATCGCGTCGATCCTGCCCAGTTCGGCCACGTTCGCGTCGATTACGGCCTTGGCTGCATCCAGGGCCGCCAGCACGGACTTGGCGGCGGAGCGGGATTCGTCCGTGGCCTCAGGGATCACGGCCAGCGGCTCAGCGTCAAAGGCGAGTTCCTCGGCGTCGAGCGCCTGGGCCGTCACTGCACCCCGGCGGAAGGCCGGTGCATCCGCCGGGGCCAGCCACAGTTCCTCGAGTTCGGCGTCGAGCCAGAACAGGGTCAGGGAGGTCCCGGCCATGTCGAAGCTGGTCACCAGTTCGCCGACCTGCGGGTCCACGGCTTCGATCCCGGCTTCCGCCAACAGCTGGGCCACGCGGCGGTAGACCACAAAAAGTTCTTCGTACTTCACGCTGCCCAGGCCGTTGAGGATAGGCACCACCCGGGCACCCTCCACCGAGAGGCCGTCAGGTACTTCCGTCAGGAGGTCCTTGACCAGCAGCTCGGCGAGCTCATCCGCGGTCGGAATGTCCGTTTCGCCGATGCCCGGTTCGCCATGGATGCCCATGCCTACCGCCATGCGCCCCTCGGGAACGGAGAAGAGCGGTTCGGGGGCCCCGGGCAGGGTGCAGCCGGTGAAGGCGACACCGAAGGAACGGGTCCGGTCATTGGCGCGCCGGGCGATCTCCACCACGGCGTCCATGGAATAGCCCGCCTCGGCAGCCGCGGCCGCCACCTTGAAGACGGTCAGGTCACCGGCGATCCCGCGGCGCTTGTGCTTCTCCCCGAGTGGTGCCGAGGAGATGTCGTCCGTGACGGCGATGCTGCGGCAATCGATGCCATCGGCCCGGAGCTTGTCCTGGGCCTGGGTGAAGTGCAGGACGTCGCCGGCGTAGTTGCCGTAACCGAGCAAAACACCCGCGCCGTTGTCCGCTGCCTTGGCCACGTTGTACACCTGCTGCGCGGACGGGGAAGCGAAGAGGTTGCCCATCGCCGCGCCGTGGGCCAGGCCCTGGCCCACCAAGCCAGCGAATGCCGGGTAGTGCCCCGAGCCGCCGCCGATCACCAAGGCGACCGTGTCCGGCGTCGAACGTGTGCTCCTGGCGACCCCGCCGTTGACGCGGCGGACCCACCGGCTGTGCGATGCGACGAAACCTTCGATCATCTCGTCGGCAAAAGCTGCGGGTTCATTGAACAAGCGGGTCATGCGGGGGCTCCTGGAGCTCTTGGTCTGGAAAATGCGTGCGGTTGGAGAGGGGCGCCCGCCCTACGGGAGGGCGCCCCGGCTTGTGGGAGGGTTACGGTTCGACGTGGTGTCCGGCGCCCTGGGGATCCAGGGCCTCGGCAGTGATGCCGGCAGAGGCCTTGCCCTGGCGGCTGAGGATCACCATGAGGATCGAGGAGAGCAACATGAAGCCGCCGACCACGAACATGGGAACCGTGTAGTTGCCGGTCCAGTCCTTGAGCCAGCCCGTGATGTAGCCGGCGCTGAAGCCTGCCAGGTTGCCTACGGTGTTGATCAAGGCGATGCCCGCGGCCGCTGCCGCACCGGTGAGGAACTGGGTAGGAACGGTCCAGAAGTTCGGCAGGGCCGCGAAGATGGACATTGCCGTGATGGTGATGACGGCGATGGTCGCGGCAGGGGAACCTGCGAACAGGGCCAGCGGGATGCTGAGGCCACCGATGAGTGCCGGGAGGGCAATGTGCCAGGTCTTGACGCCGCGCTTGGTGGCGTCCTTGGACCAGAAGTACAGGGCGAACGCTGCCGGCAAGTAGGGGATGGCCGTGATCAGGCCCTTTTGGAACACGTCGAACTTGGCACCGTAGAGGCCTTCGAAGCCCGCGATGATGGTGGGCAGGAAGAAGCCAAGGGCGTAGAGGCCATAGATGAAACCGAAGTAGATCAGGGAGAGCATCCAGACGCGGCCGTTGCCGAACACGGTGCGGACACTGACGTGCTTGTTGCTGGCGGCTGTCTGGGCTTTTTCCTTCTCCAAGGCACCAGTCAGCCAGGTCTTTTCCTCGGCGGTGAGCCACTTGGCCTTGGCGGGGTTGTCAGCGAGGTAGAACCAGGCGATGACGCCGATGACGATTGCCGGAACGGCAACACCGAAGAACATGAAGCGCCAGCCTTCGAGGCCGAAGAACACGCCGTGTTGCTGGATGAGTGCACCGGCCAGGGGAGCACCGATTACGGTGGTCAGCGGCTGGGCCAAGTAGAAGAGGGCAAGGATCTTGCTGCGGTGCTTGGACGGAACCCAGAGGCTCAGGAAGAGAATGGCGCCGGGGAAGAAGCCGGCCTCGGCAACACCCAGAATGAAGCGCAGGATGTAGAGCTGCTCAACGTTGCCCACCCAGGTGAAGAGCAGGGAGACGATGCCCCAGCTGACCATGATGCGGGCCAGCCAGCGGCGCGCACCGAACTTGTGGAGGGCCAGGTTGCTGGGGACTTCCAGCAGGATGTAGCCGATGAAGAAGACGCCGGACGCGAAGCCGAATTGGGCGGCTGAAAGGGCGAGGTCCTGGTTCATGCCGTTGGGGCCGGCGAAGGAGATGGCGGTCCGGTCCAGGTAATTGATGAAGAACATCAAGGCGACGAACGGCACCAGCCGGATAGCCACCTTCTTGATTGCGGATTTCTCTACCACCGATTGTGTGGTGTCCACATTGACTCCTAGATGTTGGTATCCCCAGTGATCCTGCGTTGGATTCGAGGGGCTGACTCATGCGATGGGCCGCCTGCGATGCGGCTTGACGAAGCTTGTGATTTAAACCATAGGCCGCGAAGCTAAATTGGTCAACCGGTTGATGAGTACCAATTGGTCATCCGGTTGTTACGCTGTGAAGATGCCTGTAAACCCTGCCGCCACAGCGGCCCATATGACGGCAGCCTTGGCCCCCATGGAGCAAGGTTCCGTGGTGTCCGAAGTAGCCGAGCGACTGCTTGCGTACTTCACCAGCGGCGACATCGCGCCCGGGACGCGCCTTCCCGCGGAGCGTCAACTGTCAGCATCCTTGGGCGTCGGGCGGTCGGCAGTGCGCGAGGCCTTGGCGGCTTTGGAGATTCTCGGCATCGTTGTTGTTCGGCCGGGCTCAGGGACGTACCTGCGCGACGGCGTCTCCGAACTCTTGCCGCGGACGCTCAGCTGGGGCCTCATGCTGGGGGAGCCCAGGACGCGGGAGCTCGTGGAACTGCGCAGCGGATTGGAAGTCCAGGCAGTGGAGTTGGCTGCCGCGCGCGTCGCCGATGAAGCCCTGGACCGCATGCGTGCCAACCTCGACGCCATGGAAAAGAACTTGGACAATCTGGCAGCCTTCGTCGAGGCCGATGCGGCATTCCATCGGGAGATCGCCGCTGCCTCCGGAAATACGGTCCTGGAGGAACTTCTTCAGAGCATCCGTTCCCTGCTGCGGATCTGGGTGGACCGCGCATTGACTGATGAAGGCCACGCCGAGGCCGCCTTGCGCGAACACACGGCTATTTACGAAGCACTCGTGGCCCGCGACACTTCAGCCGTCTCGGCGACCATGCGCTCGCATATGGCCACTGCCTCGCGGCGCCTGCTGGCCGGTTTCGACGCCGCCCACTAAATCACCTTCCGCCCCTCGCGAGATGGCATTTGATGACAATGTTTGGCCCAGGCATTGTCATCAAATGCCAACTCGCGAGGTCCGTTCGACGCGGGATGTTGAATCGCGAACCACGAGTTCTGGTTTGACGACGTGGTGCTGCGCCCGTTCCCCGGTGAGGATCTGATGATGGAGCATCGTGAAGGTGGCCATCCCCAATGCCCGGAAATCGAGGCGCATGGTGGTTAGCGGTGGAGAGAAGTAGGCAGCTGCCGGCATGTCGTCCACGCCAACAATGGAGAAGTCCCGGGGTGCCCGGGCTCCGCGCCGTTCCATGGAGCTCATGAAACCCAGGGCAATCTCGTCGTTGCTGGCGAAAACGCCCGTGAAAGCTCCCGGGTCGGCCAGCTCGCCCGCGAGGTACCCGGAGTCGGAAGACCAGTCCTTGGCAGCCGAGAGCACGCGGGGACGCAGGCCGGCGCTTTGCATAGCGTCACGGTAGCCGCGCTCGCGTTCGAGGGCCTCATTGCGGGTACCCGGACCGGCGATGTGGATGATGTCCCTGTGCCCGAGTTCGATGAGGTGCCTGGTGGCTCCCCAGCCTGCCGCGTGCGAGTCCGTTCCGGCGGAGCCTTCTGCCGATTGAAGTTCGGAGATAGTGATCAGGGGGAGTGACTGGTCCCAGTCGGAGATCAGCTTCTCGACTCCCGGGAGCGGGGTGGAGACAATCACGCCGTCTACTTGGATGGACTTGAAGTGCTCCAAGGCCCGCGTCGCGTCGGATTCCCACTCGGCTGCTTCGAAGTCCACGTCCAGTGCGGCGATGCTCAGGGTGACGTTGGCCTTGCGGGCTGCGAATCCCAATCCGGTCAGGGTCTCGGAGCTGCCATAGTTGAAGGCGCCCATGGTTAGAACGCCCACGGAGTTGGTCCTGCTGGTGCGGAGGGAGCGGGCAGACTGGTTGGGCACATATCCGAGTTCCTCAATGGCTGCCGTAATCTTCGCCCGAGTCTCGGCCCTGACGTAGCCGACGCCGGTGAAGTACCGCGAGACGGTCTGGGCGGACACTTCGGCGAGCCGCCCGACGTCGGCCATGCTGGGCCTTGCACCGGCTCGTGACTTTGCCATGTTTCACTCCTGTTCAGGATCAGTCAGATTGCTGATCACAACAAGTTTACGATCACTTGCCCGGGGGAGTCGGCTAAGGGCGAGGCAGCTCGCGGACGGTGCTCGATTTCGGCTCATTTACTGAGTGGAGTAGGTCCCAACCAAATTAATATTGGTCAACCGGTTGACGTAAGTTATCGTAAACCCACATACTCGTTATGGGCTAGATCACACAGTGACTTCAGCACCCTCAACCCAAACTACGAAAGGACGCGAAGATGCGTTTGTTCGCAAAGGCGGCTGCCGCCGTCGCGGCGGTAGCACTTCTCGCAGGATGCAGCGGTGGCGGTTCCAGTGCTTCCGGCGGCGGAACCACCACGCTCGAGTGGTGGACCATCAACCTGACGGCCCCGGCAGCCAACGAAGCGGTGAACAAGATCATTGCCGACTTCCAAAAAGAGAACCCGGACATCAAGATCAAGCTGACGCCCCGTGCCGTCGACGCGCACAAGGATGCGCTCCGCACCGCGATCGGAACGTCCGCAGCACCGGACATCTACGACTATTGGGCGGGCCCGGGACTCGGCGGTGAACTGGTCAAAGCCAACGCCAGCGCGGACCTCACCGAGTATTACAAGCAGTACAAGTGGGACGAGCGGTTCTCCGAGGCCGCATTGGCGCCGGTGACCCAGTACGGCGGATACCACGGTGTCCCGTGGAAGCTCAACGGTGAGGCGATCTACTACAACAAGAAGCTCTTTGCCCAGGCAGGAATCACGGAAACGCCGAAGACCCTCGACGAACTGGACGCCGCAGCCAAGAAGCTCAAGGACGCCGGTATTACCCCGATCCAGTTCGGTGGCACGGTCAACTGGCACGTCATGCGCC
This sequence comes from Paenarthrobacter sp. NPDC057981, assembly GCF_042886835.1. Lineage (NCBI taxonomy): Bacteria > Bacillati > Actinomycetota > Actinomycetes > Micrococcales > Micrococcaceae > Paenarthrobacter > Paenarthrobacter sp. NPDC057981. The sequence continues at coordinate 370,383 of NZ_JBHVQI010000001.1, forward strand.
TGCTGGACACTTTCCTGGAAGGCAAGTGCGGTTCGGAGAAGTTCGACAAGCTGGTCACAAAGCAGGCCAACTGGGGCCAGGAGCAGTGCGTCACGGACTCCTTCACCGAACTTCAGAAATGGTCCAAGGACTACTTCAACTCCGGCTTCATCGGAATCAACAACGACGAGTCCTCGGCTCTGTTCTACGGCGGCAAGGCTGCCATGGCCCTTGAAGGTGACTGGTTCAATGCCAGCATCGAAGGCCAGAAGATGAACTTGGACGATGTTGGAGTCTTCAGCCTTCCCACCGGCACCAACCGCTTGTACGGCTTTGAGCAGGCCCAGTACATCACCAAGGACAGCAAGAACAAGGATGCAGCGGCGAAGTTCCTGGACTACTTCACCTCCAAGGCCGTACAGCAGGAAACGCTTGGCTTGTTCGCGGTCCAATCCGTCAATAAGGAAGTCACCCCCGACGCGGCGAAGGCAACCCCTTTGACCACCGCTTGGGACGGCATTTTCAAAGACGCCAAGGGTCTGTACATGAACAATGACCAGAACCTGAACCAGTCTCAGACCCGCGAATACTGGCGGATCCAGAACCTCGTGGCAACCGGCGGCCTGGACCCCAAGCAGGCGGGCGCTGACATGCAGAAGTTCCTGGACTCCAGCCAGTAAAACGGCTCCCGCGGTGTGGCCGCCGGTTCTCCTCCCGGTGGCCACATCGACCACCTTTCAGACAAGAGATCAAAGGCGAAATCCCTTGACAAAGCTCACAGAAACGCGCTTCACCGCCCAGTCGCCGGCACCGCGAAGCCGTCCACACCAGAAGAAGAACCTGGTACAACGCATCGGCAAGGGTGGCTTCATTGCTTCCCTGCCGTTCCTCGCACCGGCACTGGCTGCCTACGTCGTCTTTGTCATCGCACCGATGATCAGCGCCGTCCGTCTCAGCCTCTACCAATGGTCCGGCTACAACACCGACCCCCAAGTATTTGTCGGCTTCAAGAACTACGTGCGGCTCTTCACCCAGGACCCGGTGTTCTGGACGTCGGTCCAGAACACCGTCATCTGGGTGATCCTGTCCATCATCATCCCCACCTCGTTGGGCCTCGTCATGGCCCTTGCCCTGAACCAGCCCTTGGTGGGCCGGAACCTCTTCCGTTCCGTGTTCTATATTCCCGGCGTCCTGGCACCCATCGCGGTGGCCAACATGTGGCGCTGGATGTACAACCCCAACTATGGCGTCTTCAGCGAGATCGCCAAGAACCTGCACATCGGTGACGGCTCGGGGGTGACGTTCCTCAGCGATCCCAAGGTAGCCATCTACGCAGTGTTCGCCGCGTTCGTTTGGCAGGTCGCGGGATTGAATATGGTGCTCTTCCTTGCAGGCCTGCAGGGTGTGTCCAAGGAACTGGTGGAGTCCGCACGGCTGGACGGGGCCAACAACTGGCAGGTTTTCAGGAACGTGACCCTCCCGGCCCTGCGGCCAACGGTAGTGATCGTCATGGTCCTCACGATCGTCCACTCCATCAAGGTCTTCGACCTGATCGTCGGCATGACCGGCGGTGGCCCAGCCCAGTCCTCGCAGGTGCTGGCCCTCTGGTCCTACACCCAGTCCTTCCTCAACCACGACTTCGGCCTCGGCAACGCAGTGGCAACCGTGCTGCTGGTGGTCACCCTCATTCTCGTGGTTCCTTACTTGATCTGGTCCACCAAAGGAGCTGACGACCACCGATGAGCACCGCAACCCTTTCCCGCGCCCGTTCCGCCAGAAGCACCAAGTTGCCCGCGAACCCGCGCGACTATGTCCGGATCGGTCTCTGGATCGCTTTGGCAATCGTGATGGTCCTGTGGGCCATGCCCATGGTTTTTGTCTTCCTGACCTCCATCAAGAGCGAAGCCGACATCTTCTCCACCTCGTCGTTCGCAATCCCCAGTGCCCCCGAGTGGGAAAACTATGCCGAGGCTTTGGCAACGGGCAATCTGCTGACAGCCGGCGGCAACAGCCTTCTCATCGCCTTGGTGAAAGTACCCGTTGGCCTGTTCATCGCCGCCGCGGCCGCTTTCGCGCTCTCCCGGATCCGGTTCAAGTACGACACCCTGATCCTCGGTGCCTTCGCCTTGGGCTCCATGGTCCCCATCCAAGTAGCACTTGGCCCGCTATTCAAGACCATCCTGGACATGGGTTTGCTGAATAACCCCGTGGGCGTCATCCTGCCGTACATCGGCTTCGGCTTGCCCATGCAAGTGTTCATCCTGCACGGCTTCTTCAGCCAGGTGCCCAAGGAAATCGACGAAAGCGTCCGCGTTGACGGTGGCGGCAACATCCGGCTCTTCCTGCAGTTCATCCTGCCGCTGTCCAAGCCGGCCCTGGCCGCGTTGTTCATCCTGGACTTCGTAGCGACATGGAACGAATACGCGATCGCCCTGGTGGTCCTGCAGAACAAGGCTTCGCAGACCGTGCCGCTGGCCATCCAGTCGTTCCAATCCCAGTTCACCAGCTCCTACGGGCCCCTGAACGCTTTCACCATCATGTCCATCCTCCCCGTCCTGATCATCTACTTGCTCTTCCAGCGCTACTTCGTTCAAGGCATGTTCAGCGGCGCCGTCAAGGGCTGACGGCCGGCACCTGAACCACCCGGAATCCTGAAAGGAACCATGTCTACCTTCACCCCAGAAACCCCGCTCTTCGATGTGATGCGCGACGCCTCCGCGCATCGGATCATCTACGCGGAGATCCCCGAACTGGCCAGCAACCCGATCCTGCACACCCTGTACCACTACCCGCTTGGGCTCATCTTGGGCACCGAAGAGCGCCTCCGGGACGATGCCGTGCGGCGGGCCGACATCCTGGCCAGGATCACAGCGATCGACCCGTCGCAGACTCCCGCCCTGCCGTCGTCGAACGTGTCCCTCCCGCAGCCGGACTATGAAGCGGACAGCACCACGGAGGGCAGCGCGAAGGTCAGCTTCGCCGCGACGGCCGCGAAATGGTCGCCGTTCGAAGTGGAGCTCAAGGGGCCCGAACACGGCAACCCGTTCACCGACGTCGAACTTTTTGCGGACTTCGCCACCGCCGGCACCAAGCTCACCGTTGCCGGTTTCTACGACGGCAACGGCACCTACCGGATCCGCCTGCTGGTCCCGGAAACCGGGCAGTGGACCTTCACGACCCGCAGCAACGCCCGTTCGCTGAACGGCATCGGTGGAACGTTCGACGCCGGTCAGGCCGCTTCGCGCGGTCTGGTGCGGGTCGCCGAGCAATTCCACTTCGCCTACGACGACGGCACCCCCTACCTGCCGATCGGCACCACTTCCTACGTGTGGACCCACCAGGGCGACGCCCTGGAGCAGGAGACGCTGACCACGCTGGCCAAGGGCCCGTTCAACAAGATGCGCATGTGCGTCTTCCCGAAGTCGTACCTGTTCAACGAGAACGAACCGGAGATCTACCCGTACGAGGGATCAGTTGCCGAAGGCTTCGACTACCTGCGTCCCAACCCTGTTTTCTGGGCACACCTGGAGCGCCGCATCGACCAGCTGGAGGAACTGGGCATCGAAGCGGACCTGATCCTGTTCCACGCCTACGACCGTTGGGGTTTCTCTACCATGAGCCGGGACCAGGACGACTTGTTTGTGAAGTACGCCGTGGCTCGGCTGGCTTCCAAGCGGAACATCTGGTGGTCCCTGGCCAATGAATACGACCTCATGTTCGAGAAGTCCACTGAGGACTGGGAACGCTTCGCTGGTATTGTCACCGCGAACGATCCGAACGCCCACCTGCTCTCCATCCACAACTGCCGCGAGTTCTACGACCACAGTCGCCCATGGGTGACCCATTGCAGCATCCAGCGCCGGGACATCTACAAGACCGCCGAAATGACCACCGAATGGCGCGAACAGTACGGCAAACCGATCGTCATTGATGAATGCGCCTACGAGGGCAACATCGACCAAGGCTGGGGCAACATCACGGGCGAAGAAATGACGCGCCGTTTCTGGGAAGGCGCCCTGCGCGGCGGCTACGTAGGACACGGCGAGACCTATATGGACCCTGAAGATGTGCTGTGGTGGGCCAAGGGAGGGTCCTTCAAGGGATCGAGCCCCGAGCGGATCGGCTTCCTCCGCCGCATCCAGGAAGAAGCGCCCGGCGGGCGCCTCGAACCGCTCGCCGGTCACTGGGACGTGACTAGCGCTGGCTTGGAGAACGAGTATGAACTCATCTATTTCGGCTTTTTCCAGCCCACGTACCGCCGGTTCGTAAAACCCCAGCACATCACCTTCGAGATCGACGTGATCGATACCTGGAACATGACGGTGGAAACACTCCCGGGCACGTTCTCCGGCCGCTTCAGGGTGGAGCTTCCCGGCCGCCAATACGTAGCTCTGCGCTTGCGGGCAGTGAAAACAGGAAACGAGTAATAGGCCACAAGCCGTGCCGTGCAGGACGTGTCAGATCCTGCACGGCACGGCCCTGGTCTTGGACAGTGGAGACGAAGCCCGATGACCCTAAGGACCATCCCGTGAGCGCGACAGCAGAATCACGCCTGCGGGCCACCACCAAATACCTTAACTTCGGACCGTGGTCAGCCGAACTACGAGCTGACGAACTCGTCCAGATCCGGCACCGGGGCCTGCCCGTCCTGCGGGGGCTGCGCGCAGTTGTCCGCAACCACAACTGGCTCACACTGACACCCAGCATCATGTCCTCCCACACGCACGAAACGGCCGAATCGCTGCGGCTGATCCTCGACGTGGCATGGAAGGGCTACGCCGCCAGATACGCCGGACGGGTGACGTTACTGTTCCAATCGGAAAGCATCACCGTCACCTTTCAGGGCGCTGCTGTGGAGGAGTTCGCCTCCAACCGCATTGGGCTTGTTGTCCTGCACCGCCCGGACGACGCCGGACGCCCAGTCACGGTGACCGCACCTGACGGAAGCCTCAGCGATGCGGTCTTCCCCACGCGCATCAGCGCCCATCAGCCGTTCAGGGACATCGCCGCCCTTGAATGGGAACGCGAGCAGGTCGCGTATCGCCTCGACTTCGAAGGCGACGTATTCGAAACCGAGGACCAGCGGAACTGGACCGACGCCTCCTTCAAGACCTACAGCACCCCCCTCTCCGAACCCTTCCCGGTCACCCACCGGAGCGGCGACAGCGTCCGCCAAAGCATTCGGCTCACCGCCCGCCGGCTCATCCACGTACTTGACGAGCCATCCGGCAAGGTCCCAGCCCTGGGAACGTCAGCTGTGAGCTCGTCAAGTCAAGCGCCTTGCCCAGTGGTTTCCCTTCCCGCAGAGTTCGCGCCCCTGCTCTGCGAGGTGGCCATCGACGCAATCCCCGGCAGCGGACTGATGACTGCTGCCGAGGCCGCCGCCCTGGCGAGGAACTTCAACGTCAGCCTTGACGCCCGGATCGTCGCCGACACGCCTGAGGACGCAGTCGCGGTATTACGCGCTCTTCCCTTGGACCGGACCGCGCGTCTAGGCGTCTACGGCAGAACGAGCCACATCACGGAAGACAGCTTGTGGGATGCGGTCACCGCTGAAGCCAAGGAACTGGGGCACCGGGGCGAGCTGCTCGCCGGAGCGCGGAGCCACTTTACCGAGCTGAACCGGAACCAGCACAGCGCCCGCCAGGACGCAGATGCCGTCACCTACTCCATCACGCCCCAAATGCACGCCACTGAGCCGGCCGCGATCATTGAGACCCTGCCCATGCAAACCCTCACCGCTGACGATGCACTGGTTATCAGCAACGGCAGGCCACTGCATATCGGCCCGGTCACTCTGGTGCCGAGGTTCAACGCCGTCGCCACCCAGCCGCCGCTGACCGAAGAACTCCCTGCAGTCGACGCCCTGCAGAAGACGCCCTTCGCTGCAGCATGGCTCCTGGGCAGCGTCACCGCCCTCACCGGCCTCGGCACCGCCTCTATCAGCTACGCCTCGCTTGCAGAACTTGGAAGCCCGGCAGGTGAGCTGTTGCTTCAACTCTGCGAACATCGCGGGAGTGAAGTTCTGGCCACGGACACCGAACCCGAAACTATTGCCATTTATCCGGTAAGAACACCGTCAGGAATAGTCGCTTACATGGCCAACCTGACGGCCGATATGGTCACGGTCCGCGTAATAAGCCCCACCGGGATACCGACCGACGTGAGCCTCGCTCCATGGCAGACCTCCAAAATCCTCCTGCCCTGAATCTTCCCAAAACCGAAAGGAACACCATGTCCCAGAGACTTGAAGGCAAGACCGCACTCGTCACCGGAGCCGCGTCCGGTATCGGTCGCGCCGTCGCCTCCCGCTTCGTCGCTGAAGGCGCCACCGTCTACTTCGCCGACCTTAACTACGAGGCCGCCGTCACAGCGGCCAAAGAAACCGGATCATCAGCAGCCAGGGCCCTCCTCATGGATGTCTCCGACGAGACCAGCGTCGAAGCGGCCTACGCCACCGCCCTCGAAGACGGTCCCGTCAACATCGTCGTGGCCAACGCCGGAGTCCAGCTGTTCGGCCAGGACGCCCGCGTCGGCGATCTGGATCTGGACGTCTGGGAAAAGACCGTCCGTATCAACCAGCGCGGGGCGTTCCTGACCCTCAAACACGCAGTCCGCGCCCTCGCCGGTAGAGGAGGTTCCATTATCTGCACCGGTAGCCCTACCGCCGTCGTCGCCTGCGGTGGAACCTTCACCGCCTATACCAGCTCCAAAGCGGGCGTCCACGGCCTCGCCCGCGTCGTGGCGGCCGATTACGCCTCCGAAGGCATCAGGGTCAACACGGTTGTGCCCGGCTACACCGAAACCCCCCTCGTTCAAACCATCGCCGATGACCCCGAACAGCGCGCAGGCCTCGTAGACTCCACCATGCTCGGGCGGGCTGGCACCGCCGCGGACGTCGAAGGCATTATGGTCTACCTGGCCAGCGACGATTCCGCTTACGCTACCGGTGGCATCTTTACAATCGACGGCGGACTGACAGCAAAGTAGGAATGCATTGACAGAAGCATCAACCCCGGAAGCCCCACGTGACGCCGTCATCACTGCGCCCCATTATCGGCCAGGCGTGATCAAGCACATTGTCCTGTTCCAGTTCCGTGAGACAACATCCCAGGCCCAGCGTCAGGAGATCGAAGACCGGTTTCATGCCCTGCGGACATCCACCAGGGGCGGACAGACGTACATCCTCAGTATCGAGTCCGGCCCCCAGAACAGCCCAGAAGGCCTTCACCGCGGGCTCGAGCAGGGTTTCATCGTCACGTTCGGCTCAGAAGGAGATAGAAACTATTATCTTGGCGAGCCACTGATCACCGATCCTGATTGCTATGACCGAGCGCACCACGAGTTCAAGCAGTTCGTTGGTCCGCATCTGCAGCCAAACGGCGTTCTCGTCTTTGACTTTCCCGTAAAGCACGGGTGACCCGTGGTGAGGGGACTTACCAACACTGAACAAATATGAAAAGATTTAACGAAATAGCTAATGGGTCTTCTCAGTGGGACACATTCAACCACAGGAGGGGTCCGACTTATGGAGAGTACGGCGCTCTCAACCCGGGCCCTGGACCTGCTCCTTTTGCTCCGTGGAAGTGAACCTGAGGGGCTTGGGCGCGCTGACCAGGTTTCCTACCAGATCGAGACCGCCATCCTCATGGGCATCCTCACAGAAGGGGACAGGCTCCCGACCGAGTCGGTTCTCGCCGCGGAACTCGGAATTTCTCCCATCACCTTGCGGCAATCCCTGGCCGCTTTGCGCACTAAAGGCCTGATCGAGACCAGCCGAGGTCGGAGTGGGGGGAGTGTAATCCGTGGTCAGATCGATCCCACCGATGGCCAGCTGCAGCGAAAGCTCAGGGACGCCAGCACCGAATCCCTCCGTGACCTGGGTGATCTTGGGGCGGCCATATCTTCCATGTCCGCCCGTCTTGCTGCCAGTCGAGCGGATGCCCAGAATGTTGCGCATCTTGAGGAACTTGTACAGCGGCATCGGGATACGCGGGATGTGCGCGCCAAACGCCGCGTGGACGGCCGCTTCCATGTGGCGATCAGTGTGGCGGCCCAATCAAGCAGGCTGACTTCGGCCTCTTTGCAGTTGGAAGCCGAATTGATGACGCTCTGGTGGAGCCATGAAGACTTGCCCGCAAACGCGGACGCGTTAGTGGAGCAGCATGAAGCCATCGTCGATGCCATCCGCAACCGGGATGCCGATAAGGCCGCCACCCTGGCCGAAGCGCACAGTCGTGCCGGCACGGAGTATCTGATAGCACAGCACCTCAAATTGACGATGGAGTCCGGCGACAGTGCATAAGGCAAGCGAAACGGAGACTACCCTCGCCCGCACCGCAGAAGCGATCGCTTCGCAGATCGGCGATGTCTTCCAGGATCTCGAAAAGATAGCCGACAGGGTTTCGGCCGTGGCGCGTGCGGGTCAGGAGCCACCTCGTCGGAGCGTGTTCATGTTCCTCAAGAAGGAACTGGCTGAATTTATTGCGCGGCATCAGGCGCTTATCGTCGGTGCGGGGATTGCCTATGCCCCAGGTAGCCTGGCTGAGGCGCCCTTGTGGCTTGAATGGTGGAGGGCCCCGCAGGGTTTGGGGGAGCCGCGGTTTGTCACCCACGACCTCAATCAGGAGTCGCTGAATTATTACGACTACACCAGGCGGGAGTGGTTTACGGCGCCGTCGGAGAGCGGCAGCCCTGTAGCCGTGGGACCGTACGTTGATATCGGTGGGATCAACGTCAATATCATCACTCTGTGCGTTCCGGCGCTTACGCCGCAGGGCACGCATGTGCTTGGCTGCGATCTGACACTGGCCAAGCTGGAGGGCGTGTTCCTGCGGGCACTGCAACTTCAAGAGCCGTCCGTAATCCTTTTGGGGCCGAACAACCGCGTCATCGCCTCCAATGATGCCCGCATCGCGTCAGGGACCTTGCTTCAGGACGAGGATCTCGAGCGCGTGGACACCTCCGTGGAGATTCCTGCGGGGAGTCCGTCCAAGCTGCCATGGAGACTCATCAGCCTGAAGAACTAGCCAAGAACGCGTAGCCCGCCAGCAGATTTCTGCTGGCGGGTATTTTTTTACCCGAAAGACCTATTGCATTAATCATACAATGATGTATCTTTTATATGTGACCGGGCGCACAGCGCCCTGGGATACACCTCATACCAAGCTTTTCGAGCAGGCGTCACCCCCTTCAGCTGCCGAGGACGGCAGCAGCGGGTCCGCTCATCGTGATCCCCGATTAAGGAAGTTCAACCCATGAAAGACGTAGTAATCGTTGGCGGCGGCCTCGCAGGACTCTCGGCGGCATGGCGGCTGCGGCACTGGGACACCTTGGTTCTGGAATCCGAACACCGGGTAGGCGGTCGCATCCGTTCCGAACGACGCGGGAACTATTGGCTGAACTGGGGCGGCCACGTCTTCGCCGGTGCCGGCTCTTCCACGGACTCGCTGCTCAACGAAGTTGGCGTCACCGCGGTGCAGATTCCGGGATCGCTCCAGGCGCTGTCCATGAACGGCAAGTTCATCAAGAAGGGGCACATCGCCACCTACCCGTTCCGCATCCCGATGTCGCTGTCCTCCCGCGTCGACACTCTCAAGGCGGGCCTCAAGGTGGTCAGCGGAGTGGCGAAGTACACCGGCGTGGTGCGCAAGCGTGCGGGCGAATCCGGTGCCATGCGCCAGCAGCGTATCTACGACTTTGAGAACAACACCTCCTTCCAGGACTTCATCGGCGACCTGTCAGAGGACGCCGCAGCCCTCTTCAAGACCACCGTGACCCGTTCGGCAGGGGACATGGACCAGATCTCGGCGGGTGCAGGCATCGGATACTTCAGCCTGGTCCTTGGAATCGGGCAAGGCCTGAGCCAGGGAATCGTCGGTGGCCCGTCCACGCTTACGGAATCGATCGCCGCAGCACTGGGCGAGCGCGTCCAACTCGGCGCCACCGTCAACGAGGTAGTCCACAAGCAGGATTCCGTGCTGGTCCGTTACACCCAGGGCGGAGTGGACCGTGAAGTGGAAGCCCGCACGGTGGTGCTCGCCACCACGGCCGACGTATCCAACAAAATCGGCGTGGACCTTCCCGAAGAACTCCGCGGTGCGCTGAGCCAGATCAAGTACGGTCCGCACGTCAGCACTGCGTTCTTGACCAACGAGACGTCTGCACGCCCCTGGGATGACATCTACGCCATCGCGGCCCCCAAGCGTTCCTTCGCCATCGCTCTGAACCAGGCCAGCATCGTCCGCGGAACGGAAACCGTTCGCAAGCCCGGCGGCAGCTTCATGACATTCTCACCGGCCAGCCTCGGCAAGGCGCTGCTGGACAAGAGCGACGACGAGGTCATCAAGACCCATCTCGCCGACCTGGACCAGGTGCTTGGCGGAGGCTTCGCGGACAGCGTGGTTGAAGCCCAGACCGACCGTTGGCGGGTCGCTTCCCCCTACTGCTTCCCGGGCCGGGCGAAGCTGCAGTCCACCCTGATGCGCGGCACCAACCGCGTGTTCCTGGCCGGTGACTACCTGGGAACCCTTTACACCGAAAGCTCCATCACGACCGGCTTCTCCGCGGCGCAGGAAGCCGCAAGCGTCCTCGCCACCCACCGCCAGGCACCCCCGGCCACGGGCCTTTCGGTTGTCGCCTGAGCCCCCGAATCCCTAAAACACACGTACTGAAACGAGGAAATTCATGTCCAAGGAACTTCGCGGCGTCCTGACCGCACTCTCCACGCCCTTCAACCAGGACGAGACGATCGACGTCGAAACCCTGCGCAAGATCGTCGACCGCTCCATCGATGCAGGCGTCGACGGTGTTGTTGCTGCCGGCTCCACCGGAGAAGTCGGCGCGCTCTCATCGGAGGAACGCCTGCTCCTGATCAAGACTGTGATCGACCAGGCCAACGGCCGCGTTCCGGTCATCGCCAACACCGGCGCCACCTCCACCGCCGAGGCCATCCGCCTCTCCAAGGCCGCGGAGCAGTTGGGCGCCGACGTGCTCATGCTCATCACTCCTTACTACGAGCCGCTGACCTTGGAAGAAACCGTCACCTACATCAAGGACGTGGCCCGCTCGGTCACCATCCCGGTGATGCTTTACAACATCCCGCCGGTCACCGGCGTCAACCTGGACCCGGAAACTGTCCGTTCCTTGGCCGAGGAAGTGGAGAACATCCGCTACATCAAGGACTCCAGCGCCAACTGGGAGCAGGCCTTGCAGCTCATCCACCACCACAGCGATGTCATTGGCACGTTCATCGGTTGGGACGCCTACCTGTACAGCGCCCTCGTGGAAGGCGCGGCCGGAGTCATGGCGGGCACGGCGAACGTGGTTCCGGACGAGATCGTGGCGGTCACCCGCCGGATCAACGACGGCGACCTCGCCGGTGCGCTCGAGCTGTGGAAGGCCGTTTACCCGGTTATCGACACCTTGCTCACCGTCCCGTTCATCCCCGCGGTCAAGGCGGGCCTCACCCTCCAGGGCCTCCCGGCGGGGTCGCCGCGCCGACCCACCGCAGACCTCGACGGCGACAGCCTCGCCAAGGTGGAGCAGGCGCTGGCGAAGCTGTCCTCGATCAAGCAGAACATCGGATAACCCATGGCCGACTTCGACTTCGCGGAGTTCCTGTCCAGTGTTTCCGACGCTATCTGGGCGCCCATGGCCTACGTGGTCCTGGGCCTCGGTATCGCCTACTCAGTGGCAACCAAGGGCATCCAGTTTCGGCGGATCCCGGACATGCTGCGCCAACTGAAAGAGACTGAACACGGCGATGGAGGGCTTTCATCCTTCCAGGCCCTGGTCCTGGCGCTGGCAAGCCGGGTGGGCGTGGGCAGCATCGCCGGCGTGGCGACCGCGGTGAGCGCCGGCGGCCCCGGCGCACTGGTGTGGATGGCCATCACGGGCCTCGTTGGCTGCACCGTCGGCTACGCCGAGGCGGCCTTGTCCCAGGCCTTCAAGCGGCAGGTCCTCGATGAGGACCGCCGTAAGGCCAACGAGGACATTGGCGGCATGCCCTACTACATCAAGTACGGACTGAAGCTGCCGAAGGTCGGCGCGATCGTGGCCGTCCTCGGCGTCATCGGCTACGGCTTCGTTTTCCCCGGACTTCAGGTCAACACCATCGCAGCCAGTGCCGAGAAGGCCTTCAGCCTCCCCACGTGGGCTCCGGCCATCCTGGTCACCGTCCTGATCGGCTTGGTAATCATCGGCGGCACCACCCGCGTGGTGAAGGTGACCCAAGGCCTCGTCCCTGTCCTGGCCATCGGCTACCTCCTCCTGGCACTGGCAGTCATTGCCATCAACGTGGACAAGGTACCCGAAGCGGTCGTCCTCATCTTCCAGTCCGCTGTCGGCATCCACCCCGTCCTTGGTGGCATCGCTGGCGCAGCTGTTGCTTGGGGCGTACGCCGGGCCGTGTTCGCCTCCTCCAATGGCTTGGGCGAAGCGACCTTTGCGGCAGCCGCAGCCCGGACGTCCCACCCCGGGAAGCAGGGCTTGGTCCAGACGTTCAGCATCTACATCGACGTTCTGCTGATCTGCATGGCCACGGGCCTGATGATGGTGGTATCGGGGAAGTACAACGTCAGCGACGGCGCCGGCGGATTCCTCGTGAACAACATCCCGGGCGTCCCTGTCGGCGCCAACTGGGTCCAGGAAGCCATCGACACCATGATCCCAGGCTGGGGAGCCGGCTTCGTCGCCGTCGCTGTGTTGCTCTTTGGGTTCACGTGCCTCCTGGCCTACTTCTACGTAGCGAACTCCAACCTTCTCTACTTGCTGGACGGCCGGACCGGAACCGGGTGGAAGAACGTCCTGAAGATCGGAACCATGGCCATCGTGTTCATCGGATCCATCGTCAACGCCAAACTCATGTGGGCCGCAGGCGACATCGGCTTGGGCCTCATCGCCTGGGTCAACCTCATCTGCCTGGTCTTCCTGTTCCCGCTGGTCCGCAAGATCTACCGGGACTACGAGCGCCAACGGAAGCTCGGCCTCGACCCCGTCTTCGACCCGAAGGCGCTGGGCATCGAAGGCGCCGACTTCTGGGAGAACCAGACCGAAAAGTCCACCGCCGCCGTCGTCAAACAGACCCAATCGCAAAGGAACTGAGCACACCATGACAACCACAGAAACGTCCCCGTTCTCTGTCCGCCGCGACGGATCCCTTCCAGCGCCGCAACTGCCGCCTTTTGGGCAGTTCATTGGCGGCAGCTTCGTGCCTTCCACCTCGGACGAGACGGTCGACGTCGTCAATCCGGCTACCGAGGAAACCATCACCAAGGTGCCGGCCGGCTCCCTGGAGGACGTCGACGCCGCCGTGGCGGCTGCCGTCGCGGCGAAGGCGGAGTGGGCGGCCAAGACCCCGAAGGAACGCTCCGCGGTGCTGCTTCGGATTGCGGACATCGTTGAGGAGAACGGGGAAATCCTGGAGAACCTCGAGGCTGCCAACACGGGTAAGACTGCCGCCGTCGCCGAAGATGACATCTCCAGCGCCATCGACACCTTCCGGTTCTCGGCCGGTGCCGCGCGTGCCTTCACAGCGCTGGGTGCCGACGACTACGCCGAAAACCACACCTCCGTGGTGTTCCGTGAACCGGTTGGCGTCGTGGGTGTAATCACCCCGTGGAACTATCCGCTGTTGATGGCGGTTTGGAAGATCGCGCCGATCCTGGCCGCCGGCAACACGTTGGTGCTCAAGCCGTCCGAGCAGACTCCGCTGACCACGCTGAAGCTTGCCGAGCTGATCGCAGGCGAGGTTCCTGCCGGCGTCGTCAATATTGTCACCGGTCCCGGCCGGGTGGTGGGCAACCGCCTGTCCGAGCATCCCGACGTCGACCTCGTGGCCATCACGGGAAGCGTCGGGAGCGGACAGAAGGTGGCCGCGAACGCCGCTTCGACGGTCAAGCGCGTCCACCTCGAGTTGGGCGGTAAGGCACCCGTGGTGGTATTCGACGACGCCGACCTGCAGGCAGCTGCCGAAGGCGTCCGCTCGGGTGGGTTCTGGAACGCCGGCCAGGAGTGTGGCGCCGCTTGCCGCGTCCTGGTGCACGAATCCGTTGCAGAAAAGTTCACCGAGCTCCTCGTCAACGAAATCAAAGCCATTAGTGTTGGTGCGCCGGGTTCGGACGCCGAAATCGGGTCCATGATCTCCAAGTCCCACTACGAGCGCGTCCTCGCTGCCCTGGAGGACATCCGCAAGGACGGCCACACGATCGCCGTCGGCGGCAACGCCTTGGAGGGACCGGGCTACTTCATCGAACCAACCGTGGTGACCGACGTTCCGGCCGGCGCTCCGATTACCTACACGGAGATTTTCGGACCGGTGGTGTCCGTGGAGACCTTCAGCACGGACGAGGAAGCCATCGCGCGCGCCAACGAGACTGTGTACGGGCTCGCCGCGTCGGTATGGACCACGGACGCCTCGCGGTCTCTTTCCGTTCCGCGTCGCCTCGACTTTGGCACGGTCTGGGTTAACTCGCACCTGGTGATTGCCAGCGAGGTTCCCTGGGGCGGATTCAAAGGATCCGGCTACGGCCGCGACCTCTCCATCTACGCCCTGGAGGACTTCTCCCGCACCAAGCACGTGATGTACAACCGCGGCTGATTTCTTCGCTGACTCAAGAGGGCGCGCACTCCGGAACTGTCCGGGGTGCGCGCTTTTTTCGGTTCGGTGGGCTTTTTGGGCGAACAGCTGGAACAGCGCGACGTTTCGGAGTACTGTCCCGTCATGGTTCCGATCGATAATCTCCTGGCGTTTGCCGTGGCATCCGTGCTCATCATCGTGGTTCCGGGTCCGAGCGTCCTCTTCGTCATCGGTCGGTCGATTGCCCTCGGACGCCGCGCGGGGCTGCTAAGCGTTCTCGGAAACGCCCTCGGGACAGTGCCAGCCGTCGTCGCCGTGGCATTCGGGGTGGGCGCGATCGTCGCGTCATCGGTTGTCGCGTTCACTGTCATCAGGATCGCGGGTGCCATCTACCTTGCCTACTTGGGGGTCCAAGCCATACGTCACCGGCATACCCACGCGCACGGCGCTTCGCGCGCACCGGCATCCTCGTGGAAACTCCTTCGACAGGGTTTCATCGTCGGAGTCTCCAACCCAAAAACCATCGCGTTCTTCGTGGCTGTCCTTCCGCAATTCGTCGATCCCGGCGCTGGTGCGGTCTACGCCCAGCTGCTGCTCCTCGGACTCATCTTCCAGGCTCTGGCCCTTGCCTGCGACAGTGTGTGGGCCCTCGCCGCCGGAACAGCGCGTGATTGGTTTGCCAAGTCACCGCGCCGGATCTCTACGCTCTCCGGAGCCGGCGGCGTTATGATGATCGGGCTCGGCGGAACGCTTGTGCTGGCCGGCTCGAAGAGCTGACGCCCTGGGTCCGCGACCGACGCTGAACAAAAGGAACGACGCCGGGTGGTGGCCCGGCGTCGTTCCTTTTGTCTTGTTTGGGGTGCTGCTGTCAGAGCAGGCTGGGTTCTCCCGGCTCGCCGACGGAGGGGTCGATCCCGTACTTCTCGAGGATCTTCTTGATGGTGCCGTTTTCGCGGAGCTTCTTGATGTCCTCGTCCAGGTCCCGGGTCAAGAAACACCTCGAAGTGCTGGAAGACAGTGTTCGCCGAAACGACGTCGCGAGGGCCCACCACCTGGATATGGACTTCCAGACTGCATTGTTCGAGTCCTCCGGCCTGAGCAGGATACCGGCGATCATGGAGACCCTCACCAAGCAGGCGTTCATGCACTTCGCTGTCCTCGGCGCGAGGTATACCTTTTCACCGAACAAGATCCTGGAACAGAACACCGCCATCTTCGAAGCCATCGATGCCGCTGACCTCCGGGCAGCGACCCTGAGCTGGCAGTCAAAAATGGAAGACGGATTGAGCTACCTCGCCCAGCACATCCATGCCATGAATAGACACTAAACCGACCCGGCAGGATCATCACGGAAACTGAGTGGCTCAGTGATGTGAGCCGAGTTCCACGAGAAGTACTCCGATTCCTATGGACACCATGCCCGCGGCCATCAGGGGAGTAAGCGGCTCCTTGAAAAGGATCCGGGCCGAAACAGCAGTGAGTGCAACCCCGCAAGCTACCCAGATGCCGTAGGCCACGCCAAGGGGAAAACCTTCGGCCAAAGTCAGGCTAAGAAAGGCAAAGGCACTGGTGTAGCCTGCCACCACGGGGATGGCCCACAGCTTCTTCTTGAGCCCTTCAGAGGCACGTAAAGACATCGTCGCAGCAACTTCGGTGAAGATGGCCAAGAAGAGATAAAGCCACGCCATTTTATTGTTCCTCCGGAGCGGCGATGCGTTCGGGCTGATGGGAACCAATTTCAACGGCGAAAACACCAGCGAGAATCAGCGCCATGCCCAGGCCCATGAGCCAAGTGAGGTCCTCGCCGAAGAGTAAAGCGGATGCCAGGGCTGTCATGGTGACCCCGCCGGCGCCCCAAACGCCATAGGCCACGCTGATCGACATGCCGAGGCGCAGGCAAACCGTGAGAAGGGCAAATGCTCCCGCGTAGCCACAAACAACCACGGCATACCAAGCGGGTGCTTCAAGAGCTGCCTTTAGGGCCAGCGATGCGCTGACCTCACTGAAGATTGCAATCACCAAAAACAGCCACTTGTTCATGTCAATCCACTTCCCTGTGTCAAGGCGAGCAAGTGCGCAACAACAGCCTTTCTGTCCTCTTCGTTGGGGGCAAGAACGCCACTGGCCTGTGCCGCCCAGAGCCCTTCGGCTGCCAACCTGGCTGTATTCAGTCTTATGCGCTGCTCATGTGGTGTCTCGGGGGGAAGGTCGAGCATTGGGCCCAAGTGGCGTTTCCATGCTTCTTGCAATTGCGGAATGTAAGCCGAGTGCGACCATAAAGCCCATTCGGCCCGGGCGTTCTGCCCTTCGGCGGCGGTCTTGATATAGGCGGCGTAGCGTTCGGTCAAGGAAGCCTTATGAGGCTCAATGGCAAGGAACTTTGACATCCGTTGGATAACTTGAAGGGCTGCGTGTTCAACCAAGCCGCTCATGAGGGCCTCCCGGGTTGGGAAGTGATACATGAGCCCAGGCTTGCTGACGCCCGCCTCCCTGGCCACTTTGTCCAGCGTTATAGCGGCACCCTCGAGGGTGCCGGCCACTCTTAGTCCGGCCTCCAGTATTCGTGGCCGTTGGTTCTCGCGCACGCTCGTTACTGTACCATCCGGACGGTAAAGTTTGGGCCGGGGCGGACGGGCGGCCTATAGAGAGAAGGTCCCGTCAGACGAGGGGAGCTCTAGGTGGCCCACCCGCGTAGAACCTCCTGGATGCGTCCTTGTTCAGCAGCGGCAACGAGTCCGGCGGCGAGTACAGCGAGTTTCGTGTTGGTGTTCTGGCTGTATCGAGAGAGGAGGTCAAATGCCGCTGACGGGCCGACGTTGAAGCTGGCCATGAGGATGCCCTTGGCTTGCTCGATGACTCCCCGGCTGGCGTAGGCGTTGACCAGGGCGGCCGCGGCAGCATGACCACTTTCAATCGCCAGCGCCCGCGTCAGGTCAATCATGAGCCCGTGGATGGACGCGACCTGCCCGTCCTTGTTCCGGTCGGCCTCGGCAACGGTCAGGACCCGGTGTTCCTTACCTTTGCTGTCGATGATGCGGTGGAAGTTCGATCCCTGCCCGCCGTCCCGGGCCAGTGTCGCGATAAACTGCCTGGACGCATCCCGGTCTTCCGGGTGCTTGTGCGCCAGGATCAGGTCCTTCGTGGGGACCACTTCACCCCGGGAGTAGGCGTGGATCCGGAACAATCCATCGGACCACTTGCACTTGCCCGTCTGCACCGAGAGCCGAAACGAGCCTGTGGGGCACACCTCGCCGTCGGGCAGCGGAAATCCGTACGAGACGCGTCCCTCTGACACCCGGATATCCCTTTCAGCCATGACCGCCACCGACACATCCTTCCCGTCTAAAGATCGCTTTCGAGAACAGCACGGGCGGCTGCGGAGTCTGTAGGATCGGGCGCACACTTCTCCTGCTCTTCCGTTTTTCGGCGGTAGAAGTCATAGGCCGCTTGTCTGGTGACCCCGAGCGCCTGACCGATCTGGGACCACGTCGCGCCGGCCTCCCGGGCTGCTTTCATGACGTACCAGCGCCTGGCGGTAAGCCGTTCAACAGCTCGTGCATTCACCCGCAAGGCCTCCAGGGCGGATACTTCGCGTGTGGCTTCGTCTGCGGTGAAGTCTTCCCAGAGCTTGAGTGGGTCGTGGATGTCGGGCTTGTCGAGATCCCGCTGGATTGCCTCCGGCCCGTCAGTCATGGTGTCAAGCTATCTTGACGCCCGCTCCGGGTCAATAGTCCCGACATGCCCCTCAGTTCCAGTTTGCGATGATGCCGTCCATCCGCATTGACTCGTTCACCCAGTGTGTCTTGTAGTGACCAGCGATCACTGGGACACTGGGCAGATCGTCTTGCCGCTCCCTCGATAAGTTGGGAGGCCATGCACCACCTTCGCAGCAATACCGTTCCACGATGACTCGTCATGAGAATCGTCGTGCAGTAGGAAATCGTCCAGATTCGGAAGGTGCAGGAAAATGATTGAAGTTGCATTGTTGGTGACCCTGAAAGCCAGGGCCGGCAAGGAAAAGGAAGTCGCGGAATTTCTTCGCAGCGCGCGCTCCATTGTTGAACAAGAGGAAGGCACGCGCGCATGGTTTGCACTTCAGTTCGACGAGTCGACTTTCGGAGTCTTCGACGTCTTCCCTGATGACGAAGCCCGCCAGACCCACCTGTCGGGGGGTGTCGGGCAAGCTCTTGCCGCTCAGGGGGCAGAGCTGTTCAGCGTCGAACCCAACATTCAGAACCTCGACGTGCTCGCCTTCAAGCTGCCCGGTGAAAGCGTATAAAGCTTCGGCTGACCCGCTGACACAGCACCACAAGGCTGCTTTCCGCATTAATTTGGCTGGAGCCCGCGGCGAGGACACGGCTTCCGTTTGCCTCGACGCCGTTCGTCAGTGGAGGCGCAGGAAGCCGTGGATCGGGGATCCGCGGCGAAGGCGGCCTTATCATGCGTGCTCCTGCTACATGAGTTCGATGACAGCTTCTTTGCCCCCCGACGGCGGGAGTCATCCTCCCGCCGTCGGGAGCCGTTAGGCTTTCGGTCCCGGACTTCGCGCGCCGCTCAGCCTTCGAGCCTGGAGTGCTCGCCCAGACGATGCCATGAACGGTTGTGGTAGACCAGAGCGTCGCCGGGTTCGCCCGCTTGGACGTCACGCATGACGCGGGACTCCAGGGCGTGAACGGCAATGATTGTGGAGGTCCCCACCTCCATGCGATTGATGACGGCGCAGCGCACCCAGGCGCGGACATCGTCATATACCGCCTCACCGGTTGCAAGGGCCGACCACCGGTGCGTCTGGTCAAAGCGGTCGACGCCGGGGGTCGCTCCAAACTTGGCCAGATCGACGTCGTGCGCGTCCAGCAGGTGCACGACGACGGTCTCGGCGCGCGAAAGCACTTTCGACGCAGAGGACAGCGCCGAGACCGAGAAAATCAGCAACGGAGGATCCGCGCTCACCGAGACGACCGACGATACCGTCAGTGCCACCGGACCTTCGCCGGCATCCGCCGTGACGACGGCGACACCTCCCGGGTGGCCACGGAACAGTGCCTTGAATTCGTCGGCCGTGAGGGAAGACGGGAAGCCTTGCTGCGGAGCCTCAAGCCACGTGTCTGTGGGGTAGGCATGAAACATCGCTATGACACCTTGGCGGCGGAGCGGGCGAGTTCCTCGCGAACGATGTTCGTCCCTGCGCTGAGAGCACTCAGCTTGGCCAGTGCGACGTCCCGGGGAAATGGTGCCATGCCGCAGTTGGAGCTGGGGATGAGCTTGTCCGCATCGACGAACTTCAGGGCCTTGCGGAGAGTGTCGGCGACTTCCTCCGGGGTCTCGATGGTCTCGCTTGCGACGTCGATTGCTCCGAGCATGACTTTCTTGCCCCGGAGGAGCTCGATAAGGTCCATGGGCACGTGGGAGTTCTGGGATTCCAGCGAGATGATGTCGATGCTGGAGCTCTGCAGCAGGGGGAACGTTTCCTCGTACTGCCGCCACTGTGAGCCGAGCGTCGCCTTCCAGTCATTATTCGCCTTGATCCCGTAGCCGTAGCAGATGTGCACGGCGGTCTCCACACGGAGTCCTTCTGCCGCTCTCTCAAGCGCAGCCACGCCCCACTCCTTGACCTCGTCGAGGAAGACGTTGAACGCGGGCTCGTCGAACTGGATGATGTCAACGCCGGCCGCCTCCAGTTCTTTCGCCTCCTCGTTCAGGATCGCAGCGAACTCCCAGGCCAGCTTCTCGCGGCTCTTGTAGTGGTCATCGTAGAGCGTGTCCACCATCGTCATGGGGCCGGGAAGAGTCCATTTGATTGGCTGGTCAGTGGTTTTACGGAGGAACTTTGCGTCTTCGACGAATACCGGCCGCTCGCGGCGCACAGGTCCGACGACGGTCGGCACGCTCGCGTCGTAGCGATCGCGGATGCGCACGGTCTTGCGCTGTTCAAAGTCGACCCCGGTGAGATGCTCGATGAAGGTCGTGACAAAGTGCTGGCGGGTTTGCTCACCGTCGCTGACGATGTCGATCCCGCGTCGGGTCTGTTCGTGGATGGCGATGCGCAGCGCATCCTGCTTGCCCTCGACCAGCGCATCTCCCTCGAGCTTCCACGGGGACCAAAGGGTCTCCGGCTGGGCGAGCCACGACGGTTTCGGCAGGCTTCCGACAAGGGTTGTGGGCAAAAGTGTGTTCATGATGGGCGATTCTCCGTGGGTCAGTTGACGAGAGCAGGGTAGTTGGCGGTCCACCGGTCCAACAGATCCTTGTGGGGCGTGATGAAGTGTTCCTCCGTGTACTTCGCCTGAGTGACCGCGAGCTGACTGCGCTCGACGCGGTCGTAAGCGATCTGGGTCCGCGAGTAATCCTGCTCTCCCAGGCTCGGCTGGTAGATCGCGGCGGCGGCGGAGTTCGCGTTGTAGATCTCAGGGCGGTAGATCTTCTGGAACGTCTCCATGGTGCTGATGGTGCCGATGAGCTGCAGGTTGGAATAGTCGTTGAGCAGGTCGCCGCGGAAATAGAAGGCGAGCGGCGCAACGCTGCCGCGTGGCATGAAGTAGCGGACCTGCATTCCCATCTTTGCGAAATATGCGTCCGTCAGCGAGAACTCGTCCTGCTGGTACTCGACACCCAGGACCGGGTGACGGTTCTCCGTTTGCCGGTACGTCTTGCTGGTCGAGACGCTGATGCACACCACTGGCGGCTGCGGGAAGCGCTCCTGGCACGCCGGGGAATCGAGGAAGTGCTGGAACAGCTTGCCGTGAAGGTCGCCGAAGTCCTGGGGGACGGTGGGCTTCCCTGAGTCCCCTGCGGCCGCTGGCAGTACGACGCTGAAGTCGAAGTCGCGGACGTAGGAGGAGAAGTTGTTCCCCACGATTCCTTGGTGGCGGATCCCGTTCAGTTGGTCGATGATCTGGATGTCGAGAACCTCGAACAGCGGGAACTGTCGGTCCGTGCCTTCGGCAGTGAACTCTATCTGCACGGAGACGATCTCAAGCTCGAGCGTGTAACGGTTCCGGTCGGGGTTGTCCCAGTCTGCGAGGTCGTTGAAGCGGCGCCGAATCATGGTCAAGGCGTTGCTGAGGTTCTCCTGGCGGTGCTCGCCCCGTGCCAGGTTGGCGAAATTCGTCGTGATCCGGGAGCCTTCCGACGGCGAGTAGTCCTCGTCGAAGCGGGTGGTGCTAATGCTGAAGGTAAAGTCGTCTGCCATGATGCCAATCCGTTGATGATGGCCGGAGACGGCCTTCAGAAGATGATGTATCCATGGTGCAACCTTCCCGGGGGTATCGGGTAACTAGGCGTTACTATGCATTCATATAGACTTTTCCTATGGCACAGCTTTCGAGCGGACTGACCCTGCAGCAGCTCCGATACTTCATAGAAGTTGCAGCTGAGGGGTCCATCTCCGCGGCAGCCGATCTTCTCTACGTAGCGCAACCGACAATGTCCGCAGCGATGAAGGACCTTGAGTCCCGGGTGGGACGTGCGCTCCTGGTTCGCTCCGCCCGCGGGGTCACCTTGACCGCTGACGGGGCAGAGTTCCTCGGTTATGCGAGGCAGGTCGTGGAACAGTTCGCTCTCCTCGAGCAGCGCTACCTTGGTAGGCCACCGACGCGACGTCTGCTCGGGGTGTCGACGCAGCACTACTCGTTCGCGGTGGACGCCTTCGTCCGGATGGTCAAGGGCACTGAGGTGGCCGAATACGAGTTCTCGCTGCGTGAGTCCCGTACCTGGGACATCATCGAGGATGTCCGGACGCTGCGCAGTGAGATAGGCATCCTCTACCGGAATGATTTCAACCGGAAGGTCATCGACAAGCTGCTCCGGGAATCCGGGCTCGCGTTCACTCCGCTTTTCCTCGCCGATCCGCACATTTTCGTTGCACGGAACAACCCGCTCGCTTCGAAGGAGCGTGCGGCCCTCGCTGACCTCGCCGGTTTGCCGCGGCTCACGTTCGATCAGGGTGCGAACAACTCCTTTTACTTCGCCGAGGAGATTCTCTCCACTTTGTCCAGCAAGCAGGAGATCCGGGTCTCTGACCGCGCGACGATCTTCAACCTCATGATCGGGCTCCACGGTTACACGATCTCAACGGGCATCATCAGCGGCGAGCTCGACCCGGAGATCGTCGCCATCCCGCTCGACGTTGACGAACGCATCGAGATCGGCTGGATCGGCCACGCCGCAATTCCGCTCACCGACCAAGCCCAGCGCTACCTCAAAGAATTGCGGGCCGTTGTCGCTGAGTTCGGCGTGGCGCTACTGGACTGACTGCAATTGTGTAGCAACAAACGCTTCACCCAATTGATGTGCAGTATGAACATCTTGAATTGCTTGTAATGCACAAACACCTATGACACGATGATCCTTGGCATCCACTCTCGAGCAAGGAACTAACCCGTGAATATAGAACTCAAAAGCGTTCGGAAGCTGCGCATCCACTGGCCCATCTCTGTGGAGACGATGACCCGTCTTGGCCAAGGTGAACCCAACGCCCTGGAAGCAGACGCCGGTATCGTCCGACTTCTGGACACGCTCAAGGCTTCCCCTGAGCTCGGTGGGTTCGGGAACTACCACCACGTCTTTGAGTCCTCGGCCGGTTTTGAGGGCTTCACCGTCGCGGAGGGCGCAAATCCGACGCTGGGCAACGTAGGCCAGCGGACCATCTCGCCCACGTTTGTCTTCACGTCGTACTTCGATGCCGCCTTGGACGAGCCATCCGTCCGGCTACTGGTGCAGCGCATCGTGGAAATCCATCCATGGGAGGTTCCCGTCATTGAAGTCTCCGGGCCGCTCAGCGTATCCACCAGCGCCGCGAACATCCTTCAGGAAAGGATGGCCTCGTGAACGCACCGATGTGGCAACAACTGGCGCCGCTGCTCGCCAACAGGACCTTTACCGACCTGACCCACGCCTTCCACCCGGGCCAGCCGCACTTCGCGGCATTTCCCGATGAGCAACGCGAAGCCCTCTTCGACATGGACAAAGGCGACGGGTTCACCGCACACAGGTACTCGATAGTCGGCCAGTGGGGTACCCACGTCGATCCGCCGTCGCACTTCATCCGCGACGGCCGCACACTGGACGAACTGCCGGTCCAGGACATGGTGCTGCCGCTGGTGGTCCTGGACATCACCAGCCGCGCCTCAGTCGACAATGACGCAACGCCCATACGCGCCGACGTCGAAGCCTGGGAGGAGCGCCACGGCAAGATCCCCGCAGGATCCTTCGTTGCGCTGCGCACGGGTTGGAGCCATCGTTGGCCCAATGCCCAAGCGATGGCCAACCGTGATTCGGCGGGCATGAGCCACACGCCGGGATGGTCGCGGGAAGTTCTGGAGTTCCTGGTCGAAGAACGCAACGTTGCGGCGATCGGACATGAACAGACCGATACCGACCCCGGCCTTGCCACATCCCGTCAGGACTTCAGCCTTGAAACGTACATCCTGGCCCAGGACAAGTGGCAGATTGAACTGCTCGCCAACCTGGACGGACTGCCGGAGTCCGGCGCGGCAGTCATAGCCACCTGGGCCAAACCACTGGCCGGAAGCGGATTCCCCGCCCGAGTCTTCGCGATCCACTGAGGCGGCGGGTCGCCGTCGTACGTGCCTGCGGCGACCTTGGCCTCTGACTGGCTAGAATCGAGAAATGTCAAAGACCTCCAGCATGGGCCGCGGCATGATGGCCGTCCTCGCCGTCGGCGAGCGTCACACCGAAGGGTACGACGGCGGTACGGTCGCCGAAGTTGCGGCCCGACTGGACAAAGACCGCAGCCAGGTCTCCCGCAGCCTCAAAGGCGCACTCCAGGAAGGGTTCCTGGCGCGCACGCCGGACAGGGCATACTGCCTCGATTGGTCGCTCCTCACCGATGCGCAACTGGTAACGGAACAACGGCTCCGGACTGACGGGCTGGCAGCGTTGGAGGGCTTGGCGGCGGAGACCACCGAGGCCTGCTTCCTGGGCGTCCTGAGCGGAAACAGCACCGTCACCATTGCCGAGCACGTACCTCCCGCTGCCAACCTCGTTGGTTCCTGGCTGGGACGCCCTTACCCTGCGTACTGCAGTGACGCCGGCCAGGCCCTGCTGTGGGACGCGCCCGAAGAGGAGGTGCGGAGGATCTTCCAGAACGTGGAGTTCGTCCGGCACGGACCCAACACGCCCACGTCGGTAGAGGACTTTCTTCAGCGCTTGGAAAGTGCCCGGAGCAGGGGCTACTCCATCGTCGATGAGGAGGCTGAACCGGGACTTTATTCGCTCTCTGCGCCGATCCGCGACTTTAAAGGTGACGTGGCTGCAGCGCTGCAGATTGTTGGCCCGAAAGCACGGCTGGAGCCTCGGCGGGAACATCATGCCCTGGTACTGGCTTCGTGGCGCGACTGGCTCGAAACCCGGGTCGGGGGAAGTCAGTAATCCTGCCCCTGTGCGGAGCCCAACCGTTTGGACGCTGCCTGCACGGCATCAGCCACCACTGCAATGTCCGGCTCGGCCCCGGATCGGCTGCCCAGCACGCTGAGTGCAGCCAGGATTTCGCCACGGGGTGAGCGCACAGGGACTCCCAGTTCCCATACGTCGTGCTCGTATTCTTCGGTCGCCAAGACGTATCCCGCCAGCTTGTCGCGCTCCATCAGTGCCTGGACCTCGGCTGGAGCGTGGGCGGCGGCCGGTCCACCCACGCCGATGAAATTCACGTCCCTAAGCAACGACTCCAAGGCGCCGCCGTCATGATCCCACAGCAGGGCCCTGCCAGCTCCTGTGCACCAGACCGGCGTCACCATTCCGGGCCTGGCAAAACCGCCGAAAGCGGCGTTGTTGCTTGAGGAACGCAGGAGCTGGACCCGCACACCGTCCCGCACGGACAGCCGGGCCCGAAGACCAAAACCAGCCACCAGTTCTTCCAACTCGGCCTTGGACTCGTGGACCCAGTTCCGATTGAGGGAACCAGCCAGGGCGAAGAAGCGCCGGCCTACCCGGAAGGGTCCCCGGTCTTCCCGCTCCAAAAGTTCGAGGTCGCACAGCTCCTGGGCAAGTCGGGACACGCGGCTCTGTTCCATGTCCAGTTCGGCTGCCATTTGTGAGACTCCCAGCAGTTGTCTGCCCTGTTTTTCCCGGTCCGCCACCAATCGCACCAGTCGAAGGCCCTGGGCCAAGGAGGAAGCTTCGGATGGTACTTCCACGGATCGGGCTCCTTTCAGTAAGCTCAAGCCATTCTCACATGGCGGCCTCCGGGGCGAGGACCCGGGAGCCGCCCGCCCACACCGTGTACAGATCGGCCAGGATGTTCCCGTTGGCCGACTCCAGCTCATTGACAGTGATCTCCTGGCTGCCTTGGCGGCCGAAGAGGACCACCTCGTCACCCGGGCAGACGTCCTCGATGCCGGAAACGTCCACCACCATCGAGTTCATGGATACCGCATCCACCACGGGAACCCGTTGTCCCCGGACAAGCACACGGCCTCCCATCGCCAGCGCACGCCTGTAGCCGTCGCCGTACCCGGCGGTGACGGTGGCCAGCCGTGCCTCGGAGCGCAGCGTGTGCAGGTGGCCGTACCCCACTTTGCTTCCAGCGGGATAACTGTTCACCGAGCCTATTCTGGCCTTGAAGGCCAGGCAACGCCGGTAACAGGGGTGACTCAGGTCAGAGTCTCCGTAGAGCAACGCACCCGTCCGGACCATATCCAGCCACGTGGCGGGGACGTTGAGCGTTGCGTAGGAATTTGCTGCATGCAGCAGGACCTGCTCACGCGGGATCCTGGCCGCCCGCAGGATGTTCATTGCCTGCTCCAGGAAGCGGCCCAGGCCTGCTTCGATGTCCCGAACGTCGTCCAGCGGGAAATGCGTCATGATCCCGGCAAGTTCCAGGTTCCGGTGACCCAGTACTCCCGCTGCGCTGGCCCGTCCCAATGCATTGGAGACGTCAAGGCTATGACGGCTCATGCCCGATGAGTTGATGTCCAGATGGATACGGACCGCCCGCCCGGCAGCAGCTGCGATCCGGCTGATTTCCCACGCGCTTTGCGGGTCGGCGACCAGTTCTTCGACGCCATAGCCGACGGCGGCTGCGATCTCCTGCGGTGCTGCGGCGCGGACCCGCAGCAGCTTGCCGGCATACCCCTGGCTGCGGGCAATGCAGGCTTCCCTGTTGGAGCCGACGCCGATGTAAGGGACGCCTGACCGGACGAGCGAAGGCACCAAGAGCTCCGCCCCGTGCCCGTACGCGTCGGACTTAATGACAGCACAGAGCCGGGCACGGTCTCGCAAGAGTTCCTGCACTGCGCGGACGTTGGACTCGAAAGCTTCCCCGTCTACTTCCACCCAGCTGGCGAGATTGTCGGTGGGAGGTGCAGGGGGACCCGGAGGCAACATGTTGGCTTCCTTTGAAACGGCTCCGCGGCCGGGCAGTTAATGCCCGGCCGCGGAGGATGGATGGGGATCAGGCCGACTCGTCCTTGCGGGTCCGGCCGCCGTACCGGAGGCGGAAGAACAGGTAGCAGGCAGCCACGAACGGAACTCCGAAGTACAGGGCTGCGATCTGGGACGGGTCCATGGCAATGCCAATGAGGGAAACCAAGCACAGGACGAAGGCAAGGATGGGCACCAACGGAAACAGGGGAGCCTTGTAGGGGAGGTCCGCCACCTTCCCGCCATTGCGGACAAACGCGCGGCGGTGGAAGAAGTGGGAGGCCACAATCGACATCCATACGCCAACCACGGCAAAACCTGCCACGGACACCAAAGCCAGATAGACGGATTCAGGTGCCACGACGCTGCTGATGAGGGACGCGAGGCCACCCAGCATGCTCACGGAAAGCGCGATCAGGGGAATGCCCCGGCTGGTCAGTTTCTTGAAGGCTTGCGGCGCGTGGCCCTCGTCGGCCAGCGAATAGAGCATGCGGGCGCAAGAGAACAGTCCGCTGTTGCCGGCAGACAGCAGGGCGGTGATGATAACGAAGTTCATGACGTCTGCCGCAAAAGGAATTCCCACAGAAGAGAACACCGTAACGAAGGGGCTCTCGTCCAGGCCTACCTGGTCGTAGGGGACCGTAGCCGCAATTACGGCGATTGCGCCCACGAAGAAGATCAGCAAACGAACGACGGTGCTCCTCATCGCCTTGGGAATGTTGCGGGACGGATCGGCCGTTTCTCCTGCCGCGACGCCGATCAGTTCGGATCCTGAGAAGGCATAGAAGACCGCTAGGGCAGTTACCAGGACGCCGGTGAATCCGTTGGGGAAGAGGCCGGCGGAAGTGTTGAAGTTCTCAAAGAGGAAGGGATGGTTGCCCGAAGCGGACAAAGGGTGAAAGCCAAAGAGCGCTGCACCACCGAGGATGATGAGGCCAATGATGGCGCCCACCTTGATGATGGCAAACCAGAACTCGGATTCACCGAAGAACCGTGAAGAGACCGCGTTGAATCCGAAGAGGATTGCCGCGAAGACAAGGCACCAGACCCAAACCTCGACGTCGGGGAACCAGCGCTGCATCAACAATCCTGATGCCGTGAACTCCGAACCGATGGCAACGGCCCAGCAAAGCCAGTACAACCAAGCGGTGGTGAATCCCGTTGCCGGTCCGATTGATCTCGCGGCGTAGATGTGGAACGCCCCGGAGACCGGATAGGCAATGGCAAGTTCGCCAAGGCAGGCCATCACCAGGCACACGACGAACGCGCCCACCAGGTAAGCAATGACAGCGCCAAGCGGCCCTGCCTGGGAGATCGTGTACCCGGAGCTCAGGAAGAGCCCTGACCCGATCACGCCTCCCATCGCGATCATGATCAGATGCCTGGTGCCCATTGATCGGCGAAGTCCGTTTTGGGCAGCTTCGGCGCCGGGTGTCTCGGACCGTGGGTCCAGTTGCAGGTGTGTTGAAGATTCCATGTGATTCTCCGGTCGATGACGGATGCGAAGGGGGAAGAGGCGGGCGGGCTGTTTATTGCCCGTTGAAGTCCGTAGTGATGAAGGTAACACATACTGCTGCCAAATAGTCATTAAACGCAAGTGTGAATGCGTATAGCGCACGTATCGGGGATGGCTCAGGCCTAAATGTCCGTCGAATAGTCACAAAGACCACGTCTTTTGCCGAATCGACATGGCTGAACTGACACCGGGCCACCGCAGGATTGAGTCATCAAACCACCCCACCTAAAAGGAGCACCATGACCACCTACGATCTCGCCCTCATTGGCTTCGGCGGAGTCAACCGCACGCTAGCCGAAATCGTCCACGAACGCGGTGAAGAACTCCGCGCGGACCTTGGGTTCGGCCTGCGCATTGTCGCAATCACAGACCTTCGGCTGGGCTCGCTGATGGTTCCGGGCGGAATCGACCTCGGGATGGCCCTGAACCTCCCGGCCGGTGAAACGTTTGCAGACCACGGGGGATCCAAGGACACCAACAACGAGGACGTTATCCGCAACTGCACGGCCGGGATCATATGTGAAGCCACCTTCACCAACCCCGAAGATGGGGAACCCGCCGTATCCCACGTCCGCTGGGCACTGGAATCCGGGAAGAGCGTCTGCACCACCAACAAGGGCCCCGTAGCACTCCAAGGACCGGAACTGACCCGCCTGGCCGAAACTAACGGAGCCAGGTTCGAGTTTGAAGGCGCTGTCATGAGCGGCACCCCCGTCATCAGGCTTGCAAAGCAAATGTTCACCGGCCTCGCCATCGACGGGTTCGAGGGCATCCTGAACGGCACCAGCAACTATGTGTTCGGCCGAATGGAAGCAGGCCTCGACCTGCAGTCTGCCGTTCGTGAAGCGCAGGAACTCGGCTACGCAGAAGCCAACCCCACCGCAGACATCGAAGGCTTCGACGTCCAACTCAAGGTACTGATCTTGGCCAATGAACTGTTGGGCGCCGGAATCACGCTTAAGGACGTCAGCCGCGAAGGCATCTCCTCCCTAACCCCCGCAGACATCTCAAAGGCGGAGGCGGGCGGGCGTCGATGGAAGCTGATCGGATCAGCACGCAGGGACACCGACGGAACCGTGACTGCTTCAGTGAAACCGGTGGCCCTGCCGTTGGACCACGGCCTGGCCGGCATCTCCGGTGCCACCAACGCCGTCTCCTTCACCACAGACCTGTTGGGCCCGGTAACGATCTCCGGCCCCGGCGCCGGACGGGTTGAGACCGCCTATGCACTGCTCTCTGACATCATCGCCATGCACGCCGCCAAGAAAGTTGCTTCCCATGCCTGAGCCCCTCACCGCAGAGCTTCCCACCGAAAATGCGGTCCAGGACGTCACAAGTCCCTTCGACCACCGCACAGTGGGCAGCATCAAACTCACTAACCCCGACGATGTAGCAGATGTCCTTGCCACTGCACGTGCCGGAGCCAAGGCATCGGCAGCACTCTCCCGTAACGACCGAGGCAGAATCCTGGACCGCACCGCGCAGTGCATCGAGGATCGCTCGGAAATCTTTGCCCGGACCATCGTCGATGAAGCAGGCAAGACCATCCGTCAGGCGCGCAAAGAGGTCCTGAGGGCAGTCAACACCCTGCGGTTGTCAGCTGCGGAGGCCCGGCGCAATGCCGGTGAAGTCATCCCCTTTGACGCGTACGAAGGATCCGAGGACCGGCACGGCTGGTTCTCCCGTGAACCGCTGGGGATCATCCTGGCCATCACGCCCTTCAACGATCCCCTAAACCTGGTAGCCCACAAGGTGGGGCCCGCAATCGCTGGAGGCAACGCCGTCGTCCTTAAGCCTTCGGCGCTGACTCCACTGTCCGCGCAACTGCTGGCTCAAACCTTGTTCGAAGCGGGACTTCCGGACAGCGTACTGACCCTCGTCCACGGCGGTCGCGAGGTTGCCCGGAAGATCCTGTCCGCCCCCGACGTACGCATGGTGTCCTTCACCGGCGGCTTCTCAACAGGGGAGGACATCGCAAGGACGGCGGGACTCAAGAAGCTGGCCATGGACCTTGGCGGCAATGCTCCCGTCATCGTCATGGACGACGCCGACCTGCAGAAAGCGGTCGAGTCCTGCGTCTCCGGGGCGTTCTGGGCAGCCGGCCAGAACTGCGTGGGAGTCCAGCGCATCCTGGTTCACAGCTCCGTCTACCAGGAGTTCAAGGCCAAGTTCCTGACCGAAACGGCGGCGCTGGTGGTGGGCGACCCAAGTGACGGGATGACCGACGTCGGACCGATGATCACCGCCGGGGCCGCCGCCGCACTCATGGACAAGATTCGCCTGGCCGTCGACGCCGGTGCAGTCCTGCTGGCCGGTGGCAAGAACTTTGGAAACCTGGTCCAGCCCACCGTGGCCGAAGCAGTTCCCGAAGACAGCCGGCTGTGGCAGGAGGAAGCCTTCGGGCCACTCGTAATGCTGCGGCCGGTAGATTCCCTGCAGGAAGCCGTGGACGTTGCCAACTCAATCGATTTCAGTCTCCATGCAGGCATTTTCACGTCCTCACTCGGCAATGCCATGGGCGCAGCCAAGCAGATCGAGGCAGGTGGCGTGATGATCAACGATTCCTCCGACTACCGCTTCGACGGCATGCCGTTCGGCGGCTTCAAGTACGGCAGCCTGGGCCGCGAAGGAGTCCGCTTCGCCTACGAGGACATGACCCAGCCCAAGGTCATCTGCATCAAGAACTGAGGGAGGACAACCTTGCACAAGCACTATCGGGTGGAGGAAGACTCCCTTGGCCGCATCGAGGTGCCGGCCGACGCCTACTGGGGAGCCCACACGGCCCGGGCCTTGGAGAACTTTCCCATCAGCGGCACAAGCCTGGCACAGCACACCCGGCTCGTCACGGCCCTGGCCATGGTCAAAAGGGCCGCTGCCGTCACCAACGGACGGCTCGGCGTCATTGATGCCGCCACGGCGGCAGCCATCGGCGAAGCCTGCGAAGCCATCGAGGCCGGGCGCTTCCACGACCAGTTCTGCGTTGACGTCATCCAGGGAGGTGCCGGCACCAGCACCAACATGAACGCCAACGAGGTGATCGCCAACATTGCCCTGGAAACCCTGGGGCACCCTCTCGGCAGCTACGAGTTGCTCCACCCCATAGACCATGTCAACCGCTGCCAGTCCACCAACGACGTCTATCCGACGGCCCTCAAACTGGCCCTGGCAGGGGCCGTTCAGGACCTGTGCCAGGAACTCGACAAGCTGGCCGGTGCCTTCCACGGAAAGGGGAGGGCATTCGCGGGCATCGTGAAAATGGGGCGCACGCAGCTGCAGGATGCGGTCCCCATGACCCTGGGCCAGGAGTTCCAGGCTTTCGCGGACACCATCGCTGAGGACCGGCAACGGCTCGAGGAGTCTGCTGCACTCCTCCTTGAGTGCAGCTTGGGAGCTACGGCCGTTGGAACTGGAATCACGGCCGCGGCCGGTTACCGGGAGCGGGTAGTGGACGCGCTGGCAGTGATCAGCGGTTATCGATTGGTGCCGGCCGCAAACCTGGTAGAGGCCACCTCCGATGTGGGTGTGTTTATGCACTTGTCCGGAATGCTCAAGCGCTCCGCCGTCAAGATGTCTAAAATCAGCAGCGACCTCAGATTGCTTTCCAGCGGGCCACAAAATGGTTTGGGTGAACTGCGGCTGCCGGCGCGGCAAGCAGGCTCGTCGATCATGCCAGGCAAAGTCAACCCGGTCATTCCCGAAACCCTCAACCAGATCGCCTTCGCCGTCGCAGGCGCGGACACAACCGTCACCATGGCCGCAGACAACGGCCAACTTCAACTCAATGCCTTCGAACCGGTGATTGGGCACGTACTGCTTCAGGGATTGTCCTGGTTGACCAACGGAGCGCGTATCCTCCGGACCCACTGCGTCGAGGGCATTGAAGCGAATGAGGAGCTGCTTCAGTCAAGGGTGGCAAGCTCGGCCGGCCTGGCCACGGCTTTCATCCCGGTGATCGGATATGCAGCTGCAGCATCGGTCGCGAAGCGTGCCTTGCGGGACAACTCGCCCGTGCTGGAGGCGGTCACCTCAATGGGGTTCTTGGATGGGAAATCGGCCAGGATCATCATGGACGACGCCGCGGGTCTTACTCCGCGGGTGCCGGACGGACCTGCGACACCTTAAACGGAACCCCTGCGGATCACATTGGAGAGCGTCATGGCCGTAACGGTGTCGGCCACGCCTGGGATGGCGGCTATCTCCTCCCAGATCTCCTGGACACGGCCCAAGGAGCGGGCCTCGAGGCGGACAATCAGGTCAAAGTCGCCGCTGAGGACATCACAAAGGACTACCTCGGGGATGGCGCGGAGCGCAGCCAGGACATCAGCTCCGCGCATGCGGTCCTTGCGGTAAACCATGAGGAATGCCGAGACGGAGTCTTGGCCGTCGCCACCGGCCACCACTGTGTAGCCCTGGATGTAGCCGTGCCGCTCCATCCTTTCGATCCGCTGCCGCACCGCGTTCCTTGACAGCATCACCTTGCTGGCAAGGACCGCGTGGGGGACCCGGGCGTTCCTGGTCAACTCCGCGAGGATGCTTTGATCAATACCGTCCAGGCCTGGTCGTTCCATGCGTCCCATCCACAAATATGCACACAGGCGCAAAGTACAGCGCCTGCTTTGACCGAAAGGCCCAAGAAGAAATGATACGTCGACTGCTCCGCGAGCCAGCTGCGGGGGATCCACGTGCATCCTTTTCGACATGGACGGCACGTTGGCGCGCTGGGCCGTCAAGCATTATCGGACCCACCACGCGGAATGGGGATTCGCGCGGGCGCTCGTCAGTAGTCAATAGGCATCTCGGTGGGGTGATCTTGGCGATTTTCGTTGATGGGACACCTCAGGACCGGTTATTCTTCGAGTGTGGACTTGACCGTGCCAGCGGGTCGTGACGGGGATAAGCTCCCGGGCGATTACCCTTCTCTGCGTGCCCAAGCCGCACCGAGGATGGTCTGGTCCATCAGCCGCCGAATCCGGCCCGGCGTTTCGGACGGCATAAGTGCCGCCGTCAGGGTTCACCCGTACCGCCTAACCAACGCATGGTCTCCGCCCAATGGGTGATGCGTTTCTCTGCAGGACTGTGAGGAGATCACCGTGTTCGTAATAGTCCATCATCAGGCGTCCTGAAGCAGTAGCTTTGCCTGCGGGCATTCCCTGTGCTGGGCGGCCAGTGGGAGTCTGCTGAGTTTCCGTCCTTCTTTGTCGCCGAGCGACGAGACCATGTTCGTTTGTCGAATGTGGCGCCTTGGTTTTCCATACCTGCGGATTCTGGCCTTGGACGGCCATTCGAATCGAAGGACCAGTCATGCAACGCATCGTTTCTTCACGTGCCCTCATACTCCTTGCGAGCTTCTCCCTTGCAGTCGCCGGGTCCATCATGACTCTGCTCCCGGCGGCCGCGCCCGCCGCGGCAGCCGTTCCTTTGGCCACAGACCGGATTGTCAGCACGCATCAAAGTGCCGCCTCGACGCGAATCGTCTCGCCCGCCTTCACGACAAGCCAGACGAACGAACTCCTTCTTGTCTTCCTCTCATCCGACGGACCGAAAGCCACCGGAGCAGCCTCCTTCTCGTCGGTTTCAGGTGGAGGCCTCTCCTGGCGATTGCGCAAACGGACCAATGCCCAGTACGGCACAGCGGAGATTTGGCAGGCCGTGGCACCGACCGTGCTGACGAACGTTAATGTCACGGCCACCAACTCGGGTGCCTACCAATCGTCGATGACGGTGGCGACCTTTGTCGGCGCGGACCTGGGCATTGACGGCGCTGTTGGAACAGGTAACGCCGCCACAGGGGCTCCCAGCGCTTCCCTGACGACAACACGTGCCGGCTCATGGGTGTGGGGATTGGGAAATGACTGGGACAGGGCCACCGCCCGCACTGCCGGCACCGGACAGGCGAAGGTCGACGAATTCCTCTCGAGCCAAGGCGATACGTTCTGGGTCCAGCGCCAGAGCGCAATAACGACGGCGGCACCTCCCACCGTCGTGACGATCAACGACACGGCGCCTACGTCTGACCAATGGAACCTCTCCGTCATTGAAATTCTTCCGGCGTCTGCGGCAACAGGGGACACCACCGCACCCGTGATCTCCGCTGTGTCTGCCGGCACGCCCGGTGCCAGTGGAGCAACCATCACCTGGACCACGGACGAAAATTCCACCTCGCAAGTGGAATACGGCACCACCACTGCATATGGCCAGAGCACGGTTCAAAACTCGACGCTTCAGACCGCGCACTCGGAGCCTCTGGCCGGGCTCTCGGTAGGCACCCTTTACCACTACCGGGTGAAATCCGCTGATGCTGCAAGCAATGTTGCTGTCTCGGCGGACGCGACCTTCACCACCGCGGGCGGCGGTTCCGGCACGGACCCGGCGGTAGTCGGCTCGTGGGGTCCTGTCGTGGCGTGGCCGGAGGTGTCCATTCACGCTGCCCTGACACCGACCGGGAAAGTTCTCACCTGGCAGGGCGACTTCTCCCAAGGCGGCCAGCAGTACCTGCTTGATCCCGCGACAGGCAACTACATCCAGGTGCCGAGCGCTGCCGCCGACCTCTTCTGCGCAGGTCAAGCGGTCCTGCCCGACGGCCGCATCCTCGTTGTCGGCGGGACCTCAACAAGCGGCGGGCTGGGTATCCGCACTGTGACTGCCTTCGACCCTGCCTCGGAAACCTGGCAAACCCTGGCGCCCATGAACCACCCGCGGTGGTATCCAACAGCGACGACGTTGGCCGACGGGCGCGTTTTGGTGACCTCCGGTTCGAACACCAACTTGTCCGACCTCGTGCCCATCCCGGAGATCTATTCGCCCACCACGAACTCGTGGACCGACTTGACGGGTGCGAGCCGGACAATCCCGTACTACCCCTTCATGTATCAGCTGCCTGATGGCCGTGTCCTCCAGTCAGGGGCGTCCGAACAAGCCACCTCGACCCTGGCGCTGAATGTGTCGACGCAGCAATGGACCACCGTGGACTCCCGTGTCCTGGACGGCGCCTCTATCGCGAACTTCGCTCCGGGCAAATTCATCAAGGCAGGATCCGCTTCCGACAGTGGATTCACGGGCCTGTCCACCAACACCGCCTACACCCTGGATATGAATTCGCAAAGCCCGGCATGGCAGGCGACGGCAGCAATGGCGTTTCCCCGTAGCTTCGTGAACTTGACCAACCTGCCCGATGGCACAGTTCTTGCTACAGGAGGAGGCACTGACAAATCGGGTCAGGATGTCACCAAAGCCGTGATGCAGGCCGAGCTGTGGCAACCGTCATCGGGAACGTGGAGCACCATGGCGCCGATGTCTGTTCCCCGCCTGTACCATTCGGTTGCCGTTTTGCTCCCGGACGGTCGGGTCTTCGTCTCCGGCAGCGGCGGGGACGAAGGGGTCACAGACCAGAAGAGCTACCAGATCTACTCACCGCCGTACCTCTTCAAAGGACCGCGGCCGAGCATCTCCAGCGTGCCGGGCAGCGCACAATACGGTTCGACGGCGTTCATTGGAACACCGGATGCGTCCCGGATTCAATCCGTGTCACTGATCAAGACAGGATCCGTGACCCACGCCTTCGACGAGAACGCCCGGGCCATGAACCTGAACTTCTCCCAGGCCGCCGGCGGCCTCAACGTCCAAATGCCTGTCAACGGCAACTACGCCCCTCCCGGGTACTACCTGCTCTCTATCGTAGACGGCAATGGTGTTCCCTCCACGGCTGGAATGATCAGGTTGCCGGTGCCGGGTCAGGACACCACCCCTCCAACGGCTCCCACGGGCCTGGTTGCCTCGGCTTCTGCCGGGCAGATCGCTCTGACGTGGACGGCCAGTACAGACAACGTGGGTGTCACCTCCTACCGGGTTACCCGCGACGGAGCCTTGATCGGGACCTCGCCATCTTCCAGCTACTCTGACGGCTCGGTGGTCGCCGGGACGACTTACACCTACACAGTCGCAGCCCTTGACGCGGCAGGCAACGTCAGCCCGCCGTCGAACAGTGCCTCGGCGCAAGC
Organism: Paenarthrobacter sp. NPDC057981; assembly: GCF_042886835.1. Classification (NCBI taxonomy): domain Bacteria; kingdom Bacillati; phylum Actinomycetota; class Actinomycetes; order Micrococcales; family Micrococcaceae; genus Paenarthrobacter; species Paenarthrobacter sp. NPDC057981. The sequence continues at coordinate 406,831 of NZ_JBHVQI010000001.1, forward strand.
CGTCGCAGCGCCTCCCGGCGTCACGGTCGACAAGATGGTCTCGGTCCACCAAGGCACCAGCACGACGACGATCAGCGCCCCTGGCGTGACGACCACCGGCTCCAACGAACTTCTCCTTGCTTTCATCAGTTCGGACGGGCCGAACTCAGCAGGTTCTGCCCGGATCGCCACCGTGACCGGCGGCGGGCTCACCTGGACGCTGCGGCAAAGATCCAACACGCAGCCAGGCACTGCCGAGATCTGGCAAGCCGTCGCCCCGGGCCCGCTGTCCAACGTGACCGTCACGGCCACACAGGCCTCGGGCAGCTGGCAAGCCGCCATGACCGTGGTCGCCTTCCGCGGGGCGGACAGCACCACGGGTGCAACATTGGGTGCGAATGCCTCCTCAGGAGCACCAACTGCCACTCTCACCACGACGAGGGCCGGCTCCTGGGTATGGGGCGTCGGTACGGACTGGTCCAACCCCATAGCGCGCACGCCTGGGTCGAACCAAATACTCGTCGACCAGTTCCTGGCGCCAGCGGGAGACACCTACTGGGTCCAACGACAGAACTCCGCCACACCCACGAACGGGACGTCCGTGACCATCAACGACACGTCCCCAACAACGGACCGTTGGAACCTCGCCATTATTGAAGTTCCTGCGGCACCCTAGCCTTGGGCGCGTCCGCGTTCAGCCGTGAGCTGCCAAGCGAATGAAGTAAGGCCTAAACCGTTTTCAGGCTCTCCTACTGGAACAGGGCGGCCGCCACGACCTGCGTCACTTTGTGGATGATGTTGGTGCGTTCTGTAACGCTGCCTATGTCTTCACCCTTGGTGTAGACAACCAAGGCAACTGCGTGGCCACCCTTGTCCAATATCGCGGCATCGTGCAGCTCCCCGCCGAGCTCCCCGTACTTGTGGTAGACCGTGACGTCTGCGGGGACCGCGGCCGGGATGAGTGTTTCATCGTTGGTGTTCTGCATCGTGGACAATAATCGCGTTGTATCTTTGGCGTTGAGCAGGCTCCCTGAGTAGAGCCGGCCGAGGACGTGTGCCATGTCCGCTGGGGTAAGGGTGTTCGTTTCCGGGTCGTATTGCACGCCCAAGGAGTCCGCGTAATCGCTCAGCTCCTGGAAGCCGATGGCTTCCATGATCAGTGACCAGGAGTCGTTGTCGCTCTGCTGGATCATTGCCTGCAGTTGAAAGGATGCCGGATAGGCTCCCAGTGGCTCGTCGAGTGATGCCGCACCGGTTTCAACAAGGTGGTAATACGCTTCGGCTGCCAGTACCTTGGCGGTGCTCGCCGCCTCGAAGGGTTCCTCGACACCGTAATCGTGGACTTCCTTGTCCTCACCCCCGCCTGTCACATCCAGGAGCGCCACCCCGATCTGATATTGCGGGTAGGCGTCGATAACGTCGTTGATTTCGCGCTCCAGGGTCGGGTCATTGATCGAGTCGGCCGCTGTCACCCCTTGCGCAGAGGGCGCAGCTGTCGGCAGTGAAAGAGCTGCCGCGGGTGGAGGCGATTGTTGCACCGAAGTCGTCTTCGATGCGGCGTTGGACGTAGCGCGGGCCTGGGTCGCAGCGTGGACGCTGACCGGCACCGCCATGGCCAGAAGGAGCGCGCAAGCCCCTATGAAGAGCGCACGTTTTCGGTGAATGGCGCGCGAACGGCGGCGGGCACGGCCGATCGTGCAGGTCTTTGGCTCAGGCTGCTCCAGGTTGCTTTCGTCCACGTCCGCAACGCTAAGAGTGGAACCTATGCCGCAGCTTTGATTCAACTGTTTTTGTGATCAGCTCCGAATTGGATACGAGCCGGGAACCTCGTCCGTGAAGGTGGGCCTCGGCGTCGAATGCGGGGGCTGATCCAGCAACAACGTAGGTCAGTGCCGCAGGAGCAGCGCCTCGAGCTCCGGAAGCCGGTCGAACAGCTCAGGGAGGCCATGGACCCCGTTCTTCACGGTCTCATGCGACAACGCGAGGTCGGGGCCAGTGATCGTCTCGACACCGTCGAGGCACCTGAGGATGTTCCACCTCGTGTGCGCCAGCCACGCGCTGATCACGTAGGCGAACCAGCTTGGACCCGGCGGTGGCAGAGCACCCCCGGCTGTGACGTAGCCGTCGAGAACCGAATGGAAAATTTCGGGCTTGATCCCGTCCAAGCCTGGTCCCTTCGCGAGGGACAGTGCGGTCGAGCCAAGTTCACCGGAAAGGTCGAGCATCCCCGAGAGCTCCCAGTCGAGCACCACCGGCCGCCCGTCTTGAGCCAGCAAGTTCCATGGCTGGATGTCCCTGTGGGTCAGCACGACAGGACCTGGAAGTCGGCAGGTGTCGACGAAGTTGGTGATCGCGAGGAAGGTCTCGACGTGAGAGGAGAGCTCTTCGGCCCAGGGCTGTCCCGTTGCTTTCGCCCGCTTTGCCAGCAAGGACCAGTCCCTCGGTGAGTGGTCCGGGATTGGCTGATGGTTCCAAGGACTGTGGAGTGAATGGGTGCGCGCGAGGATCGCACCTATCTCAAACGCGTACGACGCCGGCACCGGCGCTTCAGGCACTTTCTCGCCGTCGACCCAGCGGTGAACGATGATATCGTGGCCGGCCGAGATCGGCTCCGGCATTGGAATGCCGGCAGCGAAGGCTGTCCGCTCAAACCTGAACACGTCCTCCATAGGATAGGTTCCACGCCGGTTGTCGAGGTTCAGCGCCTTAACAGCAAACGACCCCTGAACCGTGTCGAGCCGGTACATCCGGTTGGCGAACCCGCCTTGGACGCGAGTCATCGGCCCGATCGGCGCGCCCAAATGGGAAAAGTCCACCTACTAAGCCTAGGCGCTGGAGGTTGGTCGGTGCATCGAACTAGTGTGACGTCGGGTTCCGATGGCCCAACAACAACTCCTGCTTGGAGCCAGCGACGTGATGTTACGTGGGAAGTGCTGAATGAACGTTGATTCACGAAAGTTTCTTCCGGAACCGGACAGTCAACCGCAGCTGCGCCGCGTCGACCATACGTTGCACAGGGACAGGTGCACCGCGTTACTCTGCGTACTTTACAAGCTCGAAATAAATTGACAGTATTTACGGCGCACAAATGCGGGTGGCTTATATTTAAAATTTGCCAGGCTATAACGCACAATACTTAAAAAATATCACCGTGCAGAAGGGTGGATGTCCCCCCAAGGAAACACCCACCCTGCCCTCATGGCTTGTTACTACTTAGGGGCGTTGAGACCTGCACGCCTGCGCGCGACCACCACTGATGCGGTGCCTGCTGCCAGGACGCTGGCGCCCACCAGCGCCCATGCGATCAGGCCTGGTTCGGCGGCCGTGTTTGTCGGCGTAGCCGCAGTGCCGGCGTCAGTAACGCTGGACACGGAAACCAGATTGGTCCCGCCCTTTCCATTGCCGTTGTTGCCGCGCCCGTGGTTGCCGTTGTTGACGCCGACCCGTGCGGAGCGAACATTGCCCGACCTGGCCCCGGTAGCAACGATCTGGTATTGGCCAGCGTTTTCAAAGGTGATGCTGGTGGAGATGGTGCCCTTGCTGTCGGCCACAACGCTGAAGTTCGCCGGAGCGCTGCCCTTGGGGCCGCCCCTCTTCTCGAAGGTGACGTTGACGGTCTCGCCCTGGAAGTATCCGGTGCCGGAAAAGGTGATGGATTCACCGCGGTCAATGTTGCCGTCGGAAACGGTCCCTTGCTCGTTGCCCGGCGCGGGGTAGGTGCTGGCCACGGCCGGCGTAACGCCAGCGAAAACAACAACTCCCGAAAGCATTAGTGTTGCGATGGTCTTTTTCATTTTCTTCCTCGGGACGAGTTATGTAAATTCTGCCAATTGCAAATTATTCGAGCAGCCAAAAGACTGCACCCCCCATGCGTCCTGCCAGCGAAAGAGTATCAGTGGGGGAGGTGTGCGACAAGGGACGATGTAAACGGTGACAAAAGATTAACTTCTGCTTCACGTGACAGGCCTCTCTCAGTTATTCCAAGTAACACCAGACTTTTATGACAAATTCAACTGCCACAGTGACAGGCAGGTCACACCGTGCGCATAACGTAGATCAACGACCACGGGAAGCCGGCCAACCTCGGGCGGATTCAAGCACATGCCCGGCAGGCATGTGGAGGCTCGCCCGCTCAGCCGCACTGGAGTAGCATCCGCCTCATGGACCCGAGGTTGTTTGCCTACGTCAGTTATGTAGATGCTCCTGCAGCGCTGGACTGGTTGAAGCAGGTTGGTTTCACGGTTGTCCGGCGCCAAGACGGAGCTGATGGGGCGGTGATTCATGCCGAAGTCCGGTTCGGGAAGGCTGTGATCATGGTGGCAAGCGACGACGCCGAGTATCAGCGGCCACCCCTGGTGGGCAGGTCCACGGGGCAGGGGCTGTACTTGCTGACCGAAGATGTCGACCGTTTCTACAGCAGAGCGGTGGACGCCGGGGCCACCGGCGTGATTGAACCCGAGGACACGGAGTGGGGCTCACGCAGGTGCAGGGTACTTGATCCGCAGGGATGTGAGTGGAGCGCAGGGTCCTACGAGCCGGGAACGGTCTGAATTGGCAACGCCACGTTTCACAGCCAAGAAGTATCCTTCACAGCCCCCGCATACGTCAGGCAAACCTCCGGCGTAGCCTGCCTCCGTAAAAAAGAGGCATGACTCCTCCTCAGACCCAACACCGTAAGGGCGGCCGGACCCGGCGCGCCGTCGTTTCCGCCGTCCTGGCGGTCAGCCTCTCCGCAGGAGGTGCGGCCGCATGGGCCTTGGACCGCTTCGTCATCCCGCATGCCCAGATCACCAATGTTTCCGAATATGAGGCAAGCCAGGCTGGCACCACTACCACCTCGGACAGTTCGGCGAGCGCCGTCGTCACGGACACCAGCTACACCCAGGGTGACACCGGCGTCACCATCTCCACGGTGACCACCGGCAGCGGCGACAGCACCGTCACCTACTATGTTGCCGACGTCGTACTTAGTGACGCGACTGCCCTGAAGTCCGCGTTCGCGAAGGACACCTATGGTGAGAACATCACGGAGACAACGTCCGCGATTGCCCAAGACCACGACGCGATCTTTGCCATCAACGGCGATTATTACGGTTTCCGGGACACGGGCATCGTGATCCGGAATGGCGTGGTCTACCGTGACGAGGGCGCGCGCCAGGGACTCGCGTTCTACAAGGACGGCACCGTCAAGGTCTATGACGAGACCACCACCACCGCGGACCAGCTCATTGCGGACGGCGCGTGGAACACCCTCTCCTTCGGCCCTTCGCTACTGAACAATGGCGAGATCGCGTCCGGGATCGAGGACGTGGAGGTGGATACCAACTTCGGCAACCACTCCATTCAGGGTGAGCAGCCGCGCACGGCAGTCGGGGTGATCGACCAAAACCACTTGGTGTTCGTGGTGGTGGACGGCCGCAGCCCCGGTTATTCGGCCGGCGTCACCATGACTGGCCTGGCGCAGATCATGAAGGACCTGGGCGCCATCACCGCATACAACATCGACGGCGGTGGTTCCTCCACCATGTATTTCAACGGATCGCTCGTGAACAACCCGCTCGGCGAGAACAAAGAGCGCGGCACCTCTGACATCCTCTACATCGCCCAGTAGCCATGATCATCCTGATACCGGCCTACGAGCCGGACCAACAGCTCATTTCCCTTGTCCGCGACCTTCGGGACTCCGATCCGTGGACCACCATCGTTGTGGTTGATGACGGTTCCGGGCCCGCCTTCCAGGACGTGTTCGACGCCGTTACCCGCCTGGGGTGCCACGTGCTCGGTTACGCCGTGAACGGCGGGAAGGGGCACGCCCTTAAGAGCGGCTTCGAGTTCATCGCCCGGCGGTTCCCCGGCCATGACGTGGTGTGTGCCGACAGCGACGGCCAGCACGGCGTGGCGGACATCCTGGCCGTGGCGGACCGTGTCCGGGGCGTCACAGCGTCCATGGTCCTTGGTTGCCGTTCATTCGGAGGCGATGTTCCTGCGAGGAGCAAGTTCGGCAACACCGTGACGCGCTGTCTGTTCAAGCTGGCCACAGGGCAAAGCGTCCCGGACACGCAAACAGGACTCCGGGGCTACAGGGCGGACATGATTCCGTGGCTGCTGACCGTCCGCGGCCAACGCTACGAGTACGAACTCAACCTGCTGCTTGAAGCCAAGCAGGCGGGCTACGGCATAGACACCGTGGAGATCGCCACCGTCTACCTGGACCACAACTCGGGATCCCATTTCAGGCCCGTGGCCGACTCGGTCCGGATCTATGCTCCCTTGCTGAAGTTCCTGGGATCATCGTTCTCGGCCTTCCTGGTGGACACGGTGATGTTCCTGCTCCTGAGCGCGCTGACAGATTCCCTCCTGCTGGCGGTGGTTGGAGCCAGGGCCATCAGCGCAGCCGTGAACTTCATGGTGAACCGCAGCCTGGTGTTTGAACACGGCAAGGAAAGATCCCTCCGTTCCGCGATCACCGGCTACGTGGCTTTGGTGCTGGTCCTGCTCACGGCCAACTACGCCATCATGTGGTCGCTGACCTCCCTCGCCGTGCCCGAGCTGCCCGCCAAGCTCGCCACGGAGCTGGCCCTGCTCGGCGTAAGCTACGCCATCCAACGGCGCTTCCTCTTTACGGGAAGGGTCCGGAATGCGCCAACGGCACCCGCGAGCGCAAGCCGCACCGCCGCCGTCGAAAGTCATATCTCCGCCTTGGTCCCGGCACAGTTTCAGCACAGCACCACCGGGAATCGTGGAAACCAGCCCACCAACAGATTCCGGAGAATCCGATGAACACCATCATCCTCATAGCGGCGGACCTCATCGCCATCACTGTCCTCACCCTGGCCCTCTACCTCCGCCGCCACCGGCGCCGTGACTTGGTGGTTTCCTACCTCGGTATGAACGTGGGAGTCCTCGCAGTAGCCACGGCACTGTCCGGCTCAGCTGCCGGCGTCGGACTTGGCCTGGGGCTCTTCGGTGTGCTCTCGATCATCCGTCTCCGCTCTACGGAGCTCGCCCAGCACGAGGTGGCCTACTACTTCTCCGCCCTTGCCCTGGGCTTGATCGCCGGCATCGGTGTCCAACCACTGTGGCTCACGTTGTCCCTCATGGCCCTGGTCCTGCTGGTCATGTTCATTGGAGACAACCCCGCAGTCCTTCCCGCCTACCGCCACCAAACCGTGGTCCTGGACCGGGCCATCAGCGACGAGAACCAACTCACTGCACGGTTGGAGGAGGTCCTCAACGGCACCGTCCACTCGGCCACCATCCAGGAACTGGACCTGGTCAATGACAAGACGATCGTGGATGTCCGCTATGCCGTCAGGCCCGGCCAGGCACGGCACGTTGACGCCAACGCACAGCTCGGCTTCGACAGGCCGTCCGGCGCCTTGGCTCCCGCACCGCGCGAATTAGCTTCCCAGGAAGCGCCCCAGGCTGCCCCGGCATCCCAGCAGTACACCCCGGCAGGCGTCGCATGAGTAGCCCGGACACGGCTCCCGTTATCCCGCACCTTAGCCAGCTTCCCGCCGTCGGGCTCGAAGAGCTCACCACGGAAGCGGCGTTGCTGACCCGGGTGGACCGCAAGTATCTGGTGCCATCGGCCACGGCCCGCCGCATCTTCGCAAGCTTCAGCACCGATACCCGGGTGCTGGAGATGGATGGGAACAGGACCTTCGAATACGACTCGGTGTACTTCGATACGCCCACGTTGGACAGCTACATGTTGGCGGCCCACGGGAGGCGCCGTCGGTTCAAGGTACGGACGCGGACCTACGTGGACAGCGGTGTGAGCTTCCTCGAAGTGAAGACCGAAGGAGCCCGCGAAGCCACGGTCAAGGAACGGATTCCGTATGAACCCCGTGACCGGGACAGGCTGACGGAAGATGGACTGGCGTACGTCAATGAAACGCTTGCGGCGGCGATAGGGGATGTCGAATTTGGCCCCCTGGAACCGGTTCTGTCCACGCGCTATGACCGCACCACCCTGTACCTCCCCGGATCCGTAAGCCGCGCCACGATCGATACGGACGTCACCTGGCAGCGGCCCGACGGCACACCGTGGGTCCTGGACAACGCCGTAGTGGTCGAAACGAAATCCGGCTCAGCCCCGGGCCCCTTGGACAAGCATCTCTGGGCCCACGGTGTCCGCCCCTGCAGGATCTCGAAGTTCGCCACCGGCATGGCAGCCCTCCACCCCGAACTCCCGGCAAACCGCTGGAACCAGACCCTCCGCCGTCGCCTGCCATTGCGGCCGGCCAACTGACCTTCCACCCTTCCCACAGTTTAGGAACACACCATGCGCTCCCTCCGAACCAGCCTGTCCGTCGCCGCCGTCGCCCTCGCCGTGTCGCTGGCCGGCTGCTCAACTGCAGCGAATACGTCAGCCGGCACAGGCAACACAACGTCCGTTCAGCAGGTGGTCACCGCGGACACCATCGCCGAAAGTACCCACTTCGACAGCGACGACCTCACGTGGGACGCCGCGTCCGAGGTGAAAGTCAGCCTGTCCGACGGCGGCAGTAAAGTAACGTCGTCGTCCTCCACAGGAGTCGCTGTGGACGGCAATGCCGTGACCATCAGTGCGGCCGGCACCTACCGCTTGAGCGGCTCATTGACCGACGGCAGGATCGTGGTGGCCGCCGGTGATTCAGACACCGTGCGGATCATCCTCGACGGCGTGGAGTTGGCTAACTCAACAGGCTCGCCGTTCGTGGTGCAAAGCGCCGACGAGGCAATCCTTTACCTGCAGGACGGCACCAGCAACACCTTGGCTGACGCCACCAGCAACACCTTGGCTGACGCCACCACATATACAGACCAGGGCGAGGACGCGCCTAACGCCGCCCTCTTCTCCATGGCCGACCTGACCATCGCGGGTTCAGGCTCCCTGAGCGTCAACGGAAAGTACAAGGACGGCATTGTGTCCAAGGACGGGCTGGTCCTGGCCTCGGGCAATGTCAGCGTGGAGGCGGCGGATGACGGAATCCGCGGCAAGGACTACCTCGCGCTGCTGGACGGCAAGTATGACGTGACTGCCGGTGACGACGGCGTGAAATCCGACAACGATTCCGACGAAGGCCGCGGTTGGTTGCTGGTCAGTGGCGGGATGCTGGACGTCAAAGCCGGCGACGACGGAGTGAAGGCATACAACACGCTCACCATCTCCGGCGGAGCCGTCGCGGTGTCCCAGTCCGAGGAAGGGCTGGAAGCCCAGCACATCGTGATTTCCGGCGGTGACACGACGGTGACGTCCAACGATGACGGCGTTAACGCTGCGGGAGGCGCATCATCTTCCGGTGGCGACACCAGCGGCATGGGCAGCCCGGGCGGGGGCATGGGCGGAGGCTCCATGGAGGTCGGGGACTACACCGTGGATGTCTCCGGCGGAACACTCACCGTCAACTCCGAAGGTGATGGCCTTGACTCCAACGGCAGCGCCACGATCTCGGGCGGCACAGTCGTCGTCAACGGACCCACCAACGACGGCAACGGTGCACTGGATGTGAACGGCGACCTGACCGTTACCGGCGGAACCGTCGCAGCATCCGGCAGTGCAGGCATGGCAGTCACACCCGGGACAACGTCCACCCAGTCAGGCGTCCAGCTGACGTTCAACTCGAACGTGGCTGCCGACACGCCGATCCTCATTGTCGACTCCTCCGGCAAGGTAGTGGCCACCTTCGTGACCACCAAGACCATCGCCTCACTCGTCTATTCGTCCTCGGCAATCGTGGACGGCCAGAGCTATACGATCTACACCGGCGGCACAGCAGATGCCAAGGCGGGCCTGACTACTGGTTCGATTGAAGGAGCAGAATCCATGGGTACGGTGACCGCGGGCCAGTACACGCAATCGCAAGGCCCAGGCGGGCGCCGGTAGATCCGGGGGAGTCCGTCCTTGGCAACGGGATGGGGGTGGACTCCTCCACATGGTTGGATGGACGGAGGAACTGGCCGTGAAAGCCGCTGCCCGTACGGACTCCCGCGCCCGCACTGACGAGAGGATCACCTTGGCAAAGCACGGCGCTGCCGACCCTTACAGCCTCGAAAAGCAACTGCCGAAGTACAACTTCCACCCGGAAACCTGGGCATGGAGGACCGCCGACTACAGCCGTTATGAAACCCGCGCTACAGCCTCGGGGCAGCGCGTCTACGGTGACCGCCAAGTTACCTCCCCATGGGGCCGGGGAAGCGGTGACAGCAGTGTCAGCAACATCTGGATGAGCGCAGCGCTTATCAATATGCTGACCGTGATCCCTGGGGTCACCGTCTTCCACCGACTCCGGGCTCCCGGCACACCGCGGAAACCCCTGAACACCAAGTTCCCCATTGAGCACGCTGTCCTGCATGGCTCCACCGTTTACCTGATCGACCCCAACGCCCTTTACTGGCCCCGCGATTCCCTGCGGTGGACGCAAAAGGGGAACGGCCGGTACGGCCTCGGTCCCAAGGCATATTACAGCCGTAACCATGAAGGCCTGGTCGACGGCGCCCGCCGCTTCATGACCCTCCCGGGGGTTCAGCGAGTGGTACCAATACTCGGAATGAATACCACCCCTCTGCCGGGCATGGGTTCCAGCCACAACCCGCCGATCACGAACGAGCTGCGCTGGTCCCCTCAAGGCGTAGGACTTTTTACCATCAATGAGATGATCGACTTCATCAGTTCCAGCATCATCAGGGCATTGCCGTCTTGGCATGACAACCCGGAGCTCCGGACCGCCATGATCGACCTCCAGGAACGGAGCTTTTTCACCTTCAACTGATCCGGCCGGGCGCTCACGCGGGCACGAAAAGGCGCGCCCCGTTCGCTGAGCGCGCCTTTCCCGCAAACCTCGGTCAGTGCTTGAAAGCGTCCTTGACCTTCTCGCCGGCCTGCTTCACATCGCCCTTGGCTTGATCGGCCTGGCCTTCAGCCTTCAGGCTCTCATCATCAGTGGCGTTGCCGGCAGCTTCCTTGCCCTTGCCGCCTGCCTTTTCGGCAGCGTTCTCAATCTTGTCGCCCAGTCCCATGGTGTTCCTCCTCTGGTTGGCAGCCGTTCGCATTCGGCCTGCTTTCATACTAAGCATGCTTAGTATCCGGTTGGCAAGTCTTGGAGGCAGAAGTCAAGGGCACCTAACGGGCGCTGACGTACTATTCGGCAGCTGAATTGCCCGGTTCCAGGGTGTACTGCTTGGGCAGCTTCAGGCCCCGCTCCGCCACGACTTCCCGCAGCGTGTCCGGATAGTCGGTGATGATGCCGTCGACGCCGTCGTCCATGAGCTTGCGCATGGTCGGTTTGTCATCGACGGTCCACGGGATGACCTGCATGCCCTTGGCGTGGGCACGATTCACCATCGCGGCTGTCACGTAGGGGACATAGCCAGGATCCGTGACGGTGCCGCTCTGCGGTGTGCCGTGGACGGGCGAGACGGCGTCGAAGCCAAGGGAAGCGGCAGCGTCCACCAGGTCCCCGCCGAAGTCGTCCGCGTCGATGCCGCCCAGCCAAGGCGACTTGCCCGGCTGTCCGGCCTGAAGGAAGTCCTTGTTCGTCAGGGCCACAGTGCGGATGCCGGGCTGGCGTTCCTTCACCAGGCGCAGCGAACCCCAGTCGAAGCTCTCGATGGAGACCCGTTCAGCCATGTGTGCGGCGTTGATTTCGCGCAGGGCGACATCGACGAACTGTTCACGCGGGGCCGTCTGTTCAGGAGCGCCGGCCTCTACCTTCGTTTCGATATTGAACTTGACCTGGCTGGCCCGGTAGCGGTTGGCCACGTCGAAGACCTCTGCCAGGGTTGGCATCTTGGCGCCGGGAGAAGCTTGCTGTCCCGGGAACTGAGGCAGCGTTTGGGACCCGCAGTCCAGGCTTCGGACCTGGTCGAAGGTGAGGTCCTTGATGTACTTGCCTACGTAGGGGTAGGAAGGGTCGCCCGGGACAACGGGTGCGGTGTCCTTGCACTTCTGGCCGCTGATCTTCCGGTCATGCGTGATGACCTCGCGGCCGTCCTTGGTGATCTGCAGGTCCATCTCCAGGGTGCTGACGCCTGTCTCGATGCCCTTGGCGAAGGAGGCCAACGTCGATTCGACGGTCAGTCCGATGCCGCCACGGTGTGCCTGCACGTCGAAATGATTGTCGGTGCCGTTGGGGTTGGTGTCCGCAGCCTGGGCCGGGAGGGGTGTTCCCAGGGCGAGGCCGGCGGTGATGGCAGCCGCGGTCAGCAGCTTTGCGTATGCGTCGCCATGTCGGATGATTCTGTGTTTTGCCTGGAAATGAGGCATGGGGGGATCCAGTCTTTCGTCTGTGAAGGGGGGCGCTGTGAAGCGCCCTCCAAGTGTTACTGACTGGTAATTAACGCCCGGGTGTGGCTTTGTGAACACGAAGTGACGAGCAGGTGGGGTCCGTCCGAACCGGCCCTTCGGAGCTAGTCGGATTCGGTACGCTTCAGTGCCGCCCAGGCCTGGAAACCGCCAACGAGGTCCGTCGCATGGGGCAGCCCCAGTCGTTGCAAGGTGTGCGCGGCAAGGCTGGAACTGTAGCCCTCGTTGCAGACGATCACGATCCGCCGGGATGCGTCGCCAGCGGTTGGGATGCGGTGGGGGCTCGAGGGGTCGAGCCGCCATTCGAGAACGTTCCGGTCAATGATGACCGCTCCAGGAAGCCCGCCGTCGCGGTCCCGTTGCTCCACCGGTCGTGTGTCAACGACAAGGGCGCCGTCTTCGACGACCCGCTCCAAGTCCGCCGGTTGAACACGATGCAGCCCGATGCGGCTCTCAGCCAGCAGTTGGTCGATCGTCAGGAACCCAGGGCCGCCGTCGGTGCTGTCCCGTTGCGTCATGATGTTCCTCCCTGTGGCTGCCGGTTCGTCGGTCCTTCCACCATTAAACGAAAGAAATGCGGCCAGCGGTGAGTACTTCCCGGGAACGGCGCCCTGACGCCCGTCACCTTAGAGGAAGCCGACGACGGCGGCCGCGCACCCGCCGTCGTCCATCCGCCATCGCCGGGGTGGACACGAACCGGTGGTCCTGTTGCTGCCGCAGTGGTTTGGGTTATGCTCCACAAATGGCGCCGCGAAGTTTTCTTCAATGGCCGGTCGTCCGTCAACTGAGTACGGGCGACCTCTTGGGCCGCGGGCCGGCGGTGACGTCGGCCAAGACCAAGGCAACGACACCACGAACAGCTACTGCCGACCGAGTGGTGCAAAGCGTCTGTCCCTATTGCGCCGTTGGGTGTGGACAGCGGGTCTATGTCAAGGATGAGAAAGTCATCCAGATTGAGGGCGATCCGGATTCGCCGATTTCCCGCGGCCGCTTGTGTCCCAAAGGCTCAGCCAGCGAACAGCTGGTTAACTCTCCCGGCCGCCAGACCAGAGTGCTCTACCGTGCGCCGAAGTCCACCGAATGGGAGCGCCTGGACCTCGGCACCGCCGTCGAGATGATCGCGGACAGGTTCATCGAGACGCGCCGCCGGACATGGCAACAGCACGACGACCAAGGCCGGCTGCTGCGCCGCACCATGGGCATAGCCTCTTTGGGCGGTGCCACCTTGGACAACGAGGAAAACTACCTCATCAAGAAGCTGTTCACAGCTGCAGGGGCGGTGCAGGTAGAGAACCAGGCCCGCATATGACACTCCGCCACGGTTCCCAGTTTGGGAGCCTCCTTTGGACGCGGCGGTGCTACGCAATCGCTGCAGGACATGGCCAACGCTGACTGCATCGTTATCCAGGGTTCCAATATGGCCGAGTGCCATCCCGTCGGCTATCAGTGGGTTGCCGAGGCCAAGGCCCGTGGAGCCAAGGTCATCCACGTTGATCCACGGTTTACGCGGACTTCGGCCGTCTCGGACAAGCACATCCCCATCCGGGCTGGTTCCGATGTGGTACTTCTGGGTGCCCTGATCAACTACGTCCTCTCCAACGACCTCTGGTTCAAGGAGTACGTCAGCGCCTACACCAACGCCGCCACATTGGTGCACCACGATTACCGCGACGCAGAGGACCTCGGCGGGCTGTTCTCCGGCTTCGATCCGGAGAGGGGTGCGTACGACATGTCCTCGTGGGCATATTCCGAACGGGGCGATGGAACCATCGACGAACCAGGCGGCGGTTCAGAACACGGTGCCGATGCGACCGACCGGGCTGCGGGCCACGCGTATGGCAGTGGCGGCCCGCCCCTGGAGCACGCGGAGGTTGAGCGCGACGACACCTTGCAGGATCCCCGGACCGTCTTCCAGATCGTGAAGCGGCATTATGCCCGGTACACAGCGGACATGGTGCAGGACGTGTGCGGCATCAGCGTGGCGGACTTCGAGTATTTGGCCCGTGCCATCACGGAAAACTCGGGACGCGACCGGACCACCTGCTTCGCCTACGCCGTCGGTTGGACACAGCACTCGCTGGGCGCGCAGTTCATCCGCGCCGCCGCCATCCTGCAACTGCTGCTGGGAAACATGGGGCGCCCAGGCGGTGGAATCATGGCCCTGCGTGGCCATGCCAGCATCCAAGGCTCCACTGACATTCCCACCCTGTTCAACCTGCTTCCCGGTTATCTGCCCATGCCGAGCGCTGGCCGCCACGACACGCTGGATGACTATCTGTCCACCATCGGCTCCAAACAGCAGAAGGGTTACTGGGCCAACGCCGACGCGTACACCATCAGCCTGCTCAAGGCCTGGTGGGGAGAGGCCGCGAGCGCGGACAACGACTGGGCGTATGACTACCTGCCCCGGCTGACCGGAGCACACGGAACCTACGAGACTGTCATGGGCATGCTCGAGGACGACGTGGAAGGCTACTTCGTGCTCGGACAGAATCCGGCAGTGGGCTCGGCCCACGGCCGCATGCAGCGCTTGGCCATGGCGCATTTGAAGTGGATGGTGGTTCGCGATCTGAACCTCATTGAGTCAGCGACCTGGTGGAAGGACAGCCCCGAGATCGAATCCGGGGAGCTGCGGACCGAGGACATTGAAACAGAAGTGTTCTTCCTGCCGGCAGCAACACATGTGGAGAAGGCAGGGTCCTTTACGCAGACCCAGCGGCTGCTTCAGTGGCGGCACCAGGCTGTGGCGCCGCCAGGGGAGTGCCAAAGCGAGCTTCAGTTCTTCTTCGAGCTCGGCCAACGAATTCGGGAGAAGCTTGCCGGTTCCGACGACGAACGGGACCGGCCGCTGCTCGACCTGACCTGGGACTATCCTACGGACGAGCACGGCGACCCGGACGCGGAGGCGGTACTGGCGGAGATCAACGGCAGTCATCTCGCCGGGCCCGACGCCGGACAACCCCTCTCCGCCTACACCGAACTTCGTGCCGACGGTTCCACAGCGGCAGGTTGCTGGATCTATACCGGTGTGTACGCTGACGGCTTCAACCATGCCGCCAACCGTAAACCAGGACAGGAACAGGGTCCGGCCGCTTCGGAATGGGGTTGGGCATGGCCGGCGAACCGCAGGATCCTTTACAACCGCGCGTCGGCGGACCCCGCTGGTAAACCGTGGAGCGAGCGCAAGAAATACATCTGGTGGGATCAGGACCAGGGCAAATGGATCGGTGACGATGTTCCCGACTTCCCGCTCGACCGTGCTCCGGGCAGCCATCCTGATCCCTCCGTGGGTGGTCCCGAAGCACTGGGCGGTGACGATCCCTTCATCATGCAGGCCGACGGCAAGGGCTGGCTGTTTGCTCCCAAGGGCCTGTTGGATGGGCCGTTGCCCACCCACTACGAGGCCCAGGAATCGCCGGTGGCCAATGCGCTCTACCCGCAGCAGCAAAACCCCGCGCGGCTGGTGTTCCCCCGCGCCGATAACCCCAGTGCCCCGAGCGCGGGAACATCCGGCGCGGAGGTCTACCCCTACGTCTTCACCACGTACCGCCTCACCGAGCACCATACTGCGGGCGGGATGAGCCGGTGGTTGCCGTACCTGTCCGAACTGCAACCGGAAATGTTCTGCGAGGTCTCACCTGAATTGGCGGCTGAACGGGGGCTGGAGCCTTATGGCTGGGCCACGATCATTTCGCCGCGCTCCGCCATCGAGGCGAAGGTGCTGGTCACCGACCGGATGGCGCCGCTGAAAGTCGGCGGCCACACGGTGCACCAGATCGGGCTGCCCTACCACTGGGGTGTCGGCAGCAACGCCGTTGTCAGCGGTGATGCGGCCAATGACCTCCTGGGCGTAACCCTTGATCCGAACGTCCAGATCCAGGAATCGAAGGTTGCCTCCTGCGACATCCGTCCGGGCCGCCGGCCGCGCGGAGAGGACCTTCTTGCCTTGGTTGCCGAGTACCGGCAGCGGGCCGGAGTGACCATCGCGACCGGCAACGCCGCCGTCACCGACCCGGAGGCCGAAGGCATTGACCCTGCTACCGAAACGACGTTGGAGGACTAGATGGGCCAGTTGTCCGGACCGACCGACCCCACCACCGATGCCCACTGGGAGCACAACCATCCCCGCAAGGGGTTCTTCACGGACACATCGATCTGCATCGGCTGCAAGGCCTGCGAAGTCGCCTGTAAGGAGTGGAACCACAATCCGCAGGACGGAAACCTCGAACTGCTCGGATCCTCCTATGACAACACCGGATCACTTGGCGCCAACACCTGGCGGCATGTCGCCTTCATCGAGCAGGGACAGGATCGCATCGTCGAAGCGCGCGAATCAGGCCGGGCCCTGGTCAACCTGGGGATGCCAAGGATCGGTCCTCCGACACCTGCAGCGGCAGCGGACATAGACCTCGCCGAGGCGGACACCAGCCCGCCGGACACAGCAGATTTCCGGTGGCTGATGTCTTCCGATGTGTGCAAGCACTGCACGCACGCGGGTTGCCTTGATGTCTGCCCCACCGGAGCTCTGTTCCGCACTGAATTCGGGACTGTGGTGGTGCAGGACGACGTGTGCAACGGCTGTGGAACCTGCGTGGCGGGGTGCCCGTTCGGAGTCATCGAACGCCGAAGCAACGGCACGGTCAAAGTGGCAACCAACAGGGACGACCAGCACGCCGGACATCCCTCGGTACCGAATGCCGGCATCGCCCAGAAATGCACCCTGTGCTACGACCGGCTGGTCGACGACGAGACGCCCGCTTGTGCCAAGGCATGCCCGACGACCTCCATCAAGTTCGGCGACCACGACGACATGGTGGAGACAGCCAAGGAACGAGTGGCCGAGCTGCATTCCAAAGGCCTGACGGAAGCCAGGCTGTACGGCGCCAATGAAAACGACGGCGTTGGCGGAACAGGATCGGTCTTCCTCTTACTGGACGAACCCGAAGTCTATGGGCTTCCGCCGGACCCCAGGGTGCCGACAGCTGATCTGCCGAAGATGTACCGGCGGGCCGGCATGGCCGTAGCTGGTATGGCGGCGGCGGCTGTGGTGGCCTTCCTGGGAGGACGTGCATGACGCTTTCGGAATTCGACAATGTGCGGCCGACAGAGCCTGCCCGCCGACGGCGTCAGGACGCCAAACCAGGCACGCGCCGTCGTCGGGACAATGGGGACGGCTCACGGGAAATGCCCATGGTTCCCGAGGCGGAGTTCACCTCTTACTATGGCCGTCCCGTGGTTAAGCCAGCCCCTTGGGGCGAGGACGTTGCAGTCTACTTGTTTCTTGGCGGCGTCGCCGGGGGTTCTGCCCTGCTTGGCCTTGGTGGGCAACTGACCGGGCGCCCGATGCTGCGCCGGAATGCCCGGCTGGGTGCTCTGGCTGCAATCAGTGTGGGCGCAGTGGCGTTGGTGAAGGACCTGGGCAGGCCCGAGCGCTTCCTGAACATGCTGCGGACCTTCAAGGTGACCTCGCCGATGAGCGTTGGT
Source organism: Paenarthrobacter sp. NPDC057981 (assembly GCF_042886835.1). Classification (NCBI taxonomy): domain Bacteria; kingdom Bacillati; phylum Actinomycetota; class Actinomycetes; order Micrococcales; family Micrococcaceae; genus Paenarthrobacter; species Paenarthrobacter sp. NPDC057981. The sequence continues at coordinate 424,583 of NZ_JBHVQI010000001.1, forward strand.
TCCTGGATCCTCAGTGCGTTCACAGCGGGTACGGCCGTCACAGCGGTAGCGGAGATTGACCGGATGACGGGGTCCAAGCTGCCTTTGGGTCCGTTGCGGACGGTGCTGCGGGCAGTTGAGGGACCGGCCGGGTTTGAGGCGGCAGTGTTTGCAGGTCCGCTCGCGGCATACACGGCTGTCCTTCTGGGCGACACCGCCACGCCCACCTGGAACGCCGCGCACGAGGAGTTGCCGTTTGTCTTCGTGAGTTCGGCCTGCCTTGCCTCAGCCGGACTTGCCATGGTCACCACGCCCGTACACGAGGCAGGTCCCGCCAGGAAGCTTGCCGTGTTGGGCGTCCTGGGTGATGTGGCAGCCATGAAGGTGATGGAACGGCGGATGGACCCGGTAGCGGCCGAGCCACTGCACCAGGGCAAAGCCGGGACGATGCTCACATGGAGCGAGCGTCTGGCGGTTGCCGGTGGCCTCGGCGCGCTGCTGGCCGGTCGCAACCGCGCGGTCGCCGCGGCTTCGGGGCTCGCGTTGCTGGCCGCCTCGGCCCTTACACGGTTCGGGGTGTTCGAGGCGGGCCTGGCCTCGGCACGGGATCCGCGCTACACGATCGAACCGCAAAAGAACCGCTTGGCTGCCCGGCGTGCTGCCGGAGTAACCAACGACGCCATCACTACCGGCAGCTGAAACCGCCGCCCTAGCGGATCTCGATTCCTTGGCCTGCGGTGGTGTGGCCGATCACTGGGTACCCCGGCAGTTCTCCGATCACCAACAGGCCACCTGAAGTCTGTGCGTCCGCCAGAAGCAGCAGATCGTCCTCGGTGACGCCGGGCGCCGACACCACATGCGGCTGAACCCATTCGAGGTTGCGTCGGGTGCCGCCGGATACAAAGCCGTCCCGCAGTGCTTCCAGGGCACCATCGAGGAGTGGCACCGCTTTCAGATCGATTACCGCGCCAACGCCAGAGGCGCGGACCATCTTGTGCAGATGGCCGAGCAATCCGAAACCTGTCACATCGGTGGCGGCCCGAAGACCCGCGGCCACCGCCGCTTCGGACGCTTCGCGGTTCAGGGCAGCCATCGTCTCTACCGCCTCCGCGAAAACGTCACCCGTCTTCTTGTGGCGGTTGTTGAGGAGTCCGACGCCGAGTGGCTTGGTCAGAGTGATGGGCAACCCCGGCTGCGCGGCATCGTTGCGGAGCAGTCTGTCCGGATGGGCGACGCCGGTCACCGCCATACCGTACTTAGGCTCGGGATCGTCGATGGAATGGCCGCCCAGCACGGGACACCCCGCTTGGGACGCGACACTCAGGCCCCCGCGGAGTACTTCGGTCAACAATTCCATCGGCAGCACGCCCCGGGGCCAGCCGACCAAGTTGATGGCCGTGACGGGTTGCCCACCCATGGCATAGATGTCCGATAGGGCGTTCGCGGCTGCAATCCGGCCCCAGTCGAAGGCGTCGTTGACCACCGGGGTGAAGAAATCAGCAGTGGACAGAACCGCCAGATCGTTGCGCACGAGGACCGCTGCCGCGTTGTCGCCATTGTCCAGGCCGACCAGGACCTTCGCGTCCGGCTGGCCGATCAGCCCGCGCACCGCATCTTCGAGTTCTCCAGGCGGGATCTTGCAGGCGCAGCCTCCGCCGTGCGCGAAGTCGGTCAGACGGATCGCGGGCTCGGTGGCACCATCGGATTCCATGATTGTTGCCTGGGTCTCATTCATCCGTTCAGGGTAACCCCCAAAAGCAACCTGCTATATTGAGGCGCGGTGGCGTCCGGGTCCTGGTGGGCCCCCCGGTCTTCAAAACCGGTGAGGCCGAGCATCTCGGCCTGGCGGGTTCGATTCCCGTCCGCCACCGCCAGGCAACGGCGTGCAGATGCCGTGAGACGAGGAGGCGCTGTGGACAAGGTCGATCCCCGCCGGCTGATTCCCCGCACTGATGACCTCCTGGCCCTACCGGCCGTCCTTGAAGCCCGCACACGAATGAGTGGGCACGTCATCCGCGGTCTGGTCCGGGACATCCAGGACCAGGCCCGGCGCGGCGAGCTCCCTCCCTCCCGCGTGGAGCCGACCCTGCTGGCGGCCGTAGCTGACCACAGAGCGACAAGCCTTCGCCCTGTCCTGAATGCCACCGGGGTCATTGTCCATACGAACCTCGGACGAGCACCCCTGTCTGCGGATGCGGTCAACGCCGTTGTTGGCGCCAGCGGCTACGTCGACGTGGAGCTCGATCTGGCCAGTGGCGGCCGGTCCCGCCGCGGAGCAGGTGCAAGGGCCGCGTTGCTCCGTGCCTGCCCTGCCGCTGAGGACGCCCTGGTGGTCAATAACGGTGCGGCGGCGCTGGTCCTGGCCACCACGGCCCTCGCTGCGGGCCGGGAGGTGGTGGTGAGCCGTGGGGAGTTTGTTGAGATCGGTGCCGGCTTCCGTCTGTCCGACCTGATTGAGTCCACGGGCGCCAGGCTTCGCGAGGTTGGCACGACCAACAGGACCCACCTGCGCGACTACGAGAACGCCCTGGGTCCGGACACCGGTTGCGTGCTCAAGGTCCACCCGAGCAACTTCCGGGTAGAAGGATTCACATCTGCGGTAGCGCTTGAGGACCTGAGCCCCGTGACCAGGGCAAACGCCGTTCCACTGGTGGCCGACCTCGGCAGCGGGCTGCTCGCCCCCGACCCCCACCTGCCCGATGAACCCGATGTTGCCTCGGCTCTGGAAGGAGGGGCCGACGTCGTTATCGCCAGCGGTGACAAACTGCTGGGCGGCCCCCAAGCCGGTTTGCTGCTGGGGCGCAAGGACATCATCCAACGTTTGGCCCGCCATCCCCTCGCCCGTGCCGTGCGTGCGGACAAACTTGCGCTCGCTGCCCTCGAGGCGACTCTTGCGGGCGGACCGCCACCGGTGGTCCAGGCGCTGCATGCCGACGTCGGGCAGTTGCGTCGCCGCACGGACGAGCTGGCAGAAGCGCTCGGTGTACCCGTCGTGTCGCACGACGGCCGGGTTGGCGGCGGGGGTGCTCCCGGTGTTCCGCTGCCGGGGTGGGCGCTGCAGCTTCCTGAGGATCTCGCAGTTCATTTGCGCACCGGAAATCCCGCTGTCTTGCCGCGTGTCCACGACGGCTCGTGCCTCATTGACCTTCGCTGCGTTCCTGCTGCGGATGACCACTTGATTCTTGTGGCGGTGCAGCAGGCGCTCACGCTCCGGGCTGGACACGTTCCAGCCGGGTCGGACTGAGCAGTGCACGTCGTTGCCACCGCGGGGCACGTCGACTCCGGCAAAAGCACCCTGGTCCGCGCCCTCACCGGCATGGAGCCGGACCGCTGGGAAGAGGAACGCCGCCGCGGGCTGACCATTGACCTGGGCTATGCATGGACCACGTTGCCCTCCGGACAGGATATGGCGTTTGTGGACGTACCGGGACACGAACGATTCCTGGGGAACATGCTTGCCGGCATCGGACCGGCGCCGGTGGTCTGCTTCGTCGTTGCCGCCGACGAAGGCTGGCAGGCGCAATCAAGCGATCACCGGGATGCAGTGGCCGCTCTCGGCATTGAGTACGGGGTTGTAGTCCTCAGCCGTGCGGACAGGGCATCGGGCCCGAGGATCGCAGAGGTGCTCTCGCGGACCCGGACCGAGCTGGCTGGGACCGGTCTGCAAGACGCGCCCGCAGTAACCGTCTCCGCCGTCGTCGGGACTGGGCTGGATGACTTGCGTTCGGCCTTGGGCGATGTCCTCGCGCGGGTGCCTGCCCCTGCCCTGACCGGGCGTGTTCGCTTGTGGGTAGACCGCTCGTTCACCATTACCGGCTCGGGAACAGTGGTGACCGGAACGCTGGCTGCAGGCACGCTCACCCAAGGGGAGCGGCTGGAGTTGCTCGGCCATGAAAATTCCCGGCCCGTCACGGTACGCGGCCTCCAGAGCCGTGACACGGCCTGTGCCTCGGTGGAGCCGGTCAGCCGGGTGGCATTGAACCTTCGCGACATCGCCGCAGCGGATGTCCGGCGAGGAGACGCTCTGGTTACCCCGGGTGCTTGGCCCACCACTGCGGTCCTCGGCATCCGGCGCACCACGGGTGTGGCCTATCCGGAAGTGCCGGAGCAGCTCACGGTGCATGTCGGCACTGCATCAGTGCCCGCACGGTTGCGTCCGTTCGGTGTTGACCACGCCCGCCTCGTCCTCGACAGAAGCCTGCCCCTGGTTCCCGGAGACCGGTTGGTGCTGCGGGACCCGGGAAGCCGCTCGGTGCTGGGCGGTGCGCTCGTCCTCGACGCCGATCCGCCAGCCCTGCGGCGGCGCGGTGATGGCGCCCGCTGGGCGAAACGGCTTGCTGGCATGGATCCCGGCGGTGACGTACTCGGCGAGGTATCAGCCCGCGGAGCGGTCCATGTAGATCAGTTACTCAAACTTGGACTCCTGGCCGGGCCCGGCCCGGACGCCCCTGCCGGCGTGAGAGCCATCGAGGATTGGTGGGTACATGTGCCGGTCCTCGAGGCATGGCAGCATCGCTTGCACACCGCCGTCGAAGATATGCAGGAACGCGATCCCTTGGCCCCCGGTGTCTCCATGGGCGCGGCGCAGGACCTGCTCAAGCTGCCCGACGGAAAGCTCCTTCCTCACGTTATCCGAGGGGCCGCCTTGGAACAGGACGGCGGACACATTCACCTGCCGGGCAGCCATGAGAACCTTGGCCCCATCGAACCGTCCATTGCCACGTTGGAGGGAAGGCTGAAGACCGCGGCATTCCGGGCCCCCGAAGCCGATGAGCTGGCAGAACTGGGGCTCGGTGCCCGGGAACTCGCTGCTGCCGAACGCGCGGGTCGTGTGCTGCGGCTGCGGGACGGTGTGGTGCTGCTGCCAACCGCGCCGGCCCTTGCGATGCGAACGCTCGCCCGCCTCGACCAGCCCTTCACCACGAGCCAAGCACGCCAGGCACTCAACACAACACGCCGGGTTGCGGTTCCGTTGCTGGAATATCTCGATTCGCGCGGCTGGACCAACCGCCTGGATGCCGGCCACCGCACAGTGGTGCGCTGACGTCCGGACTTCGGAAAGGGTAGGACTCCGCGTCCTAGGAAGAACAGGGGCAGGAAAACCTGCTGACCATGCCCCGCGATGTGCGTATCGTCAACTCCAACAGGACCACCTCGATGAGAGAACTGAGGAGAGCTATGCAATACCGCACACTGGGCAACAGCGGCGCCGTCGTATCGAACTATGCGCTCGGAACCATGACGTTCGGGGCTGAAGCCACCGAGGAAACGTCCCACGCCATCCTTGATGACTATGTTGCCGCGGGCGGCAACTTCATCGACACGGCGGATGTTTACAGCGCCGGCGTATCGGAGGAGATCATCGGACGCTGGCTCTCGGACCGGCCGGATCAAAGGGACAAGGTTGTACTGGCCACCAAGGGGCGCTTCCCGATGGGCCAGGCTCCCAACGATGTAGGCACCTCCCGCCGCCACTTGACCAAAGCCCTGGACGATTCCCTCCGCCGCCTCGGAGTGGAGCAGATTGATCTCTACCAAATGCATGCCTGGGACCCCATCACGCCACTGGAGGAGACACTCCGATTCCTCCACGACTCAGTCACCAGCGGCAAGATCGCCTACTACGGATTCTCGAACTTCCTGGGTTGGCAGGTGACCAAGGCGGTTCACTTGGCCAAAGCCCATGGTTGGAGTGCGCCCGTCACCCTGCAGCCGCAGTACAGCCTGCTGGTGCGTGAGATCGAGTGGGAAGTCGTCCCGGCGTCCCTGGATGCGGGCGTGGGTCTGCTGCCGTGGTCGCCCCTGGGCGGCGGCTGGCTCTCCGGCAAGTACAAGCGGGACGAACCGCCCGTTGGCGCAACCCGGCTCGGTGAGAATCCAACCCGGGGCATGGAAGCATGGCAAGCCCGCAATGACGACCCCCGAACGTGGGACATCATCGAAGCCGTGGAAAAGATTGCGGCTGACCATGGCGCGAGTGCCTCGCAGGTAGCGTTGGCATGGCTGGCGGACAGGGCGGCGGTAACATCCGTTATTCTTGGTGCCCGCAGTGTGGAGCAACTGGCAGACAACCTTGCCGCTGCGGACCTCGAACTCACCCCAGAGGAAGCAGAGCTACTCACTCAGGCGAGCCAGCCGCGTTCGGGTGTATATCCCTATGGCCCCATGGCAATCCAGCAACGCAGCCGCAAGATCGAAGGCGGCAGGTAGTCTGACAAGCCGAATGCAGACGGCCCCGGCCCAAGGCCGGCGCCGTCTGTCGTGAGGCTGTTGTGAATGCCAGCAGTATTACTGCTTCAGCTGGCCGCCTCCGGCTCTCCGAGGGACAGCATCAGCCGGTTCGCCCAGTTGAAGAAGGCTGCGCCATGAATGACATCGGAGATTTCCAAAATATCCAGTCCGGCATCCTCAAGAGCGGCGATGTGGCTGGCGTTGAGCCGCGATGGAGTGTGGGCAAGGGCTGCGGCGGCAGCGGTAATGGCGTTCCATCGCGGGCCGAGATCCGCGGAGGTGCCGTCGTCGAGAAGGCGCTGGACGTCGTCGTGCCGTTCTGAGTAGTGGGACGCGAACCGCGAGTGGACCGAGGCGCAGAAAACGCAGCCGTTCTCCCGTGAAGCGGCCGTCGCGGCGAGCTCGCGTTCGGCCCGGGGGAGACCTTCCTTGGTGTTGTAGAAGATGTCCTTGTCTGTCCTGGTCCTGGCGCCGAGGATGTCAGGGTCACGGGCCAGCAGCCGGAAGTAGTCACTCGAAGCGCGCGACCGGTCAACCAAGCCCTCGTACTGCCGTTCGGTCAGGTCCTCGGAGGCCGGGGCCTCAAGCCACGGCACCCAGCCCAGCTGGTCCTGCGTGAAGGCCTCGGGGCGGCTCAGCCCAGGGTAGGTAGTAACCGAATCGCTCATGAGTAGATCCTTTCGTTCTGTGCTTCGGCGAGCTCGGCTTCTTCAGCAGTCGGCTGGGCATTGAGCAGCCCCAGCCCTGTAATAATCCGGAGCTGGTAGGAAAGGAACGCGACAAGTTGGGACAGGGTCACGATTCCCGTAGTTGTCCAGCCTGCGGAGAGCAAGGTCTGAAGTGCTGCCGGAGAGGCCTCCCGGGGCCGGAAGACCAGCAGGTGGGTGTGTTCCAGTGCTGCTGTGAGTCGGGGACCCAGCGCATCCCGCAGTTCCTGCCCGGCAACCCACTGGAGTCCGGGCTTGTTCTCGCCCTGCAGACCCGGTTCGCGGTACGTCCCGTAAGGACCTTCGGTTGCAGCGGACTGCGCCGCGTCCCGAACAGCTGACGTAACTGCCGGCGAGGCACCTGCCTGCACGAGTCCGGCTGAGTAGAAGTCAGCGGCGGCGTGGTTGTCGTGAAGGAGCGCCACGAACAGGGCGACGGCGTAACGCTCGCTTGCGCCGGCGTCGTCCAGTTGCCCGCTGCGGAACAGCGCGAGGTAGCTCGCTTGCGTGTTGTCGCGGGTAACCGGTCGGCGGCGGCGCAGCTGGTCCAGCGGCGAGCCCGGGATGACTCCCAGTATGTCGTCGACGGCGTCAGTGAAGGTGTTGCTCATTTCTCTCCTTGCAGGGCGGGTACGGGTGTTGGGACAGGCTTCCAGCCGAGTCGCGGAACGACCTCTGTCGCTGCGAGCTTGATGGAACGCAGGATGTGCTCGTGCGGTGGGTCGATGGAGTGGACCTGGAACGTCACATCGGTGGCCCGCTCCAGGACGCTGTCACGGCTGAGCGATTCGATGACGTCCTCAACCGAGCCAACGTGCGAGTCCGTGGCCGCAATAAGGTCCTCCACTGTGTCGCTGGCGAACACATGACCCTGGCGCTCGAAGTGCGGGACGATCCTTCTCAGACCCGTTTCAGCGAAGCGGAGGGCAGTTGCCCGGTCATCAGCGACGAATAAGGTCCGGGAAGCCAGGATCCGTGGTGTTGCTCCGGACGGAAGCTCCTGGAGGTAGGCATCGATGATGGGGTTCTGCAGGGCCTCAAGGGGAGCATGGGGTTGCGATGAGTCGCGCGGCTGGGTACGGGAGAGCATGAGCCCATCGCCTGCACGGCCGGCGCGCTCGCCGCCGCTGACGGAGAACGTTGCCTGCCAGAGCCGTTCCAGCAACCCCGGAGCTGCAGGATAGAGGGAATTGGCTGAAGAGCGAACTTCTTTTCCTCCCCAGGCTTCGGTCAGGATCTGGAGCTTGTCAGCGTGGAGGGAGCGGCGCTGTTCGCTGTCCAGGCTGAAAGCTGCGAACGAGGAAGCGGTACCGCCGGTCCCAACACCGACTTCGAGGCGGCCCCCGGACAGCAGGTCAAGAACCGACGTGTCCTCGGCAACGCGTACGGGATCTTCCAGTGGCAGTGTGATGATTCCGGTGCCGAGGCGGATCCGGGAGGTGCGGGCAGCGGCATAGGCGAGGAAGACCAACGGTGCAGGCAGGCCGCCCTCGGCTTCATTGAAGTGGTGTTGCGCCACCCAGGCGGTATCGAACCCTTCAGCCTCGGCAGTCTGTATTTGCTCCAAGGCGAGCCTGTAACGCTCGGCCGGTCCGGCGTCGTCGAGCAGACGCGTAAAGAAGCCGATCCGCTTGGATCCTTGCGGGTGCTGGGTCATGGCCGTGCCTTTCGGTTGCCCGGGATCGCTTCGATCAATTCGCGGGTGTATGCATGCTGTGGATGGTCGAACACGTCGGTGACGGTTCCGGCCTCGACCTGCCGGCCGGCGCTCATTACTGACACGGTGTCGGCAATCTGGCGGACTACTGCCAGGTCATGGGTGATGAAGATGTACGTCAGATCCAGCTGCGCCTGGAGTTCTTCCAGGAGGGCGAGGATTTGGGACTGGACGGTGACATCGAGCGCCGAGACGGCCTCGTCCAGGATCAGGACCTCCGGATTGAGCACCAGCGCCCTGGCAATCGCGACGCGCTGGCGCTGGCCTCCCGAGAGTTCACGCGGGTGCTTGGGCAACAGATTGGCGGGCAAGTGCACGCGATCAAGCAATTCGCGGACGATCCATTCCCGCTCCGGACGCGGAACGGGATCAAAGTTCAGGAGGGGCTCCTCGATGATCCGTTCGATGCTCTGGCGCGGATCCAAAGATGTGAAGGGGTTTTGGTAGACCAGCTGGACGTGTTTGCGGAACTGCCGCAGGCCTTTGGCGTCCAGGCCTGACAACTCGTGCCCGCTGATGGTGATGCTGCCTGAAGTGGGGCGCTGGAATCCCGCGAGGGCACGGGCCGTGGTGGTCTTGCCTGATCCGGACTCGCCGACAATGGCGTGCGTGCTGCCGCGGTACACCTGGAAGCTCACGTCATCCACGGCCCGGAAGGACGGCTGGTTGCGCCCGGTTTCGAACTCCTGCACGAGGTTTGACACCGCAACAGTGACCTCGCGGCCAGGGGTAGGTGCCGGGCGGGCCACGGCCGGCGAAATGGACGGAGCATCAGCCAGCAATTGCCTCGTGTAGCTGCTGGCGGGATTGGCCAAAACCTGTGTGGTCGGGCCTTGTTCCTGGACCCTGCCGTCTTTGAGCACCACCAGTTGGTCTGCCCGGTCAGCGGCAACTCCGAGGTCGTGGGTGACGAAAAGGACCGCCGTCCCTGTCTCGGCACGGAGTTCGTCGATCAGGTCCAGGATACGGCGCTGCACGGTGACATCGAGTGCGCTGGTGGCCTCATCGGCGATAATCAGTTGCGGTTCCAGGGCAATGGCGGCGGCAATGAGCACTCGCTGTTTCATGCCACCCGAGAGTTCGTGGGCGTACTGACCTGCCCGGCGTTCCGGCTCCGGTATGCCTACCCGCTCCAGGAGTTCCAGGACGCGCCGCCTTCGTTCAGTCTTGGGCAGCTTGGTATGAAGCCGGAGCACCTCCTCGACCTGGGCTCCCACGGTGAGCACGGGGTTCAGCGAACTCGTCGGATCCTGTGGAATCAAGGCGATCTTGGCGCCGCGGATCGATTCGAGGCGCTTTTGCGACCAACCGGCAATGTCCGTGCCGTTGAGCAGGATACTGCCGCCGTCCACGCGTCCGTTGCCGGCGAGGAGGCCGATGACCGCCTGTGCTGTGGTGGATTTTCCGGAACCTGATTCACCCACGAGGGCCAGGACCTCGCCGGGGGAGATCTGCAGGGAGACGTCGTGGACCACCCTGCGGTGCGTTCGGTGCTTGTCGGCGTAGGACACCGACAGGTTCCGCAGTTCCAGGACAGGCAACGGTGTGTTCTGCCCCGCTGCCGCCGCAGCCGTCTCTGTAAGGACGTCGCTCACGGTTGTACCTTTCGGATCGAGTGGCTGATGCGGTTGGCTGACAGGACCACGGCCACCACAACCAGGCCCGGGTAGGTGGTCAGCCACCAGGATGTGGCCACGTAGTTGCGGCCCTCTGCGATCAACAGCCCCCATTCAGGTGTCGGTGGGGGAGCGCCGTAGCCAAGGAAGCCAAGCGTGGAGATCGCAAGGATCGCACTGCCGAATTGCAGGGCAATGAGTGCAAGCACCGGTCCGGCCGAGTTGGGCAGGATGTGGCGCCGCAATACCGAACCGAAAGTGCCGCCGCTTCCGAAGGCCGCTTCCACGAAGTCGCTCCGGCGGACCCTCAGGACTTCGGATCGAGACAGCCTGGCGAAGCTGGCAATGGAACCCACGCCAACGGCTATCGCGGCATTCACCGTGCCGAACCCAAGAATGATGATGATGCTCAGCGAGAGCAGGAGGCTTGGGATGGACAGCAGCACATCCACCACCCGCATCACCACGTTGTCGGTTGCTCCACCCAGGGAACCTGCGAGCAGTCCCAGGAGGGTTCCCACCACGAGCCCCACCCCGACGGCCACGAGCGCACCAGTTACTGAGTTGATGGAACCGTGGATCATCCTCGACAAGAGGTCGCGGCCCAGTTCGTCCGTGCCGAGGAGGTACTCGCTGCTTGGTGGAAGGAGCTTGTCCCGTGCTTTGCCTGACGTGGGGTTGTGGCCGGTGAAGAGGCCCGGCGCGATGGTCCACAGCGCAACGATTCCCAGGACCAGCCAAGCCAGCAAGAGCCCTGGCTGGATCCGGGGAATTGCTCGTCGTTCCCGGCCCTTGGGCGGGACGTCCGGTTGCGTGGCGGGGACCACGGTTGCCTGGCTCATGTGAGCGCTCCTGTCTTTTGCTTGAGCCGGGGATCCAGGACGGGGTAGAGCAGATCCACGGCAAGGTTGACCAGCACAAAGGCAGCCGCGGCGAGAACCACAACGGCCTGCAATACTGCGGCGTCCTGGTTGTTGACGGCCTGCTGGGTCAACTGTCCGACGCCGTTGCGCCCGAATACCGTCTCAGTCACCACGGCGCCGCCGATGAGTTCGCCGAGGAGAACGCCGGCGATGGTCAAGGCCGGCAACACCGCGTTTCGGGCCACGTGATGGCTGAGGACCCAGGCGTTGCTGCCGCCGCGTGAACGGGCGACGGCGACAAACGGTTGGGTGCGCACGTCATCGATGCTGCGGATCAGCACTTGGGCCAGGGGAGCGGAGATCGGGACGGCGAGCGTCGCCACCGGCAGGATCAGGCCCAGGGCCTCTGGCGGGTTGATCACGGGAATGAGCTTGAGCCGGAAGGAGAAGATCTGGATCAGCACGATGCCAAGCCAAAACACCGGAACGGAGACCAACAGCGACGGCAGGGACTCGATGGCGTTGCGCAACCATGCGAAGGGAGCGAGGCTGGCGAGGAACGCGATGGCAGCCGCCAGGATGACAGCGGCCAGGAATCCAAGCCCGGCAAGTGCCAGGGTCGAGGGTACATTGGCCGCGAGTTGGTCAACAACGGGCACCCCGGCCTGCACTGAATAACCGAGGTTCCCCGTGAGGAAGCCGGCGAGGGAATTCAGGTATTGCAGGAACAGTGGAGTGTCTGCACCGTACGAGTTCCGGATGTCGGCGATCTCTGCAGGGCTCAGGCCCATGTCGGGATTCTGGTACTTGATCAGGAGGGCGTCCCCGGGCAGCGCCTGCAACAGCACGAAGGCGATCGTAAACGCTGCCCAGAGGACCAGTACCGCCTGGCCGATACGGTTCAGGAGATAACGCTGCATGTCAGCCCTTGTTGAGCCAGACGCCGTACAGGCTCGGCCGGCCTACAGCTTCGAAGGACAGGCCGTGCAGGTAAGGAGCCGAAGCGAAGACCTGCGGTTCTTCGAAGATCGGGATCACCAGGGCCTGGTCGATGAGGTGGTTCTGGATGTCGGCTACGTCCTTGAGGCGCTGCTGCGGGTCAGTGCGGGCCGTTTCTGCTTCCAGGAGGGCATTGAGCTTTTCATCGACGAAGCTCTTTACCTTCTGGCTGCTGCCACCCAACTGGAGCAGGGCGTCGCGGTTCTTCGGGTAGAACTGGCTCTTGATCACGTCCGGATCAGCGCGACCCACCATGGCAACGGAAACAGGGGTCTTCTCAGGATCCAGGCTGTCAACGGTCTTGCTTCCGGAGTCACCGGCGAGGACATTGAGCTTCACGCCTACTTTTTGCCACTGCTGGGCCACGAGCTGAAGCACGGCCTTGTTCTGCGGCTGTGGCAGGGACTCATAAATGGTCAGGGACAGTTGCGCTCCGTCCTTGGTCCGGATGCCATCGGCTCCAACCTTCCAGCCGGCCTCGTCCAGGAGTTGTTTGGCTTTGTCCTGGTCGTGGCGGAGCTTGTCCGAAAGGTCAACGTAGCCCTGGGCGTCCTTGGCCAGGACGGAGGTGGCCACGGGGTAGTTCTCCGAGAAAATCGTGTCCACCACTTCATGGGCGTCCGTAGCTTTCAGGAGTGCCTGCCGGACCCGCACATCGGAGACGAGCGCATTGTCCGGACGGAAAACGATGCTGTCATTGACTCCGCGGGTGCCTGGAGCGTGGATCGTGAAGTTCTGCCCTGCTACCTGCTTCTCGTCATAGGCCTGGACCTGGCGGATCAGGTCGCCCTGCCCGGCAAGAAGAGAGCCTGTACGCACGCTGTCCTCAGGGGTCACGACGATCTTTACGGTGTCCAGGTAGGCCCGTCCCTGGTGCTTTGCAGTGGCTGGTCCCCAGTTGTAGTCCTTGCGGGCCTCCAGGACGAGCTCCTTGCCGAGCACTTCGCTGGCGACAGTGAACGGACCGCTGCCGATGATGTTGCGGGCATCGCCAAGTTCGTCGAACTTCCGGTCCAGTGTGCTGATGGAGACGATGCCGGAACCGATGGTGGCCGTGCCCTGCAGGAAGCCTGGCGAGGACTTCTTGAAGTGGAATCTGACGGTGAGCGGATCAACAACCTCACTGTGGTCATAGTTGTTGATGACTTCGGAGACGGGCTGGTTCAGGGCTTTGTTTCCCAGGCCGTACGTGTCGAAGTTGCGTGCTACTGCTGCTGCGTCCACGGGCGTGCCGTCGGAGAATGTGACGCCGCTGCGCAGCTTGAACGTGTACTGGGTCAACTCGGGGTTGCTGGTCCAGGACTCGGCGAGCCACGGCTCAATCTTGAGCGTCTCGGGGTCTTGGAATGTCAGCTTGTCCGTGATCTGGTTCAGGATGCCGCCGTTGGGGTAGAAGCCGCCCGATGGTGGATACAGGTTCGTGTGAGCCTGTTGCTCCAGGTAAACCAGCGTGCCCCCGGTAACCGGCGCGCCGCCGTCGTCGGCTTGCTTCGCCGTTTCTGCGCCGCCGCACGCGGCCAGCACCGTGGCGAGCGCAAGCGCAGCCACGCCTGCATAGATGGCGCGGACGGGTCTGGGGAAGATCATGGGGATGCCTCTTTCGGATGGAGTGGAGCCCGCGGCGCTGCGCGGAAGATGGTGATGGAAGGACGTCTGGACATCACTGTAGGAGGGTGCGAAAGCCTGTCCGAACCGGGCCGACATCAACGGTCACTCCAGTTCGCATGGCGAAAAAGCGCTTCACGCGCCGCAACAATCCGGCAGCTTTTGCCCTCAACTACTTCCTTTCTGCCGCGGCAGCCGACCATGCTGACCAGGACCCGACGTACAGTGCCGCTTCAATGCCCAGGGTGGCGAGGGTGAGGACTTTGTGGGCGGCCAGGACGCCGGCGCCGCAATAGGTTCCGACGGCGGCTCCCGGAGTCAGTCCGGTTGCCTCGGCCTGCGCGCGGAGCACCTCAGGGGGAAGCAGCAGCCCGTTTTCGTCCAAGGTGCTGCTGCTGGGAAGGCTGAGCGCTCCGGGAATGTGGGCTGGCGGGTCCCCGGGAGTCCCGACGAAATGTTCTCTTTCCCGGGCGTCAAGCAGGATGCCGCCGTGTGGAAAGGCCGCCGCTTCGTCGGTCGCGATGGTTGCAAGGTTGCCGCTCGCCGGGGACAGTGCGGCATTCAGCGTTATTGAGCCGGCCCCGGTGTCCGGTCGTTGTGTCGTGGTCGGCAAGCCCAGGCTCTGCCAATAGCCATAGCCACCGTCGAGGACCCTTACATTGACCAGTCCGGCCCACTTCAGGACCCACCAGGCCCTGGCCGCGGACAGTCCGTGCCGGTTGTCGTAGACCACCACGGCCGTGTCATTGTTGATCCCGTAGCTGCGCAGGGCGCACTGCAGAGCACCTGCTGACGGAAGGGGGAGTGCTCCGTCCACTGCGGGCCTGTGTGGTCCCGAGTCCGCAAGGACCGTGGGCAGGTGGACGTAATGAGCCCCCGGCAAGTGGCCGGCGTCGTATTCTGCTTCCGGTTGGGCGAGGCCGGGTCTGAACCGGATGTCCAGCAGGACCGGTGCCGCTCCTTCGGCGAGCTGACGGGCCAGTTCGGCCGCTTCGATGAAATGCGCATTGCGTAGTTCATCCAGTTCCGTGTCCCGTATGGGTGTGGCCTCTGTGCTCATGCCCGGGCTCCGGCTCCGACCGGACCTGCCGCCGTCGTGCTTTCAACCGGTGTGGCCTCGTGGAGGTTCACAGGAACGGTGAGTCCCAGATGATCGCGCAGCGTGCTTCCCTGGTAGGCCTCCCGGAACAAACCACGCGAGCGCAATTCAGGGATCACTCCGCGGGTGAAGCGTTCAAATTGCTCCCCGAGGAAAGGCGTGAGGATGTTGAAGCCGTCCACACCGCCTTCCTCATGCCAGGCCTGGAGGTAATCGGCTATATGTGCGGCAGTGCCGACCACCACGCTGTAAGGCACCAAGTGGTTGACAAGAATGTCCCGCCATCGCACGGGCCGGGCCGTGCCCGGTATCCTCCCTGAGCGCTGCCGTGTCAGGTCAAGCAGGTGCTCGCCGTGTTGGTTGAAGCGGGCAGCATCGTCAACGGTGGCTTCCGCCTCGAGCTCGACTTGGGCCAGATCGAGCCCAATCGCTTCGCCCAGGACAGCCAAGCTTCGGGTGGCAGGGAATCCCTCCCTGTCGTCGTGCGGTCCCGGTGATACAGGCACCCGGGAGGCCAGGAAATCGTGAATCTCCCAGGCCTCTTCGAAGGTTGACCCAATGATGGGCAGCACAGGAGTGAGACTCTTGACGTGGTCTGGATTCCTGCCGTTCGCCGCGGCTTCCGTGCGGAGGGTCTTCGTCTCTGCGGCTGCCTCTGCGATGCCCGGCAGCGCCAGCAAGGCCAGGTCAGCGCGTGTGTGAACAAGGTGCCGGGAGCGCTGGGACGTGCCGGCATGGACCATCGGAACATGCCCCTGGATGGGTCGGAGCACATTCAAGGGACCGGCCACGGGATGGTGCGCGCCCCTGAAGTCAGCCCGGTGCAGCTTGGAGGGGTCCAGGTAGTGCCCCGATTCCTGATTGGCGACCAAGGCGCCGTCGCCCCAGCTGTCCCACAGCAGCCTCAAGGCGTCGATGAGTTCTTCGGCGGAGTCGTAGCGCTGTTCGTTGCCCCAGTGCGCATCCCGGCCGTGATTGGCAGCTGCCCGTGGTTCGGCCCCTGTCACAATGTTCAGGCCGAGGCGTCCACCGCTGAGTCTGTCGATGGAGGCACTGATGCGGGCCAGGGTGTAGGCATCGGAGTAGGTGGTGTTGACCGTCGCAATGAGGCCGATCCTGGAGGTGATCCCGGCCAGGAAAGCTACTGCGCTCAGTGGTTCGATGCGGGCGGCCAGGTAGGGATCCCTGAACTCCAGATCGGGTCCTGTTGCCAGCCAGTCGCCGAAGAAGATGTAGTCGAGGCCAGCTGCCTCGGCTTCCAATGCAGTGGCGCGGATTACCTCCGGATCGTCATGGGGATCGTGGTGGGCTCCCGGGTAGCGCCAGCCGCTGGGGTAGGCGCCGACGGCCCGGAACATGGCCCCGATGATGATGTGCTTGCGTTTGGTGGTTCCTCTGTCGTTGGCTTCGGAATGCGTGGAGTTGTTTGTCATGCGCCGAACTTAGGAGCTGTCCGGGCAGGGCTCCCAATGAGACTTCACATGCGTTAGTGCGGTGTCACGTCAGGTCACTGTGGTTCATCCCGGTCAGCACCTGTGGGAAGTGAGTCCTGCCACCTTATTTTGAGTAGCTCAGAATAAGAAGTTAGACTTGAGTACAGGCCAGAGCAGCCCTTGACTACCGCACCGGTGAACACTCCCGGGCCGGCAGGGCGAGCGCCACAATCCGCATCCCTTCCGCTTGAGCGGTACTGGAGTCCCTAACTGGCCATGATCCTGAATCCCAAGGAGTATCAATGACTTTGCTTGCCGAACGCCCCGTAACCATCGAAACCACCCCTGAGAGCGTTACCGAGGTCGGTGCCGTCAGCACCGAATCGCGCGGTGGCAGCTACGTGACTCTGCCCGCGGGTATCCCGCAGGCGCGTACTGAGGGGTCCTATGTCACCCTCCCGGGCAGCCGAAATCTGCCGGCTGCCGCCCGCGGCAGGTACGTGACGGTGGCCAATGCCGCCGTCGTTGCCAACCGGGCCGTTGAAGGACGCTACGTCACGCTTTCGACGGCAGCCTAAAGCCCTGGCGGCTCAACTGACCCACTCTTTTGATCGCTAGGCTGGCAGTATGCGAAACGATTTCAGCCCTTCGGCCACGTCCGCCCGTGACTTTTACCGGCTTTTGACCGCAGTGGTGGTTCCCCGGCCGATCGCCTGGGTTTCGACCGTCTCTCCGGCAGGAACCGACAATGTTGCACCCCATTCCTTCTTCACCGTTGCATCAACCAATCCGCCGATTGTGCAGTTCACGTCGGTGGGCGAGAAGGATTCGCTGCGCAACATCACCGCGTCGGGAGAATTCGTCATCAACCTCGCTCCGGCGACGCTGTTGGAAGAGGTCAACGCCACTGGAACCAACTTCCCGCCGCAGGTCAGTGAGTTTGATGCCGTAGGGCTGACTCGTGAGCCGAGCCTGACGGTGGCAGTGCCGCGCGTTAAAGAATCGCCGGCGGTTCTCGAGTGCCGGCTCCATTCCGTGCTGCCGATCGGGGACTCGACTGTGGTTTTCGGCGAGGTAACACATGCTGCCGTGAGTAGTGCTGTGCTGGACGGCAGTCACCCGCGGATCGACCTGCTCGAGCCGCTGGCCAGGTTGGGGCTGGACGAGTGGGGAACGCTCGGAGCCGTCCGGAGCCGTAGCCGTATCCGGCTCGGGGACTGGCCGGGAGATTTCGCTCCCAAGGGTTAGGGCCGGCTGGCCGTCAATCCGAGGCAAACAAAAGGGACGTCCCAAGCGGGACGTCCCTTTTGTTTTAGCCTGTAGCTCCTAGCCAATGCCGAGCTGGACAAACAAGAACCAGGCCAGAAGCGGTACAACGCCGATCATTGCGATGGCCCACAGCAACAGCGCACGGAAGAACATCCGCTCGTCTTTCGGCTGGGCGCTGGCCATCAGCAGGGCTCCGCTGGTGGACATGGGGCTGACGTCAACCACGGAGGAACTGATGGCGATGGCCGTCACCACGCCCACAGGAGTGAGCAGCGGGTCCATGGCGATGGGGGCAACCACGGGGCTGATGACGCCCAGGGTTCCCGTGGTGGAGGCGAAGGCTGAAACGATCGCCACCACGTAGCTGGCGATCAACGCCGCGAGGGAACTGTTGCCCAGACCGGCGATGCCTTCCTGCAGTTCCTTCAATGCGCCCATTTTCTCCAGCATGCCCACGTAGGTGACGATGCCGGTGACCAGGATGATGGCTGACCATGGCATGCTTTCCAGCGCTGGCTTCTGCACGTTGGAGTCGAGGATGATCAGGACCCCGGCGATGACCAGCGAGGCTACTCCCACATCCATGCCCAGGACGGTGGTGAGAACCAGCAGCGACGCAATGCCCGCGAGTGTGAGGATCCGCATGGGGGTGGCGGCTACCTTGACCGGGGCGGATCCGCTGGCATGTTGCCCCGCAACCGAAGTCCGCGCCGGGGCCGTAAGCACGGCTGTGCCCGATCCTCCCACGCCATCGGTCGCCGGGGTGGCGGGTCCGCCGTCGTAATGTATGGCAGTGTCCCCGCCGAGCCGCGGCGCCGTCTTCGTGGTCCGGCGCTTCATGATGGCCTGGACCAGAACATAGGCGACCACGGCCAGGACGGCGTTGAAGATGAAGCAGTACGCATACAGCTTCAATGAATCGTCACCGGCCCCGGCTGCGTCCAACATCTTGTTGCCAAGGACGCCGAAGGGATTGACGGGGGAGAAGGCGCCGGCATTGGCGCCTTGGACGATCACCAGGCCCATGGCCAAGGTGCTGATGCCGAACCGCATGCCCAGTGCCAGGCCAACCGGAGCGACGATGGCGATGGCGGCGGGCGTGAAGGCGCCGGCGGAGGCCAAGGCTGCCGTCAGCAGGAACATGAGGATGGGAACCAGGACCTTGCGGTTGCCGGCGAGCCGTTCAGCCCAGTAGGCGAGCAGGTCGATAGTGCCGTTGATCCGTACGATGGCGAAGAGCAGGGTGGCGCCCACCAGGATGAAGAAGAGTCCGGCGGGGAACTGCCCGATGACATCCTTGACCGACATCCCAGCCAGGAGGGTGCCCACGCCGAACGCAGCTATGGTGGCCAGAAGTCCGGCGTTGATCTTGGTGAACGAGCCGGCGGCGAAAGCCGCTACGAGCACCAGGAATGCGATGAGTGAGAGCGACATTTGCCCGCCGCCTACGCCTTCGCCGCGGCGAGCACCCCGGCACCGGACAGCAGACTGCCCGCGCCGCTGATGGCCGGTTTGTGGCCCAGTGCCTTGAGAATCTCGTACGTAGTGGCTGTAGCTGCCGTGATGACAGGGAGTCCCAGCTCGTCCTCGACTGCCTGGACGGCGGCGAGGGAGGGCATCTGGACGCAGGCGGACAGAACGACGGCGTCGGCGCCTTCGCGCTGCAGGCTGCGGGCCAGTGCGGGCAGGTTCTGCGGGTCAAGGCAACCGACTTCAAGGTTGTCCGCTACTTCGAGGCTGATGGCGTCCAACACCGTGATGCCCGATCCTTCGATGTAGTCCACCACCATCTTGGTCAATGGCTTCATGTACGGGGTGATCATGGCGACTCTGTTGGCGCCGATTTCATGCAGGGTTCGGACCAGGGCGCCGGCGCTGCTCGTAACCGGGGCCGGGTGTCCGTTGCCGGAGGCAGCGTCAGCAATGACCTTTTCGGAACCCTCATGGGCTTCGGGACCTTGAGCCATGACGGCGACGAGGCAGGCGTAGGCGATGACATCCACATCGGCGTCGGAAACTGCTTCGGCGCACTGGGCTGCCTTGCCCACCATGGCAAGCAGTTCCTCCGTGGTGACCTTTTTCATCCCGGCGCGGGCGGAGTGGAAGGTGTACTTGTGTCCGGTCGCCTCGGCTTGGCGTCGGAACAACTCCGGCAATTCCGTCTCCATGGTCGTGTTGGAGCTGGGGACGATCAATCCCACGCGGCTGCTCCCGGGGCGCTTGGCCTCGGGAGCGGTTTCGCAGGTGCTGGTGGTGATGTTGCTCATGGATTCTCCACATCGTTGTGCTGGGGCGAGTAGAACCCATAGAGTGGGTTCGTATCTCATAATGTGGGTCACGTCATTGTGGTGTCAAATGGATCACATTCTTCATTGCCCGGGGCATCACTAAGCTGGTGCATGCTTGCGGAGAAGAGTTAGGGGTAATGGACAGTGGTAAAAGAACCCGGAGCAGGGGCTTCGCCCCTCTTGGTCCTGCATAAGGTGGCGGAGATCCTGGACTGTTTCTCCGTAGATGAGCCGGAGCCGACGCTGCAGCAGATCATCCGCAAGACCGGGCTGCCGTCGAGCACCTGCCAGCGATTGGTCCAAAACATGCTCCGTGAGGGTTTCCTGGACCGCGACGGCGACCGGTACCGGATCGGCATAGGCCTGGTCCGCTGGGCTACTCCCGGAACTTTTGGGCTCGACGTCGTTCGGCTGGTTAAGCCGGTTTTGCAGCGGTTGCGTGACGAAACCGGTGAAAGCGCCTGCCTGTACGTCCGCGACGGTGCATTCCGGACCGTCGTCGCAGTGGCCGAGACACGCCACGTTGTGATGCGTCCCTTCATGGTAGGGATGGTCATGCCTCTGCACGCCGGCGCCCCCGGCAAGATCTTCCTGGCGTTCGACCCCGGGGCCTGGGATGCTTTGGACGAGCAGGCGCTTGAGGGCTTTACTCCCGATACCCCGGTGTCTCTTCAGCTGCTCAACGAGCAGGCGGAGGTGGCACGCCGGCAGGGATTCTACGCAGCCTTTGGGGAACGCAACCAGGATGTCGGCTCCATCAGTGCGCCGGTCTTCGACCATACTGGCCGTCTCGCATGTGCCGTGGGTCTGGGGTTTCCCACTCAGCGGATTGGGCCCGCTGATGTTGAACGGTTGGGGCCAGTGGTAGCCCAGGCGGGGCGGGAAGCCAGTTATGCCCTTGGCTACCAAGGCTTGGGGGACTGGGAGAAGACTCCCCGGACAGCCAAAACCAACTCCTGACATACTCCTTGGCCGAAAATGTGGCGGGCAGTGCGTTGCCTGCCATGTCCTCCCGCCGTGGAGTAGTTTGGAACAACACGGCGCGTTTTACCGACGTCCAATCGGCAAAAGTTCGGACTCGGTGCATCCGGTAACGGGAACGGGCTCTTGTCGACAGGAGTTGCGTTGCGCCAGGTATCTTTTCCATCCGGTGAGGCCGTTCCGGCGCTCGGAATCGGAACGTGGGGCATGGGCGAGCACCCCGGCAACGCCGCACGCGAAACAGCGGCGATCCGTACGGCCCTCGACTTGGGAATGTCCGTAGTTGATACAGCGGAGATGTACGGCAACGGCGCCGCCGAGGAACTCGTCGGAAAAGCGCTGGCCTCACGGCGGAACGAAGCGTTCTTGGTCACCAAAGTCCTGCCGCATCACGCCACTTTGCGCGGAACAATTGCTGCTTGCGAAGGTAGCCTGCGCCGCCTTGGAACGGACAGTATCGATCTCTACCTGCTGCATTGGCGCGGCTCTGTGCCGTTGTTCGAGACGCTCGAAGCTTTCGAACACCTGCAGCAGGCCGGGAAGATCCGGCATTGGGGCGTCAGCAACTTCGATGTGGCAGACATGGATGAACTTGGGCGCCTGCCCGGAGGGCGGAAAGCCGCCACTGACCAGGTGTTGTACAACCTGACTCGCCGGGGCATCGAATTCGATCTGTTGCCCCAATGTGTCGGCAGCGGAATCCCGGTGATGGCATACTCGCCGCTGGAACAGGGGCGGATGCTGAATGATCCCGTGCTGCTCCGCCTCGCCGACGAACACGGCACCAGTCCCGCGCAGATTGCACTGGCCTGGGTGCTCAGGCAGCCACTGGTTGTCGCCATTCCCAAGGCTTCGAGTCCGCACCACGTCCAGGAGTGCCAGCGATCCCTGGACATCCAGCTCACGCCAAGCAACCTGGCTGACCTGGATCATGCCCATCCTCCGCCCGCCCGCAAAGTCCCGCTTGAGATGATTTAGGCGGCCACCCCGTGCAGCAAGCCGCTGCCGCCTTCAGGCTCGGGCGTCTCCAATATTCGCGCCGTCAGCGCCGTGCAGCCTTCCTTGCGGCATTTTTCAGGGCCTTGCGGGACACGGGCTTGAGGGCTTTGCGGGCAGCCTCTTCGGCGATGGCGCGATGGCGACGGGCATCGATCACATCATTCCAGAGCGCCGTGGCAAAGGATCCGCCATCCTGGGCGTAGACATTATATGGATAGCCCGCAAAGGCGGCGGGTGGTGTCCCTGTGGGGAGGTCGGCACCGGAGGCCCGCCCCGTGGCGTCGGCGATGGCCCAGGTCTCCGTCAGGTGCTCAGTGAGGTTCTCCTGCACAAAGACATTGGCGTCCGGAGACTGGGCAGCCCGTTCCAGCAGGGAGTCAAGCCGTTCCGTCAGCAGGTCTGCGACCGCATTCTGGAGAGGGGTACCTTCAGCCGTTGAGGCTTTGAGTCGGGTCTCCTGCTCCGCGACGGCATCCTCCCAGTCGCTGGTCTGGCGGAAGGTCTGCCACGTGGGAAACCACACAATCGCCCCTGTTGCATGGTTGTGGATGTGCCGAAGGCCGCTGTTCTTCTCCGTGGCTGCATGGTCATGGCCTGCGGTGTCAGCGTCGGCCATCAGTTCGGACAAGCTCTTCGCGGGTGATGGGTTCATGGTGATGATTGGGTGCTTTCCTGTAGGGAGGGGTTGCTTTCGTCATCAGCACAACCCGTGGCGGGCGGTGACTATTCCGCTCGCGCAACCGGTCTTCAGTCGTCGGAAGCGTCGCGGTCACGGAGTCCACCTTTGTCGTCGTTGAGGTCGTGGGTGGCGCCGTCGTCGGTGACGCCCGGTGCGCGGAGTCCGCCCTTGTCGTCTACCTGAACCGGAGGCAATGTCACCGGTTCGGCCGGGATGATGTGGGTCGCCGGGGCCTGCCCAGGCGTCGCCGTCATGCTCGCTGTAGGTCCAGGAACGGCGGAGGGCGAATAGTCGGGTTTCGATGAATCTTCAACCGTGGCGGGCTTCGTACTGGAGTTGGCGTTGGGGATCACGACGCCGGGGGAGACTGCGGGAGGCGGCCCGGCATTTGCTTGAATCCAGACGGACATGCTCGCGGTGCCGAGAACGGCGGCGAGTGGGAGGTACCAGATCTTTGACATCGGTCTTCCTTTCGTTTGCTGGTGCTACCACTCTTCCTTGCCGCTGTGAAAGGGAAATGAAACTTCCATGAGGGACCTCTCATCCATTGTGCAGGGTGGTGCTTCCGGACTCCGCGTCAGGCCCTGTTGTGCCGGCAGGAACGGGAGTGAACCGGTAGCCGGCTCCGCGGACTGACTGGAAGTGCTCCGGACCAAGCTTGGCACGGAGATATCCGACGTAGACGTCCACCACGTTTGATGCCCCGTCAAAGTCGTAGCCCCAGACCCGGCTAAGCAGCTGTTCACGGCTCAGCAGCTTGCCTGCGTTGTCCACGAATACGCGTGCCATGGCGAACTCACGGGCGGAAAGTTGGACCGAGCGGCCACGGACGATGGCGCTGCGCAGGTCCACGTCCAGGCTGACGTCGCCGCTTGCAGGAGCCGTGTCCTCCTGCACTGCCGGGTTGTCCCGCAACCTGAGTCGGATGCGCGAGAGCAGCTCCTCGAAACGGAAGGGCTTGCTCATATAGTCATCTGCGCCGCCGTCGAGCGCCGCGAGCGTGTCCGGAAGTGAATCCCGTGCCGTCAGGACGATAACCGGTACGGAGCAGTTCATGGCGCGCAAGGCGGAGAGCACCTTGAATCCGTCCATACGGGGCATCCCGATGTCCAAGATCAGCAGGTCGAATTCACCGGAACTGCCGTAGTCAAGCGCCCGGATGCCGTCAGCGACCGAGGTGGTGGTGTGGCCGGCCGCGGTAAGACCTTTGGCAATGAAGCCGGCGATCCGTGGTTCGTCGTCTGCGATCAGGATGCGAGCCACGATGTACCCGCCGGCAAGGACAGGACGAACCTGCTTCCCACGTTGACACGTGATGAAAGCCGGACCGAACCTCCGTGCGCCTCGGCGATTGCTTTAACAATGGGCAATCCCAGGCCGGATCCATCGGAGCTCCGGGACATCCCGGCGCGTGCAAACCGGTCGAAAATCCTATCCTGGTCCGTGGCGCTGATGCCGCAACCGGTGTCGGCTACCCAGATTTCGATGGTGGGCTCGTGATGCCTGTCGCCGAAAGCGCCGCCCTCTGTAGCGACCCATGCTGCGCCGATGGAGATGATGTCCCCGGGTTCGGTGGATTGAACGGCGTTGGCCGCGAGTTGTTCAATGGCCTGGGTGAGGCGGCTGCGGTCTGCCTGGAACCAGCCTCCCGGCAGTTGTTCAATCTGCCAATGCCGGTCTCCCAGGACGCGGACCCGTTCCATGGCAGCTTCAAGAAATGAATCGGCGTCAACCCAGTCCGGACGGATAAAATCGGGCCGGCCACTGCGGGCAAGGACGAGGAGTTCGTTGACAAGGGACTGCATCCGGTCCACCTCCTCCAGAAGCAGAACCCTGGTTTCCGCGACGTCGGCGGCGTCTGAGGGCTGGAGGAGCTGAAGGTGGCCGCCGATGATGGTCAGGGGCGTTCGAAGTTCGTGGCTGGCGTCGTCCACGAACTGGCGCTGGTCCTCAATACCCGCCTCAAGGCGGTCCAGCATACGGTTGAAGTCAGTGGCCAGCTGGGACACGTCGTCGTCGCCGGGCGGCACCGAAACGCGGCTGCTCACGTCCTCGAAGGTGGTAGTTTCCGTTGCTTGGCGCAGCCGCCGGATGGGAACAAAGAGACGGCCCGTTACCGCGTATCCCACGCCACCTGCCAGCAGCAAGATGGCTACGGATACAGCGGCGAAGGTTCCGAAGGAGGCCACCATTTGGTCCCGTTGCTGGCCGATCTCGTTCCCTGCCACCAAAATGCCCTCGGTGGGGTTTCCGTCCAGCGAAACGGGGGTGACGGCCAGCCGGAGCGTGCGGCCGTCCACGTTGACGTCCCGCAAGACAGTGGAGTCCTTCAGGGGCATGGCGAGGACGGTTTCGAGGACGTGGGGGTGGCCCAGTGTGCGGGCCTGTGCTCCAGCGGGCAGGAATGTGTTCCCTCCGGCAGTGGTGGCCATCACGGATTCGTAGCGTCCAAGCGTGCCGCCACCGAGGAAGACTGTGAAGACGTCATCCAAGGAAGCATAAGGTCGGCCATTCGGACTGCCTTGGCTCGCGATGTCCTGGAGGCGTGAGGACTGGTGGAGCAGGTCCTCGCTGACCCGGCTGTTGAGCTCCCGAAGGTCCAGCGTCAGTGTGGTGGTTCCGGCAACGAACAGTCCTACCGCCAAGAAGGCCAGGACGGTGGCCAAAACCCGGACCCGGACGGTCTGCATCGCTGCCCGGAGGGTCCGCAACTTTGCCCGTGCTACCAGCCAGCCTGCCCTGGCCGCACCCCGAAAGGAGATCTGGAAACCTGACCGTGTTCCCTCGGCAGGAGCAACGGCGGGGTTTGTGCGCGGTTCCATGTGGCGCTCCGATCGACTTCAGGCTGGTTTCGGCGGGCCGGGTGTTGCTTGCCCTGCCGTGCTGCGCTGTTTCAGCCAACGTACTGGCACGGGCTTGGGAAATCCTTTGGCACCGTCAATACCGAATCCAAAGAAACCGCGCAGGCTTTTTCCAACATTCCCCCAGCCTCTTCAAGGCTGCGCGACCTGGGATAGAGATCAGGCGACTTCAGCAGCAGGCAGAGGAGCTCAATCCTCAGAAGGAGTCACCACCGGCTGCTACGCCTGCGGCCAACCTCCTGCGGTTCCTTCGGGCGTCCCGGCTGTTGTCGGCCAGACTGCGACGGGCCGGCCAAAGTCACATGAATGATGGTTCCGGCACCTGGGGAGGATCTGATGTCGAGGGTGCCGCCGGCGTGCCCGATGGTATCGCTGAGAATCCTCAGACCGTAGTGGCCTTCATTGCTCCCCATGTAGGGGTCAAAGCCGTGCCCGTTGTCGGTAACTGTGATCTTCGTGACTCGATCGGATTGAGTGATCCGGATATGTACGGACGTGGCAGCAGAATGCTTCGTTGCGTTTACCAACGCTTCCCGTACCACCCGGTATATCAAGGCGGCCCTGTCTCGGTCTGCGATCAGTTGCTCGGGAAGTTCCATGGTGAGGGCTATGCCCTTGGCCAGCAGTGGAGCGGCGAGCTGTGTGAGAGCCCCTTTGAGGCCCAACCGTTCCAAGTTGGGAGGATACAGTTCGTGGGTCATCGCCCGCAGGGTCCGTACAGTTTCTTGAAGCATCAACCGGGCGTTGCTGAAGACGGGCCTCAGGTCCGGCGGTCCCTGCCGCTCTTCGGATTCAAGGGCGTAGGCCAATCCCGAGAGGTCTTGGATGACGTCGTCGTGAAGTTCGCTCGCGATCTGTCTGCGTTCCTGGTCGGAGGCTTCGACGGCGTATTGCATGAGGGCGTGCTTTGAGGCCTGATGTCCTTGTATTCTTCGAACAAGTCGGACCGCAGGAAACAGTTGGGCAAGCTGAAGTGCCGCCAGCGACAGGATTATCGGCGGGATCATGCTCATCAGTACCGCGTGTTGCTCCCGGCGGACGTTCTCACCCGGGGAGTAGGTTTCAAAAATCATCGCTGCCCCGCTGACCGAACGTGACCGGGCGTACACTTCCACCAGTTCCCCCGCACCCGATTCGTAGACATTTTCCTGCTCGGTTTGCTTTTCCAGGGTTGCAGTTGCCGGTCCGCCCTCCAGGAGTTTGCGGGCCCAGTCTTCCTGCTCGAACCGTTGTCCAATCAATGACTCCATGTCCGAATAGACCACAGTGCCGTGTTCGTCCCATACTTTGATTCTGGTGAGCGTTCCGGTGGTTACCCATGGGGCCAACTGCTTATCGAGCAGGTCCAAAGCGTTGTGATCCCGGGCCAGGAGTTCAGGTGTGATGAGGGGACCTACAACGTTGTCGGCCAGGCGCTGCGTCATGTCGCGGGCGTTGGCAAGCGCGTGCTGTTCTGCCTCGGCACGGATCCAGAAGATAACGGGAGTTGCAACCAGAATGAGAGCCACGAACCCTGCAGTGAGGAAGCGCGCTACCGCTGTCTGGACTTCCCTGCGCGCAACAGTGCTGGGTTCTGGTGTGTATGGTGGCTGATCCACGCTGCAGCTTCCCGGTTAGTGTCCCGGGCGCCCAGATGGCGCCGGGCTGTTGCCCAGTCCGGCCACCAATGACGGGTGGACAATCATGTTGCCCGTCCGCGCATGCCTCAGGGTATCCAGCATCACGCCGAGGGATCCGTCCTTGGGAAGGAAGGCACAGATTCCCATGCCCGCCGCTTCGCGCAGTGCTTCCTGGGACGGGTTGCCCGTAAGCATGACGATCCGAGTACCAGGATCAAGGGCAAGAATGCGTTCAGCTGCACTCAGCCCTGAACCGTCAGTGAGGTAGAGATCCATGAGCACCACATCAGGCCGGGTTTCTTGATACATCGTCACCGCCGCGGCAGCGGATCTGGCGGCCCCTACGCTCCGTAGGTCGGGTTCCCTGTCCAGCGCGCCGGCCAGAAGGTCGGAGAAGGTCGTGTGGTCATCGACGATGAGTATCCGCAGGCGTTCGGTGCCGGGCCGGGCAGATTGCTGGTTGCCAGCCTCGGAGCCAAGCGGATTCGGCCCTGGTGAGACGTGCCCGGCGGCCGTGCGTGCCAGTAGCCTGGCTTGAGCCTCTGCCAGTGCCTTGTTCGGTGTGCAGCCCAGTTCGCTGGCCATGACTTTGCGGCAGCGGTCAAAGGCCGTAAGGGCCGCGACCGCATCGCCATTGCGTTCGAGTCCGAGGATCAGGGTGGTCCAGGCCCGTTCATTTAGTGGATCCAGCCTCGTGACCGACTCGCTCATGGCTATTGCCTGGCCCAGTTCCCCTTGGTCGAGGGCAAGCTCGGAAGCCTTCACTTTGGCGGCTGCGACGCGCGTCGCGTGCAGTGCCCGTTCCTCCTCCGCCCAAGCAGGCAGGAGTTCGTCGCCGAGTAAGGGTGCCGACGCGATCTCGAGAGCCTCCGTGAGCAGGGCTAGGGCGCGTACTGGTGGAGCTTTGCCGGCCTGCTTGGTCAGGGTTCCAAAGCGGTCCAAGTCCAAGTCCACCATGGTTGTGTCGATGGCGTACCCGCCGGTGACAGTGCGTATGGGTCCGGACCTTCCAGTACCGGGCTGGAGGTGACGGCGCAAGACACTGACGTAGCTTTCGAGCGTAGGCAGGGCGACAGCTGGCTGGTTGCCCTCCCACAGCAGATCCATTAGCCGGGCTTTCGAGACTGCAACACCGAAATTAAGCAGAAGAATTTCCAGGACCTGCCGGGGTTTCGGTCCGCCGAGGTCGTTGGCGCTCAGTTCAGTATCGCCGCGATGGACGGCCAGTGGACCGAACATTCTTATTTGAAGCTTGGGACCGCGGGCTGCAGGCGTCGTTTCTGGTGCCGAGGGGACCAGCAGGTTGGCCAGGTTGAGAGTGCTCACTAGGTGTTCCATTGGGTAGTTCCAACGCGTCCATTCCATTCAATCCACCGGCGGAGGCCCGAACAACAGTGGTGGATACTTGCTTTGAATCGCGCGGCTACTTGGTTCGGCGGTTCAAGTACTCGGTTTCACTTCCGGCCACTACCCGCCGCGCAGAAGAAGGCGCCTTTCACGGCTTCCGTCCCGGCATTCCGCACCGCGCACGAGCAGGGGCCCGGCATCCTCCTTTCCCAACGAAGGATGCCGGGCCCTTGCCGGGTGTGGCGCGGCTACTTGTTCACAACGGTGATGGGACCAGCCGTACCCCCGAGCGTGGATTCGACCCAGATGGTGCCGGGGTTGGTCGCCGGTGCGTTCCCGTCCCGCAGCCGAAGAGTGAAGACGCCCCCGGTCTCAGGCGCCACTGCGGCGTTAACTGGCGCCGTGCCGATCACAGTGCCCCCGGGCCCGCCAACGCGGATGCTGATTGTCCCGCCCACGGCGCTGCTGGTACCAGTGACCCGGAAGTCGCGGCTCTTCCACTGCGCTTGGCCCGCGGTAACCCGGTCCGGGACAGGAGTTACAGCGACGACGTCGGTCTTCGCGCCACCGCCAGCGGTGACTGTAAGTTCGAACGTGAGTGGTTTGTTGGTCATGGGGTACTTGTAAACAGGAAGGCTGAACGTGGGCTGCAGCGTGGTGCTGCCAGCCAACGTAACCGCATCCGGGTCTGTAGGGCTGGCCAGGACCTGCCGCCATTGGTAGGTGGCACCAGCGGTGGTTGAGCCTGTGCCGTCAAGCGTCACGGTGGTCGCCGTCGTGCCCCGGTTGACGTTTTGGTCGGGTCCGGCGTTGGCCACTGTTTCACCCTGGACAGTGACCGGATCGCTCATGGGGGATTCGGGGCCGTCTCCGTTGATGTTTGTCGCCCTTACCGTGAAGCGGTATTGGGTGTCTCCGGCGAGTCCCTCGTAAACGAGGCTGGTCACGTCCCCTGCCACCTTCTTGCCGGACCCAAAGGCTACACCATCCTCGGTGAAGGCCTGGACAGTGTAGCCCGAAATGGTCAATCCTTCGGAGCCTGGGTTGGGTGCCGACCATGAGACGGTGGCGCTGCCTTTGCCCGCCACCGGAGCTCCGGTGAAGGCCGGGGCATCCGGTACGGGGTCGTTGGTGATGATGAACTCAACGCTGCCCTTGTCTGAGACGTTACCCGAAGGGTCGATGGCAGCGAAGGTGAATTTGCCGGAGTCAGTTACAGGAACCGGGTCTTTGTAAAGGGTGGCTCCCTCCGCGGCTACGCCGCCGCTGCCGATGGGGTCGCTCCCGTCCACCGTGTAAAAGATGTCGCAGCCCTGTTCGTTCGCGGTCAGCGTTAATTTCTGGGCCGTCGAGAACGTGCCCCCATCAGGCGATGCCGTCACAGTTGGCTGTGTCGTATCTGTTTCAGCGATGAACGGAACAGCGGGGAATGTTTCACCGGCTGCGCTTACCGACACTACGTAGACATCGTAATCCTCCCCTGAAGGGAGGCCTTTGATGGTGGTGCTGGAGGCCTTGGGATCGCTGATCCTTACCCCCGCCTCGCTTTGCTCATGATCGGTGACGGTGCGGCCGACGGCGGTGACACGGTACCCGGTGATGGCGGGAGTTCCGGGGATTGCTTGAGCCGGGGTCCAGTTGACCTTCACGTCGCCATTGACCTTGGCTACTTTGACGTCGGTGGGTCCTACGGGACCTGACTGCAGCGGGCCGTTGGGACAGCCGCCCATTCCCGGGCCGCCCAACTCCCCGAATTCGGCGATGGTGAGGCCTTGCCGGTTGGCGTCGGCATCTTCGACTTCCCACGCCATGGCGCGCTCCCCGGATGCTGCGGCTGCGATTCCGGCGGTGGCTGCGTCGTTGAATTCGTAGGTGGCCGTGAATGTACCGTCATTGCCGAAGACAAGGCTTGAGCTGTAGCCGTCTGCTGCGGTGAGCGGACCGGGAACCGCACGGATATCGCGGCGGCCAACGCTGGTGTCCTTGAGTGCGGGTTCGACGATCCGTTGCTCCATTTGGGCGGGGTTGACGCCGGCGCCGGCGTGGCCCCTGACAGTCAGCGTGGTGCCGGACAGAGACGAATGTTCGGTGACGTAGGCGTCCTGGACGGAGGTAGCCCCCGCTTCGGCGCCATTGAACTTAATGGAGACGACGTCGCCGGGTTGTATGTCCGGGGTGACGTTCAGGCCGGTGCCGGCGCCCCAGCAGTACCCACCGGGGTGGTTGATTTCGAAGGCCACGTCCCCGGCGGTGACAACGCCCTGGGCGGACCCGATAACCCCTGCTCCTTTCCGGGTCACTTCCACCAGAGCGGTCTGCCCCACACGGTCCTGGTAGCCCTCGATGGTGATGAAGTCCCGGTCGGGAAAAACCACCAGGTTGTCCGGGAAAGTGGGTACGGCCGCGTTGGCGGAGGGAGTGGCCATCAGGGACGTGGCGCAAAGGACTGCGGAGACGCCGGCGATGGTACCGGCCCTCCCGTACCCGACGCGTAACCGCGGCCCTCCCGGCTCGTGCAGTTTTGAATTCATGACAACCTCACTGGTCCTGGGTATTTGAGCGCGTTGTTCACGCGTGACCTGACACTAGGAAGGCGACCTTGCGGAAAGGCTGTCCTGCTGGGAGTTGGCAGGAAAGCCATTCCAAGTCGGTGCCGGCAGAATGGTCAGTCCGCCAGGACCCCAAGGGTTTCCCTAGAAATGGCGGCGACACTGGGCGCCATGGCATGGATTGCAACCACCAGGCGCATGAGGGTCCTTGTTCCGCTCGTCCTGCTGATGCTCGTAGGGGTGCTGGTAGCGGTTGTCGTGACGGCGGCACCCAGGAAACCCCCGGCAATGCTGGGTGCCTCCGGAAGCCTCGAGGGCGGGCTGGGACGCATCAATGGCGTCATTCCCCTTGAAGTCGACGACTGGAGGCCCCCAACAGACACGGTGGCGCTCGCCGGCCCGCCGGCCCAGGAAATGCATCGCGTCCGCATTCTCGTGGAGTTCACCGCCATGGAGAAAGATGGCATCACCTTTGACCCATCCCTGTACTCCGTCTCGGCCCTGGGCAGCGGCACCTGGCAACCTGTCTGGGCAGCGCCCGGGCCTGCTCTCGTCAAGCAAGGCGAGAGCCTCGACGCCACGCTGGTCTTCGAGCTTCCGGACCGTGCAGTGGACCTGATCCTCGAGGTGCCTGGCGGCGCGGGACTTTCCCTTGGGGCCGGGCATCACCGGCCCAAGTGACCACATCGGTCCGCGTCCGGGCATCCAAGATTTTCCCAAGAAGTGAGTAGATCGGGCAGGGAATCCCCAAGCTGGACACGGCAGAGTCTGGGTATTGAGCAAAGGAGGTACCTGATGTCCATGTCACGCCGCCAGGTTCTGTTGGTCGGAGGGCTGGGAGTCCTCGGGGCAGGAGCCGCGATGTTCCCGACCGGTTCGGTGGAGGCCAAATCTGCCAGCCGCATCAGTGATAACGAGATGCCACGACCGTTCCAGGCAGACTTTGTCCAGGCGCCGATGCTCGCGCCCTATGCAACAGGCACCGATCCCGCTGACGGGTTGCCGGTCAACTACTACAGGGTGACCGAAAAGGCCGACACAGCCCGCATCCTTCCTCGACTGACAACTCCCATTCTGGGATACAACGGCGTGTTCCCCGGCCCTACCATCAGCCTGGACCAAGGCACCAAAGCCGTGCTGCGGGTCCGTAACCAGCTCCCTGCCCAGCACGCGTTGGACGGACACGCGCTGTCCACGTCCACCCATCTGCACGGCTCGGCCTCGTTGCCGCAATATGACGGCTACGCGTCCGACATCACGCACCCCGGCTTTTACAAGGATTACCACTACCCCAATTTTCAGCCCGCACGCACGCTCTGGTACCACGACCACGGTGTCCACTTCACGGCCCTCAACGCATACTCCGGCCTCGCAGCGCAGTACCACTTGCACGACCCCATCGAACGCCAGTTGCTCCCGCAGAATCGCTACGATGTGGCCCTGACCATCAACGATGTCATGTTCGCCTCCGACGGCTCACTCGGCTACGACGACAACTCCCACTCCGGACTGTGGGGTGACGTGATACTGGTCAATGGCAAGCCGTGGCCGGTCATGAAAGTGCAGAAGCGTGTTTACCGCTTCAGAATCCTGAACGCCTCCATCTCCCGCTCCCTGCGGCCCACCCTCAGTACCGGAGATCCCTTGATAGTGGTGGGAACCGACGGCGGCCTGATGCCGACCTCCCAGAGCGTGGCAAGCTATCGGCATGGCGGCGCGGAGCGTTATGAAGTCCTGATCGATTTTCGCAAGTACAAGACGGGCCAGCGGATTGAACTAAGAAACCTTTCCAACAAGAACAACGTGGACTACGACTACACCAACAAGATCATGGCCTTCGACGTCACTGACGATGCCGTGGACTTGACCGACCCCACCTGGAACCGTATCCCCACCACGTTGACAGGCAGTGAGGCGATGTCGTTGAAGGCCAGCCAAGCGGTGAAAACCCGAGCTTTTCGTGTCAAGCGCAGCGACAGCACAAATATGTGGACCATCAACGATGACAGTTGGCAGGACGTCATAGCGAGCGGCTACAAGAAGGTTGCCGCAGACCCCGCACTGAACTCTGTGGAGATCTGGGAGATCGAAAACAAATCAGGGGGCTGGTTCCACCCGGTCCACATTCACTTGGTCGATTTCCAGATCCTCAGCCGCAACGGTCAGGCACCGTTCGCCCACGAAAGGGGGCCCAAGGATGTAGTGTACGTGGGTGAGGACGAGAAGGTCCGTCTCCTCATGAAGTTCACACCCCACGCCGGCCTCTACATGATGCACTGCCATAACCTTCCCCATGAGGATCACGACATGATGGTCCAGTTCCGGGTGGGTCTCAAAGAGTCGGATGTGGATGTCAACGACCCCATGACTGCGGCGAAGGCTGAGTGGGATGACGTGAAGGAATGAGTACGCGTGCCCTTCGCGGCCTCTCGGCGGCAATCGTCCCGCTCGTGGTCATCCTTGCCGCCAGGGCGTGGCTGGTTGAACCGTTCACGGTGTCCTCGGACAGCATGGAACCAGCCATCGACAAGGGTTCGGTGGTGCTGTTGTACAAACCAGCTGTAGCTTCGGGCTTGGTCCGCAGAGGTGTTGTAGTAGCCTTCGCCGACCCGGAAGACGGCAACACCACCATCAAACGGGTTATTGCCCTTGAAGGGCAGGTTGTAGCCATCCGCGACGCGGAGCTCTACGTGGACGGGCAATACGTAAGGGAACCCCTCATCGATCACAGCCGCATCGATGCAACGTACTTCGGGCCGTTGACTGTTCCAACGGGGAAGATCTTCGTGCTGGGCGACAACAGGGGTGTGTCCATCGATTCCCGGGACTACGGTGCCGTGCCCCTTACCGCCGTCCGCGGCGCCATCATGACTGGCCGACACCAGTGCTGCCTCTAGCCGAAGTGCCGTGGGAGTGCAGCTGACGGAAGATCTCTGGACCCGGGCCCATCCTTGACCTATGGTGAGGGCATCAGCGGCCAAAAGCCGGGTGGGGCTCCGTCGTGGAGGTGCATCATGGGTATCATTTCGTCCGGTTTCCGTGGACGCCGGTCCGGGGATCCCGCCTTGCCTCCCGGCCAGCACCTAACGCAGGACTTTCCAGTGCTGACGGCCGGGCCGGCCCCGCTGATCGCCCTGGACTCCTGGGAGTTTTTCATCGCCACGGAACAAGGCCAACGGCATTCCTGGTCCTGGGACGACTTCATGGCCTTGCCGCAGGAGGAAATTACCCAGGACATCCACTGCGTGACCAGCTGGTCGAAACTGGGAACAGTGTGGCGCGGAGTGTCGGTGGATGCTTTTTTCCAAAACGTTGAGACAACCAGCGACTTCGCCACGGCACACTCGTTCGGCGGCTACACCACGAATGTTCCTCTGTGGGATCTGTTGGGCGGCAAGGCATGGGTGGTGTGGGAATTCGACGGCGAGCCGCTGGCGCGGGCCCATGGCGGCCCGGCACGGCTTCTGGTGCCCCATTTGTATTTCTGGAAGAGCGCCAAATGGATTCATGGCCTTGAGCTGACAGCGGAAGATCGTCCCGGTTTCTGGGAATCGAACGGCTATCACGTTCACGGCAACCCGTGGCGGGAGGAGCGGTACTCATGAGGCAGGTGCCGTGAGCTCCGTATGGCAAGTCGCGGAAGTGGTCGGGGGGATGGACGAGAACGCCACTGCCAGGACCATCCGGCTCAGGGTGGAGGGCCTGATGGGACATCTGGCGGGACAGCATATCGACATCCGGCTGACCGCCGAGGACGGTTACACCGCCATCCGCTCATACTCTGTGGCCTCCGCCGCCGCGGACGGGCAACTGGAGATCACCGTTGACGAACTGCCCGACGGCGAAGTGTCGCCTTACCTTGTCCGGGACCTGATGGTGGGGGACCGCCTGGAAATCCGGGGACCCGTGGGCGGCTGGTTTGTCTGGCGGCCCAGCAACGTCAACCCCGTTCAGCTGATCGGAGGAGGCTCGGGCGTGGTGCCTTTGATGTCCATGATCCGCGCACATCAGGCGTCCGGCAGCACATCGCCTTTCCGGCTGTTGTACTCACTTAAATCGCCCGATACCGCGCTCTACGGCGACGAATTGGAGCGTTTGGACCGCGAATCGGACTCGTTGACGGTGGACTACGTTTATACGCGCTCGACGCCGGAGGCCTGGCCGTCGCTGCCGGCCCGCCTGACGTCGGAGACACTTCTGGCCAGAATTTTCCCGGCTGATGAGAACCCGGATGTGTTTGTGTGCGGTCAGACCGTTTTCGTTGAGGCAGTCGCGGACTGGTTGGTGATGGCCGGCTATTCGCCGGAGTCCATAAAGACCGAACGGTTTGGCGGAACGGGAGGCATCCAGTGAACGGCGCCCATGACGTGGCTTTCCCCGAACCCGAGGATCAGGACATTGCCGCGGCACCGCATGACCCGATCCCTTACGTGGACGGGAACGCGGCGGCAGGCGCCCTGTCTGAAATCTTCCGCATCGACATCATTGCCGCGCTTGGACGCTGCCGGCACTGCGGCTCAGTGCGCGCTTTCGGGGCGGCCATGGTCTTCACCGATGCTCCTGGCATCGTGGTGCGCTGCCGCGATTGCCAGGGCGTCCTGCTGCGGCTTGTGCAGACGCCAACCCGATACTGGCTGGATCTGAGCGGGCTCAGCTACCTGGAGATTGACCGAGGGGAGTAGCCCGCTGCAATACGGCCCGCTCATTTGTCGTCTCCCTCGTCCGCAAGCGTGTTGCGCCGTTGCTCCTCACGTTTGGAATACGCGGCCGCGCGGACTGCCTCCTCGGACTCCAGTCCGCTGCCAAGGGCCCCGCCGACAGTGGCCGCTGAGGCGACAAACCACGTCAGTATGAACAGGTCGCCGTAGTCGAGGGATGCTTTGAGGTAGCCCCCCATAACGGCAGGGTCGAGCACAAACAGGGCCCACGCCAGATTCACTACGTAGAGTGCCAGATAGCAGATGACCACCCCAATGGTGAGGGTGATCAGGGTGGACGTGTTATAGAGGCGGGACCGTTCCTTGGTGGCGTCAGAATTGTCCTCAGCCTTATCCCACAGTCCGGCATCGACGACGAGCCAGCCAACCACCAGGGCAATGGAAGCGAGCATGGCAACTATGAGGCGCCAGGGCGAGAGAGAGCCAGCCAACAGCCAAACCGTCGAGTTAATCGTCGCGACCGCTCCCGTAGCCAGTGCCGCGACGAGAGCGGATTTGAGCCCGGGCACCAATAGCCAGGGCCGATTCGCCAGGACCATTCCCACCAGCAACCTGAAGCGGCTGGTGAAGCGGGGGAGAGGCACACTTTCCTCGTCTTGCGCCGTACCGTCCATTCCGCTGACAAGTGACCGTACTGCGTGCCGGCCGCGCCGGTGCATGCGTATTCCGCCGAGGGCCGGCAGTGACAATACGGCCGCGCGTTGTCCAGGGTCGGTCTCAGCCAGCAGGTACCGGCCGTCATCTTCGTCGCGGAAGGGAAGCTCGGTCAGCCCGATGACCACATCCCATTTATGGTCGCGGGCGTGATCCCGAAGTCGCGCCAAGGCGGTGTCGACATCCTCGGAGCCCATGCTGAAGGGCTCACTGACTACCTCAATGTTCCACTCCGGGTGGCCCTTGCCGCCTGGCGGCTTGAGGTCACACAGTCGGTGTGCAAGCTGTGTGGGCGCGGCGGGGTCGGCCATAAGGCCGACCTGAAGCGGCTTCATCACGGCAACCTACCACAAAACGGCAGTGGAGCCGACCCCACCGGCGGCCAATGTCCTGCCTTCAACCGAACTCTTTGGCAGGCAGGCTTTGATTGGATGCCGCTGGGGGCGACCCCACTTGTTTCCGGGTTTTCCGGGCAGGCAGACTGTTAGGCCGATGCCGGCGCGAACCGCTCCCACACCCGGTGGGCTGCCAGCAGCCCGACCAAGTCCTGGACCAGGGATTCACCGTTCTTCCCGGTCACAATGCCCGGCGTGCCTTCCGGAATGCCGGCCGCAGCCAGCGCCGCTGAGCCGCCATCCAAGGTGGCAATGGCTTTCGCGTGCCGGAAAGCCTCGGTCAGAAGCAATACTGCTCGAGGATCCAACTCGCCACCGGGAGCGCCGGCCTTGGCATCGAGCCCGGGTGCTGCGTCAGGTGCCGGGGCGGGAGCTGTTGCCACAATGACCGC
This sequence comes from Paenarthrobacter sp. NPDC057981, assembly GCF_042886835.1. Taxonomy (NCBI): domain Bacteria; kingdom Bacillati; phylum Actinomycetota; class Actinomycetes; order Micrococcales; family Micrococcaceae; genus Paenarthrobacter; species Paenarthrobacter sp. NPDC057981. The sequence goes on from NZ_JBHVQI010000001.1 coordinate 461,583, forward strand.
ATCAAACTCAGTTGAACGGGCGGTGAGATAAGTCCGCTGGACGGGGATCCCGCCGTCGTCCTCCGCACCGAGGAAGCCGCCTTCCGGTGCGATGACCAGCGGAACGATGCCCTCGGCATCCAGAGCCTTTCGAGCCGCCTCCACGGCGGGCAGATCGCTTTCCTGATCGGCCAGAATTCCCACGATGCGGCCGGTGACGGGCCAGGTTTTCCCCACCTGCGACAGGGCAGGGCTGGATTCGGAATCCGGCACCTCCACGGTGGCGGCAGGTGCTGGAAGGCCCAGACCCTTGGCCACTTCGGCGCACAGATCGGCGTCCATGTTGGCCAAAGAGGCGAGCTGGCGTTCCCGGATGGATTTTTCGTAGCACTTGCCCAGCTCGAACGTGTAGGCCTGGATCACGTGGTCCCGCTCGATGGGGCTCAGGCTGCGGAAGAAGAGCCTCGCCTGGCTGTAGTGGTCGTCGAAGGTCGCCGGGTTGCGGCGCTCTTTGAGGGACGCGGCGAGTTCTTCCGGGACATCGATGAACGCTCCGACGTCCTGGCCGGCGTGGAAGGGACAACCGCCGTCGAGGGAGTTGGGGCGGTAGGGGGCGACTCCGCTGTGGTCTGCCTGCTGGTGCATCCCGTCGCGCAGCATGTCGTTGACCGGAGCCTGCGGGCGGTTGATGGGAATCTGGCCGAAGTTGGGGCCACCGAGACGCGAGATCTGGGTGTCCAAGTACGAAAAGAGCCGGACCTGCAGCAGGGGATCATTGGTGACGTCGATTCCGGGGACCAGGTGGCCGGGGTGGAAGGCCACCTGCTCGGTTTCGGCGAAGTAGTTGGTGGGATTGGCGTTGAGGGTCATGACGCCGATGGGTTGGACCGGGGCCAGTTCCTCGGGCACGAACTTGGTGGGATCAAGGAGGTCGATGCCTTCGAACATCTGGTCCTCGGTGTCCGGGAACGTCTGGACTCCGAGTTCCCACTCGGGGTAGGCGCCGGCTTCGATGGCGTCGGCCAGGTCCCGGCGGTGGAAGTCGGGGTCCATGCCGTTGATGATCTGGGCTTCTTCCCAGACGAGGGAATGGACACCCTGCTTCGGCTTCCAATGGAACTTCACCAAGGTGGTGCGCCCCTCCGCGTTCACGAACCGGAAGGTGTGAACGCCGAAGCCTTCCATGGTCCGGTAGGAGCGGGGGATGCCACGGTCGGACATGTTCCACATCGTGTGCGCCTGGGCCTCGGTGTGGAGGGAGACGAAATCCCAGAAAGTGTCGTGAGCGCTTTGTGCCTGCGGAATCTCGCGGTCCGGGTGGGGCTTCGCTGCGTGCACGACGTCGGGGAACTTGATGCCGTCGTGGATAAAGAAGACAGGAATGTTGTTTCCCACGAGGTCGTAGGTGCCCTCGTCCGTGTAGAACTTCGTTGAGAAGCCACGGGTGTCACGGACCGTATCGGCTGAACCGCGGGAGCCCAGCACGGTGGAGAAACGGACGAAGACGGGGGTCTCCACGTCCTTGGCCAGGAACCCGGCGCGGGTGAGGTTGGCTGCGGTGCCGTAGGAACGGAATACTCCGTGGGCGCCGGCTCCGCGGGCGTGGACTACGCGCTCAGGGATGCGCTCGTGGTCGAAGTGCGTGATCTTCTCCCGCAGGTGGTGGTCCTGCAGCAGGATGGGGCCACGCGGGCCGGCCTTCAGGGAATGGTCGGTATCGGCCAGGCGAAGTCCTTGTGCTGTGGTCAGGTACTGGCCGGACTGGGCACGTGCAGTGGCCGGCGCCCCGGTGGGAGTACCCGTTGGAGAGACAGCCTCGGGCGCGCGCTGGTCCGGCTTGGGCGGCAGGGGTTCGCGGGGAGTGGTGGGCTCTTCCAAACTGGCCGGCTCGCTGCCAGAGACTCCGGGGATGCTGATGTCGCGCTTCTTGTCCGCCATGAAATTCTCCTCAGAATGGGTAAACCAGCAGTGTTCTACCGATGGGGCGAGATGCTAAGCATGCTTAGCATGTTTTGTACCCTAGGGAATGTTGTTCAACACTGCAAATTAAATTCGGTCCCAGCGTGGAGAATGAAGCGCTACGGCCCCAGGAGCTTTCGTATACCGGCGGCGTGTACTTGTGCGAGTCCAGGTTGCTCCTGCACGTCACCGAGCGAGAGTCCGGTGACGTCCTTGACGGCGCGGCGCATGGCTTGCAGATTTGTGAACCCACTGGCCTCGGCAATATTCGCGAGCGACCGCATCCAGGAATCTGTGTCGGAAAGGAGTTCCAAGGCTTCCACAGTCCTCAAGGCACGGATGAACTTGTTCACTTGCAGGGCTTCGGCTTCAAAAAGGTAGTAGAGAGCCCGGCGGGAGAGATGCGAATAGGCCACCACCTGCTCAACGTTCAAGTCCGGATTCCGGTAGTTCCTCCTCATGAACTTCTTGATCGCGGCTATGCGCGCCGGTTTCACCTCAGCGTCATCGACGCGTGCTTCCAGCAAGGAGCCGACCAAGCCGGTCATCATGGATCGGAAAACAGGCTGCAGGCGGCCAACTTCCCGCTCCACGTTTGCGTCCTGCCAGCTGGATAACGCCGGAACCATCAACCCGCGGACCAAGGGGTGATCCCTGATATCGCCCAAGCCTTCCAACCGCTTGATCGATGTGTCGTTCAGGCCCAACAGGTGACGGTCAAAATGCAACCTGACTGCACTGAGGCCCTTTGGTGCGTGGAAACTGCCGGCGGAGGAGTGGTCGAGGAACCTGACGGTGCCTTGGGCAATCTCCTCGGATCGTCCGGAGAAACTGAATCCCGCGCATGAACTTCGGAAGTACACCAGCCAGTTTTGAGCAGGAGCCGGGGCCCTCCAGTGGCAGATGGCCGGTTCGTTAACTACGTCCACCAGGCTGAAGCCGGGTCCCTCGAGGCTCACGGCCGTTGGATTGAAGCCCGGCCGGATCTGGCGTTCGGTCTTTTCCAGGCGTGCCGGGGTGTCAATGGCGCTGCCATACCAGCACCGCCAGTGCTCAAACCTTTCCTCCAAATTCAGCCCCGTTGGGACGGCGTAACGTTTGATCCCTTCACCACGCGGTGTGCGGGAATCGGGCGATGAATGATCGGGGCTGGTCGAGGGGGTGCATTTCATGGGGTATGGCCTTATGGCTGCCTGGCAGCCGTGTTTCTGCTGAGCATTTCTGCTGAACTTCAGTGCAGCGCGCTCATGCGATGGGAAGTTACAAGTCTAGGTACAGTGCAGGGCACACGTGGTCACCAGTGGTGGACATCACAGCTCTTGCCATGTCCGCCACACCTCCGGTTCGACGGCGGGATGCCCGAGCAGATATCCCTGCCCTGCGGTCACTCCCAGCTCCCTTACTGCTGCCAGTTCTTCCTCGGTCTCGATTCCTTCGGCAACCAAGGTCGCTCCAATACCCGCAGCGAACGTCACCATGGCCGCTCCGAGGGCCTTTTTGGCCTGGTTCCCTTCAATTCCGGAGACGAGGTCCCGATCCAGCTTGATCACGTCGGGCTGCACGTGAAGGATGTGGCGCATCGATGCAAACCCGGCGCCGGCATCGTCAACCGCGATCCGTAAACCAAGCGCGCGTGCTCGCGCCAGGGCTGCGCAGAGAGATGGGTAGTCCGTCACTGGACTGTGTTCGGTCAGCTCCAGGACAATTCGTTCAGCAGGCAACGATGAGCCCTGAAGAATGGCGTCCATGCGCGGATCACAACATGCCTGTGGAGACACATTCAGAGAAACGTAGAGATGGTCCGGGAGTGCCGCGGCGGCCGCGAGTGCACTCTCCAACGCCAGGAACTCGAGCTCAAGTACACATCCCGCGGAGGCGGCGTCGGCAAACCAAGCGTCAGGTGCCTGGATGGGCCAACCGGAGAAGCGGGTCAGCGCTTCGACTCCGGTGACCTCGCCGGTTTCCAAGTAATGGATTGGCTGAAAAGCCGTTGACACGGCCCGGCTGCTGATGATGTCCTGCACCTGGGCGCTCAGCCTTTCATCGGCCAGGCCTGCACCGCTCCCAGGGGCTGTCAGCTCGGCGGTACCCTTGGGGCCGGTGGCCTTGAAGGCGAGCTGAACCAGCACCGACGAAATAATTCCTGTTGCCGCGCCCGCGAAAAAGACATCCGGCCCGGCACCTTTGCGGCGTGCACCGCTGCGCACTGACTGTGTGATGGCTGTGAAGATCACCATTGCAAAACACTATGGTTCCCGTGCGGAGGGAAGGGCGTGCAGCTGTATCACTCTGTGCAGTGTTGCTCTCGGGGCATTACATTTCGTGCAAAGCGGAAAAGGCCCTCCGGCTCACTGCACGGATTGAGTGCCCAGGCAGGAAATTTTGCACGCTTCAGTATCGAGCCGCTCGTTCGCTCCGGGATCGGCGGCTAGGCTTGTCAACGTTCCTGTCCCGCCCGGCCATCCCCCAAGTCGCTGGGCGGGGCGGGGACCTTACCGCCGTCGTCGAAACCGTTGGGATTCCCGCTCTGCTGGATGTACAGCTAGAACAGCGGCCACGGGACGGCCGGCATACCGCCCTGCGGCGCAGGAAACCGTCCGGCAGTACACAATCGTAAGCAACGCGCATGAAGCGCTGCGATTTCCTCGGCGGTGAGCAACCCGGCCAAGTCGCGCCCCAGGTCGCCGTCCAGTCCTTCGCGGACACGCTCGACGCCTTCACGTTCCTCGTCGGTCAAGAAGTCTCCCAGCCATCCCCAAAGGACCGTGCGCAGCTTGTGTTCGCTATTAAAGGTCAGCCCGTGGTCCACCCCGTGCCGGTGCCCGTCAGGCATGGCAAGGATGTGGTTGCCTTTACGGTCAGCGTTGTTGACGACGGCGTCGAACACGGCCATCCGTCGGAGGGTGGGTGAGTCTTCGTGGATCAGGGCGACCATTCGCCCGTTGTCGTCCTGGCCCTCAAGAACGGCTTTCCAACCCGCATCCGGCACAAGGTCCGTCGCGACCAGGTCCACCGGGTTTTGCCCGGGGTCCTGCTCCTTCCACAACTGCACCATACCGGTCCCCAGGGGACCGTCCCGCAGCCACGTTCGCGGCACGATGTTCCAGCCGAGGAGCTGGGATACCAGATAGGAGGCTACCTCCCGGTGCGCCAGCGTACCGTCCGGAAAATCCCACAGCGGGCTCTCACCCGCTATCGGCTTGTAGACGACAGTCACCTCGCCGATGCTTCCTAGAAACGTAGCGTTCGACGCCGTCGTGATGCGTCCGGTAAGCGTCATCTCGTCGGCGACCAGGTCCGGTTCTGCCATCAGACCTCAGGAAGCCTGCAGCTATGGCCTTCGGGGTCTATGGGGTATCCGCAGATGGCGCAGCTGGGCCGGCCGGCTGCGACGATTTCATGGGTGCGCTTGGTGAACGCGCGGGCAGTGCCCACCGGCATGCGCACCAGGAGCATCTCGGTGTCCTCGGGCCCGTTGCTTTCGAGCGGTTCATCGAGGTCGTCAACGTCGGCATCGATCGGATAAGCCTCTATGACGACTTGTGCGGTGGTGGGATCCCAACCCAGGCTCATGGCGCCAGCGCGGAACTGCTCCACGGGAGACTCGAGCGGCTCATTGTCGTCCAGCTCAACAGGGCTGCCCGACGGGACGCTGAAGGGGTTGTCCTTTACGGTGCTGAGCTGGTCCAGGAGTTCGTCGATCTTCTCTGCCAGCTGTGCGGACTGTTGCTTCTCAAGGGCAACACTCACGATCTGCGTCCCCGCGCGCACCTGCAGATAGAACGTGCGGGCTCCTGGTAGGCCAATGGTGCCAATGACAACCCGGTCCGGCCAGGCAAACTCGTGAACACGCGTAGGCATGTCAGTATTTTATGCACATGCGCCTCACGGCGTCTTCTGCCCTGCGCCGCCGCCGACCTGCGCATCCCCGGAAGCAACGCCGTTCGCCAGCCACGACAGATCACCGGCGTCCGTATTCGTGGCGTAAACGCTCGGTCGGTGGGCGCCATAGTGCACGATGGATACGGAGGCGGGACTGACATTGATCCGCTGGAACAAGTCCAGGTGCATGCCGAGGGCGTCGGCGAGGACCGACTTGATGACATCGCCGTGACTCACTGCCACCCAAACGGCTCCCGGGCCGAACTCCGCTTCGAACGCGGCATCGTGGCGCCGGATCGCGGCTACGGCCCGTGCCTGCATCCCGGCCATGGACTCACCGCCGGGGAAGACGACGGCGGATGGTTGCGCTTGGACTGTGGGCCACAATGGCTCCGTGGCGAGTTCGCTGAGGGCGCGGCCCTGCCATTGGCCGTAATCGCACTCGGTGAGATCCTCCTCGACCGGCGCGTGCGGACTGCCGGCCTGCCGATCAAGGATGACTTGAGCCGTCTCCCGGCAACGTTCCAGAGGGCTGGAGACTACTCCCGCAAGAGGTACGGCAGTGAGGCGGTCTGCGGCCCGGATCGCTTGCTCCCGCCCGGTCTGGTCCAGCCTCACTCCCGCGGCCCGCCCGGCCAGCAGTCCGGTTGCATTGGCCGTGGTGCGGCCGTGCCGTACGAGGATAACTGTCGCCATTCACCCAGCCTAACCACCTGATCCGGGGTGTTGTGAACCATTTATACGGAAAGGAACACGTGGGAAACTGAGGGTTTGAAAGAAGCCACTTAAATGCGGCATAGTGGACTCAAAATTTCGCTGAAGAAGCCCGGCGCCCTTTTCGCTTTACCGCGGAGGTTTGATGCGCCCCCCTGCCCACCGTCAGTTCCTCTCGGGAGATTGACATGGAAACCCGGGAACAAAACGAAGACTTCAAGAACCTCCATCAGTTGATTGCTGCTGGAGACGTCAGGGATTTCCTGGACGGCATGACGCAGTATGCCGCCACGACGCTGAGCCGGGCCGCCGGGGTGCGTGTGGAGTGTGCCGTGACGTTGTGGAGGCGTAAGCGTGCGGTCACCGTTGCCGCAAGCAGCGAAAATGCGCTTCTGCTGGATGGTATCGAGCAGGCCATCGGAAGCGGTCCTGCGCAGGAGGCCTTGGAGATGTCAATACCTGTGCTGCTTGCAGACGCGACGACTGACCCTAGATGGCCTGAGTACTGCAAGGACCTTGCCTCGGCAGGGTTTGAAAGTGCGTTAGGGGTTCCGTTGTCTTTGGGAGTGGACTCGGCAGCGGCGCTGAACTTCTTTGCTTCCGAGGCCGGAAAGTTCACGGAAGACGCTGTCCGCGAAGCCGCAGTGTTCGCGGACATAGCCGCCCAGGCGCTGCGGCTCGCCCTGCGTATTTCAACAGCTGACCTTTTGGCCGAGGACCTGAAAGCGGCCATGGCCCGGAGGACTGCCATCGACCTTGCATGCGGCATGATCATGGCCCAAAGCCGCTGCACCCAGAGCGAAGCCTTCGCTTTTTTGCAGCAGGCATCCCAGAACAGGAACCAAAAACTGCATGATGTCGCGGAAGGCATTATCGCGGGGATTTCCGAACCGCAGGAAGCCACGAAGACGTTTTTTCAGGACTAGGGCTGTGCTCCGGAGGCGGGCGGCGTCCGGCGGGGCGCGTTGCGAACTAACGATCTGTGCGGTGGACTATCGTGGTGCGCTGTTCTGAGCCTTCAATCCTTACTATAATAAGGATACTTATCAACGTCGGTTCTTCGTGGACTGTGGAGCGGCGCGGAAAGGTCAAGAATGATGGCTGGGAATGATGTGGATCGGCCCCGCGAAGGATGGCGACGCGGAAGATGTGGTGTTACCGGTGAATGAGCTGCCCCTGACGGATGAGCTGGCTGTGATGTTCGCGCGGGCCTCGAACATGCTGCTTACTGAAGAAACGGTGTCGAATGCCCTCGCATTGATTACAGAAGCGGCCGTGCTTGCCGTCGATGACGCCGTGGGTGCAGGAGTGTCGTTGATGGAAGCCGATGGGAGGCGCAGCAGTGCGGCCTCCACCTCGACGCTTGTGGCCGCCGCGGACGCACTGCAATACGAGCTGGGGCAAGGGCCCTGCCTGACCGCCTGGGCCTCGGGCAAGCCCGTGGATTCGGAGGACATTCGTACGGATCTCCGGTGGATTCAATGGGGGCAGGCAGCGGCGGATCTGGGAGTGCGTTCCTGCGTCAGTGTGCCGCTGCTCTCCGGTGATCTGGCCTTTGGGGCCATTAAGGTCTATTGGGAGGCGCCGGGAACCGCCTCGCCTCGACTGATCCACCTGTTGGAAGCCTTTGCTTCGCAGGCCTCGATCTTCCTGGTCAACGCACTTGCCAAGGAGAGAGTCTCGGCGCTCAGTGACCAGCTCAAATCGTCCCTGGCGCACCGCGACCTGATTGCAACGGCCAAGGGCATCACCATGGCCACGCTGGGCCTTGGGGAGCAGGAGGCTGTGCTGCATTTGATCGCACGGTCCAACAAGGAGAAGCGTCGGCTGCATGAGTTGGCGCGTGAAGTCATTGACAACGTGCCGGGATCCGCTGATTGACCGGGGGAGACTATGAGCTTTGCGAGTGGTGAGGAGTTGCAACGGCACCAGTTTCGCTTGGCGTTGGAAGATACTGACTTGACCCTGGAGCAGGTCTGGATGGCCTACTTCGGCATCGGTGGCGCGTCGGGCCTTGTCGAAATTCAGGCGTACTACTACGGCGCTCTCAGCTTGCCGCCGCTGGAGCGTGATTTGCTGGCCCATGCGCTGAACGAGACGTTGGATGCACGCGGCGATAATGGCAGGCGGGCCAGCTATGGGCACGACACCTTGGGTGGGGAGAATGACGCTGAGGGGTAGTAATCTCCTTGTGGTGCCGCTATTTATCAGGATTCATCGTCATCGAGCGCACCGGGCTGCATGTGTGATGGTATTCCTGCCGAAGTCGAACCCCTGAGGATTTCCGTCGCAATCTCGCGGATCCTGCGATTGTTGTTGACTGCAGCGGCGCGGAGGAGGTCCATGGCCTGCTCGCGGCTGCAAAGGTTCTGAACCATGATCAACGATACGGCCGCGTCCACGACGGCTCGTGACTGCAGGGCTGATTTAACGTCCTCCGGCACTTCCGGGTCCGCGTGCAGCCTAAGAGCCAGACGCAGTGTTTTCGAGATCGAAACGGCGTGCGCCTGGACCGCTGCAACCGTTCGCTTATCGAAAACCCCCAGGGTTAATGCGTAGCAATTCAGTGCGGCCCGCGAGGCGCCGTCGCTCTTAATTGGTACGGCCAGAACAGACCTGACTCCTTCGCCCGCTATTCGCTCGGCGTATTTCCGCCATCCACCATCCTCGCTGAGATCCTCTATGAGGACAGTGCGTTGGTGCCGTAGGGCGGTGAGGCAAGGTCCGTCGTCGAGCGCGTATTGCTTTTCGTCGAGTCTCCGGGCCTTGTCGCTACTGCTGGCCACGGTGGCGGGAGAAGTATCCCTTTCGACGGTGATGGCGCACAACATTGGATCCCGGGTTCCGAGAAGTGAGGCTGAGATTGTGGTCAACCCCAGGAGAAAGTCTGCAAACCCCGAATTCTCCAGCAGTAAGTCCTGCAGTTGTTCCGCGGTTGGTCCCGCGTAATCGGCCATGTCGCCCCGATTCAAAACACGCGGATGGTCAGGCTGTCCTTAGATGTACCCGGCAGGCCACCAGGCCTGCAATGCTCCGTTGCCGTTAACGCTACGCTTCAAAAACGCAATGCACACCCATCAGTTAAGGGCCTGGAGCGCGCAACAGCTGATCGGCCCTGATCATTGGTCCCGCTGGTGCGCCACCACGCGAATAGTGCTCACTGAGGGGTCCGATGGATCCGGCAGCACCATTCCGGCAGCGGAGCCGCTGCGCAGGTAGTTGACCGCCGCCGCGTTGATCCTTTCGCCGGGGAGGATCGCCGGAACACCCGGGGGATAGGGGGTGATCTGCTCGGCCGCAATGCGGCCAGCTGCTTCCTCCGCCGGACCGAAGAAAGCGTCCCGGGGCAACATGACCGTTTCCATCTCCAGATCCTCCGGTTCCGGGACCTGGACCTTTGGTGGCGTTGGCAGCTCCCGGGCAGCATAGATGAGGTCCCGCAGAGCTGTCAGGAGTCGTTCGGTGGTTTCTTCGTTGTCGGACTGGGACAACGTTGCCTCTATGCGCCGGTGGTCGTTGAGTCCGACGTCGATCCGGTGCGTCGCACGCAGCCAGTCTGCTGCCTGGTAGCCGCTGATCCCCAGCTCTCCGACGTCGATCAGGACGTGAAGTGGGTCAAAGTCATGAGATGCTTCTGCCCTGGTCAACTCAGATCCCAGGACGTGGAGGCCGTCCATGGCGTCGATCTCGATTCTGACTCTGTCTGCGAGAGTAAGGGCATTCTCCAGCAGCTTCCGGCCTTCCTGCACCATCTGTCGTCGCCAACCATCGATTGCGGCATAGATCATCACATTCGCGCTGGTCGTTGAGAGCAGGTCGGCACACTGGCTAAGTCGTACCGGATCCACCAGGTTGCCTTGGAGATGGTAAATGGAACCCTGCTCGAAGCCCATGCCCATTTTGTGCACGCTGACCACGCAGATGTCTGCTCCCGCGTCCATGGCCCACGTCGGAAGGCGGTCATGGAAGGGCAAATGCGCGCCCCAGGCTTCATCAATGATCAGTGGCTTTCCACGGGAGTGGCAGATTTCGGCAATCTTTGCGATATCCGCACAGGTCCCGTACGGGGTTGGGCTCGTGATGAACGCCGCGGCGGCGTCCGGGTACCGCTGCCACATCTTTTCCACTTCTTCAGGGGATGGCGGATGCGCGATGTGGAGTTCGCGGTCCCACTGGGGGCGGATCCAGCGAGGCTGGAGGCCGGAGAGGATAATTCCGGCCACCACTGATTTGTGTGCGTCACGTCCGATCAGCAGATCACCGTTGCCCTTGGTGACGGCGAGGATCGAGGCCTTCACCGAGAGTGAACTCCCGCAGGTGGAAAAGAAGGCCTTCTCTGCCCCGACTGCTTCAGCCATGAGTTCCTCGGCCTTGCTCAGGTACTTGCCGGAGGACTTGCGGTCGTCGATGCCCGCCGTGGAAAGGACATCGGATCTATAGGGATCGGCTCCCAAAATGTCCAGGGCGCGGGGGTCGGCGCCCCTTCCCTGGCGATGCCCGGGTGGGGTAAAGCCGTAGCGGTCAAGGCGGTGGTACTCGGCCAGCGCCTCCAGCAGGGGTGCTACATTCTGGTCCATTGCCATTCCGTCCTTGCGCTAGAAGTAAGTAAGCTGACAATCAAGTCATCCCCGTCATCTTTTCCGTACCCCTCAAGACGCAAGGTGAATCGTCCATGAAGGTTTTGCCGGACTTGCCACGATCCACAATCGCGCGGATTGCCGCAGCTGTGGACTCGGCTCTGGACCGGCACCGCGGGATTCTTTCGAATCTCGTCGAGGTACCGGGAGTGGCGTGGCCGGGGTTTGATCCCGAGCACTTGGAGCGCAGTGCCGCCGAGGTCCGCAAGCTCTTCGAAAACGGGGGTCTTCCCAATGCTGCGATCATTCGCGGCGAAGGGCCCGACAGGATGCCCGGGGCACCCGCAGTGCTGGCCCGGCGAACCGCATCACCCGGATTTCCGACCGTCCTGCTCTACGCCCACCATGACGTGCAACCCGCCGGGCCAGCTGAGGCGTGGGCCACTCCGCCCTTTGAAGCAACGGAGCGCGAAGGCCGGATCTTTGGGCGGGGCGCCGCTGATGACAAGGCCGGTATCGTCATGCATCTGGCGGCCATTCACGCGTTGGACATGGCTCTTGGGCCAGCACACGGTCTCGGGCTCAGCGTGTTCATCGAGGGGGAGGAGGAAGCCGGCTCGCCTACGCTTCACAGTATTTTCGCGGAGTATGGACAGGCGCTCCGTGCGGACGCAGCCATCGTGGCTGACTCCGGGAGCTGGGAAATCGGAACTCCTGCCCTGACCTCAAGCCTGAGGGGATTGGTGGACGGGATCATCCGGGTTCGTGTCCTGGACCATGCTCTGCATTCCGGCACTTATGGTGGTCCGGTCCTGGATGCGCTGACCGTTCTGGCGCGGCTCATGGCCAGTTTCCACGACGACGACGGCTCCGTTGCCGTGGAGGGGTTGTTGGCGGCGTCCGGCCCGAAGCTTGAGATGGATGAGCAGGTCTTCAGGAGGGACGCAGGCGTGCTGCCTGGTCTGAAATTGGCTGGCCGCGGTTCGCTGACGTCGAGGCTCTGGGCTACGGCGGCCCTTTCCTTCGTGGGCCTGGATGCCCAATCCACAGCGACCGCCGGCAATGTCCTGTTAGCTGAAGCGTCCGTGAAATTCAGTCTCCGGATACCGCCCGGCGCTAGCCCCGACGATGCAATGGAAGCAGTGAGGCGACACGCCACGAAGCATGCGCCGTTCGGTGCAGAACTGGAGTTCGTCCCCGGAGCGCGGAGCCGACCCTTCAGCGTAGCGCCCAACGATCCGATGGTTGAGGCAGCGCTATGGTCCCTGAAGACAGCATGGAACGCTGACGCGGTCATGATGGGTGTCGGTGGTTCCATACCCTTCGCGGCGGCGCTGGCTGAGCAGCAGCCAGGCTGCTCCGTCCTGATCACCGGGGCGGAAGATCCTGATACACGCGCCCATGGGGCGAACGAATCCGTGCACCTCGGCGAACTCCGGAATGCGATCGTGGCAGAGGCGCTCTTCTTGGCGCAACTGCACTTCTCCTGCCGCTAACTGTCCTCAACCAACGCAAGCACTCGTGCCGGACTGCCGGTTCCCCCGACAATCGGCAGCGGAGCAACGATCAAAGCCGCGCCCACCGGAGGCAGCTCCCCCAGATTGCGAAGCGAGGTGATGCCGTACTTGTCATTGCCCAACAGGTAATGATGGGCAGGGAAGGGCGGTTGTTGGCCGGCAGCGGTGCCGGCATCGATGCCTACGGTCTCCACCCCTATTCCGGACAACGCGGTTTCCTCGGCGATCCAGCGGGCACACTCCACGGTGAGCCCGGGGGAGTGAGGGGTGCCGTCGGCGTCGTTGTTGAGGAATTGCCGCTTGTTCCCGGACCGTTCCTCCCAGCCAGTCCGGATCAGCAGCCAACCGCCGTCGGGCAGTTGTCCATGCTCGCTTTCCCAGGCGCGCAGGTGCTGGACGTCGACCAGGAAGTCGTTGTCGGCGTCGGCTTCCGCGGCGACGTCGAGGACCAGCGCCGGGCCCATAAGCCTGGCGGGCTCGATCCGGGACACGTCCTTGCCATTCTGCCCGGTCGCCCAGTGGGTGGGCGCATCCAGGTGGGTGCCGATGTGCTCACCGGTGTGGATGTTGTGGTGCTTCCAGTGGGGGCCCGGTTCGTTGTACGCGGAGACTTCCTCAAGGGAGAAGTCGATCAGGTTGGCAAATGGCTCAGGCAGCTCCAACGTGGGAGTGCTGCTGGAAAGCGGCGTGGTGAGGTCAACGATCCTTGTGCGCAAGGACCACAAGTCATCGAGCAGCCGGGCCACTCCGGATCCTCCAGTTTGCTTTTCAACACGTGATTCCATGAGAGCTCCTTCTGTTGTGTCGTTTCCGCCCCTGGCCAGTGGCAGCGACGTTAGCACCCGCCCGTTCGGCCTGTAAGCGCAGTTGCCACCAAAATCCCCGACTTACCGGAACCTGCATAGCCCTTGCCGGGTTAGGCATTCGACGGTCCCGGGAACGGGAGGGAGACTGGGAGAACAGCCGTAACCGGCGTCACATCCGTCAGCTTCCACCGTGGGGTGCATGTTCGATCCACTGGCCGTCAGGGCGCGATGAAGGGTCCTCCCAGTGGCGACAATGTTCAGCAATAAAGGAGCACCAATGTCCGATCATCAACTCCGTTCACCGGGGCAACGTCCCGGGGTAGCCCGATACGTTGTCGCCTCACTGGTTGGCAACGCGCTCGAGTGGTACGACTTCTTCCTGTACGCCACGGCTTCGGCCGTTGTGTTCGGACGGTTGTTCTTCCCGGCCGATACCGATCCACTGGTCGGTACAATGGCTGCTTTCGCCGGCTTTGCTGTCGGATTTGCGGCCCGACCCTTGGGCGGCCTTATTTTTGGTCATATCGGCGACCGTCTGGGCCGTAAGCGCTCGCTGGTCTTGACGTTGTCCATCATGGGCATCAGCACAGCCCTTATGGGCCTGCTGCCTACTTACGCCCAAGTCGGGTTGCTCGCACCTGCCCTGCTCATCCTTCTTCGCGTCCTGCAGGGAATTGCAGCCGGCGGCGAATGGGGCGGTGGGGTCCTGCTGATCAGTGAAAACGCCCACAGCAAACGGCGCGGTATGCTGTCCGCCTTCAGCCAAGGTGGCATTTCGCTCGGCTTTGTCTTGTCTTCACTGGCCTTTTTCATGGTCCAACTCATGCCCGAACCCGACTTCCTGGCATGGGGCTGGCGTGTCCCGTTCCTCGTCAGCGTGCTGCTGCTCGGCGTTGGCGCCTACATCCGGTTCAAACTGCCCGAATCCAAGGAATTCAGCGAAGCACGCGAAACCCGTCCGCAACACCGGCTTGCTGCCATCGAGGCTTTGCGCGCCCACCCCCGGGAGATCCTCATCGCCATGGGCCTTCGTGTTGCCGAGAATGGTGGGTCCTACATATTTTTGTCCTTCTCCATCGTGTATGGCGTCCACGTCGGCGTCGACAAAGGGCTCCTTCTCCTGGCTGTCGCGGTGTCCATGCTCGCGTCCTTCGGTACGTATATCTTCTTCGGGTATCTCTCCGACCTCATCGGTCGCCGGGCCGTCTATGCGATGGGTGCGATCGGCATGGGGCTGATCGCTTTCCCGTTCTTTGCGATGATCGACGCCAACACGCCAGCGATCGTGATCCTCGCCTTCCTCCTTGCCAACGGCCTGTGCCACGGCGCGATGATCGGTACCCAGCCGGCGTTCTTCCATGAATTGTTCTCAGCCGAAGTGCGGTACTCCGGCATGGCGATAGCCCATGAGGTCGCTGCAGTATTCGCGGGCGGGATCGCGCCCTTGGTTGCCACGGCGCTGCTCCTGAATTTCAATTCCTCAACGCCCGTGTCCGTCTACGTCATCGCGATGGTGTTGATCACGCTGGTCGCTGTGCTCGCTTCGGGCAGGAAGCGCGGCTTAGGGGCACAGGGCCACAGCAAAATCACGACGCCGGAGACCGTCTCCTAGAGGCCGCCCACGTTCGTTCCGCAACACTCACGAAAGGACCGACATGACGGTCTCCATTATCGGTACCGGGCAATCCAACTACACCCGCCATCCAGCCCCGGGAACAACCACAGCCGGAGTCATTGCCCATGCCGTACGAAACGCCTTGCAGGAAGCAGGACTCAAGCCGTCCGACGTCGACGGCCTTGCGGTTTCCAGCTTCACGCTGGGACCGGACCACGCCATCGACCTCGCCTGGAAAATGGGGTTGAAGCTGACATGGTTGATGCAGGACACCAACGGTGGTGCCAGCGCCGGCGGAATGCTCCAGCACGCTGTGCGGGCCATCGAAGCAGGTGACGCCTCAGTGATTGTCCTTGCGGCCGGCGATCTGATGGACGGAAATGCCTTCTCAGACCTGGTGGCGAACTACAACAGGGCAACGCAGGACCACCTGGCACCGTTGCCCATGCACGGTCCCAACGCCTTGTTTGCGATGCTCACCACCAGGCAGATGGATTCATTGGGCCTCACCCGCGAGGACTACGGCCGCATAGCCATCGCCCAGCGCGAGTGGGCAGAACTGAACCCGGGTGCTGTGTACCGCAAGCCCCTCACCATGGATGAATATCTCGCAGCGCCCATGGTGGCTGCACCCCTCGGACGGTTTGACTGTGTACCTCCCGTGACGGGCGCCGACGCTGTTGTCCTCATGGCCGACACCAGGGCCGGTACACCGCGGGCAAAGATCCTTTCAGTGCGTGCTTCCTACAACGCGGATCAACAGGACGGTGACGGACTTTCCACCGGGTTGCGCCTGATCGCCCCTGGGGCCTGGGCGGAATCCGGACTCGATCCAGCCAGCGTTGATGTGGCCTGCGTCTATGACGACTACCCCGCAATGGTTGTCGCCCAGTTGGCCGATCTCGGGATCCTTCCCGCCGGTGAGGATCCGTCGGTCTTCATCAAGCGTCGCGTCGCCACCCATGAATTGCCGGTCAACACTTCCGGGGGCCAGCTTTCGGCAGGTCAGGCCGGCGCTTCCGGTGGAATGCATGGGTTGACGGAGGCAGCTGCCCAGCTCATCGGCACTGCCGGGGCACGGCAGGTGACTGCCCGGCATGCCGTAGTCAGCGGTTACGGCATGGTGCTCTATCGATACGGGGCCTGCGCCGCAGTCTCGATTTTGGAGGCAGCCAAGTGAGTGTGTTGATCCAGCAATGCCGGAGTTGCCGCACCGAATTGTTTCCCGCCCGGCTGTTCTGTCCGGTCTGTGGCAACGACGGATTCTCCGACGTTTACCAGGACCAGGCAACCATCGAGGAAACCACCATGCTCGCCAGTGGCGGCATTCTGGCCACCCTGCGCTTCGACAGTGGGCTGCGTGTCATTGCGCGCCTGACGGGCACCGAAACCGCGCGCGGACAAAGAGTCGCACTGACCAATGACCCCTACGGGGCGGATAGCGCTGCGGCCTTCGTACCCAACCCGAGCTACTTGAAGGAAGACCAACCATGACATTTCTTGCCACGCCGGGCCGGCCGATGCGGCCGCTAACGATCCCCGAAATGCTCGTTGACCGGGCAAGCAAGGCACCCTCTTCGCCACTCTTGCGCTGCGGTGATGTGAGCCGCGACAGCCGCGCAATGGTGCAAGCGGTCGGCGTTGCAGGTGGCATGTTGCGGAATGCAGGAATTGAGCGGGGGCAAACTGTGGCCCTTATGTGCTCCAACAGGCCTGAACTTCTCGACTTGATTCTGGGCTGCGCGTGGATAGGAGCGGTGGCAGTTCCGATCAACACAGCGAGCCGCGGTGAACAGCTGCGCCACGTTCTGGAAAATTCCCAGGCACGGTTGGTCATCGCCGAGGCGGCCTTCCTGCCACACCTGGCCGCTGTGGCCCCGGACACCGTCAGCACGGTGTGGCTTGTCGATGGCACTGCCGAGGAGCGGGACCATAGTTTCAGCATTGCGCCTCTTCCAGTCACGGCGGTCTATGTCGAGCCCGTCGATGCTGCTCCTTCAGCAACCGCGGCCATCTTGTACACGTCGGGCACCACCGGGGTTTCCAAAGGCGTCCTATGTCCGCAGAGCCAGTTTTATTGGTGGGCGGTCAACATGTCAGAGCAGCTCGGCCTGCGCTCCGATGATGTCCTCTACACCTGCTTGCCGCTTTTCCACACCAATGCGCTCAACGCTTTTATGCAGGCAATTGAGTGCGGTGGCGAATATGTCCTGGGGCCGCACTTCTCTGCTTCCCGCTTTTGGGCTGACGCCTCGGCGGCAGGCGCTACCGTGACCTACTTGCTGGGGGCCATGGTGGGGATCCTTGCAGGCAAGGAAGCAAGTCAGGCTGATCGTCAACACCGCATTCGCCTGGCTCTCTCACCTGCGACCCCGGCCCAACTGGTGGGGCCTTTCCGCGAGCGGTTCGGCATCCAACTTCTGGATGGCTACGGATCGACGGAAACGAACTCCGTCATCGGTTCCACTCCCGAGCAGTGGCGCGCCGGCTACATGGGTAAGGTCCGGCCCGGTTTTTCAATCCGTGTCGTGGACGCTGACGGGGTACCTGTGCCTGACGGTGTTCCCGGGGAACTCCTGATCCGTAGCGACCAGCCCTACGCCGTAGCCACTGGCTATCACGCGATGCCCGAGGCAACGTCAGCGTCTTGGCAGGATCTGTGGTTCCACAGCGGCGACAGGGTGACGGTCGACGACGACGGCTGGGTGAGGTTCGTGGACCGCATTAAGGATGTTATCCGTCGGAGAGGGGAGAACATTTCGTCAATGGAAGTCGAACATGTTCTCAAGCAGCACCCGGCAGTCCTGGACGCCGCGGTATACGCCGTTGATTCCGAACTTGGCGAGGACGAAGTCATGGCAGCCCTGGTAATGCGCGGGCCGGTTGACTTCGTAGAGCTGACGGAGTTCTGCGCGCCACGGTTGGCATCGTTTGCCATTCCACGCTTCTTTCGTGTGGTGGACGAGTTGCCCCAAACGGAGAACGGCAAGGTGAAAAAGCATGTTCTCAAGGCTGCCGGCCGGGAGGTCGCAGCGTGGGATCGGGACATTGCGGTACCGCGCCGGAAGGCCACAGCCGGTGCCCGTTGACGTGGATAGCCCACACGTAGGATATGGAGATGGACCTCCGGGGGCTGCTGACGACTCATCTGAAATTGCGCCATTTGGTGATCGTTCTCGCTATCGCCGAGCATGGCAGCCTGGTCCGCGCAGCGGAGGAGCTGTACCTGACCCAACCCGCGCTCAGCCGGGCCCTCAGTGAGGCCGAACGCGCAGTCGGAGCTGCATTGTTCGAGCGGACGGGCAAAAGAATGGTCCCTACCCCCGCCGGGCTGGCCTACCTTGAGCATTCCAAAGCCATCGTAGGGCACCTGGGTACGCTCCGCCGCAGGGTGGAGGAACTCACGGATCCGAATGTCGGCCTGGTGCGCATAGGGGCCCACGTGACCGGTGCCAACCTGCTCATACCAAGGGCCATCGCCCGGTTCACAGCCGAGCGGCCCATGGTTGAGGTCCGGCTGCGGGAAGCGCCGCCGGAAACCCTCATCCAGGAACTCGGCAATGGTGATTTGGATTTGCTGGTAGGCCGGGTAACAGATCACCCCAGCACCTCACGGCTGAAGCTGGTGCCACTCTATCGGGAGGATTTCCGTATCGTTGCCGCTCCGGGGCATCCGGCGCACGGGGTTTCCCACGTCGGACTGCAGGATTTGGTGGAGTACCCATGGGTGCTCCCCTTGGCTAACACGCCCCTGAGGGACGAACTGGAGGACAACTTCAGGGCTGCCGGACTGGCTTCGCCGGTGCAGCGTGTTGAATCTTCGACGCCGGCGACACTGCGGACACTTGTGGCGGAAGCCGGCTACTTGGCTCTCATGCCGGAGTCCATGGCCGTGGCCGAGGGTGGCTTGCAGATGCTGGAGTTGCACCTTTCCGGCTTGGCCCAGCAGGTCGGGCTGCTGCTCCATGCAGACCGGCCCCTGGCCCTCAGCGCTGCGCTCCTGGTCAAGAAGCTGCAGGAAGTAGGGGCTGAAATAAAGCAGGACCTCGAGGATCCTGCGTAAGCATCGCAAAAGGCAGATCAACCTCATCAAGCGGGACACCGGACTCTCCGACGCGCTTGACCACGCATTTCAAGGAGACAAAACCATGACAATAACAGCCAACTGGGCCGCTGAGGCCGGGCAATCCATCTCCGCCACCACACGTGCCGAACCCCGGAATGTCAGCGAGCTGGTCGGTTTCACCCTTGCCCGACTGGGGGTCGGCCATGTTTTTGGCGTCGTCGGAAGCGGAAATTTCGCAGTGACAAATGCCTTGAGGGCTGCGGGGGTTCCCTACACCGCAGCCCGCCATGAGGGAGGGGCGGCCACCATGGCCGATGCTTACGGGCGGATGTCAGGAAAGGTGGGTGTCGTCTCCACGCATCAAGGCTGCGGGCTGAGCAACGCTATCACTGGGATCGGGGAGGCAGCCAAGAGCCGGACAGCCATGATCGTGGTCACGGCTGACACCGCTGCGTCCGCTGTTCGTTCCAATTTCAGGATTGACCAGGACGGACTTGCCCGGAGTGTAGGGGCAGTGGCAGAACGCGTGCACTCGGTTGACAGTGCAGTTGCCGATACGGTTCGCGCTTACCGAAAGGCAGTCAATGAACGGAGGACAGTAGTCTTGTCGCTGCCCACGGACATTCAAGCTGCTGCGGTTTCAGGCGTTGTCATTCCGCGCGAGCAGCTCCCTCCTGCGCAAAAGGTCGTGGCCTCGGACGGGGCTGTTGGGCAGCTGGCTGAACTCATTCGCAGCGCGCGGCGCCCGGTTTTCGTTGTCGGCCGGGGTGGCCGGGGCGCGCGTGCCGAAGTCAGTGCTCTCGCAGAGGCGAGCGGAGCGCTGTTGGCGACCTCCGCCGTCGCCCACGGTCTGTTCCACGGCGAGCCTTACAGTCTAGGGATCTCCGGCGGTTTTTCCTCGCCGTTCACGGCACGGACCATTGCGGATGCCGATTTGATCGTAGCTTGGGGCTGTGCTTTGAATATGTGGACCATGCGTCATGGCTCGTTGATCGGCCCGGGCGCGAAGGTTGTGCAGGTGGACCTGGAGGACTCCGCCCTGGGCGCCAACCGTGCAATCGACCTGGGAGTTCTTGGCGACGTTGCGGAGACGGCCAAGGCAGTCGTCGGCCGACTTCACGACATGGGTCATTCGGTGACGGGGCTGCGTACCGGCGTCATGGCTCAGCAGATCGCCGCGCACGCCCGCTGGAACTCCGAGGTCACCGAAGACCTTTCCACGGAAGACTCCATCGACCCCAGGGTTCTCAGTCGTGAATTGGACAGGATCCTTCCTGCCCAGAGGATCGTCGCCGTCGATTCCGGTAATTTCATGGGTTACCCCAGCGCCTACCTGTCCGTTCCGGACGAATTCGGATTCTGTTTCACCCAGGCCTTCCAGGCAATCGGGCTGGGGCTTTACACCGCGATCGGGGCAGCAAAAGCGAGGCCGGACAGATTGCCGGTGCTCGGGGCCGGCGATGGTGGATTCCTCATGAGCATTTCCGAACTGGAGACCGTCGTCCGCGAGCGGATTCCCTTGGTGGCCATCGTGTACAACGACTCGAGCTATGGGGCTGAAGTGCATCACTTCGATGCCAGTGACAAGGATTTGGAAGTGGTCAAGTTCCCGATGACCGACATTGCGGCCATTGCGCGCGGCTACGGGGCGTCGGCCGTCACAGTCCGCAGCGTCGCGGACCTGGAAGCCGTGAAGTCGTGGCTGGACGGCCCGCGTACGAATCCCTTGGTAATCGACGCCCGGATTGCTTCTGACGGGGGATCATGGTGGCTGGCAGAAGCCTTTAAGGGGCACTGAGCCCAGCCCCTAATGCATCATTAGCTCTATCTTTCGTTGAAATCGAACATAAGTGGGCTATGCTCTAACTACCCACTTCAACGAAAGAGCAAAGATGCTGCTTGAACGAGACCTCATCCAAGCCACCGGTTTCCGCAATGTCCGGGACGGAAACCGGGTCACAGGCTTCCAATTCCGGGTTCGGATGCCGTCCTATCGAGGCATGGCAGGGTCATTAATCGACGGAATTGCCGTCCGGGTAGGCAACCTCGTCGACGTTGCGGCCGACGTGCCGTCCTGGACGCTCCAAGGCAAGACGTTCACGTTGCAGGAACTCTGGGCCAGCGAAGGCGTTCGTTGGCAACTGGGCGAGGCGGCCACCGTGACGGTGCCCCTGGAAGGTGGGTTGCCGCAGGGCGCCCACGAACTCCAGATCGAGTTGAAGCTGCGCATGTCCTACATCCCTGTGGAGCACCAGCCGTCCACCTACAAGGAGTCCCGGTGGATCACGTTGGGTCCTGAGGGCGGGGACGGCGTGTTCCGCTACGGCGTTTCCCTCTACAGCTTCATGCACGACTTCGGTACCGTCCTGGACCTGGAGACCGCTTTGGCGGCGGTTGCGGACACCGGCGCCACCGGCGTCGAAATCCTCGGTGAAGGCCACGTACCGGGCTATCCGGAACCCACTACGGATTGGATCGACCGGTGGTTCGGTCTGCTTGAGAAGTATTCCTTGGAGCCCACGAACTATGGCTCCTGGATCGATACCCGGCTCCGGCCCGGCAAGAGCATGACCGCACAGGAGGGTGCCTCCGCCCTGCAGCGGGACCTCAGGCTGGCCAATCGCTTGGGCTTCGGCCTCGTACGGCCCAAGATCGGCGTCGTTTCCAGCGACCTCGTGCCTGACCCCATCTGGACCGAATCCGTGGAGCGTTCCCTGGACCTCGCCCACGAGCTGGGTGTGGTGATCTGCCCCGAAATCCATTCGCCGACTCCCATCAAACACCCCGTGGTGGATGACTACATCAACCTCATTGAGCGCACCGGAACCAAGAACTTCGGGCTGCTGATCGATACGGGGATCTTCCAGGACCGGCCTATTCCGCTCCGCGCCGGCGAGACGAGGGAAACGCGGCCGGCCTTCCTGGATGGCATTGGCGTGGACCCCGCCGATTTCGCCGAGGTTGCGAAGTACGTGGTGTTCGTCCAGGCCAAGTTCCATGACATCGATGAACAGTTGGAAGACCAGCAAATTCCGTGGAAGCCGGTGCTCAAAGCACTGAAGGACGCCGGATACGACGGCTACCTCTCCAGTGAATACGAAGGTGAACGCACGCCTTGGCGCTCTATTGAACAGGTGCGTCGCCAACATTCGCTGATCCGCAAGATCACCTCCGAGCTCACCTGACCACCCTCACAGTTAGAGAAGAACAATGCCCAACGGACTGATTCACGAAGACAGCCTCCGCGCACATCCGGACGGATTGGCGGTATCGCTGACCCTGCCTTGGTACCGGAGCCTGTGGTTGTCCTCCGTGTCCACCCTGAAACTCACAGTGGACGGCGAGGAGGTCGCCCAAGAAGACCTGTCACTGGAGTTCGGTGGCGCCAAGTACTACCTGCCCGAGCTGCCCGAGCAGGCTGAGACGCTCTGGTTCCTGCAGGAACACCCCTTGCTGGTCGCCCGACGATCCGAACCCGTAAAGCCGGGCGAGCAGCACTCAGTCCAGATCGTCGGCGAACTTCGCCTGCCCTACATGCAGATCGCCCCCGGCCAGGACGGTGGGCCGGGGATGTACGTGCCCAATTTCGTTAACCAAAGCCTCGAACTGACGGTGGTGGAGTCGGAGGCGCCAGCCCCGCAAACCACGACGGCGGTCACGCCGGCGCCGCCGAAGGCGGAGGACGACCCGTTCCACCTTGGGCTGACGCTCTACTCCGCCAGCGCGGAATTCCGGGCCGGTTGGTACGACTTCGACGGACTGCTGAACCGGGTGGCGGAGCTGGGCATCGGCCCAGGCATCGAGATTGTCGCCTCACAGGTGTTGCCCACGTACCCGGTGGTCGGCGATGACTTCGCAGCATCCTGGCAGGCCGCGTTCGACAAGCATGGTTTTGTCGCCAGTTCCTTTGGGGCGAACCTGGACATGGGTCGGCGGCGCGACAGGGACATGACCCCGGATGAGGAGTACGACTTCACCGAGACGCTCTTTCACGGGGCAAAGAAGCTCGGCTTCCCGCTGGTGAGGATTCAAAGTGCCAAGCCGGCCTTGCTGCGGCGGCTCCTCCCGTTGGCGGAAGAGCTGGAACTCAAGCTCGCCTATGAAATCCACGCGCCCTTGGGCCCGAATTCGGCCGAGATCATGAAAGTCCGGGACGTCTATGCCGAACTGGACTCGCCCCTCCTGGGCTTCGTCGCTGACTTCTCTTCCACCATGCACGGCATGTCACCCACGTTGTTGCGGGCAGTCTCGCGGGCGGGCCTGGACAGCGAGGCGTTGGAACGCCTGCAAGCCATCTGGTCCACGGAGGCCACCATGCGGGAGCGCCAAGAGGAGTTCATCGGCTACCTCCGCAGCAGGGACTTCGACCCCGCAAGGCTGGGCTCGTTCGCGCATCTTGCTTTCAACATGCACGGGCATGTCAATCCCCGCGACTGGGCAGACATCATGCCGCAGATCATGCACGTTCACGCGAAGTTCTACGACATCGATGAGCACGGGAACGAGCCTGCCATCGACTACCCCGAACTGGTCCGGGTCTTCGTGGACGGCGGCTACCGTGGCTACTGGTCGAGCGAGTGGGAAGGGCACGCCTTTGCCGAACTGGGCGAAGTGGACCCCCTGTTGCTGGTCCGGAAGCAGCACGACCTGATCAGGCGCAGCATGCGCGCGGCTGTAGCCGCCGCCCTCTGACGCTGCGCCACAACACAAGGGCCTGGCCGGAACTCCGGCCAGGCCCTTTGCGGTGTTGGGGTGCTATCAGTTGTTGGATTCTGTCCCGGCTGCCACGATGGCAGCTGCCTCTTCGAACAGCCCGCGCATCCAAATGTGCTCAGAGTCCGCATTGTGCACCGGGTGCCACCACAGGGCGTTGACCAGGGGCGTTGCTGGAAATGGCAGACGCAGCGTGCGGACGCCCCCGAGCTTCCGGGCAATGGGAGCCAAAGCTGCCTGGATCAGGCCGATCCGGTTGGTCCCGGCGATGAAGTGGGGGAGTGCCTGGAAGCTCTCCACCACAACCTCCACGCGTGGCTCGATTCCCAGCTGCTGGATCTGCCGTTCGGCCGAGGTGAAGGCTGAGCGGGACTGGTAGGTCATGACCCAAGGCAGCTGGGCAATGTTGTCCATGGATACTTCATCGCCCACGTCCTGATTGCCGTCCGACACGACGGCCAGCCAGTCGTCCCGCCAGAGATCGACGAACGGCAGTCCCGTCAGGATGCCGTGGGGGATCACCATGCCGTCAGCTGCGCGGAGCCGGTTGGCTGCGTCTTCGACGACCACAGGGTTGTGAAGCATGAACCGGAAGCGGACGCCCGGTGCGCGCTCGGCAGCCAATTCCGACACCACCCGGCCAACGGTGGTGAAGCCGTAGTCAGAGCCGTAGATGGAGAACTCACGGGCCGATTCGTTCGGCTCCCAGCTGGCCTGGCTTTCGAAGACGCGACGGGCAGCGTCCAAAGCCAAGGTCGTGTGTTCAGCCAGCCGCAAGGCAAACGGCGTGAGCTCGTAGGTGTTGCCGCGCCTGGCCAGAATGGGGTCGCCGAAGTGGTTCCTTAACCTCGCCAAGGAGGCGCTCAACGCAGGTTGACTCAAGTGCAGCCGCTCGGCCGCGCGTGTCACGCTGCGCTCTGTAATGAGCGCATCCAGGGACGTCAGCAAGTTGAGGTCGAGCCTGGAGAGCAGGGCGTGGTCCGTCACTACTGACATCCTTCCATAGGGAAAATTGGCCGCATTCAGAGCGTACTTAAACCAGTCTATCCACGAGCGGTCAGACTTATGTGCGGTATCCGAAATACTTATGTGTCTTTCTGGCAAATGCCATGCATACTGGTGAGTGACCGGGGTCACGGTACCCCGCCAGACAAAGAAGTCAGAAAGGCTGACCATGACACAGCACCGCTTCCGGGGACTGAAGTTCAGCGTCCTCGCTATCCCAACCGCTGCTGCACTCGCACTGACAGGCTGCTCGGGCGCGACCAACGCCGGCAGCAACGGTGGCTCCAAGGAATTCTCCCTGACGTTCGCCACCTCCAACACCATAGAAAGCCCCTTCCAAAAGCTGGGCGAGCAGTACATGGCCTCCCACCCCGACGTGAAGATCACGTTCAACGCGCAGCCCAACGATTCCTACGACCAGACGGTGCGCACGCAGTTGCAGGCCGGCAACGCGTCCGACGTCATCGTCACCTCGCCGGGTTCCGGAACCGGCCGAAGCATTCTCCCGCTGGTCGAGGCCAACTTCCTCGAACCCCTGGACGACTCCGCGAAGAATCTCGTGCCTGTCGGCAGCGAAGCGCTGTTCGGCAAGGACGGCAAGGTGTACGGCCAGGCTGCCGAGATGACCGTGGTTGGCCTGGTGGTCAACGAAACCGCAGCGAAGGCCTCCGGCGTCTCCGATTTCCCCGCCGACTTCGCTGGTCTTGAGAAGCAGTGCTCCGCCCTCGGCTCCGCGAACAAGTCATTCTTCGCCTTGGCTGGCTCCGCCGCACCCAACACGGGGCTCATGGCGATGTCCCTGGCCGCCTCCCGTGTGTACGCCGAAGACCCCAAGTGGAACGAGAAGCGCGCCGGCAACCAGACCAAGTTCGCTGACTCCCAAGGCTGGAAAGACTCCCTCGAAGCAGTCAAGAAGCTGAACGACGCCGGTTGCTTCCAGAAGGGTGCCGCAGGTGCGGGCTTCGATGCCATCACCAAGGGCCTCGCCAGCGGCACGTCCATGGCCGGCTTCATGCCCGCGCCGTCATGGAAGCAGCTCAAGACTGCGGCTGCCGCTTCCGACTTCGCAGTCCGTGCCCTTCCTTCTGAGCAAAGCGGAGACAAGGGCTTCGTCTACGCCAGCGCCAACTATTCCTTCTCCATCAACGCCGCGTCCAAGAACAAGGACGCCGCAAAGGCCTTCCTCGACTGGGCCGCTGAGCCTGAGCAGACCAAGGCGTTCGCCGAGATCGACGGCGCCCTCCCGGTCAGCGGGCTGGACAGCTATGACTACGCCTCCGGCGCCTACAAGAACGTCGGGGACCTCATCAAGGATGGCAAGTACGGTCCGCTTCCCAACAGCCAGTGGCCCAACTCCGCCGTCTACGACGCCCTCGCCACGGGAGTCCAGGGACTGTTGACCGGCCAGAAGTCCGTTGACCAGGTCCTTCAGGCCATGGATTCGGCCTGGGGATAAGCCGGCTTCCCACCACCACCGTTCGCTCTACTCCAAGGGATAAGCAAGGATTACCATGACTGCGACGATGCAATCCAAGACCGAAGCAGCTGACGCTTCCCGGCGAGGCAGGCGCACTCCGGGAACGGTCCGAAAGGTCCGTTCCCGGGGCGGGTCCCTGCAGTTCGGACACTGGTGGTGGGCCCTTCCGGGCATTGCCCTGGTGATCGCCATCCACTACGTGGCAACCGGCATCGGTGGGTTCTTCGCCTTCACCAACTGGACCGGAATAGGTGCCTTCAAGGTAGTGGGACTGGCCAACTTCGAGGCCATCTTCAAGGATCCCACCAAGCTCGGGGCCCTGATGAACACGTTGTTCCTCGCCTTCTCCTCGGTGTTCATCGGCAACGTTGCTGGCCTGTTCATCGCGCTGGGCCTGAACCGCGTGCTGAAGACGCGCTACATCCTGCGGACTCTGTTCTTCATGCCCGTGGTGCTGAGCCCGTTGGCAACCGCGTACATCTGGAAGTACATCTTTGACTTCGATGGCCCCATCAACGTGTTCCTCCGGTCCATCGGAGCCGAAGACCTTGCCAAGCCGTGGCTCGCCGATCCGCAGTGGGCCATCTGGACAGTCCTGGTGGTCCTGGTCTGGGGCAGCACAGGCTTCGCGATGGTGATTTTCATGGCAGGCCTGGCCAGCGTTCCCGTGGAAATCGAGGAAGCCGCAGCAATCGATGGCGCCAACCTGTGGCAGCGCTTCTGGAATGTCACGCTTCCGGCGATCCGCCCGGCCGTCGCCATCGCCACCACGCTGGGAATCGTCCAGGGCCTCCGTGTCTTCGACCCCATCATGGCCCTCACCGGCGGTGGCCCGGCAGGGGCAACCGAAACCCTGGCCACCCAGGTCTACAAGCAGGCCTTTGCCCTGGGGAACTTCGGCGGCGGCGCTGCCTTGGCTCTGGTGCTGGCCGTCATCATCCTGTTCTTCGCCGTCATCCAGCAGCGGCTGACCCGCTCGAACCCCGAGGACTGACCATGTTCCGTTACACGAAACTCACCCTTCTCCGCGAAGTCGGACTGTGGGCGCTGGCTCTCCTCTTCCTTTCTCCCTTCTATTTCCTGGTCACCACGGCACTGAAGTCCAGCAGCGAAATTTACACGACGTCGCCGCTGGCACCGCCGTCGAGCCCTGATTTCAGCAACTTCACCGCGGTCCTGACCGCCACCGGCAACTCCAATGTGGTGCTTGGCCTGGTGAACAGCCTGATCATCACGGCCGGCAGCATCGTGGGCCTCATTGCCCTGGGCTCCATCACGGGCTACGTGATTTCGCGGCACACCCGCCGCTGGAGCAAATTGGCCTACTATCTCTTCCTCGTCGCCATCATCTTGCCTGGACAGTTGGGAGCCGTTCCGCTGTACATGGGTGCGCGCAGCCTGGGCCTGACCGGCTCGGCTTGGGGATTGATCGTCCTGTACACCGGGATGCTGCTGCCGCTCTCGATCTTCCTGTACTCCAACTTCTTCCGCGGGCTGGGAACGGACTACGAGGAAGCGGCCACCATTGACGGTGCCACTAAGACGCAGATCTTCTCAAAGGTGGTCTTCCCCATGATGGCCCCGGCCACGGGAACGGTGACGATCTTTGCCGGCCTGATCGTGTGGAACGACTTCTTCACGTCGCTCATCTTCCTGGGTGGCTCCAGCAACCAGACGCTTCCCGTGGCCATGTACTACTTCATCGGTTCCCTGGTCTCCCAGTGGAACTCCATCTTCGCGATCGTGATCGTGTCCATGATTCCGATTCTCGCCCTGTTCCTCTTCGCCCAGAAGCGCTTCATCCAAGGCTTCTCCGGCGGCCTCAAGGGCTAGACCCAGCTCATTCAACAAACCCATCGACTTTCCAGGAGACAGCCATGTTCCAACTTGCGCCTAATATTGACCTTTTGTTCTCTGAAGCTGGCGAAAGTGCCGCTGACCGTGTCCGGGCCGCGGCGGCCGCCGGTTTTGACGCCGCCGAAATGTGGGGGCCAACAGGCAAGGACATCCCGGCACTCAAGGCAGCCCTTGAGGAGACGGGCGTCCAGCTCACGGCGCAGCTCGCCGAACCGCGGATGCAGTTCATGATTCCGCCCAAGAATCACGAACCCTTCTATGAGGGGCTCGACGCCGGAGTGAAGGTGGCCCAGGAACTGGGCTGCCCGCGTATCGTCGTGGGCAGTGGCACGGGCTTCGGCGGCCGGAAGCGCCAGGACCAGCTGGATGAACTCATCGAGATCTTCACCAGGGGCATCAACCACATCCACGGCTCGGGAATCACCCTGGTCCTGGAACCGGTCAACATCCGCGTCGACCACCCCGGTGCCTTGCTGGACCGCACCTCCGAGGCCGTCTACATTGCCCGCGGCGTGGACTCGCCTGATTTCGGCATCCTGTACGACCTTTACCACTCCACCGTGGAGGGCGAGGACGTGGCTGCCGAACTGGCCAACGCCGGCAGCCTGGTCAAGTACGTCCAGATCGCCGACGCACCTGGCCGCGGCGAGCCGGGTTCGGGATCTATCGATTGGGCGGCGCGCCTCAACGACCTGCAGGCCAGCGGTTATACCGGCCCTGTGGGCCTTGAGTACTACCCGACCATCGAGTCTGCCAAGTCGGTGCGGCGCATCCAGGAACTGGTGGCCTCCCGGTGAGCCAGCGGTCCTATCCTTTCTCTGTTGATGTCGCCATCGTGGGAAGTGGTCCCACGGCGTCGGCATACGCGCGGATCCTCAGCGAAGAAGCGCCCGGCGCCACCATCGCCATGTTCGAGGTGGGCCCCACGGTCAGCAATCCGCCGGGCGCGCACGTGAAGAATATCGCGGACGAGGAGCGCCGGACCTTGGCCCAGCGCGCTTCAGAGGGCCCGGGCGCAGGAGCAGCCACGGTCAACTCGCCCGGTGCCGTCAAGAGTGGTGAACGCAGGGCACGGCCCGGCACGTATTTGCTGGGCGAGGGCTACGCCTTCCCGGGCGAGGATGGTCTGCCGGTTGCTGCGATGTCCAGCAACGTCGGTGGAATGGGCGCACACTGGACGGCTGCGTGCCCGCGTCCCTCCGGCAAGGAGCGCATCGATTTCGTGCCGGACATGGATGCGCTGTTGACCGACGCGGAGCGCCTCCTCGGCGTGACGACGCACGCGTTCGACGGCGCCCCCTTCTCCGACATCGTCCATGACCGCCTCTCGGCCGCCGTGGACGAAGGCCGCGAAGGCGCCTTGCGGGTGCAGCCCATGCCGCTCGCTGTCCATCGCGAGCCGGACGGCCGCCTCCTGTGGTCTGGAGCCGACGTCGTGATGGGCGAGGCGACCCGGCAGAATCCGCGCTTCGAACTCTTCGACGAGTCGCTGGTCACCAAGGTGACATACGACGGCGGCACGGCCACCGGCGTCGAAGTCCAGGACCGCCGGACCGGGCGGAGTCATCGTGTCGCCGCCCGCTTTGTGGTGGTGGCCGCGGACGCGCTGCGGACACCGCAGCTGCTCTGGGCCTCGGGCATCCGACCCGAGGCCTTGGGACGCTACCTCAACGACCAGCCGCAGGTGGTTTTCGCCAGCAGGCTCGAAGGTGTCACGGCTCCTAAGCCTGTGGAGCCGCGGGCTGGCGGGGCGTTGGCCCAGCAAAGCGGTGTTGCCTGGATTCCGTACACCGATGACGTCCCGTTCCACGGCCAGATCATGCAATTGGACGCTTCCCCCGTACCACTTGCGGACGATGATCCGGTGGTGCCCGGATCGATCGTGGGGTTGGGCCTGTTCTGCGCCAAGGACCAGCAGCGCGAGGACCGCGTTGCTTTCGACGAGGACGTCCGGGATGCCTACGGCATGCCGGCCATGCGTATCCATTACAAGCTGACGGCCAAGGACCACGAGGTCATTGAACGGGCCAAGGCCGAGATCGTTCGCTTGGGCAAAGCTGTTGGCCACCCGCTTGATGAGCGTCCGTTTGTGCTTCCGCCCGGCGCGTCGTTGCACTACCAGGGCTCCACCCGTATGGGAGTTGCCGATGACGGAGAGAGCGTGTGCTCACCCGACAGTGAGGTGTGGGCAGTGGCTGGCCTGTTCGTGGCAGGAAACGGCGTCATCCCGACCCCCACAGCGTGCAACCCCACGTTGACGGCCGTTGCTTTGGCAGTGCGGGGGGCCCGAAAAATCGCTTCGGAGCTGGACAGCTCTTTACTTATGTCAGAATCAGACAATAGAATTACGAAATAAGGAAAAAGTCCCGCCGGCACTGGTGCCGCGGGCAAGACAAGGAGTCCCGATGATTGCCGACCGCATGATCGAGCAGGGAACGCTCACAACAGAAGGCGACCGGACCGCCGTCGAAGTCCGGATCCCGTGGTACCGGGCGCTCCCGGGCTCGTGCATCGCGGGCGCGTCGCTCACCATCGACGGTGTGGCTGCGCCCAAGGAGTCGCTGCGCTGGACCATGAATGAGCGCACCTTCAGTTTCGATGAGCTCGTGGAAGAGACGGGGGAGTGGTGGTACCCACTGGATTCGGCTGTCCTTTCCGGAGAGCTGCCGCTGGCCGACAAGGCGGCTGAGCACGAGGTCCGCGTAGACCTGAAGCTCTACATCCCGTACATCATTACGGACCACGGTGTCCTGCACATTGAAGAGAACTGCACCAAGACCATGAAGGTAGGACAGTGATGACCGGCCTCGGCACTCCCATCCAGGGCGTAACGCTCTACAGCTTCACCCGCGCATTCCATGGCCGGCAGTATGATCTGGACGGCCTCATCCGCAAGGTGGCCGCGGAAGGATTCGGCCCCGGACTGGAAATCATCGGCTTCTCCAGCCTTCGTGGGTTCCCGGACAAGATCGACGACTCGTTCGTCGGCCACTTCCGGGATCTCGTGGCCGAAGTGGATCTGGTGCCCACCTCCCTGGCCGTCAACGTGGATACCGGAATCCGCAGGGACCGCCTCATGAACCACGACGAACTCGTCGAGTACATGCGGACGCAGATCGAAGTGGCCTCCAGGCTCGGCTTCCCGATCGCCCGTGTCCAGATCTCCTTGACTCCGGACGCCATGGAAAGCCTCCTGCCCGTAGCCGAAAAGTACGGGGTCACCCTGGCCCTGGAGGTCCACGCAGACCAGCACGGCGCCCACGAGCGCGTCCTTGCCCTGCGCGACCGCTACGAGAAACTCAATTCGCCGCTTCTCGGGTTTACCGCCGACTGGGGCGCAACCGTCAGCGGCTTCGCGCCGTCCCTCATTGAGGCCTACCGGCGCCGGGGCGCTTCGGAGGAGCTGCTCCAGCAGGTAGTGGAACTGTGGAACGGCTTCCACGCCGAAGGGCCGCCCAACACCCAGAAAGTCCACGGCGAACGCTTCGGCGCCTTCATTGGACTCGCTGCCCGCAACGGCCGTCCGGACCTCGGCATCGACTTCGCCATCAACGGCACGGGACTCTTCGGGCCCGCACCGATCGATACTTGGCTGGAAATCATGCCATTCGTGCGCCACGTACACGGCAAGTTCTTTGGCATCGACGAGCACGGCGAAGAGCCCTCGGTCCCGGTGCGGGACCTGGTCCGCCAACTCGTGGAGAACGGCTACTCCGGTGCCATCTCCAGCGAATACGAAGGTTGGCACTGGAACAACTGGCAGGACCCCTTCGAGATCATCCGCGGGGAACAAGCGGTCCAGCGCGCTGCAGCCTCCAAGGCAGGCTCGGCCATGATCACCGATCCCGCCGAAGCCCGCCGCATCCTCAACAGCCACCTCGCCCAGCCGGTCCTCGGCTAAGAAGAAACGGATACCACCATGTCAAACGGAATCGCGGGCTCGGGCATCGAGCTTGGCATCACCCTTTACTCACTGACCTCCGAATTCGCGGCCGGTCTTTACACCCCGGAAACCCTCATCAAGGCAGTCGCCGATGAAGGCCTGGGACCCGGCGTCGAGTTCAACATCGCGCAGATGCTGCGCACGTACCCGGACGTCGACGACGACTTCGTCAAGCTCTGGCGGGACAGCATGGACCGCTACGGGCTCACTCCCAGCGCGGTAGGCACCAACCTGGACATGGGCCGCCGCAAGGAACGCGACATGACCCCGGACGAGGAATACGACTTCTTCGCCCGCCAGCTTAAGACGGCGAACACCCTGGGCTTCAACAAGATCGTGATCCGCTCCGCCGGCAAGGAACTGCTGCGCCGCCTCTTGCCGCTGGCCGAGAAGTACGACCAGAAGCTGGGCTACGAAATCCACGCTCCGCAGGGTCCGAACGACCCCAAGATCCTGCAGATCCGCGAGATGTATGAGGAGCTGGGCAGCGAACGCCTGGGCTTCACGGCAGACTTCAGCTCCACGATGCACAGCCTGTCGCCCACCTTGTACCGCACGCTGACCCAGATGGGCCTGCCGGAGGAACACTTCGCGGTCATGCAGGACATCTGGCGCAAGCCCCTGCCCATGCAGGAACGCAACCAGGAGTTCGAGGATTACCTGCGCTCCAACAACTTCGACCCCGCCAACCTCGGTCCGTTCACCCGCCTGGCATTCAACATGCACGGCCTGGTGGCTCCGGAGGAATGGCTGGACATCATGCCGCAGATATTCCACGTGCACGCGAAGTTCTACGACATTGACCAGGACGGCAATGAGCCCGCCATGGACATCCCGAGGATCGTGCGCCAGTTCGTCAAGGGTGGCTACAAGGGCTTCCTCTCCAGCGAATGGGAAGGCCACGCTTTCGCCGACCTGGGCGAGTCGGATCCGATCGAGCTGGTCAAGAAGCAGCACGCCCTGATGCGGAGCGCCATCGAAGAAGCCCGCGCCGGCGAATCCGTCGTTACGGCTTAGGGGAGGACCCACATGTCCGCAATTGACACCGATCTCGAAGCTGAGATCCAGCAGCTCCGGGCCGAGCTGAAGGAAACCCAGCGACTGGCCCGCCGTGCAAACGACCGCGGTGACATTGAAAACCTGTTCAACCGCTACATGTACCTGCACAACGCCTTCCAGGATGAGCAGATCATCCCGCTCTGGGTGAAGCCGGGCACTCCCGGAATCAGGGCCAGGTACACGAACGCCGGGCAGTACACGGACTACGACAGTGTGATCGGCTACCACCAGGGCCGGCCGACTCCCGTGGGCAAGCTGATCCTGCATTACACCACCACCCCGGTGATCGAGGTGGCGGCCGACGGCGAAACCGCCAAGGGCGTGTGGATCATGACCGGAAACGAATCCGGGTTGACCGATCCGGAAGTGGCCAGGGAAAGCCCGGACTACATGTATTCGCCCGGGGAAGTGCAGGGCAAGAAGGTGTGGGCGCACTGGGTCTGGTGCAAGTATGCCGTGGACTTCCTCCGCCAGGACGGTGAATGGAAGATCTGGAAGTTCCGCTGCTACGAACTCCTCCGGGCACCCTTCGAGGAAAACTGGATCAGCTTCGCGGAGAAGAACCAGCACGCCTTCGCCCTGGACCTCATGTACTTCGGCGACGACGGCAAACCGGTCTTCATGCCGCCCGCCGACGAGCCCGTACCGGCCGAATACCACCCCTACAGCCCGTCAACACGGCAAACCCTGGAGCCGCAGCCGCCGGTTCCCCACCAGACTTTCGTCGAGACTTTCGAGTAAGGATCATCATGGCAACGCACAACTCCCTTTTCCAGGACGCTGACGTCCGCCGGCACCCCGAAGGCATTTCCGTTTCGGTGCAGTTGCCGTGGTATCGCAGCCTGTGGCTGTCCGCCGTCGATGACGTTGCGGCCACCGTCAACGGCGTTGACATCCCCAAGTCAGCGCTTCGCTTCGAACTCCAGGGCAAGTCCTACAGCATTGCCGAACTCCCGGAGCAGTGGGAGACGCTGTGGTTCGTGGCGGACAAGCCGGACGTCATCATCCCGCTTGACCGCGTCCCCGACGCCGGTGAGGAGATCGACGTCGAGGTTGTCCTGACCCTCCGCCTGCTGTACATGCAGATCGCACCCATGCACTACGTCGGCAACCGCGTGGCCGTCGAACGCAAAGTTGTGCTGGCGTGAAAACCCTGCGCGTGGCCATGATCGGCTACGGGTTCATGGGTGCCGCCCATTCACAGGGCTGGCGCACGGCCCCGCGGGTCTTTGGCCTTCCAGCGGAGGCCGAG
This sequence comes from Paenarthrobacter sp. NPDC057981, assembly GCF_042886835.1. Classification (NCBI taxonomy): domain Bacteria; kingdom Bacillati; phylum Actinomycetota; class Actinomycetes; order Micrococcales; family Micrococcaceae; genus Paenarthrobacter; species Paenarthrobacter sp. NPDC057981. Next base: position 496,004 of record NZ_JBHVQI010000001.1, read on the forward strand.
ATGGCCGTGATCGTGGGCCGTGATGCAGCGGCTGTGAAAACAGCGGCCACCAAGTGGGGTTGGGCCGAAGCTGCCACCGATTGGCGGGAGGCTATTGCCCGCGATGACATCGACATCGTGGACATCGTGACCCCGGGTGACTCCCACGCAGAGATCGCCATCGCGGCCCTGGAGGCCGGCAAGCACGTCCTGTGTGAAAAGCCGCTGGCCAACACGGTGGCCGAAGCCGAAGCGATGGCGGCAGCCGCGGAACGGGCCGCCGAGCGTGGCATCAAGGCCATGGTCGGCTTCACCTACCGCAGGGTCCCGGCCGTGACGTTCCTGCGCCAGCTCATCGCCGAGGGCGTGGTGGGCAGGATCGCCCACGTCCGCGCGTCCTACCGCCAGGACTGGCTGGTGGACCCGGAGATGCCCTTGGCGTGGCGTCTCCAAAAGGAACACGCGGGGTCCGGTGCCTTGGGGGACATCGGAGCCCACGCGATCGACCTGGTGGAGTATGTGACCGGCATGGACGTCGAACGGGTGTCCGGAGTGTTGGACACGATCGTCAAGCAACGCCCGCTCCAGGGCAGCGGCACTGGTCTGTCGGGCAAGGCTGCGGCGGGCTACGGACAAGTGACTGTGGACGACATCGCCATCTTTACGGGTCGCTTGGCTTCGGGGGCCTTGGCATCCTTCGAGGCGTCCCGCTTTGCCACCGGCCGCAAGAATGCGCTGTCCATTGAGGTTTCCGGGGATAAGGGCGCCTTGGCGTTCGACCTGGAAGACCTCAACAGCATCCAGTTCTACGACCGCACAGCGCCGGCAGACCTCCAGGGCTTCCGCAAGATCCTGGTCACCGAACCGGTTCACCCCTATGTCTCGGCGTGGTGGCCGGCAGGCCACATGCTCGGTTACGAACACGGCTTCTCCCACCAGGTCAAGGACTTGGTGGAAGGCATCGTACGGAAGACGGACCCGCACCCCACGTTTGCCGATGGTCTCCGTGTCCAGCGCGTCCTCGAAGCGGTGGAACGCAGCTCGGAGAATGACTCGGTGTGGACGCGTGTTGCAGCGGACGTCCCGCTGAAGGCATAGAAGGAGGAACACAACATGGCACGACCAATCACCCTGTTCACGGGACAGTGGGCCGATCTGCCGTTCGAAGAGGTGGCCCGGCTCGCTGGAAAGTGGGGCTACGAAGGGCTTGAAATCGCTTGCTGGGGCGACCACCTTGATCCCTGGCGTTGGGACGATGACGCCTACATCCAGGAAAAGCTCCACATCCTGGAGCGGAACGGCCTCAGGGTGTGGACCATCTCCAACCACCTCAAAGGCCAGGCTGTTTGTGATGACCCCATCGACCAGCGCCACCGGGACATCCTGCCGGATGTCGTCTGGGGCGACGGCGACCCGGAAGGAGTCCGCCGCCGCGCTGCCGAGGAAATGAAGAACACGGCCCGACTGGCCGCGAAGCTCGGAGTCAAGACAGTCACCGGCTTCACGGGCTCGGCCATCTGGAAGTACGTGGCGATGTTCCCGCCGGCCAGCGAGAAGATGATCGACGCCGGTTACCAAGACTTCGCGGACCGGTGGAACCCCATCCTGGACGTCTTCGACGAGGTGGGCGTCCGCTTCGCCCATGAAGTCCACCCGTCCGAGATCGCGTATGACTACTGGACCACCCACCGGGCGCTGGAAGCGATTGGCCACCGTGAGGCCTTCGGCCTGAACTGGGACCCGAGCCACATGGTCTGGCAGGACATTGATCCCGTCGGCTTCCTGTGGGACTTCAAGGAACGCATCTACCACGTGCATTGCAAGGACACGAAGAAGCGACTCGGCAACGGCCGCAACGGCAGGTTGTCCTCGCACCTGGCATGGGCAGACCCGCGCCGCGGCTGGGACTTCATCTCCACGGGGCATGGGGACGTTCCGTGGGAGGACGCGTTCCGCATGCTGAACGCGATCGACTACACCGGGCCGTTGTCCGTGGAGTGGGAGGATGCCGGAATGGACCGCTTGGTGGGTGCACCGGAGGCCCTGGGCTTTGTCCGCAAGCTCTCCACGTACCAACCTTCCGCTGCGGCCTTCGACGCCGCCTTCAGCACCAAATAAGGGTTAGACGTCATGCGGTCGCGCAGACCCAGGCTCGAGGGCAAGACTGCCGTTATCACCGGCATCGCCAGCGGCCAGGGCCGCGCGGCCGCTTTGGCGTTCGCCGACGAAGGTGCCGTCGTGGTGGGTTGTGACATGGACGACGACGGTGCTGCCGCCACCGTGGACCTGGTGCGGAGGGCCGGTGGCCAGGCCAGCAGTACCCGCGTGGATCTCACGTGGCAGCGGCCGGGAGCTCCGCCGTCGTGCTTGTTGGCTCCACTGCCGGAGTGACCGGTTCGGTGACCAACGGACGCCTCGCCCACACTGCCACCAAAGGTGCCGTTGTTGCGATGACCAAGCAGCTGGCCGCCGAGGGCGCGCCCCTGGGAATCCGCGTCAATGCCGTGAGCCCCGGCATGATCCGGACCTCCGCCACCGAGGGCGACCTGCTCGCGCCGGGGCATCCCATGAACGCCATCGCCCAGCACATACCCCTGGGGCGCATCGGCACACCGGACGAGGTGGCGCGGTGCGCCCTGTTCCTTGCCTCCGATGAGGCCTCCTACGTGACGGGCGCCAACCTGATGATCGACGGCGGTTGGTCCGCCGTGCTGCCAGGCTGACGCCCGCGCGGGCTAGCGGACTTGCCGCGCAGGTTCGCGCGCCGCGCCCGCTGCGAGCGATGCTTCCGCCAGCGCCAGATGGCGGCGGGTCATCTCCGAAGGATCGTCCCTGAGCCATTCGTGGCCGCCCCACTCGCTGGTGAGCGTTCCGGCGAAGCCTTGCTGCGCCAACAGCCGGCCCAGCTCCTCGATCGGCCGGGAGACCCGCCGGTCCGAATCATCCAGGTCCCAGAACTTCAAGTGGAAGGCGCCAACCAGCGGCAGGATGTCCCGAAGGTCCGCGGCGTCGCTGCGGCCAAACCGGATCAGCAGGTTCATGAACAAAGTGTGGATTCGCCCCGGCACGGTCCCGGAACGCAGGGCAGCCAGCACCGCCTGGTTGGTGGCAGGATCTTTCCACTCCGTCTCCAGCCTGCTGCACAGCACGGGTGAGACGCCGCCGCGTCCCAGTTCCTCGAGGTAGCTCACGGGCAGCGCTGGCATGAGCATGCTGATGTCCACGAGTACCCGGATCCGCGGATCGTTCAGCACCGCGATGTGGTCCAGGGCAGGGCGTACCTGGGGATTGAGCGGGTCCTGTTGCCCTTGGATTTCCTCGAACAGCACCAGGTCCAAATCGTGGAGCACGGGCTGGATCAGGCCCAGGAGCTCGGGCCCCGCTTGCCCGATCGGGAGCCGTACGCCGGTGGCACCCACGCGGTGGGCGGCGTCGAGCTGGGGGACCAGGAACTCAAGGCGCTGCCCGGTGGTGCGGCGACCAGCCGCCGTCGTGTAGTCATCCAAACTGCAACCAACCGTGTTGACCCGGCCTCCTGCGGCATGGAGCGCCTCACGGAAGGCATCAACCTCGTGGTTCTGCGGGGCGGGGAACGTCCGCCAGAGCAGGCCTGGCTCCACCTCGACGATTTTCGCGACGTTGTCCCGGGCTATGTCCGTCACGATCTCCGTGCTGGTCCGGCGGGCCTCGATGACCTGCGGAGTCCAGTTGAAGGCGCTGGCGGCGAGCGTCCAGCCGGCGGGAAGGGTGGAATCCATGGGAGGGCCTTTCCAAATAAGTATGTTATTGCCAAACTTATGTCAGAATCAGACAAAAATCACTAGTAGGTCAAAGATGCCTGGGAAAGGGAGTGGCTGATGCTGCAAAACACTTTGCGCGAGGACGCGTTGACGGTGGTTCCGGAGGGATATGAGCTGCGGATTGGCCTGCCCTGGATACGATCCATGCCGCTGTCCAGCGTTTCGGGGCTGGCGGTGGAGCTGGCCGGACGGCCGGTCGGCGAGCAGCTGACAGTCAACCTCGGCGAACGATCTGTGCCTGCCGCTGCCCTGGCGGACGAGCCCGGCTGGTGGTTCATCCAGGACCGGCTGGTGCTGGCGTTTCCAGCCACGTGGCCAGGGGAGGGTCTTGAGAGGCGTGATGTCTCGGTCGATTTCGAGCTCATGGTCCCTTATCTTCAGGCGGGCGGAGATGGGCCGCTGGTGTTGCCCTTCCACCTGGAAGCGAAGCTCCCGGTTTCCCGCGCCAGACCCGCCGGAGTCTCCCGCGACGTCGCCTGACGGGCCGGGCAGTCTTGGCTGGCCACGTGGGGCGGTTTGTGGGAGCAGTCCGACCGCTAGGATGCCGCCAGGGTCTTGACCGGTCCCGGCTTGCCCTGCGCGAACCAGCGCGGGAAGGTTGCTTCGAAGAGTTGCTCCCGTGCCAGTTCGACGCCGCCACGGAGCGGTTCACGCTCGTCGTTAACCGACAGGAGGATCCGCAGGTCCCTTGTGGCCAGGGGGAGGGAAAGCTCGTAGACGCGCTGCCGCACCTCCGCCAGGTAGACCTCTCCGGCGGAGGCCATGGCGCCGCCGATCACGATGATGCCGGGGTTGAACATGTTCACGAGTGCGGCGATCGACTCGCCAACCACGCGCGCAGAGTTCTGCAGCAATCGGACAGCGAGGGCGTCGCCGTTCACCGCGGCCAGGGCTATCGCCTCGGGGGAGAGCGGGTTCCCCTTCTCTACTGAGGTGGCGAGCGGTCCGGTGGCGCCTTCCTTGATGGCCAACTCTGCATCGCGGATCAGGGCCCAACCGCCGGCGACGGCTTCAAGGCAGCCAACCTTGCCGCAGCGGCACAGGGCATCCGAATCCGGCACGCGGACGTGGCCGATGTCCCCGGCAGCGCCGTTGGCTCCGCGGTGGATGCGTCCCTGGGAGAGCAGGCCGGCCCCGATTCCGGAGCCGATCTTGCAAAAGATCAGGTCCGCGTAGGCGTCCCTGCGCCGGGCGCGTTCGCCCAAGGCCAGCAGGTTGACGTCGTTATCTACCCAGGCGGGGGCGTCGAAGCGTTCCTCGAACGGCGTGCGGATGTCGAAGCCGTTCCACCCCGGCATGATGGGCGGGGCCACCGGCTGGCCGGTGCTGAAGTCCACCGGTCCTGGCACACCGATCACCACTGACCACACTGGCTTCTCCTCGGCGTCCTTGAGTAAGTCGTCCAGGAGTTCCATGGCTGCCTTGAGTGTTTCCGCGGGTCCGCGGGCGATGTCCCACTCGCGGTGCTTTTGCTCCACGATGTCGCCATCCAGTTCGGCGTAACCGACCCGGATGTGGAGAGCGCCGAGGGCGCAGACGATGATGCGTCCCCGTTCCGACTGGAAGCGAAGCGTGCGGGGTGCCCGGCCGCCTGATGAGGCGCCGAACTCGCCGTCGCCCAGGAAGCCCATCTGGATCGCTTGGTCAACGCGCTGGGTGACGACGCCGCGGCCCAGGCCCGTGACGCGGCCAATCTCGGGGCGGGTCGTTGCTTCGCCTGTGCGGACGAGGTTGACGATGCGGAGCAGGCTCGTGACTTCGTCCGTCTGTGCGCCGAACCGGAGCGTCGAATCTGTGGTCATACCTCCAGATTCTTCCACAGGAACGGCACTAAGGTGCGGAAAACCGCAACTATAGCCAGAAATACATTTACTTATGAATAATACTGACAAAAGTATGGAGGGGTGTTGTGAACATAGGATTTCTGGGCGCAGGACCGGGTGTCGGGGCGCTGCACCTTCCTACGGTGCGCCGCCTCGGGAGCGGGTTCCGGGTGGGACACGTTGCCGATGGAGGCAGCGGCAGGGCGGAGCGGCTGGCCGGGCCATTAGGTGCACGGTGGTCGTCGGGCGACCGGGAGCTGCTTGCCGATCCCGACGTCGATGTCGTGGCCATCTGTACCCCGCCCTCTGAACACGAACGGCAGATACATGCCGCGCTCAGTGCCGGCAAGAAGGCCATCTTCTGCGAGAAGCCGCTCGCCACTACCCGGGAAGCGGCTGCCGCCGTCGTATCCGCATGCCGCGATGCCGGAGTTGCGCTGATGGTGGGCACCAATCATCTCCATGACCCCGGTTGGCTCCGAGCCCGCCAACTGCTTGAACGGCAAAGCGAGCCGGTGCAATCCATCGCCGTCACTCTGGCGCTGCCTCCCAATGGCCGCTACCACGAGGTGGTTTTCGATGGAGGGCCGTTCGTAGCTCCGTCCCGTGGGCGGCCGGACACGAAGAATCCTGCCGTCGCCGCTGCCATCGTCAAGCAACTGATCGCAGGCCTTGCGATCCACGACCTCCCGGCAATCCGGCATTTCGCGCCGGACATCGAGGCTGTGCAGTACGCACGCTTTGTCCCACCCATCGGCTACGCCGTGGGGTATACGGCCAGCGGGATCGACATCCAGCTTGCCCTCACCATGCTCCCGGGTGGACCGGATTCCCTCTGGCGGATGACCTTCTTTACGGAGAGCCTGCGGCTTGACCTGGACTACCCGCCGCCGTTCGTGCATGCCGGCAGCGGTTCGGTCACCACACGTAACGCCGATGGCTCCGTGACACAGCACGCGCCGTCGCCGCTTGATGGCTATGAAGCGGAGTGGCAGCATTTCGCGCAGCTAGTGGACGGCTCGCGTCCCGTTGACTATGACCTTATCCTGGCTGACGTCCTGTATCCGACCGAGCTGGCCGAGCGGGTTTTCGCAACCATGATGTCCGGGGCCGCAGCAGCAGGAGCCCGCCCATGAGCGCCGCCGTTCCTGTCTTCGCCACGACTGCGGGCTACCGTGCCGCGGTTGCGGAACTGCCCATGGGCGCCCGGCAAACGGAAGCGGCCCGGGGTGCGGTGGTTGTGGTCCCCGGCGAAGGGCAATGGTGGACCGCGCTGCTGGAAGCGGAAGCCAACGGTGCCGTGGCCGCCGTCGTCGGTAATCCGCAAAGGGTTCCGGCGGAAGCGGTGGCGACCCTCCGCGGCCTGCTGTCCATCCCTGTGGTGGTCGAGCGGCCGTTCGCGAGGCAGGACGACGTTGCTGCTGCCGCGTCCGCCCGCGCCGGCAGCCCGGCGACGCTGGTGACCATCGAATGCGCCGCGGCCCCTGGCGGCTTGGCGTCCCCCCTGCGCGACGGCCTGCGCTGGGCAACGACGCTGGCAGGTGGGCCACTGGAGCGCATCGGGTCCGGAGGTGGCATGGCCCTGCTTAAAGCCACGCCGCCCTCCGGGCACCTCCCAGTGACGGTGCTGACCACGCGATGGTCCCAAGAGGCGGCCGCTCCCATGCTCCGGGTAGCGGCGCTGGGCGAGGTCCGGTCGGTGGTCGAATCGGACGCTGCGGGGCAAGGAGTCCGGTTTACGACGGCTTCGGCAGACGGATCCACCACATCTGCTGTCCGCTATGAGGGATCCGCCCGGCTGGCCCTCCGCCGCGCCCTCGAAGCCGTGGCCGCCGCGTGTCCATTGCCTGACCTGACCGAGCTGCTGGAGGACCAGGAAATCCTTGCCGAACTCCTACCTGAGCATAAGCAAGGCTGATCTTCGGCATAGGCAATATCGTCTTCCCTGATGTACCGGACGGGCCAGAGACTTGATGTGGGCAGCTTCACAGAACCAGTCGCCAGACGAATTATTGAAAGGATCGAAGATGATCAAGCTTCTCTCCCACCTCTCCTACGTGGCCATCACCACGCCCGACGTCGAAGCCTCCGTTGACTTCTACGTCAAGCAGGTAGGGCTCAAGGTTGTTGACCGCGTCGACGGCGCCGTCTATCTGCGGTGCTGGGGCGACTACTACCGCTACAGCGTTGTGGTTGTTCCCGGCGACGAGCCGGCCTTGGAGACCATGGCATGGCGTACCTCCAGTGCCGAGGCGCTGGAGGAAGCGGCCAGCAGGATCGAGGCCGCAGGCGTCACCGGTGAATGGATCGACGTTCACGGCATCGGGCGGGCCTACCGTTTCACGGGTCCGTGGGGCCACAGCATGACCCTGCACTGGGACGTCACCCGTTACCAGGCCGAGGGCAGCGAACTCTCCACCTACCCGGACCGTCCGGCCCGCCGCAGCATGGTTGCCGGCGCCCCGCGCCAGCTGGACCACGTCACCATCGCGACGTCCGACGTTGACGGCTTCGCCAAGTGGTACAACGACGTCCTCGGCTTCCGCATCATGGCCAGGACGGTCTTGGACGAGGCTCCCATCTCGGTGTTCTCCGTCCTGACCACCAACGAAAAGTCCCATGACCTCGGCGTTGTGCTCGATGGCTCCTCCCGCGCAGGCCGCATCAACCACTACGCCTTCTGGGTGGACACCCGCGAGGAACTCCTGATCGCTGCCGACACCTTGATCGAGAACGGCGTCCCAATTGAATACGGCCCTTCCATCCACGGCATTGGGGAGCAGAATTTCCTCTATTACCGCGAACCGTCCAGCCTGCGCATCGAGCTCAACACCGGGGGCTACCGCAACTACGTCCCGGACTGGGAGCCCAACACCTGGACCCCGTCCCTGGGTTCGAACAACATGTATCGCAACGGAGCCATGCCAATGTCCATGACCGAGTCCTTCCCGCCCGCCGACGGCCCCAGCGCCACGGAAGAAGGCGTCCCGGACGAGATCAAGGAAGCGCTTTTCAACCCCTACGCACGCCAAGGCCAGGGCTAGAGAAACAGGCAGGGCCAAGCACTCGAAGGCATCACCGGCAGGGGTATCTAGGCCGGTGATGCCTTGTATAACCACAAACTGATTTACTTATGTCGATTTCCGACATTAAATGAATGTGGGCCGCGAACGGTCCACGAGGGGAGTTACGTTGACGACGACGTCAGGACAACTGGAAGCGCCATTTGCCATCGCCCGCTACCGCGACGGGGATACCGTCAGCTTGGGACTAATCGCCGGCGATCGGATCCGCCCGCTGGGTCCGCAGGAGCTCGGTGCCGCCGACCTTAATGACTTCCTGGCTGCCCCCGACTGGGACCGCCTCGAAGACCTGGCCGCACAAGACGGACCTTGGCTGCCCTTGGACAGCGTTACGCTCACCGCTCCCGTGGAACCACGGCAGGTACTGCAGACGGGCGCGAACTACCGCACGCACGTTATCGACCTGGTGGTGGCCGGGCTGGCCAAGGATGACCCGCGCTCCCCGGAAGAAGCCCGCGAATGGGCCGGGAAGATGATGGACGACCGCCAGGCGAACGGAGAGCCCTACTTCTTCATTGGCCTGCCTGCCTGTGTGGTGGGCGACGACGTACCCCTGGTGCTCCCGGACTACAGCCAAAAGCATGACTGGGAACTGGAACTCGCCGTCGTCATTGGCACCGAAGCCTTCCGGGTGTCCAAGGAAGACGCGATGAACCACGTTGCCGGGTACACGATCGTTAATGACATCACCACCCGAGACCTTGTCTTCCGCCGCGACATGAAGGAAATCGGGACGGACTGGTACCGCGGAAAGAACGCCCCCGGCTTCCTTCCAACGGGACCCTTCCTGGTGCCTGCGCCGCTCGTGGACCCCGCCAAACTCAAGGTGAGGCTGGAACTCAACGGTGACGTCATGCAGGACGCCACCACGGATGACCTCCTTTTCGACATTCCAGCACTCGTCTCGGCCGCATCGCAGAACATGCCGCTGCTGCCCGGCGACCTGCTGCTCACCGGAAGCCCGGCCGGCAACGGAGCCCACTGGGGCAGGTTGCTGCGCGACGGCGACGTGATGACCGGCAGCATCCAGGGCCTGGGTACCCAAGTGGTCCGCTGCGTAGCGGAAAAGTCATGACCACCATGAACCTGGAAAGCCCGGACCTCCTGGACCGTAACGATCCCGACGGCGAAATCGCCCGCCGCGGCAAGGCCTACCGCAATTGGGGCCGCTGGGGTGACGACGACGTCCTCGGCACCCTGAACTTCATCGACGCCGCCAAGCGCAAGCAGGCCGCGTCTCTGGTGCGGGACGGCGAGGTCATTTCGCTCTCGCAGCCCTTCGACATGAACGGCCCCCAAAGGGGCTGGCGCCGCCGGACCAACCCCGTCCACACCATGCTGGACACGGGAACGGATGCAGAACGAGGCACCCAAGGTTTCCCGCACGGCCTGGGCGGAGCGGACGATGTCATCACCATGCCGCTCCAATGCTCAACGCAATGGGACGGTTTGGGGCACATCTTCGATCACGGTGCCGCTTGGAACGGCCGCCGTGCGGGGGACGTGGTGACCAGCGACGGCGACCTCGTTACCGGCATCGAACACGCTGCCGCTGCGCCGGTGTCCCGCGGTGTCCTGCTGGACCTTGGCCGCCACCTCAACCCTGAAACGGGCGAGCTCCCTGACGGCTACGCCATCACCACCGCCGACCTGGAAGCCTGCATCGAAGCCCAAGGGGCCACCAGCACGGCAGGCCCGGGAGACATAGTCCTGGTGCGCACCGGCCAGCTCACCCGCGCCAAGCGTGAGGGCTGGGGCGATTACGCCGGCGGCCCGGCGCCCGGGCTCTCATTGACGACGGCGGGCTGGCTCCACCGCACGGAAATCGCCGCCATCGCCACGGACACCTGGGGCTTCGAAGTGCGTCCCAACGAGTTCGACGTACCGGCCTTTCAACCACTCCACCAAGTGGTCATCCCGAACATGGGACTCACCGTGGGTGAACTGTGGGACCTGGACGCGCTCGCCGTCAAGTGCCGGGCCAAGGGTCGCTACGAGTTCCTCCTGGTAGCGGCGCCGTTGCCGATCACGGGTGCGGTGGGTTCGCCCATCAATCCCGTCGCGATCCTCTAATTCACCCGAGACAAACAAGGGGTCATCATGACTGCAGTACAGAAAGTGGCTATAGCCGGCAGCGGCGTGGCTGCCATGGCGACGGCCATCCAGCTCGCCAAGGCGGGAGTCGCCGTCGAGGTTTTCGAAGCGAAGCCGGAACTGAGCGCGCTCGGTTCGGGCATCACGCTTCAGGGCAATGCCCTCCGCGTATTCGATGCCCTGGGCGTGTGGGAAGACGTACGGGAAAAGGGCATGGCCTTCGAAGGCCTGACCCTCCGCGCACCGGGCCCGGACGCTCCGGTGATCGCGCAGCTTCCCGAGGTCAAGACCGGAGGCCCGGACTACCCGGCGTGCATGGGCATGTACCGTCCCGACCTTGCCAAGATCCTGCTGGAGCACGCGGAGAAGGCCGGCGCGAAGGTGTCTTTCGGTTCCACGGTGTCCGGCTTCAACGTCACCGGCGACAACAAAGTGGAGGTCTTCGTCAACGAGGCCTCGGCAGGAACCTACGATCTCCTGATTGGCGCGGACGGGGTGAATTCCTCCGTGCGGAGTCTCATGGGGATCGACACCACCCCGGAGAGCACCGGCATGGGCATTTGGCGGGCCTTCGTTTCGCGTCCCAAGGACGTGGAACACAGCGAGCTCTACTACGGCGGTCCGGTGTACATTGCCGGCTACACGCCCACCGGTGAGGACACCATGTACGCGTTCCTGGTGGAAAAAGCCCAGGATCGCTTCGGGGTCTCTGACGCGGAGGCAACGGGAATCATGCTGGGCGAATCCATGGCCTACGGCGGCCCGTGGAATTCCATCCGCGAGAACCTGAACCAGGGAGCCAAGGTCAACTACACCTGGTTCACCAAGCATTTGGTCCCAGGCCGCTGGAACCGCGGACCGGTGGTGATCATCGGCGATGCCGCGCACAGCTGCCCGCCCACGATTGCCCAGGGCGCCGCCCAGGCCCTCGAAGATGCCGTGGTTCTTGCCGAACTCCTCGTGGGCTCGGACGAGCTCAGCGAGAAGCTCTGGGACAGCTTCCACGAGCGCCGGATCCCGCGCGTCCAGGCTGTGGTCGACGCCTCCGTCCAGCTCGGCGAGTGGCAGATCGAGGGCAAGAAGGACGCGGATGCTCCGGGCCTGCTATTCGGCATTGCCCAGAAGATGGCGGTCCCCGCATGAGCATCGATGTCCACGCCCACGTGCTGCTTCCATCGCTCCAGGCCGAGGTGGAACGGCGCGCGCCGGAGGCTTTCAAGGCAGCGGCCGAACTTGAAGCACGACGCAACGGTCCGGCGAGCCTGGCAGCCTCGGGCCGCATGATTGGCGAGCGGTTTCCCAAACTCACAGATGTCCGGGCTCGCCTGGCTGCCATGGACGCGCAGGGGGTCGACCACCAGTGGGTCAGCGCCTCGCCGAACCATTTCTATCCGTGGGCCGAAGAAGGTCTTGCCGTATGGACTGCCACGGAGGCCAACCGCCTGGTGGCCGAACACGTTGCCCAAGCACCGGAGCGCCTGACCGGGCTGGGCCTGGTGCCCCTTCAACACCCCGAGCGGATCGTGGAATGCGTCGACGACGCCATCCTCGGCCGGGGCCTTGCAGGCATCGAGATTTCGTCCGTCGCCGGTGACGTGGAACTGTCCGACGAGCGACTTGAACCCTTCTGGAGCCGCGTGGCGGAACTCGGCGTCGTCGTGTTCCTCCACCCCTTCGGGTGCAGCCTGGATGAGCGCCTGGACCGCTACTACCTGTCCAACACGGTGGGCCAGCCCGCCGAAAATGCCGTGGCGCTCTCGCACCTGATCTTCTCCGGCGTGCTGGACCGCCACCCCGGCCTGAAAATCCTGGCTGCCCACGGCGGCGGCTACTTGCCCACCGCGATCGGCCGCTCCAACCACGCGTGGCGGGTCCGGCCGGAGGCCCACGGCTGTGCCGAGGAGCCCTCCAGCTACCTGCGCCGGATCTGGTTCGACACCGTGGTCCACGATCCTTCGGCCCTGCGTCACCTCGTGGAGGTCGCGGGACCGTCCCAGGTCCTCATGGGTAGCGACTTCCCGTTCGACATGGGGCCGGAGGATCCGGTTGCCGAGGTGCGTGCGGCCGGGCTGCCCTCCGACGTAACGCAAGCGATCCTGTCCGGCAACGCAGCAGCCCTGCTCTCGCAAAGGGTCCGGGCATGAAAGTCGCGCGCTGGCAGGACGGCGCCGAGGTGGGCGAGGGTTTCGTGGTTGACGGCACGGTGGTGCCGTTTCCCAATGGCCTGCGGGTGGCCGAGGTTCTGGCGCGTGGTTTGGCCGGCGCCCGGGAGCTGTACGGACGGTTGAACCACGACGCCGGGCGGCCGCTTGGCGCTGTCCGCCTGCTGGCACCGTTGGTTCCGGCGGCGATCAGGGATTTCGTGGCCTTCGAAGAACACGTCGAAGGGGTCTCTGCGTCGGTGGATGGAAAGAGTGAGGTGGTGCCGGAATGGTACGAGGCACCCACCTTCTACTTCACCAATCCACACACTGTGCTGGGGCCGGGAGAGCCCGTCATTCCGCCGGTAACGCAGCGCTTGGACTTTGAGCTCGAGATCGCTGCCGTGGTTGGCGGGTCGGGAGGCTCCAACCTGTCTGCCAGGGAAGCCGAAGAGGCAATTTTCGGCTACACCATCATGAACGACTGGTCCGCACGCGATATCCAGTCGCGCGAGATGAAGGTGCGTCTTGGTCCCGCCAAGGGGAAGGACTTCGGGACCAGCCTGGGTCCGTGGATCGTGACGGCCGATGAGCTGGAACCCTATCTGGATGACGACGGATTCCTGGCCGTGCTGGCCCAGGTCTTCGTCAACGGGGAACTCGTGGGGGAGGACCTCGTGTCCAATATGGGCTGGACCTTCCCTGAGCTGGTGTCCTACGCGTCCAGGAACTCCAAAGTAGTCTTCGGCGACGTCCTCGGCTCCGGAACCGTCGGCAACGGCGGTTGCCTTGGCGAGTTGTGGGGCAGGCGCGGGGAACTGACGCCCGCGCCCCTGGGCCAGGGTGATGCGGTCCGCATGGTGGTGGAAGGCCTCGGTGAGCTGACAGCTACCGTGGGTGCCGCCGTCGTGGGTCCTGCCGTTCCCCGGGCACGCAACCGCAGCCGCGCGCGGGCCAGAGTCTAAAAGCATCAATCTTTTGTTGCTTTTAGACTAAAGTCATCTTAGAATGAGAGTGGCGTCGGGATCCCTCCAAGGATCCGTTCCCGGCAGTGAGGATGCTGCCGGGGCACAACCCGTCGCGTCGACGGCCCGATCGTTCGGGCAGAACACCATGCCACTCTCACCCTTAAGACTTCGCTTCCTGGTCGCATCACTGCTGACCGTGTCCTTCCTCGGGGCACTTGACCACACGGTCGTTTCCACCTCGCTCGCCACCATCGCCGGCGAACTCGGGGCCCTGGAACTCATGGGCTGGGTGGTGGTGGGCTACACCCTGGCCAGCACCGTCCTCCTGCCCGTCCTTGGAAAACTCGGGGATGTCCTTGGCCCGCGCAGGGTCTTCCTGGTCTCCCTGCTTCTTTTCCTCGTAGCGTCGCTCGCCTGCGGGTTCGCGCAGGACATGACCTGGCTGGTGGTTTCCCGCGTGGTCCAGGGCATGAGCTCAGCCGGGCTGCAGCTCATGTCCCAAACCATCATTGCCAAGGTGACCACTCCCCGGGAACGGCCGCGGTACATGGCCATCATCGGCGCCGCTTTCCCGATCGCCATCCTGGTAGGTCCGGTCCTCGGGGGAGCCATCACCGATTACTGGGGGTGGTCCTGGGTCTTCTGGATCAACATCCCCGTGGGCCTTGTTGCCTTGGCCTTTGCCTTCGTGGCGGTCCCTCGGCTTGGGCGCGGAGTGATTCCCCGCCACTACGACGTCGCCGGTGCCGCAGCCTTCACGCTGGGGCTGGTGTCCTTGGTCATCGGCGTCACGTGGGCCTCTGAACGCAGTGGCGGAGTCCAGGCGGTTGCTGCATTGGTGGTAGCGGCGATAGCGCTTTTCGCGTTCTTCGTTATCGAGGTCCGGGCACCGGAGCCGATGGTTCCCCTGCGTTTCTTTGCCAACCGGACCATTGCCGCCGGCACGGCACTCTCGGCGATCATCGGCGTCGGGCTCTTCTCCATTACCGCCTACCTGCCCACGTTTTTCCAGATGGCGTACCAGGTCAGTGCAACGGTCTCCGGACTGGTTCCCATAGCAACTGTCCTGGGCATGCTCGTGAGCAACCTCGTGACGGGGTGGCTCGCGAGCCGCACCGGACGGTACCGGATTTTTCCCATCATCGGCACGTGCATGGGCGCGGCCGGCCTGTTCTTGATGGCGGGCCTGCCAGGCGGGCTCCCGCTCTGGGTGCCCATGCTCGTCATGGCCGTGGTGGGAATGGGAACCGGTTCCTTCATGAGCCTGATCGTCGCCGTGGTCCAGAGTGCCGCGCCGGACAACCAAACCGGGGCGATCACGGCGTCCATCAACCTGGCGCGCCAGGTGGGGTCCACGATTGCCACGGCCATCATCGGCGGCAGCATCGCCTTCGGCGTTGCCCGGCTGCTGCCTGCCGGACTGGACCCCGCGTCCCTGACTCCCCACGCAGTCCACCAAGCATCGGCGGCCACCCAGGGGACGGTCGCCGAAATCTACGGCCAGGTATTCACGCCGATCTTCATTGCGCTCGCGACCACCTATGCAATCGGCATCATCGCTGCCCTCCTGCTCCCGCACGGGCGCTTGTCGGATGAGCCGCACACTGCCACTCCAGAACCCGCCGAGTCCCTTTCGGCCTGACCTCCACGAAGGAGAAACCCATGACTTCACAGCACTTGTCCGCTAAACCGACCGTCGCCGTCGTCGGCAGCGGGCCGATCGGCTCCACCTATGCGCGCTTGCTGGTGGAGGGCATCCCGGACGCCAAGGTCATCATGTTCGAGGCGGGCCCGCAATTGTCGGACCGCCCCGGCGAAAGCGTGCGCAATATCGCCGATGCCGATGCGAAGGCCCGCGCCCGGGAGATGTCTCAAGGCCCGCAGGCGGGTGCCTTCCGCGAGTCGCTCGGCATCCCGGCCGGAACCGTGACTGAAGGGATGTTCACCGCACGCCAGGGCACGCACCTCCTAGACTTCGGGGGTGTGGGGTCGGCGCACGCGGAGACCTTCCCGGCGGCGGCTGCGGCAACCAACGTCGGCGGCCAGGGAGCCCACTGGACCTGCGCCACGCCGTCGCCCGCCTTCAGCGAGAAGATCCCGTTCATCGACGACGCCGAGTGGGACAACCTCATTGGCCAAGCCAAGGATCTCCTGCACGTCCAGAGCGCGGCGTTTGCCGACTCGGGCGTTGGCTCTGCCATCAGGTCCCTCCTGTCGGAGGAATTTGCCGGTGAGCTGCCCGAAGGCTACGGGGTAAGTACGCTTCCCGTGGCCGGCGACCCTCAACCCGATGGCTCCATGCGCTGGGCCGGGGCGGACGTTGTTCTCGGGCCGCTTGTCGACCCGGCATCGCCACTGTCCCAGCGGTTCGAACTCCGCGACCTGACGCTGGTCCGCCGGGTGGAAACCGAGGGGAACCGGACCACCGGTGTCACGGTGGAGGACCTCCGCACCGGGGAATCGTCCTTTGTGGAAGCCGACGTCGTGGTGGTTGCCGCTGATGCGTTCCGCTCTCCGCAGCTGCTGTGGGCCTCCGGCATTCGTCCCAGCGCGCTGGGCCACTACCTGACGGAGCACCCCGTGGTGATCTCCACGGTGGCCCTCGACGCGGAGAAGATGGAACGCTTCGCCACTGAGTCGGACTTGGACGCGGAACTCGCGCGCCGTGCCCAGAATCCCGCCGACCCGGTTGCCGCCGTCAACCGCATCCCCTTCTCCGAGCCGGACCATCCCTTCTCCGTCCAGGTGATGTACTCGGAGACCACCCCGTTCCCGATGCCGGCAGATTCGCCCCGCGCGCAGAACCGTTGGGGCTACGTCAACATGGGCTATGGCATGCGAAAGCACCCTCGTTTCGAGGACGGCGTGGTCTTTGACGACAACGAGCTGGACTACCGTGGCTTCCCGAACATGACCATCAGCTACGCTCTGACGGACCGTGAAACTGCCGAGATCGAGGATGCCACCGCCCGTCTCCGCCGCGCAGGCGAGGCGCTCGGCGAGTTCGTGGCTGAGCCCCGCTTGATGCCGAACGGTTCCAGCCTCCACTACCAGGGCACCTTGCGGATGGGGGATTCCGACGACGGCACTTCGGTTGCCGATCCATGGTCACGCGTGTGGGGCTACGAAAACCTGGTGGTGGGCGGCAACGCCTTGATCCCCACGGCGACGGCAATGAACCCAACCCTGATGAGCGTCGCCATTGCCGTTCGGGGCGCCTGGCGCGTGGTCCGGGATGTGATCTCCGCAGCCGAGCAGGTGACGCCGGTTCAGGACGCCGTCAGGGTCAGCGGCTAGGGAGGACGCCCGGTTGCCTAGGCGGTAAAGACCAGGTCTTCAGCGCGCACCGGAAATCGCAGTGGTTCGCCGCGGGAAAGCCGCAGCGCCTCGTTTACGGCGGATGCTGCCATGCGCTCCAGTTCGTTTCCCAAGGAACCCGCCACATGCGGGGTGAGGAGAACGTTGGGGTTCGTGTAAAAGCGCGAGTCTGAGGGCAGTACCCAAGGAGTCGTGACATCCAGGATCGCGTACAGATCGCCCTGTTCAACCCTGGCGAGAAGGGCATCCTGGTCCACGAGTTCGCCGCGGGCAGTGTTGATGAAGGTGGCACCGGGTCGCATGCCCCGGATCAGATCGCCGTTGATGAGGTTCTTTGTGGACGGTAACGACGGCGCGTGCAGGCTGATGATGTCGCTGTCCGTTATGAGCCGCTCCAGGTCGACCAGCCCGACTCCCCAGGCCGAAGCCTCCTCCTGGGAGAGAAAGGGGTCGGCGACAACGATATCGAGGTCATAGGGGGCAAGCAGCCTGATGACATGCCTGCCGATCCTTGAGGCACCGATGATGCCAACGCGCTTGCGGTAGTTCCCCATGTCGGGGAAGAGTTGCTCCGGCAGAACCTCCATACGACTGGTATGAAGGGTCCGCGCGATCTGGAGGACGCGTTTATTGGCCAGAATAATCATGGCAACGGTGTATTCGGCGACCGGGATGGCGTTCGCATCCGCAGCGGAACTGACCTGGATTCCGCGTTCCCAACAGGCTTCGCCAATGTGGTGCTTTATGCTGCCTGCGGCATGGAGCACATATCTCAGCCGTGGTGCCGCATCAAGCACAGCTTCGTCGATCACCGGACAGCCCCAACCGGTGAGGAGAACGTCGGCCTCGCTGACCAAGGCGCGTCCTTCGGGGGAATGGAAATCCTGGATCGGATCGCGGCTCAGGATCTTAAGGCTGGGCTCCAGAGGGTCCAGGCTGCGCGAGGGGAACACTCCGCGGGCGGTGTTTTCGGGCATGGCCAGGGCGATGTTCAAGGTCATTTGACACTCCCTGCAGTCAGGCCGGACTTCCAGAAACGCTGCAGCAGGATGAACGCGACGAGGAGCGGGATCACTGAGAGCAGCGAGCCGGTGATTACCATGGGCGTGAATTCCGGTTGGGGGAGCGAGTATCCCTGCCAGATGGAGATACCCACGCTGACCGGGAGCAGCTGTTGGTCCTGCAGCATCACCAAGGGGAGCATGAAGTTGTTCCACACGCCGACGAATTGGAAGAGGGCTATGGTGACGTAGCCCGGGAGCATCATCGGCAGACCCAAGGAGAAGAAGGACCGGACCGGGCCGGCGCCGTCGACGCGGGCGGCTTCCAAGGTCTCCGAGGGGACGTAGGCCGCCGAATACACCCTGGCTAAATAGACGCCGAACGGATTGCAGAGGACCGGGATCAGGATGGCCCACACGGTGTTGGTCAGTCCGAAAACCGAGGCCAGCAAGTACATCGGCAGGACGGTGGCCGTATTGGGAATGAGCACTCCCACCAGGACCACCCCAAAGAATGAATCTTTCCCGCGGAATTGGAACTTGTCGAACGCGTAGCCCGCCATGACGGAGATCAGGCCTCCGAAAATGGCACCGAAAGCTGCGTAGAACATGGAGTTGGCCATCCAGCGCAGGAACATACCGCCGTCCTGGTTGAGGACTGCTGTGACGTTCTCAAAGAACGCCGGGTGTCCAAGGGCGTAGGCACCTGTGGCATAAAGGTCGGAGGCGCTTTTCGTGGAGGCGAAGAACAGCCACAGGACGGGAAAAACCATATAGGCACAACCCAGGATCAGGAGTGCGTTGACGGTGAACTTGCCGGCGAACCCGCGCGAGTGGTTGTCGCTGCCCTTTCCGTGGGGAGCAAGTTGCCGTGGGACCTTCCCGGCCCTGGTCAGTGTTGGGGTGCTCATGCTTTGTTCATCCTTGAGCTCAAACGGGTGACGACCCAGGACAGCACAGCTGCGACAAGGGCGATGATGATGGATGCGGCGGCCGCCTGGTTCAGGTTGTGCCGGTTGAAGGCGGCATCGTAGGCCCACATGTTGGGGACCCAGGTGCTGGTCACGGAGGCTGTGGCTTTGCCGATGATGGACGGCTCGGTGAACAGCTGCAACGTGCCTATGACGGTGAACAACATGATGACGCTGAGGGCCGGGAGGATCAGGGGCAGCTTGATGCTGAAGGCTGTCCGGATTTCCCCGGCACCGTCCACGCGGGCGGCTTCCAAGACCTCCCTGGAGACAGCTTGGAGGGCAGTGAACAAAATGATGACGTTGTAGCCTGTCCACTCCCACACCGCGATATTCACGATGGAGGGCAGGATCATGTGGTTATCCAGGAAGTTCAGCGAGATGCCTCCGCCCTCCAGGACCGAAACGATGGGGCTGACGCCGGGGGTGTAGAGATATGCCCAAATCAGGGCAGCGATCACGCCCGGGACTGCGTGGGGAAGAAAGACCAGCAGCTGGAAGAGCTTCCTTGCCCTTGCGACGGTGGCGTCCAGCAGGAGCGCGAATGCCAGGGCACCTCCGACCATGCACGGGATATAGATGACGCAGTACAGGGCCAGCCGCCCGAGGCCTGCTGCGAAGCTCTCGGACTGGAGGACCTGGATATAGTTTTCTACCCCTACGAACGAGGTTTTGGCTTGGCCGAAGCCCAGGCCCGACTTCTGCTGCGCGAAGAAGCTGAGGACGATCGAGTAGATAACGGGTGCCACCATCGCAAGGGCGAAGACGGCGAAAAAGGGAGTCAGGAACAACGCCGCGGTGCGGCCGCCGGTTCCGGACATGGATCGGGTTTTGCGCTGGTTGTGCGTGCTGGGGGGCGCCTTGGTCAGTGCCATGATGGTGTTTTCTCCTCCGTGGCAGGGTGGCCCGGGCGGGTTTGGGTCCCGGGCCACCTGCCATGCGGGCCTACTCCTTGACGGAGAGACCGCTCTGCTTGAGTCCGGCTACGGTCGCGTCCTGGGCTGCCTCAACCGCGTCTTTGACTTTCCCACCGGTGGTCAGCTTGCCGTACGCGTCCTTGAGGGCGGTGTTGGTGATGTCCCAGTTGGGTCCCCATTGCCACCCTGGAGTGATGGTGGCGTACGCCGTGTCGAAGACTTGGTAAATATCATTTCCGAAGTAGCTGGCGTCGAAGGCTTTCTGGGCCACGGGCGTCAATCCCGGGAAGGCAAGGAAGGCCGAGCCAGTGTTCCCGCGGGCCTGGATGGCTTCGGGGTTGGTCGACAAGTACTCGATGAACTTGGCGGCCGCCGCGGGGTTCTTGCTGCTCTTGGTGATGTTGAAGCTGGACCCACCGTAAAAGGCATCGGCCGGCGTACCCCAATTGGGCACCTCCGCGGCGATCCACTGGCCCTTCTGGCCACTGGCTTCGGTGCGCTTCTGGATGCCGGTGGCGCTCCAGTTGGCCCCGAGGACACCCACGACGGCGCCACTGGCCAGGTCTGCCGACCATTCGTCGCTGAAGGACTGCTGGACCTTGACGATCTTTTGGTCGATGAGCTTTTGCCAGTACGTTGCTACCTTCTGCGTTGCTTCATCATCCACACCGACCTTCCAGCTGTCACCCTCGGTGCCGAACCACTTGGCACCTGCCTGCCAGGACAGGGCCGCGGTCAGCGAGGCCTCGTTCGGATTGAAGCTGGCCAAGTGGGCGTCGGGCGCCACTGCCTTCAGCTTCTTGCCTGCATTCTCAAAGTCTTCCCAGGTTTTCGGGACGCCCACGCCTGCCTTGTCCAACATATCCTTGCGGTACCACATGATCATTGGCGCGGCATCGTAGGGCAGCGCATAGGTTTGGTCACCGAACTGCACCAGGGCTTTTGTGCCGTCGCTGAGCTTGTCCACTGTGGCTGATTTGTCGATGAACCCGTCCAAGGGCTGCAGCTGGCCGTTGCTGACGAACTGCGGCAGTTGGGGGTATTCGATGGTGGCAACATCCGGGCCGTTGCCGGCCGTGATCGCCGTCGACAATTTGGCGTAACCGCCGCCAGCGCCGTTGGGAACGGTTTCGAAATTTACTTTGATCTTGCCCTGGCTGGCGTTGAAGGCTGCGGCTACCTTGTCCATGCCGGCCAGGGAAGACCAGAAGGTGATGGTGCCGCTGGGGTCCTCCGTGGGAGTGGGAGCGGGGTTTGCGGCCGGTGTGCTGGCGCAACCTGACACCAGGGCCGCGCTGACCATGAGGCTGGCGGCTCCCAACAGAAGCTGGCGTCGCTTCATTCTGTTCTCCTTTGAAGTTCACGATGCGAAGTCGGGGAGTGCGGGTGCTGCACTCGACTAACTCCATTGAATCAACAGAGATGAACAAGAGGCTACAAAGTAAACAGGAATGAACAAAGTGCCAACGTTTACGCGGGTTAACCTTGGGAGAGCTCAGCCAGACCCAGCTCTGCTCCCTCAGGCAGCGTCGAATTGCGGACAACCAAGGTGGGGGACAGGTTGACGCGCTGCCGCGCGGCGGGGCCAGGGCGTCGGGAGATGACCCGGTTGGCGCACATCATCAACGCTTGGTGTCCAACGTCGAATTTGGGTGGTGCTACGGCAGTCAGGGGCGTGGTCCCCAGCGCCGCGATCTCGTCGTCGTAGGCGATGATCGCGAAGTCCTCAGGCACCTTTATTGCACGCTCCTGGCACACGCTGGCGAACTGCAGGGCGTCTTCATCGGTGTGCACGATGGCGGCGGTGACCTTTTCCCGTATGCACCAATCGAGGATGTCGGCAACCAGCTCATGATGGGCCTGGGGATCGTTCCGGGCGCGGGACATCGTACGGACCAAGCTGGATGCCGGTTGGGTGTCCAGTCCTCCCTTTTCCATTGCTTGACCAAAGCCCTCCATGAGGGGCGGTGCTGTAGGACTGTTCTCCCGGAGGCACAGGGCGATCCGACGGTGCCCCAGCTCCTGGAGATGGGCGACGGCGATGCGGGCACCTTGCGCGTGATCACTGCGTACGCATTCGAAATTACCGCGATCGAGTGTGTCTTCAATGGATCGCTCCACTACGACGATCGGAACCGCAGCAGCTGCCAGCAGATCCAGCGTGTCCGTGTCGGAGAGTGATGCCTCGCTTGGCGTCACCAGGATCCCATCGACGCCGAGATCGAACATTCTCTGAAGCTGCCGTTGTTCTTCGGCGCTGGAGTAGTTCGAGACCCCAAGAATCAAACGAACGCCGGCCTCCCTTGCCGCGGTTTCAGCACCTCGAATGACGCCGCTGAAGTAGTAGGAAGCAGAGGGAACGATCATCCCGATGGTGGCGACCGAGCCGCGTTGCGGGGCCCCGTTGGCAGGCACCTGCGGCGCCTGCTGCGAAACGGAGGCGTCGGGAACGGCAACCGCCCCTCCATGCACCCGTTCCACGAGTCCCCGTTTCTCCAGCATGGCAAGGTCGCGGCGGACCGTCATGCCGGAGGTCCCGATCTGGGCGGCGAACTCGGAGGCGTTGAGGGAGCCCTTCAGCGCCAGTTCCCTGAGTATGAGGTGTTTGCGGTTTTCCGACAGCATCCGGACCGGCCTCTCGCGGTGTGCACTAGAAGGTGTTCATTATGTTCCTTTGTGTTCAAGTGTAAGCATTGGTTTCCCGATCCGGCTGGAACTCAGGGCAACCGTGCGAGCAGGCGGGAGCCCAGATCTTGCAGTTCCGCGTACGTTGTGGTGTCAACCACGGCCTTGAGGCCCTCCAAAGTTGTCAGGAACGAGGCCCCCGTGCTTGTTCGTGCCGGTGTGATGATTCGCGTAAGGATCTCATCCAACTGTTTGTAAGGCTCCTTGCCCAGCAAGCCTGCCTTGTTCATGTCCTTAAGTCGTTCCGACACCAGCTCCGGTGTGAGGACATAGCGCAGCCTGACCGATTTGCTTGCTCCCTGGGTTCCGTTCACGTCCGCCGTGATCCGTGTCCTGCCGTTCTGCCGGGATACGTCCAAGCCCGGGTCTGCCGACAAAACCGAACTGGGCTTGATGTCCAGTTCCAGCACGATGGACGAGGACAACTGGGTGGGGTCACTGAGGGTCACCACCAGCTGGTCCGCCAGTTCTTCTACAGCAACGGCACAGGGTTGGGAAGCGGTCACGAATGACGCGGTTCCGGCATCGAAGAAGGCCGCGGCCCATCGCCCGGTGGTCTCATGCCGGGCCGCGTGCACAACGCCGGTCCGGGCGATGACACGAAGCGGTGATTGTTCAGCTATGCGGGCTGTTGCAACGGCGCTTGCTCCTGGCAGGACGATGTATGAGTACGCATCCGACCCGGAAGCCGTGTGGTCCAGCCAAAGGGTGGAGAAAGTGTTGCTGACTGCAGGGGATGCACGGTTGGGGCTGATGTCGGCCAGCTTTCCGGTCCGGCCTTGGCGGAGTGCGCGGACGTCGGTAGGGGTTGGAAAGACAAAGCCGGCAACACCTCAAGATGCGCCCAGCGGGCGCCGGGTACTGCGTCGGTTGTTCCTTCGACGGCCGCCACGGCGCGCCCGTCAACGGTAACGCCGGCAGATGCCGTCGACGTCGAACGCCTGTTCTCCAGGACTGTTTCGACAGTTCGCCCTGCGGCGGCAGTGATACCGTCCCCCAGGCACAGGATCTCCTCGCCGAAGAAGAACCAGGACTTACGGCACCTCAGGGATGAGGGCTGTTCCGCCTTCAAACGGAACGCCGCCGCACCCCAGGTGCCGGCAGTCACACCACCTGCCCAATAGTCGGGGTTGTGGTATTCGGCCCGCCAGGGGACGTTGGCATAGGTCCTTTCCACCCGGTCCACGGTCGTTCCGGGAATCCGGTAGGGGTCCACGGTGTACCAGTACCCGTTGTCGAACTGGGTGAGGTCATTCGTATACAAATACAAGGCCCCGTCCGCGGTGTACCAACCGGCGAGGTTTTCGCTGTTACCCGTTTCATAGTTCGAGATCCGCAGGGAGTGCATGGCCACAGCTGCCGCATAGCTTTCTGTGCGGTGAAGAACGCGGTCCATGGCGCCGAAAACCTGCGTCTTCACCAGCGGGCCCCTGGTCGAAACGGAAGTGTCGGCCAGTAGCGTCCTTGCGCCGACCAGCGAGGCGAGGGAAAACGCAGAAGTGGGATCGTGGGCCGTATCCGCAGTGAGCTCCTGCTTCAGCATGGAAGCCAAACGTTGTCGTTCGGCCCCGGAGGCGCTGGCAAGAAGGGGCAGGCAGGCGGCAAGGATGCCATGGCCGCTGTCGTGGTCGCCACCGGCCGAGAAGGCAACATTGCGTCCCCTGACTGTGTCCATGACCAGGCCGTTCCAGAGGAATGGTTCGAAAGCCTCGTGGATCCAGGTGTAGACAATCGAGGTGTCGATGGGTGTGCCCAATGCTGCCGTGCGGGTAATGGTCGCCACCAGCGAACTGAGGAAGCTGGAACCGTAGCCGCCGACGTACGGGAATTGACCGTGTTGTATGAAAGAACCGTCAGGATAGAAACCATCGTGACTGAAGAAGGCTGCCTCGTCGGGACCACCGTTGATGGCGCCGACGTTACCGCCATGCAGCAGACCCACCGTCCCCCCGACAGGTTGGGCATAGGACAAGATGGATGCCAGGCTGGCCAATGCGGCTTTCACGGTGTCCAGCTCCCCAGCCAGGACTCCGCGCCCGCTGAAGCCATCGGCAATGAGCGCCAGGTTGGCGGCAGCGGCTTTGGTGCCCGTGGTCGGCATCTCCGGCACCTGCTTTTCCTGGGCGGCGGCGCACGCGGTGATCTGCGCTGGCGCGAGCTGCTCAAACATGAGGACAGCGGTATCGTTCAACGCCTGAGGAGTGGCAATCATCCACTCATACCAGTTGTCGTAGGGCGCAGAGTTGGCAGTGTAGGCGTGGGAGGTGAACCAGTCGAGGCCATCGATAATGGCAGCACGCAGTCCGCTGTTGCGGTAAGCCGGGGACCCCTCAGCGGCCCACCCGATGGCCATGTCGCGGAGTCGACGGGCATGTGAAGTGACGTTCGCGGATTTGGCGCCCAACGGCAAATCTGCCCACAAGGAAGTCCGTGGCGTCCCGGTGATCATTGATGATTGCCATTTCGTGGCCGTTGAGGCCACAGAGGCCAGCCGCGATGCTATAGGAGGATCTGAGGGGTCGTATCCGGCGCCGACGATCCCTGCCTTCCACGCCTGCCTGGCCACGGCGAACGGATCGTCGTTGGCGGCGGCCTTGGACGGTGCGGCCTGAAGACTCGCGAGCAAAGCGGCTGCAGCCGATCCCGCGAGGAGCAAGGACCTCCGGCTGAAGGATTTGCCGGTTAGTGCCGGGCCTGTCGAGGGAGTTGCATCCATGGTTCACCTTTGATTCCGGGCGCAGCGAAGTGCGGCGGGGGAGTTGTAGGGGGTGTGATCCGGACGGCTTGGGGCAGCCCCGGATCAGGTTGGTTCCATGAAAGGCCACGGGAGTCAGCGGGTCAAGCAAATGATGTTGAGCTGAACAGTAATGAACAGATCAGGTTGGCGCCGCCCTGATTCAGTGTGCTGGATCAGCGGGAGGTGACTGCCGGCAACATGATTCGCATGCAGGTACCTTGCGGTCCGGTTGAGAGGACTTCCGCGGAGCCGCCCGCGGCGACGGCGATCTCGCGGACCAACGACAATCCGATGCCAAAGCTGCGTGGCTGGTTCCCCGCGCGCTGCTCTGATGTTCGCGCAAAGCGGTCGAAGATCCGGTCCGGGTTTATGCCCGTGATACCTGGGCCGGTGTCGGTCACAGTGATGGTCGCGTGATGTTTATCGGCGGCTGCGACGACGGCGATGTGCCCTCCAGCGGGCGTGTGGGCCAGCGCGTTCTCGGCCAACCCAAGAATCGCGCGGTGGAGCCGTTGCGGGGCAACGAGGGCCTGGGGCTGTCCGCGGCTTGTATATTCCAGACGGATACCGCGCCCGGCGGCCAAGTGACTCAGGCTCTCGACGACGTCCTGCGTAACAGCGGCGACGTTCGTTGGGACGGCCAGCGGTTCGTGGGCGGACCCCGTAGCTGACTCCAGGAGTTCGTTGACGATGTGGGTCAGGGCAGCGGTGTCGGACCGGATGCTGGACAGTTGCTGACCGTAGGGCGAATCGGGAGTTGTGCTGCGTTGTGCCAGCTGGATGCGTGCATCGAGAATGGCCAAGGGGGTTCGCATCTCATGGCTTGCGTCCTGGACAAAGCGTCGTTGGAGGGCCAGTGCTTCGCCCAGGGGGCGGATGGCGCTCCGGGCGCTGAGCCAACCAACGCCACCGGCCAAGGCGACTCCTGCGACGCCGGCGATGACCATGGCCTTGATCAAGTCCTGGGTATCGAGGTAGGCGTAGACAGCCCCTGCTTCCAGGGGTTCCGGTTGTCCGGCTTGGTTCAGCAGATAGATTGTGGCGGCTGCGAGGAGGCAAAGGACAAGAAGGGCGCAGGCGGCGCTGATGCGCAAAGCGATCTTTTGCGAGGCCTTGCGAAGGGTTGCTTGGTCCTGTTGTGAGGGCAATGAATGTTCAGTCATCAGCTTCGCCTATCTGATACCCCACGCCATGAATGGTCCTGACGATTGATCGGGCCGTCTTCCGGCGAAGGTGATGGACATGGGTGTCAACGACGCCGGGGAGTTCGCCTTGGCTGTGTGTGGCCACCAGGAGTTCTTCCCTGGTGAATACGCGATCCGGCTCGGAGGACAAGACCAAGAGCAACTCCGACTCAGTGGCGGTCAGAGAGGCAAGGAAACCGTGAAGCGAGCGTATGGACCTGTTCGCCGGATCCAGTTCCCAGTCTCCGATGGGGATGGTCCTGGGAACCTGGCGGTAGCTGCGGGTCAGCGCCCTGAGCCTGGCGGCGAGCTCCATGGCGTCGAAGGGTTTGGTCATGTAATCGTTGGCGCCGGTGTCGAGGCCCCGCACCTTTTCGTCAACGGCCCCAAGGGCGGTGAGGATGAGGATGGGGGTGGCGATCCCCTTGGAGCGCAGAGCCGCGATCAAGGCGATGCCGTCCATTGCCGGCAGTCCCCGGTCAATCACCATGACATCCCAATTCCGTGCCAAGGCTTGCTGCAGTCCTTCGCGGCCATCTACGGCAACATGGACGTAGTAGTCGGGCTGGAGGAGTTCGGCTATCAGTGGTCCGAGGGCAGGGTCGTCCTCCACCAGCAAGAGCGACAGTTTGGCATCAGTGGTCACGGATCTATTCTTGCGTGGAGGAAGACTTTGCCATGCGGGCGCGCCTGCGTTTGAGGTATTCGATGCCCCACGGCAGCACGGAGACCAGCACCATGGCTACTGCTATGACGTCGATGTTCTTTGCAACAACCTCGAAGTGACCCAGCCAGGAGCCAAGCAGTGTGACGGAGCCGGCCCAAAGTATTGCGCCAGTGATATTCCACAGGGCGAATGACTTGTAGTGATACCGGGCCATGCCGGCACTCAGGGGAGCGAACGTGCGCACAACCGGTACGAAACGGGCAAGGATCAGCGCGGGGCCGCCTCTGCGTTGGAAGAAGTCTTCGGCCTTTGCCAGATTCGAGGTCTTCAGGACCCGGGCATCGTCGGAGAACCACCGGCGCCCAAAGCGGCGCCCCAGCAGATAGCCGACTTGGTCACCGGCAATCGCGGCTGCGGTCACGACAATTATCAGCACAGGCAACGTAAGGTTCAATTGTTGGTGAAGGAGGCCCGCGGTGAACAACAGCGAGTCACCCGGCAAGAACGGGAACAGGACTCCGGATTCGATGAAGACCATTAGTGCCACTACGGCCAAGGTTGCTGGCCCAAGGCCCTGCAGCAGGGCGGCTGGGTCCAAAGCAGGTATCAGCTCGGTGTGACTTACAGACTCCAAGACGAGGGCGTTCATCAGGGCTTCTTTCGCTGGAGAGTACGTTGGGAGGTGAGCCGGTACTGAATCTTGGTCAGGAGGCCCGGTGCGTATCGGTTCCACATTCCGGCCATGATGAGGACGGCGGCGATGGTCGCCGGAAAGGACGCAACTACGTCCAACGGGTAGTGGGCCCCTATGTAGACTCGGGACCAGCCGACCACCGCCGCCACGCACATGCCTGCCCAGAGGGACGGTTTGGCCCATCGCGTTCCCCGAAGAGTAACGAATACCGCCAAAGTGAGGGCGACTGCCAACGATGTGTGTCCGCTGGGGAAGCTGTTGGACACCGGCTCCGGCACCAACGGATCAAACAGCATGGCGGGGTCGGGGCGGACCCTGCCGATCACCACTTTGAACACCTGGCAGGTCAGCCAGCCCGATGCCACCGTGGCGGCGAACAAGGCCGCCCTGGGGAGGGACCGCCGAACCAGCAGGAGATAGATACTGCCGGCCATCACCATCAGTCCGCCGGCCACCGGGCTGAACATAACGTTGAGGGCCAAAGCCATGCCCGTAAGAACTGCGGTGTGGTGCGTGCTGAAGTCCTCATTGACCGCCAATTCGGCTTCAGTAAGCCCGGGGACAAACCTCAACGTCAAGCCGGCGCAGATCACAGCCGCCGAGAGAACCAGCCCCAGCATCAACCAGTGCTTGGGTACCGGCAGCTGTTGAACAGGCTGAGGGCGTGGCGTGGATTGCAGAAACATGGCTACCTTCGGCAGGACGAACTATTTATTCGATTCTGGGCGGAGGACTTTAAGAACTCCTTAAGAAAAAGTGGGAATGCCGCTGACCAAGTTGGCGCCGGCCATCGATCAATCTTGATGTTTTCTTTCGATCCCTGGCACACACTGGAGACAGGCCCGGTGAGGAAGCCAGGGTGCTCGGTAAACGGGGAAGGTGGTGGTGCCTGTGGGTGGATTCATTGATGGCCTTCTGAGCGTCAGCCCGGCGCTCGCTTACACCTTGGTTGCGCTGCTCGTGTTTGCTGAAGACGCCTTCTTCCTCGGTTTCGTTATCCCGGGAGAAACGGCGGCAGTTCTTGGCGGTGTGATTGCCAGTCGCGGGGAGGTGCAGCTCGGGTGGATGATGGCCCTGGTGGTGCTGGCCGCGATCATCGGCGACACCGTCGGCTACGAGGTCGGGAGGCATGCAGGGACCCGCCTGCTGAAAAGCCGTGCACTCAAACGTCATCGGGAGAAACTCGGCAAGGCGCAGGAGTTCCTGCGGCGGCGCGGGGGAGCCGCTGTTTTCCTTGGCCGTTTCGTCGCTTTCTTCAGGGCCGTGATGCCGGCATTGGCCGGCACGTCCCGGATGCACTATCCCCGTTTCCTCGCCTTCAATGCTGCCGGCGGTCTGGTTTGGGGCATCGGTTTTGTACTGCTCGGCTACCTGGCGGGGAATTCCTACGATGTCGTTGCAAAGATCGTGGGCAGGGACATCACCGCCGTCGCCGTTGCCCTTGCGTTGGTAGCGGTGGTGATCTGGCGGGTCCGGTCCGCCCGCAGGAAGCGACGCGATGCACTGGGGAGCTGAACATGCCAGGAATAACTGAGCCGACAAAGGGTTGGGGGCGCATATTCCATGAGAAGTTCGTTGTGGAGGAGCGCTTCATGGAACCCCGAGCCAGGAAGGCTCTTTATGTGACCTCAGCCGTCTTGGCCGCAGCTGGCTTGACTGCTTTCCTCATTACGCTCGCGGGAGTCCTGCAGCATGGTGGCCTGGCCCTGGACGATGCCGTGGCTGAGCATGCGCTGTTGGGGATGCGCTCCGAACAGCTGACGCTGGTCATGATCGTGGTTGCTGTCATCTTCGGGCCGATAGCGCTGCCCATCATTGTCCTGGTTTTCACGCTCCTGTGGGGCCTGCTTGCCAAGCATGCCTGGCGTCCGATGCTGCTGGCCGCTGCGATGCTGACGGGTGTGGCCCTGGCGCAGATCATCGGACGGTCGGTCGAACGGCAGCGCCCGCCGGTCAGCCAGATGCTCTTCGGCGTGGACACGACTTTCTCTTTTCCGTCCGGGCATGTCCTCGGCGCCTCGGACTTCCTGCTCGTGACGACCTTCCTGGTGTTCTCCCGCTACCGTAACCCGAGGGCCGCCGTCGTCAGCTTTGCTGTCGCCATAGCCGGTGTATTGCTCGCCGCTGTCAGCCGCATTTACCTCGGTTACCACTGGTTTACTGACGCTGTCGCGTCGGTGTCCCTGTCCCTGGTGGTGCTGGGGGCGGTGATTGCCGTGGACACCTGGCGCACCGCCCGGATTCCTGGCGAAGAGGTAACGAAAAAAGACGACGGTATTGCTAAGTAGCCTTAGTAGTGGTGTCCTTATATCGGGATGAAACCTTCGTTCCGCTGACCGGACGCTGACCGGCCAGCCCCGCCGACTCCTCGGAGATGCCATGCAAGGAATTGGTGGCCCAAGCCTTCCGCGACTGACGCAGGACATGCGCCCCCTCGGGTGCCTGCACTGCGGAACCAATGAGAACGTCGCCATCGAATCCATCGAGTCGCTGCCGCCACATCCGGGCGAGCTGCAGGTCCAGGTAGGTTACGTGTGCCGGAAGTGCCAAGGCAATTACCTGCACGCGGCCCGGTTCCGTGATGTCGCAGCGGTCCTGAACAGGACGCGTTCGCTGGATGGCTTGCTCCGATTCGCTGGAGAATACTTCCACTGCGGAGAGCCGATGTCGCTAATGGGCTCGAACATTAAAAGCATCTACGCGCCTCTGTCCACCGATGAGCCCAATGAAGACGCCTCGGTGGTCAACGTAGGAACCAAGGTGCTTCGGTGCCAGTGCGGCTTCCAGTTGGAGCTGCCGAGCTAACATGGCTGCCAGCCGTAACCCACTTGATGATCTGCGCGAGACAATCGGTCATCTGGCCAACCAGCTCAAGCTGCCAGGTTCCGAGCGAATGGACGACCTTGTAGGCGACCTGGTCGGTCCCCGCCCGGGTCCGGCCCGCCCGCTGTCCGAGGTGCAGGCTGAACTCGACGCGCTCGTCGGACTCGAAACCGTCAAGGAACAGGTGCGTGCCCTGGTTGCTTTGCTGCAGGTTCAGGCACGGCGTAAGTCGCACGGCCTGCCTGAGGTGGCTACGTCCCAGCATCTTGTGTTCCTCGGGAATCCCGGTACTGGTAAAACGACGGTAGCCCGGCTACTGGCAGAGATGTACCGTGCCGTTGGTTTGCTGCAGAAGGGTCACCTGGTGGAGGTGGACCGCTCCGGTCTGGTGGGCCAATATGTGGGGGCCACAGCCATCAAAACCGATCGGGTGATTCGGCGTGCGTTGGACGGGGTTCTCTTTATCGATGAGGCCTACGCCCTGGCCCCGGAAGAGGGCCGGATGGACTTTGGCCCTGAGGCGATCGAGGTGCTGCTCAAGCGGATGGAGGACCACCGGCACCGCTTGGTGGTGATCGTGGCAGGTTATCCGCGCCTCATGGAAGCCTTTTTGCTCTCCAACCCCGGTCTGCGCTCCCGGTTTGCCCGTGAGATCACGTTCCCGGACTATTCCGTGGACGAACTCGACACGATCTTCCACCAGATGCTCTCCCAGCACGAGTACGTATTGGAGCCGGATGCGGACCAGATGCTTCGGCGGATCCTTACCGGTCTGCACGCAGGAGAAGATTCGGGCAACGCACGCTTCGCGCGCACATTGTTCGAGCAGGCACTCAACCGTCAGGCGCTGCGGTTGTCCCGCGACGAAAAGCAAAGCCTGGACATGCTTGACCGTGAGGCGGTGATGACCCTAACTGCGGAGGACATAGCGGAGGCCGCACTGGCCCTGGGTGAGGAGCCGGAGCCGGAACCTGGTACGACGCCGGAACCGGCCCAGCCGCGCTGGTGGCGCTGGCTGGCCTGACCCCGTTTACGAACAGGTGATGATCAGATCAGCGGAGGCCTTCGTCGCCTCGACGTACCGTGCGTTGGCTTCGTCAGGGCCTTGCGCCCAGGCTTCGGCCGCGGCAGGTTCCATCCCGGAATCCACATGCCGTTGGATAAGCCGCGATATGCGGGTTTCCGCTGGCAGTTCCATGAACCAGGCCTCGTCCAGGTAATTGCGGACCCGACCCCACGGCCCTTCGTCTGCGAGCAGGTAGTTGCCTTCCGTGATGACAATCCTGGTCGATCTTGGCACCGCTATGGACGCCGCAATGGGTTCCTCGAGTCCGCGACGATACGTCGGCGCGTAGATGACATTTTCCTCATTGAGCCGAAGTCTTGCCAGGAGCGAGAGGTAACCGCCGACGTCGAACGTATCGATGGCGCCTTTGCGTGACCTGAGATCAGTACCCTCGATAATGGTGTTTGCCAAGTGGAAGCCGTCCATCGGCACGATGGCGCATTCGTGCCCAAGATGCCGGCTGAGGCCTTCGGCAATGGTCGACTTTCCGGCGCCCGGGGGACCGGCAAGCCCAACGATCAAGCGGTTCCCCGATGCGGCCCTGCGGTGCAGGTCCTCCGCAAGTCGTGCGGTATCGCCAGGGTGCATAGGCTGCAATGGCTTAAACCTTGAGAGTGTCGGCGAACAGGGCCCGCAATTCTTCGAAGTGCCGCTCTGTGGCCTGGGGATGGTAGGCGGACGTGTCGGCCATGGAGTAGCCATGCGGCGCCCCAGCGTAAATTTCGTTGGAAGCCTCGAGCCCGGCATCGTCCAAAGCGGCACCGAGTCGCGCGACTGCCTCGGGAGCCATGCTGGGATCATGGTCGGCGTGTCCAAAGACGAATCCGGCACGGGCATCGGACAGGCCCAGGTGGGGACTGTCCGCAGCGTCGGTCGCGAGGCCGCCTCCATGGAATCCGCCGCACGCTGCCACCACCTGAGGGTGCGAAGTGGCGGTGCGGACGGCCAAACGGGCGCCCATGCAATAGCCAGTGGTCCCGATGGGCCCGGGCGCCACACCATCCATCCCGGTGATTGCGGTGACCCATGCTTTGATATCGGGCAGCGCCTTGTCCGATGTCAGGAGACCTACCCGTGGAAATGCGTCCCTGCCCGCGGCTTCCCTGCCTTCGGTGGTGGTCATGTCGCCCGCCGGGGCGAGATCGGCTATGGAGCCTTCCCGGTAGAAGACGTTCGGGACCAGCACCACGTACCCCCAATCCGCAATGCGTTGGGCCATCTCTTCAATGCGGGGACGCACACCGAAGGCGTCCATGTAGAAGACAACTCCCGGGAATGTGCCCTTCGCTGTGGACGGGCGGACAAGCAGGGCCTCGGCGATGCCGTCAGCGGCAGGTATTTCGATGAGCATCTGCTTACAGTACCGAAAGTATCCGGGACTCAGGCGCCAACTACGGCATCGTTGGACACAGCTACCACCTGTACTTTCACACCTGCGCTGACGAACTTACCGAGCTCCTTCGGGTCGGCGCCGTCGTCGGTCACCAGCGTCCACGGTGCGGCGAGCCGGGCCCAGGCATGGAAAGGACGGAGCCCAAGCTTGGACGAATCGGCCAATACGTAGACACTGCTGCCCCGCCGTGCCATGAGTTCCTTGAGCCGGGTCTGGGAATGGTCTGCCTCGCAGATTCCGTCCTCGGCAGTGACGGCATCAGCGCCAAGGAAGACTCTGTCAAAGCTCATTCGTTCCAAGGCCACTTCCGCCAAGGGGCCCACGAAGCTTTGGCTGAGAGTGCGAAGACGGCCACCAAGGCAGTCCACCTCGATGCCTTCGGAATCAGCCAATTCCTGCAAGGTGTTGATGCCCGGAGTCGTCACGGACAACGGGCCGAACCCCCGCAGTTCGTGAGCCAGAGCGCCAACCGTAGAGCCGGCGTCAAGAAGGATATTCTCACCAGCCCGGACTTCAGCCGCCGCCCCGCGCGCAATTGCGTGCTTCTGCTCGAACGCTTCGCCGGTGCGCTGCCGTAGTGAGGGTTCGGGATGCGCCCCGAGTGCCATGGCCCCGCCGTAGGTTCGCGCAAGGCGGCCCTGCGAGTTCAGCAACGCCAGGTCCCGTCGGATGGTTGAGGCGGTGACGTCGAACCGCGCCGACAGTTCTTCCACCGACGCCAGGCCCGTGGTTACGGCAAGGTGGTAGATCTCCTCGCGCCTTGCACTTGCCGAGAGCATTCTTAGGTCTCCTTACCGTGACGGTGCTACCCATGCTAACCGCCACACCGGGCACGAGCGGTTACACAGCCATGCTGGGGCGGGTTGCCATCTCGGCGGCCTGGTGCAGTGCTTCGACCATGTTGCGGGAATCCGCAATTGCCTTTCCGGCAATGTCGAAAGCGGTACCGTGGTCCACCGAGGTACGGATGACAGGCAGGCCCACTGTGATGTTGACGCCGGCTTCGATCCCGAGAACTTTGACGGGCCCGTGACCCTGGTCGTGATACATCGCCACCACGAGGTCGTAGTCTCCACGTCCGGCCAGGAAAAACAGTGTGTCGGCGGGCAACGGTCCGACAGCATTGATTCCATCAGCCTGCGCGGCCTTGACACCGGGCTCGATCTTTTCAGCTTCCTCGCCCTGGCCGAAGAGTCCATTCTCCCCGGCGTGTGGATTGATGGCGCAAACCCCGATTTTGGGTTCGGGCACTCCGGCCCGGACCAGGGCTTCGTGTCCGCGGCGGATGGTGCGCTCCACCAATCCGGGCTCAATCTTGCGAATGGCATCGGCCAGTCCGATGTGGGTAGTGACGTGAAGGACATGGGCGCAGGAACTGGCGCCGCGGGCAATCACCGTGAACGTGCTGTCGCCAGGGCCTACTGACACGCCCATGCTGAACGATCCCGGCCGAGCTGCCACTCCCGTGAAAATGCCGGCACTCGGAGCCTTGGTGGATCCGGGAGACGTCGCAGCCCTCGCCGCGTTCCTGCTGGGTCCGCACGGCAAGTCCATCACAGGCCAGAACTACGTCATCTGCGGAGGAGCCTCTCTGTAGTTGAGCGGGTTCAGCATTCTGTCAAGTCACGGCCCAATGTCCTCCAATTACTGCTTCGTTCTGTTGAACGGGTCACATTTGTTTGCATCCTGGCTCTGTGCCCTTGATCCTTGCAAGACCTAGTTTTTTTCAGCGCTTGTCAGAGCGTGCCCAATGGAGGACACAATTTATGACTAACGTTCTTTGGTTTTCGGAGCTTGGCCTGTCCGACCTTGACCAGGTCGGAGGCAAAAACGCTTCACTCGGTGAGATGGTGCGAAATCTCGCCTCGGCGGGGGTGAAGGTTCCAGGTGGTTTTGCGACGACGGCGGACGCCTACCGGCGCTTCCTGGCGGAGTCGGGCCTTGACGCCCGGATTGAAAGTATCTTGGAGGGCTTGGACAGCGGCGATGTGGCCGCCTTGGCCAAGGTTGGCGGGGAAATCCGGTCCCTGATCCGCGAGACGCCGTTCCCTGCCGGTTTCGAAGAGGAAATCCGCTCGGCGTACCGGCGCCTCACCGAGGAACACGGCGCTGACGTGTCCTGGGCGGTCCGATCCAGCGCCACGGCCGAAGACCTTCCTGATGCTTCCTTTGCCGGACAGCAAGAGACCTTCCTGAACATCCGGGGGATTGACAACATCCTGCTCGCGATCAAGGATGTCTTCGCCTCGTTGTACAACGACCGGGCCATCGCCTACCGCGTCCACCACGGTTTCACGCACTCCGAGGTCGCGCTTTCGGCGGGTGTGCAGCGCATGGTGCGCTCCGACGTCGGCGCCTCGGGGGTGATGTTCACCATGGACACCGAGACCGGTTTTACGGACGCGGTGTTCATCACGTCCTCCTATGGCCTTGGCGAAGCCGTGGTCCAGGGTGCCGTGAACCCCGATGAGTTCTATGTCTACAAGTCTGCGCTGGCTGCCGGGCGCCCGGCGGTGCTCAAGCGAGGTCTGGGCGAGAAGGCCGTGCAGATGGTGTACACGGAGACCGAAGAAGTTGGCAAGACTGTTGACTTCATCCCGGTGCCGCAGGAGTCGCGGAGCCGCTTCAGCCTCAGTGACGCCGAGGTGGAGCAGCTTGCGCGTCACGCCGTTGCCATCGAGCGCCACTACGGACGGCCCATGGACATCGAATGGGGCAAGGACGGAGTGGACGGGGAACTGTACATCCTCCAGGCCCGCCCGGAAACCGTGGAATCCCGCAAAGCCGCGGGTGTAACCTCCCGGTACACGCTCACCGAGCGTTCAACGGTGTTGGTGGAAGGCCGTGCGATCGGTCAGCGCATCGGCGCCGGCCAGGTCCGGGTTCTGTCCTCGATCGAGCAGATGGCCTCGTTCCAGGAGGGCGATGTCCTGGTGGCCAACATGACCGACCCCGACTGGGAACCGATCATGAAGAAGGCCGCCGCGATCGTCACCGACCGCGGCGGACGGACCTGCCACGCGGCGATCATCGCCCGCGAACTGGGCATTCCCGCCGTCGTGGGAACCGGCTACGCGTCCCAGATCCTCAAGGACGGCACCCCGGTGACCGTCTCCTGCGCCGAAGGCGAAGCGGGGCTGGTGTACGAAGGGCTGCTGGAGTACTCCCTCCAGGAGACAAGCCTCGACACCATGCCTGAAGCTCCCGTGAAGATCATGATGAACGTCGGGACCCCGGAGCAGGCCTTCAGCTTTGCCAAGCTCCCCAACCACGGCGTGGGCCTGGCCCGCCTGGAATTCATCATCAACCGGCAGATCGGTGTCCACCCCAACGCCTTGTTGGCTGTCGCTGGTGAGATTGAGCGCCCGGCAGCACTGGATGACTACACGGTCCGGCAAATCCAGGAGAAAACCGCAGCTTACGATGGCCCGCGCGATTACTACGTGAGGCGTTTGGCCGAGGGAATTTCGACCATCGCGGCGGCGTTCGCCCCTGAACCGGTGATCATCCGGCTTTCGGACTTCAAGTCCAACGAGTACGCGAACCTGATCGGCGGCCCCGCCTTCGAACCTGAGGAAGAGAACCCGATGATCGGGTACCGCGGAGCTTCCCGGTACCTCTCCGAGTCCTTCCGGCAGGCGTTCGAACTTGAGTGCGAGGCCCTGAAGTACGTCCGCAACGAGATGGGCCTGACCAACATCAAGCTCATGGTCCCGTTCGTGCGCACCCTGGAGGAGGCAAGCGGCGTCATTGACCTGCTCGCAGCCAACGGGCTGCGTCGCGGCGAGAACGGCCTGGAGATCGTGATGATGTGCGAGCTGCCGGCCAACGCCCTCCTGGCTGATGAGTTCCTGGAGTACTTTGACGGGTTCTCCATCGGATCCAACGACCTCACCCAGCTCACCTTGGGCCTTGACCGTGACTCCGCCTTGGTCGCTGATGGC
This sequence comes from Paenarthrobacter sp. NPDC057981, assembly GCF_042886835.1. NCBI lineage: Bacteria > Bacillati > Actinomycetota > Actinomycetes > Micrococcales > Micrococcaceae > Paenarthrobacter > Paenarthrobacter sp. NPDC057981. The sequence continues at coordinate 533,292 of NZ_JBHVQI010000001.1, forward strand.
TTTGACGAGCGAAACCCGGCGGTGACCAAGCTTCTGGAGTTGGCCATCACCGCGTGCCGGGCCAAGGGACGGTACGTGGGAATCTGCGGCCAGGGGCCCAGCGACCACCCGGACTTCGCCGAATGGCTGCTGGCACAGGGCATCAGCTCGATTTCGCTGAACCCGGACGCCGTCACCGAGACCTGGTTGCGCCTGGCCCGCACCACCAGCACACCGGTCTAAATGACGGATCACGCAACCGTGGGGGCGGGCTCCGCGCCCGCCCCCACGGTGTTCTTTCTTTCGGACAGCACCGGGATTACTGCTGAAACCCTTGGCAACACCCTGCTGACCCAGTTTCCCGGGCAGCGGCTGGAGCGCCGGACCATCCCGTTCATCACCACCATTGAGCAAGCACGCGAGGTGGTGGCCGTGATCGACAAAGTGGCGGCGTCAGGTCCCGTGCCGATCATCTTTTCTACTGCTGTCGGGCAGGACATCCGTGCCGTGCTCTCCCAAAGCCGCGGGCAGTTCTTCGATTTGTTCGGTACCCACATCGGGCAACTTGAACAAACCCTTGGCTCTGCGGCCAACGGCAAGCCCGGCCAGGCCCACGGAGTGGGGGATGCAGTCCGCTACCAGTCCCGCATGGCCGCCGTCGAATATGCCATCGAACACGACGACGGCCAGTCCCTGCGCGCGCTGGAGCGCGCCGAGCTGATCCTCATCGCGCCTTCCCGCTGCGGCAAGACGCCCACCACCATGTATCTTGCCCTGCAGCATGGCATCCTGGCCGCCAACTTCCCCCTGGTCGAAGAGGATTTCGAGGTCCTGGCGCTCCCGAAGCCCTTGTTGCCTTTCGCGGACAAATGCTTCGGTCTGACGTCGCAACCTGTCAGGTTGAGCCAGATCCGCCAGGAACGCCGGCCAGGCAGCAGCTATGCGTCGTTGAACCAATGCACCTTTGAACTCCGAAACGCCGAGGATATGTATCGGGCCAACAACATCCCGTACGTGAACTCTGCGTCCATGTCCGTTGAGGAAATCTCGGCCACAGTACTCCAGCGGATGCAACTGCACCACTGAGACTGGGCTGGCCCTACCCTGTCCCTCAAGACCCGGTAGGGCTCAGTTCGTTGGGCACCTTGTTCCTATGTAGTAAGCATGCTTAGCTAATTGAAACGGCCCGGCTTGCTGGGGCCCGACAATTGGAGGCGTCATGCCCAAGACCGGGAAGAATGATCACGCCCGCAAGAACGAACTGCCGTCGACATTGCAGCGTTCGGAGCAGAAGGCCCAGGACACGTTCGCCAAGACCTACGATTCGGCCATGGAATCCTACGACAACGATTCCAGCCGGGCGGCACGCACTGCGTTTGCTTCGCTGAAGCACAGCTACGAGAAAGTCGGGGACCACTGGGAACCCAAGGACGAGCGCGGTCCTTCCGATGCGCGCGCCGAAGAAGGTGCGGACTCAACCTCGCCGACAGCCGGGGGAGTGGACGCCAATGCATCCAAGGAACATCTCTACGGGAAAGCCCAGCAGCTTGGCATCAAAGGCCGCTCGAAAATGAACAAGGACGAGCTCGTAGAGGCGCTGCAAAAGGCCAATGACGCAGCCACCCGGAGGGCACGGAAAGGCTGATTCCTCCGCGACCCGGGGTTGAGCAGTGCATGCACTTTGGATTCGAGGAGGCGCACGAGGATGAATCGCATCACCGACATCTGGGGACCACGGACGCCGTTTCCGGCAGGGCAGGAATGGCCGGTCCGCGTGGACCTCGCCCTTGAAGAGGGACTCCCTGAAGGCGAGGTGGACCGCTGGGTCCAATCCGCCTGTGTTCTCTGCAGCAACGGCTGCGGTTGCGACATCGCTGTCAAGGATGGCGTCATGGTTGGTGTCCGCGGCCGCTCCCAAGACCGGATCAACAAAGGCCGACTCGGGCCGAAGGGTCTCTTTGCCAGCTGGCAGGGCGTAGCCAATCGGGATCGCCTGACCCGGCCCATGATCCGAGAGGGTGGGCGATTGGTGGAGACCGACTGGGAAACGGCAATGGGCCGCATCGTCAACCGGAGCAAGGAGCTCCTGGACACGAAAGGTCCGTTGAGCCATGGCTTCTATACCAGCGGGCAGCTCTTCTTGGAGGAGTACTACGCACTGGCGGTGATCGGGAAAGCGGGGATTGGAACTCCGCACATGGATGGCAATACCCGGCTGTGTACGGCTACCGCGGCGACTGCGCTCAAAGAGACCTTCGGGGCCGATGGCCAGCCCGGAGCATATGAGGACATCGACAGCTGCGACGCCATCTTTCTCTATGGCCACAACATGCCCGAGACCCAGACCGTCCTGTGGTCCCGTGTCTTGGACAGGCTGACGGGACCGACACCACCCAAACTGGTGTGCATCGACCCCCGGAACACCGAGGCAGCGCGTTATGCGGATGTGCACCTGGCGCTCCGCCCGGGAACAAACCTCGCCCTGATGCATGCCCTTGTCCGTGAGGTCATTCACCAAGGCTGGTTCGACGACCAGTACGTCAATGAGCACACTCTTGGCTTCGAAGAACTGAAGCAGACCGTTGAACCATGGACCCCGGCGGCTGCTGCCGAGGTCTGTGGTGTCAGTGCGGACGACATCATGATGGCCGCCCGGATCTTCGGAACGGCGCCGAACGTGCTCTCCACCGTCCTGCAGGGCTTTTATCAGTCATCCCAGGCCACGGCCTCGGCATGCCAGGTGAATAATCTGCACCTTTTGCGGGGCATGCTGGGCAGGCCAGGCGCGGGGCTGCTTCAGATGAACGGGCAGCCCACCGCCCAAAACAACAGGGAATGCGGGGCCGACGGCGACCTGCCGGGCTTCCGTAACTGGAGCAACAAGGATCACGTCGAGGAATTGGCCAAGCTGTGGAATGTGGACCCGGGTGTTATCCCGCATTGGGCACCGCCCACCCACGCGATGCAGATTTTCCGCTACGCCGAGCAGGGCTCCATCAACTTTCTCTGGGTATCGGCTACGAACCCTGCAGTATCCCTGCCTGAACTGGCGAGGATTCGGCGGATCCTGGCCAAGCCGGCCCTCTTCCTCGTGGTTCAGGATCTCTACCTGACCGAAACGGCGGCGCTGGCCGACGTCGTCCTTCCTGCTGCCGCCTGGGGGGAAAAGGTGGGGACTTTCACCAACGCATCGCGCGTGGTTCACCTTTCCGAAAAGGCCGTGGAGCCGCCGGGCGACGCCCGCGCGGACCTGGATATTTTCCTCGATTACTCCCAGCGGATGGGCTTCTCCACCGTTGACGGTGGGCCCCTGCTTGAATGGAAAGGGCCCGAAGAGGTTTTTGAAGCGTGGAAGGAATGTTCGCGTGGACGGCCATGCGATTACACCGGCCTCAGCTACGCCAGGCTCCGCGGCGGCAGCGGAATTCCCTGGCCCTGCACAGAGGATCACCCGGAGGGAATCACCCGGCTCTACAGTGACGGTGTCTTTCCCAGCACTTCGGATTACTGCGAGAACTATGGTCACGACCTCTTGACCGGGGCTGAGGTGGGGTCCGAGGCTTATCGGGCGATGGCACCCAACGGACGTGCCTGGCTTAAAACTACCGCCTATCACCCGCCTCATGAGGAGCCCGACGACGAGTATCCTTTGCGGTACACCACGGGCCGCACGGCCTACCACTTTCACACCCGTACCAAGACGGCCCGTTCCCGGGAGCTAAATGCCGCGGCCCCCCGAATGTGGGTCGAATTGTCCGCCGAGGATGCCTCGGGTCTGGGGATCAGCGAAGGTGACCTGGTGCGGGTGTCATCGCGGAGGGGTCGTATCGAGGCTCCGGCGCGGATCAGCGGCGTGCGGCCCGGTACTGTGTTCGCGCCCTTCCACTACGGCTACTGGGACAGGCCGCGCAGCGGGGAGACCCTTGAACCCCGGGCAACCGCAGCCAATGAGCTGACACTCACCGAATGGGATCCCGTGTCCAAGCAACCCGTCTTCAAGAATGCCGCTGTGAAGGTTGAGAGGATCGGCGACGGTACGGGACCGGCACCGGCCCCGAACACCACGGCCTCCCGGCCGGAAGGGAGGCGGGCATGAATCTGGATGTCTATCTGGGACTCTTGGCCAACAGCGAGAAAACCCTTGCGGGGTCGTTGAGGCAGGTTGCCGATGGCCACGGTGCGGAACCCGATGTTCACTTCATCTGCCAAAGCCTGGCCAGGCAGTCGGACCATCACTGGGAACTCCTGGATCCGGTTATTCAGCGTTACGGTGGGTCCGGCAACGAACGGGAGCCGGAGCGGCTCCACGCCCAAGGGCTTTCGACGACGCGAAGCGGTCCCGTAGGGCTGTTGCGCGACCTTCAGGACGTGTTTGTTCTGGCCAGTCTCGTGGACATCACCTGGACCGTCGTGGAGCAAGCCGGCCAGGCGCTCCGGGACGAGGAGCTGCTGTCTGTCGTCGGGCAGTCCCGGGCAGAGACCCAAGGACAGTTGCGGTGGTTGAGGACCCGCATCAAGCAGGCCTCGCCCCAGGCCTTGCTGGTGGCCGAATAGCCTGTCTTGCGTATTTCCGTCGACACCCGTCCGGACATGACGTGGGCAGGGCCACCATGTGGTGACCCTGCCCAAGCTGCGCTGGCATCCCTTCCTGCGCCCGTCTTTCGGGCTACCTGTTGCGATGGTGTGCAGAATGCGATTCCCAAGCGCCCGCCGGGAAGACTGCTCCCGGCGACTTTTCGAAGCGCTGCGCCCTTACATGATTCCGGTGGGGACCAGCAGCGCCCACGCCAGGGCCGGCGCCACCAGGACAACACCGCCCGCGTATGCCATGAGCTGCTTGTACACGCGCTGGCGGTCCTCGTCGCGGGCGTTGGCCACTACCAGGGCTCCATCGGTGGAGAAGGGCGATACGTCCACTACGGTTGCTGCGATGGCCAGCGCCGCTACGGTACCTGAGGCGCTGAGGGAACTGGTCGCCAGCAGGGGGCCGGCCAAGGGGATGAAAGCGGTGAGGAGGGCGGTGGAGGACGCGAAGGCCGAGCCGACACCGATCACGTAGCAGAGGACCAGTGCGATCAGCAGCGGCGCACCAAGTGCCAATGCCATCTCCGCGAGGGTGTCAATCACGCCGACGTGCTGAAGCAAGGAAACGTAGGTGATCATGCCGGCAACCAGCAGGACAGTGGACCAGGAGATGCCGCCGATGAAGGTCTTGTGCTCCTTGATGTTGACCAGGGCCAACAACAGTCCTGCCGACAGGGCCACGAAGCCGATCGGCATGCGGAAGCCGAGGGTGCACACGAGGATCGCCAGAATGAGTGCCAGGGTGAGGATCTGCTGGCCGCTGGGACGTCCGATTCGGGCTGTGTCGAGTCCGGCGTACTCGTTGGAGTGCTTGTCGCGCAGCTTGCCCATGAGGGCGAAGAGCACGATCGTCAGGGCCGACAGAATGAAGTTCAGGGCGAAGCTGGCCAGGAACAACGCGCCCTGGTCGATGGGGAAGTCGTTCTTGTGTGCGATGTCGTGGACGAGGACGCCCGCTACGGACAGGGGCGAGAAGCCACCTGCATGGGCTCCGTTGATGACGAAGGCGCCCATGAGGACGGGGTGGATGCGGGATTCGTAAGCAAGGCCCAGGGCGGCGGGTGCCAGCAGCGCAACGGCGGCAGGGCTGAAGGTGCCCAGCGAGGTGAGGGCGGCGGCCATGAGGAAAAAGACCCACGGCAGGAGCATGGTCTTGCCCCTGACCATCCTGACGCAACTTTGAACGATGATGTCGATGGAACCGTTCCTCTGCGCCATGCTGAAGAAGTAGGTGACTCCGATGATCGTCAGGACGATGCTGGCGGGGAATTCTTCGAGAATCTGCTTGTCGGTCATGCCGAGGACGAAGTAGCCGACGCCGAAGGAGGCCACCAGCCCCATCACGCCGATGTTGAGCGGCCACTTGGTGGCGACGACGAACATCACCACCAGGATGACCAGCGGGATGATCTGCGTGGCGGTCATGGTCGGCTCCGATTCCGGGGTGGCCGCCGGGTTGAAGATGGCACCCCCGAACAGGATGGCCACCAGGCCCAGGATGACGGTAGCGGCAACCGTTACCAGCAGGATACGGCGGCGTGTGGTGGGACGCTTGGAACGCTCGTCCTGAATGTCGCGCTCTGCCTCGGGTGCTGGTTGGTAAATAGTCTTAGCCATGGTTTTCTCTCCTCATCGAGTGGCTGTTTCCAGTGAGGCTTCGACGGCGTTGCCGAGAGTCTCCGGGAGGTGGATGATGCTGGTGGCGATGGTGCGGGCCGTGCGGTCGACGCCGACAAGGACGGAACCGTGGTGTTCCTCGCTCCATGTTTCGATGACGCCGGCGGGTGTCTTCAGTTTCAGCGCTGCGCCGGCGGCTCCGCCCGTGATGTCGTTGATCACGGTGCCCGGCGTCCGGGCGGCAAGCGTCAGGGCGATGCTTCCAGTGATGGCCAGGGCCGGGTGCGGCTTGCCCATGGAAAGCATCATGACGTTAACATCGGAGTCGGGGTTCGCGCCGTTGGGCGGGCCGACGATGGCCAGCTTCGGCACGGCCCGTGCCGCCTGTCCGGGAGTCGGGGCCATCCCCATCCGGACTGCTCCCTGGCGCCGGATGACGTCCAGGGTGTCCAGGTGCTGTTCCACACCTTCCTTCCACGAGTCGTAGTGTGCTGTGTCCAATCCAAGATCTTCGGCGCGGACAATAACCACAGGAGCCCCGGCATCAACCATTGATACCGTCCAGGACTTTCCCCCGGCCAACACGGTGTCACTTGCAGCGCCCGTTGGCAGCAGCTGTCCGGTTGTCTTGCCGGCAGGATCCTGGAAGCCGAGGCCCACTTTGAATCCGGGAAAGGTGACGCCCGGCATCTGCGCGTCGGGGACGATCGGCAAGGCGCCGGAGGGAGTTGCAACCTGCTGGATGATGAGCTGGTCGGTATTGGTATTGCGGGTGACAATACGCGTGGTGTCGCCTTGAGGGGTGACCCACCCTTTTTCGATGGCGTAGAGACCTACTACGGCTGAGCAGTTTCCGCAGTTGCTGCCCCAGTCGACGGTTGCTTCCTCGATGCCTACTTGGGCAAAGGTGAACTCCACGTCAACGGAGGGATCCGACGGGCGGCGGAGGATCATCGCCTTGCTGGTGGTCGAGGTCGCCCCTCCCACACCGTCGATTTGCCGGGAATCCGGACTTCCGAAGAGGCGTGGCAGCAGTTGGTCCAGGTCAATGCTGGTTTCGTTGAGGTTTTCGGTTTCGAAGACCCAGCACTTGCTGGTTCCTCCGCGCATCCATTCCGCTTCAATCTTCATCAGTCCTGCACTCCTTCTGCCGTTCCCGGCGGGCTCTTCATTCAGCATGAGCCGGATCACACATGAAGACAATGTGCGATAATTGAGGGAGGGTGTAGCAATGCTTCATTCACTGCCGTGCGGGGGTCAAATGAAACTCTTGCTAGCTGTTGGAGGTACGAAGTGAGCTGGTGGATGGTTGATGTCCCGCGGTCCATGTATAGGATTAACCAAATTCGCAGAAGGGTGCACAATTGCTTAACGATGAAGCCCAAAATTTATACGACATCCGCAGGCTTGCTCTGTTGGTCGAGGTGGTGGAGCAAGGTTCGATCACTGCAGCAGCTGACACCATGATGTACACCCCTTCCGCCGTGTCCCAGCAGTTACGCAAACTCGAGCAAGAGGTAGGCCAGCCGCTCCTGAACAGACGCTCGCGGGGAGTAGTGCCCACGGAGGCTGGCCAGGTACTGGCGGGCCACGCGCGTAAGATCCTGGGACAAATCCGTGCAGCCCAATCCGATATAGACCAAATCGCGGGCCTCCGGCGGGGCTCTCTGACCATCGGCACCTTTCCCACCTTGGCGGGCTCTTTTCTCCCGGTTGTGATCAGGGCCTTCAAAAAGCGCTACCCGGCCATCGGCCTGTCCGTTCGCAGTGCCCGGTTCGATGAGTTGGTGTCGGACCTGGAGTCGGGAGTTACCGGTCTATGCCTCTTGTGGGACTACCCGTGGAATCGCTTCGAAGACGAATCGATCAGGACCACTGAGGTTTTCCAGGAGAGTACCGTCATCCTGGTGGCGAAGGGCCATCCTCTGGCAGGTCGCGACGAAGTGTCCATGAACGAGCTCCGCAAAGAATCGTGGATCGTCCGCGCGGAAGCCCATCCCGTAGTGGAGGTTCTCCAGCGCTCTGCGCACGACGCCGGCTTTGAACCGACCATCGGCTTCCTGGCCAATGACTACCAGGAAGCGCAGGCCATGGTGAGTGTCGGCATGGGCGTGGCCATGGTGCCGAAGACAGCTGTAGCGTTGCAACACCCCGATGTCAGGGTCCTGAGCCTTGGCTCCGCGGCCCCGCTTCGCCGCGTGCTGCTCGCGCAACGCCAGGATAAGGTCTATGCACCGGCCGAGGTGGCTTTTCACACCACCCTTCTGGAAATTGCGCGCGAACGCGGCGGCGATTACCTCTGACTCCGGATGGCGGGCCTGCCAAACCGCAGGCCCGGCTCAGGTCAGATGGTCGAAATCACCACGTGCCCACGCAGCGTGCCGTGCAGCCGATAGGCGCAAAATCTCCCGGGCGTCAGTACTGATGACGTTGTTGAAGTTGCCGTAGATCCGGTCGAAGGTGAGTTCTCCCAGCTGGGCGGCGATCCGCAAAGCTACATCACCAGAGAGCGGAAGATGGTTCGGGTAGCTGCGCATGAACGCTATGGAGCGACGGTCCGGATTGGGAAAGACGCTGTCACCGGTGAGCAGGACACCTCGTCCCTGTGCTCCCGCTGCCCAGTGGGCCACGGCGCTGCCCGGGAAATGGCCCCCGGTTTGGTGAAGGACCAGTCCTTCCGCAAGCTGCAAGCTCTGCGACCAGTAGGTAATCATGGGATCCTCCCGCCCAAGCCAGCCGCGGTCGGCTGCGGCAACGAACACGGGGACGCCCCCAAGCCGACGCGACCACTCCACTTGGACTCCGAACATGTGTGGATGGCTCGAAGCGATGGCCAGCACGGGACCATGCTCCAGCACGGAGCGCACGAGGTTGTCATCGACGTAGCCGATTGGATCCCACAGCAATGAACCTTGAGGCGTCACCACCAGCTGCGTGGTTTGTCCGATCCCTACCTTCGGGGCGGTGCTGATGCCGAGGAGTCCCGGCTCGTTCTCCTTCAATGGTGCCTGTTGGCCTGCCTGCTCCAGCGCCTCCAGTGTGAGCCAAGCTTGCCCATCCAAGGGAACGTATTGTCGTTCATCAGTGCAGATGGGACAGGAAGCGGGTACGGGCTCATCGCGTTCTACGGCGCAGGCTGCGCAGATCAGCATTGATTGTTCCTTCCAGGCATTTGCCCAGACTATGACAAAAGAAATTCACCCGGAAGCGAAATCGGGGCGTTCCTGCCCCGGGTGGCTTAGGGCCAAATAGGCATGACGGGGATTTCCCCTGCATAGTTAATGTCTTGGGCTTGCATTGATGGGTACAGTCACCGCAAGAATGCAGCACGGAAATGAACAGGGGCTCGACTTTGGCAGGGAATGCAACCTTCCGGCACAGCAACACCGCACTGCTCTCGGTGAGCAGCGTCGAAGCTCCGAGAATTGTGAGCTCGACGGACTTTGACCACAGGCTCGCATCCACCCTGAAGCGTCTGAAGTTTCCACCCCGTCTGCTGGAGCGCGTAGCAGGCATCACCCACCGCAGATGGTGGGCAGCGGGAACATCCTTTGACGACGCCGCGGTGGATGCAGGGGCCAAAGCCATGGCGGAGGCAGGCGTGGAAGCTTCTGACATCGGTCTGCTGATCAATACTTCGGTGACCAGGCGAAACCTGGAACCATCAGTGGCGGTCAAAATCCACCATGAACTGGGCCTGCCGTCGTCGGCACTGAATTTCGACCTCGCCAATGCCTGCCTCGGGTTCGTCAACGGCATGATCCTGGCTGCGAACATGATTGATTCCGGTCAAATCAAGTACGCGGTGATTGTCAACGGCGAGGACGCCCAAAGCACCCAGGAAGCAACCTTGGAACGACTGCAGCGGCCCGAAACCACGCGGGATGATTTCAACCGGGAATTTGCCACGCTCACGTTGGGTTCCGGCGCTGCGGCCGCAGTCCTCGGACCCGCGAACGAGCACCCGGGCGCGCATCGCCTCGTCGGGGGAGTGATGCGGGCCGGCACCGAGCACCACGAATTGTGCGTAGGCGGCATCGATGGCATGACCACCGACACCAAAGGCCTGCTGGATGGTGGCCTTCAGCTGGTGGTGGACGCCTGGCATGAGGCCCAGCCCGAGTGGGATTGGGCAGCAATGGACCGCTATGTCACCCACCAAGTCAGCAATGCCTATACCCAGGCAATCATCGATGCCATCGACCTGGACCCAGAGAAGGTCCCCATTACGTTCCCGCACTGGGGCAACGTGGGCCCTGCCTCGCTCCCGATGACCCTCGCTGCTGAGGCCCAATCGTTGAATTCCGGAGACAGGGTCCTGTGCATGGGTGTCGGTTCAGGCTTGAACGCAGGGATGGTGGAGATCGTTTGGTAGCCACCAGCTGGCCTGGCGTCGACCCTGAATGGTCACGGATAGTTCGAGTCAGGTCGACGTCGGCAGTTGACGCATCTGGCACAACGCACCGCTGGCACATCCTGGATAACGGGCCCCAACTCGAACGGCGCGGCCTGGCTCCTGTCGGCACGCTGCTGTGTGTCCATGGGAACCCCACGTGGTCCTATCTTTGGCGGACACTGCTGACGGCTGGATCCGATGCAGCCCGCCCTTGGCGCGTCATCGCAGTGGACCAACTGGACATGGGCTTTTCGGAACGGACCGGCACCTTCCGTCGTCTGCAGGACCGGGTCAACGACCTTGGCGATCTCAGCGACGCCTTGGGCCTGGACGGCCCCGTCATCACGGTAGGCCATGACTGGGGTGGCGTCATCAGCCTCGGCTGGGCGCTGGCTCATCGGGACAATCTTGCGGGCGTGGTTCTCACCAACACGGCCGTCCACCAGCCCTCGGGTTCCCATATTCCGCCGGCACTGCAGCTGGCCTTGCACCCAGCGGTGCACAGCTGGGGCACCACCACCTCGGATGCCTTCCTCAGAGTGACCCATTCCCTGGCCCACCCACCATTACGGCCCGATGTCCGGAAGGCCTATATGGCCCCCTATCGAGGCGTGCAGCGCCGCTCGGGCGTGGGAAACTTCGTCGCTGACATTCCGGTGGATGAAACCCACCCCAGCTTCACGGCGCTCCAGGATATCGCGGAGGGCCTGCGCGAACTTGAGGTGCCGGCTCTGATGCTGTGGGGCCCCAAGGACCCCATCTTTTCCGACAGGTACCTCAAGGACCTGGTGGAACGGCTTCCGCAGGCGGACGTGCATCGCTTCGAAGGAGCAGGTCATCTGGTGGCGGAGGACAGGGATATCGCCACGCCGCTCTTCCAGTGGCTCGCTGGCCGCGAAGAACCTGCTGGCGGCCGTGGCGCTGACAGTCTCCCGCCCGGACAAACCCGGGAGGAGCCCTTTCGCCCGTTTTGGGATTCCGTGGAGACGCTGGCCAGCGGAACCGCCGGCCTGGAAACGGCTGTCGCCGAAATGGGCAGCGACCGCAAGATAAGCCGCTCGCTGAGCTGGCAGCAGCTGCACCGGAACATCCTGGATCTCCAGGAAGGACTCCACAGGGCTGGCGTGGGCAGCGGCACGCGCGTGAGCCTGATGGTTCCCCCGGGAGTGGACCTCACTGTGACGCTCTACGCCTGTTTGCGGTTGGGCGCCGTCGTGGTGGTAGCCGACGCCGGGCTGGGAGCCAAAGGACTCAGCCGGGCGGTAAAGGGCGCAACCCCCGATGTCATCATTGGCATCGACAAGGCCTTGGTCGCGGCCTCACTGTTTGGCTGGCCGGGGCGTCGGTTCAGCGTGCGCGACCTTCCGGCGGGCCGCCGTCGTATGCTTGGGGCGGAAACCTCGCTGGATGCCTTGGCGAGGGAAGGCGCAGCAAGTGCGTACCGATCACAAGCGGACTACGTCGAACCTGACGCGCCCGCGGCAGTTCTCTTCACCTCCGGCTCTACCGGCCCCGCGAAAGGTGTCCTCTACACGCACCGGCAGCTGACAGCGATGCGCGACACAGTCGGTGGAACCTTCGGCATCCAAGCCGGTTCCAAGCTTGTGGCAGGCTTTGCTCCGTTCGCTCTGCTTGGGCCGGCGCTCGGTGCGGTCTCCGTGACCCCGGATATGGACGTTACAGCGCCAGGCACTTTGACTGCCGGGGCCCTCGCGGACGCAGTGGCAGCCATCGACGCGACGGTGGTTTTCGCCGCGCCAGCTGCGTTGCGCAATGTGGTGGCTACCGGTGACGTCCTGACTGGACCGGGTCGGGAGGCGTTGGGGAAAGTTGGCTTGCTGTTGTCCGCCGGCGCGCCGGTGCCGGAGCCACTGCTGTCCCGTGTCCAGAAACTCTTGCCGCACGCATCCTTGAGGACCCCTTATGGCATGACCGAAGCGCTCCCGGTCACCGATATCAGCCTTGAGCAGATCCAGACGGCGGCAGCTGACGCGGCAACCGGCAACTGTCTCGGTGCGGGTAACGGTGTTTGCGTGGGGACGCCCGTGCAGGGGGCACGCTTGGCGGTCATCCCCTTGGACGAGCACGGCAAGGCATCCGGTTCGTCTCCGGTAACCGAGGCCGCCGTCACAGGGGAAATTCTGGTGAGCGCTCCACACGTCAAGCAGGCCTACGACAGGCTGTGGGTGACCCAACAGGAAAGCGTCGATCCATCGGGATGGCACCGTACCGGCGACGTCGGCCATTTCGACGCCGAAGGTCGTCTGTGGGTGGAGGGTCGCCTCGTCCATGTCATCACTGCGCCCAACGCGGTGGTGACGCCGGTAGGTGCAGAACAAGCCATTGAGCAACTGGAAAGCGTCCGTCTTGCGGCCATTGTTGGAGTGGGGCCGCGCGGCACCCAAGCCGTTGCCGCCGTCGTCGAGACCGTACCGCCCGCCCCCAAGGCGGGGTTGGCGGCGCCACAGCTTGCCGCCAGTGTCCGGCGCGCCGCGTTGGCGGCCGGCGTCCAGGTTTCGGCTGTGCTGCAGGTGCCGGCGCAGCCCACGGATATCCGGCACAACGCCAAGATCGACAGAACCCGCCTGGCCCGGTGGGCCAACCGCGTACTGGCCGGCGGCCGCCCGGGGAAGCCATGAGGGTCCTCGTTACCGGAGCCAGCGGGCTCCTGGGGAGTGAGGTTGCCCGCGTTCTGGTGCGCCAGGGCCACGAGGTCACCACCTTTCAGCGGAGGCGCTCGGGAGTTGACGGGGCCGCGGACGTTTGCGGTTCGGTGACCGACGACGCCGATGTCCTGCGGGCGGTGGACGGCATGGAAGCAATCATCCATCTGGCAGCGAAGGTTTCCTTTGCAGGCCGTGCAGCGGACTTTCACAGCGTCAATGTCGAAGGAACCCGCCGTCTGCTCGAAGCGGCCCGTGCCGCCGGAGTGCGCGACACGGTGTTTGTCTCCTCTCCGTCGGTCGCGAACTCCGGCCAGGCCATTGCCGGCCTTGGGGCAGAACCGGCCGACCCGTTTCGGGCGCACGGCCACTATTCGCGAACCAAGGCTGAAGCGGAACTGTTGGCCCTGGCATCCGATTCCCCGGAGTTCAGGGTCGCCGCGGTACGGCCACACATCGTGTGGGGCCCCGGTGATACCCAATTGGTGGAAAGGGTCCTGGCGCGGGCTGCGCAGCACCGCCTGCCGCTTCTCGACGCCGGGGCAGCGCTGATCGACACTACATATGTGGACAATGCTGCGTCGGCGATAGTTGCGGCCCTGCATCGGATGGACCATGTTCGGGGTATAGCGCTGGTGGTGAGCAATGGCGAGCCCCGCCCCATTGGCGAGCTGCTGGCTGACATTTGTGCGGCCGGGGGAGTTCAGGCGCCCAGCTGGGCTGTGCCGGGCGTCGTTGCGAGGTTCGCCGGCTCCGTGGTGGAAAAAGTCTGGACATGGTCGCGGCGCAGCGAGGAGCCCCCGATGACGAGGTTCCTCGCCGAGCAGCTCTCCACCGCGCACTGGTTCGACCAACGCCAGACGCGGCGGCTTCTCGATTGGTCGCCAGTGGTCACCCTTGATGAGGGCCTGGCCCGGCTGGCAGAGTACTACAAAGGCAGTAGAAGCGAGCTGACACCGAAGGACTGACATGGCATTGAAACCTGGAGCCCATGTGGAGTGGAACACCCCGCAGGGCAAAACCCACGGCAAGGTCATCGAGAAGAAAACCAGCGACTTCGAACTCGACGGCAACACCCACCGGGCCAGCGAGGACGAGCCGCAATACGTGGTGGAATCCGGGAAAACGGGAGCCCGTGCTGCACACAAGGAGTCGGCGCTCACCGAGAAGAAGTAGCGCCCTGCAGCTGGCGAAGCGCGAACAAGGGGAACAACAGGACGGAGAGCATGCCTGCGCCCACGAGGGCGGAGGCTATGCCGCTGGATATCAGGTCATGGTCACGGCCGATGCCCGTGACGGCCACAATCACCGGCAATCCGGTTGCCCCGAAAAGCACGATGGCTCGCTTTCCCCGGGCTGAGGAGCCTGCTGGAGCTGCGAGCAGCGACGGCAGGCCACGGACAATCAGGAGCAGGACCAGGAACAGGGGAACCATCGCCAGGGCCAGGGGACTGGACGTCAAAGCGCTGAGCTCGAAATCTATCCCTGTATCGATGAAGAAGACCGGAACCAGGAAGCCGAAAGCGATGGCATCAATTTTCCTGTCGATGACGATCCTGTCTGCTTCAGGCGCCCTGGCAATCGCTACCTTCCACAAGACGCCGGCAGCGAAAGCACCCAACAGCATGTCCAGTCCCAGAAGCATGCTCAGGACGACGAGCGAGCTGAGGATCAACATGATGGACCGGACCGCGAACTGGCCGCTTGTGTGGAGGGTCCGGGTCACCTGCTGATGAAACAGGATGTGCCGGGAACGTGATGCGAGCAAGATCGCAACAACCGTCAGCAAAACGAAGCCAAGAAGGACCCCCGATGCCGTGCCCAGTTGCTTGCCACTGAAAAACAGGGAGATGGCAATGAGCGGGCCGAATTCGCCCACCGCGCCCAAAGCGGCCACCCCAATGCCGATGGGGCTCTTGGCCTGGCCTGCGTCCCGGAGGATGGGCAACAGTGTTCCCAGGGCAGTGGAGGACAGGGCGACGCCGATGATCACCGCTGCTTCCACTGCAGACACCAGCGCGAATCCGGCCGCTATACCGGCGGCCAGCGAGATGACCCAGCCAACAGAGGCCCGGATGATGGGGCGGCCACGGATGGCCCCAAAATCGATTTCGTTGCCCGCGACGAAGAACAACATGGCAAGCCCAAAATCCGCCAAAGTATCGGTGAACTGCGTGGACTGGACCCACCCCAGGACGCTGGGTCCGAGCAGTATCCCAAGGACGATCTCGAACACCACGATGGGGATCTTCGCTATCGGCTCCACAACGCGGGCAGCAAGGGGAGCCGCAACGGCCATGGCGGCGATGAGGACCAGCGACACGGACAAGCTTTCCATCACCGAAACCTCCGCCTACCGGCTTGCTGCCGGGGAGAACCGCCCGTCAGGGATGCCCGGGCCATTCCCTGCCAGCCCAGGGATCGTAGTCCGCAATCAGCGCCTCCTGCTGCGGCCGTTCGTGCTCGGGGACATGCTGGAGGTTGACCCTGACGCGGTACCAAAGGGAACTCGATCCGCGCATCCCATCAATCAGAATGTCGGCCAGGTGCAGTTTGGGCACGACATCAGGATGCTGATTCTTCCATTCCTCCAACGCTGCCAGTGCCTCTGGCTTGGTCTTGGTACGCGCCACTTCTATGAGCGGCATGGAGGAAGTCCGACGCCCGGAGCCATCTCCTGACCGTGGGGCCTTCTCAGCGGGGCCGAGTTCGGCGGCCAAAGCGAGCAACCGCTCCAGCGAGCCGGTCTCGTCGTCGATCCCGGAATGGGGATCACCACCCGACGCGAACCGCTCGGGCACCGTCAGAACCGTGAACTGCTCAGGCCGGGCGGAACGTACCTCGTCCCACGTAAGCGGCATGGAGACCCGGGCATCGGGCCGCGACCGGACGGAGTAGGCCGAAGCTACGGTCCTGTCCTTGGCGTTCTGGTTGAAGTCCACGAAGACACTCTCACCCCGTTCTTCCTTCCACCATCGGGCTGTGACAAGGCCGGGTGCCCGGTTCTCCACTTCGCGGGCGAGGGTCTCTGCAGCCAGGCGGACGTCGCGGTATGACCATTGGGGCGCGATCCGCACCAGAATGTGGAGCCCCCGGGAGCCGCTGGTCTTGGGCCATCCCACAAGACCGACGTCACCCAGCACTTCCCGCGCGACATAGGCGGTGTCCACGATCTGGGACCAGTCGACGCCGGGCATGGGGTCCAGGTCCACACGGAGTTCGTCGGGATGGTCCAGGTCTTCGGCCCTCACAGGATGCGGGTTGAGGTCAAGGCACCCCAGATTCACAACCCACGCCAAGCCGGCGGCATCCCGGATGACCGTCTCCTCTGCGGAGGTGCCGGATGAATAGTGAAGTGTTGCCGTGTGAATGAATGCGGGGTGGTTCTCCGGAACCCGTTTCTGGAAGAAGGGTTCGGCGTCGATGCCCTTGGGGAATCGCTTGAGCACCATAGGCCTGCCGCCCGCCCCACGGAGGGCGCCGTCGGCGACTGAGAGGTAGTAGTTGACCAGATCGAGCTTGCTGACACCCTGTTCCGGAAATACCACTTTGTCCGGGTTGGAGATCCGGACTTCTTCGCCGCCGACGTCGAGTACTTCCGCCGGTGTCTTGGAGGGGCTCATGCGGTCACGCTAGCAATGAACATCGGATCCAACCAGAGGTTGGCCGACTATATTGGCCATGTCAGCCCACCACCACAACTGAGGGAGCCTGCACACAATGGCCAAGGAACTTGCCACCCAACTCATCGAACAACTCCAGGCTGCCGGTGTGCAGCGGATTTATGGGATTGTGGGCGATAGCCTCAATCCCATCGTTGACGCCGTCCGCCAGACGGGAGGCTCGAAAAACGGGGGCATTGACTGGATTCACGTCCGCCATGAAGAGGCGGCCGCATTTGCGGCAGCGGCTGATGCGCAACTGACCGGAAAGCTGGCAGTGTGCGCGGGATCGTGTGGCCCCGGAAATCTGCACTTGATCAATGGACTCTATGACGCGAACCGCACCGGCGCCCCCGTGCTAGCCATCGCTTCCCATATTCCCAGCAGGCAGATTGGCAGCGGCTTCTTCCAGGAAACCCATCCGGACCGGCTTTTCAACGAGTGCTCCGTCTATTCGGAACTGGTCAGCACCGCCGAGCAGGCGCCCCGGGTCATGCACAGCGCCATCCAAAATGCGATTGGCCTCGGAGGGGTTGCGGTGGTTACCCTTCCGGGCGATATCGCTGGTCTCGAGGCTGCCGCCCCGACGCCTTTGCCGGCCACATTCCGTCCGGCGAGCATGGTGCCGGACACCGCAAGCGTCCGCGAACTTGCCGAGGCTATCAACGACGCCGGAAAGGTCGCCATTTTTGCCGGTGCGGGCGTTGAGGGCGCCCATGACGAACTGATGTCGCTGGCTGGCTTGATCAACGCTCCCATCGGCCACTCGTTGCGGGGCAAGGACTTCGTCCAGTACGACAATCCGTTTGATATCGGTATGACGGGCCTGCTCGGCTACGGGGCGGCGGCTGA
The DNA here is from genome assembly GCF_042886835.1 of Paenarthrobacter sp. NPDC057981. Classification (NCBI taxonomy): domain Bacteria; kingdom Bacillati; phylum Actinomycetota; class Actinomycetes; order Micrococcales; family Micrococcaceae; genus Paenarthrobacter; species Paenarthrobacter sp. NPDC057981. The sequence goes on from NZ_JBHVQI010000001.1 coordinate 551,045, forward strand.
GGGTATCGAGGACGCGGACCTGCTGATCCTCCTTGGCACCGACTTTCCCTACGACCAATTCCTTCCCGAAACCCGCACCGCCCAGGTTGACCGGGCTGCAGAGCGGCTGGGGCGACGCACCGACGTCGACATTGCCGTCCATGGCGACGTGCTGTCTACGCTGACGGCCCTGCTGCCGCTGGTGAAGCCCAAGAAGAGCCGCCGTTTCCTCGACCAGATGCTGAAGAAGCATGACCGCCTCATGAACAAGGCCGTGGGTGCCTACACCCGCAAGGTGGAGAAAAAGCAGCCCATCCACCCTGAATACGCGGCCTCGTTGCTGGACCAGCTTGCCGCCGAGGATGCGATCTTCACCGCGGACACCGGCATGTGCAACGTCTGGACGGCACGCTACATCAATCCTTTGGGAACCCGGCGCCTGATTGGGTCCTTCCTCCATGGGTCCATGGCGAATGCGCTCCCGCACGCCATCGGTGCCCAAGTGGCGTATCCCGGGCGCCAGGTGGTGTCCGTGTCCGGCGACGGTGGCCTCTCGATGCTCCTGGGCGAACTCATCACAGTGGCAGCGCACCAGCTGCCGGTCAAGGTAGTGGTGTTCAACAACTCCACCTTGGGCATGGTCAAGCTGGAAATGCTGGTGGACGGACTTCCCGACTTTGGCGTGGACGTGCCTGACGCCAACTATGCGGAGGTCGCCAATGCGTTGGGCTTCCATGCCATACGGGTCACCGATCCGGCGGACATCGAGGGAGCCTACCGGGCGGCTTTCGCCCACCCGGGTCCGGCGTTGGTGGAACTCATTACGGACCCGAATGCATTGTCCATCCCGCCGAAGATTTCCGGGTCGCAGGTCATCGGTTTCGCCACGGCCATGTCCAAAGTGGTCCTGAACAGGGGAGCCGGAGAAGCTGTGAGCATGGCACGCAGTAATCTCCGGAACATTCCCCGGCGGTAGGCTACCGCGCCAGGGCGGCGGCAAGGTAAGGAGCGGTCCGGCTGTCGTTGGAATGCGCGACGACGGCCGGCGGGCCAGCCGCCATGACCGTACCGCCGGCGTCGCCGCCTCCGGGGCCTAGATCGATCACCCAGTCCGCTCCCGCGACCACGTCCATGTCGTGTTCGACCACCACAACCGTGTTCCCCGCCTCCACCAGCCTGCGGAGCTGGGCCATCAACAGCTGGACGTCGGCAGGATGCAGGCCGGTGGTTGGCTCGTCCAACAGGTACAGGGTGTGCCCGCGTTGAATGCGTTGCAGTTCGGTGGCCAGTTTGATGCGCTGGGCTTCACCACCGGAGAGTTCGGTCGCAGGCTGGCCCAGCCTCAGGTAGCCAAGGCCAACCTCTTGCAGTGTTTGGAGGCTGCGGGAGACCGACGGCAGATCCTTAAGGAACGCCGACGCGGCCTTCACGGTCATCCCGAGGACATCAGCAATGTTCTTTCCCCGGTACGTGACCTCCAGGGTTTCTGGGTTGAAACGCGTGCCGTGGCACTCCGGACACGGACCGTAGCTTCCAGGCAGGAACAGCAGTTCCACGGCTACGAAGCCTTCACCCTGGCAGGTTTCGCAACGTCCTCCGGGGACGTTGAACGAAAACCGCCCTGCTCCAAATCCTCGGGTCCGGGCGTCGCCGGTAGCGGCGAATTCCTTCCGGACTCCATCGAACAGCCCGGTGTAGGTGGCCAGGTTCGAACGGGGCGTGCGGCCGATTGGCTTTTGGTCTACCTGTACGAGGCGGTCGAGACCTCCAAGTCCGGATACCAGGGCATGGGGCTCCGTGGAAGACTCCGGATGGAGCCCGCCTTCCACCGCGCCGGCCAGGACCCGGCTGACCAGGGTCGATTTGCCGGAACCGGACACACCCGTCACCGCCGTCAACACTCCCAGCGGGAAATCAACCTCGAGGTCGCGCAGATTGTGCTGGTTGACGTTACGAAGGTTAAGCCAGCCCATGGGTTCCCGCGGGCCTTCGGTCGTTTCGCGCTTTCGAGCGGCATGGCTCTTGTCCGCGACCAGGAATGGTCTGGTGATTGAGTCCCGCACCGACGCCAAGCCTTCCACGGGGCCGCTGTAGAGCACCTTGCCGCCGCCCTCTCCGGCGTGCGGTCCAACATCCACGAGCCAGTCGGCGGCACGAACGACATCCATGTTGTGTTCGACCACAAACACGGAGTTGCCGGAGTGTTTCAAGGTCTCCAACACTGCCAGGAGCGGTTCGGCGTCAGCTGGGTGAAGGCCCGCAGATGGTTCATCCAGCACGTAGATGACGCCAAAGAGCCCCGACCGCAGCTGGGTGGCGATCCGTAGACGCTGCATTTCGCCGGGGGAAAGGGTTGGGGTTGGCCGGCCCAGCGCGAGGTAGCCCAGCCCGAGATCCAGCAGAACCGTGATCCGGCTGAGGAGATCACGCGTGATGGCGATGGCAACTTCGTTGGTTTCGCCGGAAGTCTGGGTACGGGAGGCAGTGCCGGCGGTCTTCAGCCCTGCCGTGGGACGGAGAAGATCGGCGAGGTCCGACATCGGCAGAGCGTTGAGTTCGGCGATCGTCTTGCCCGCGAAGGTAACGGCGAGCGCCTCGGGCCGGAGCCCGCTGCCCCCGCACACGGGGCATCGCCCAGTTTCCATGAAGCGCAGCACGCGCTCCCGCATTGTGTTGCTCTTGGAATCCGCCAAGGTATGCAGGACGTACCGTTTCGCGCTCCAGAACCGACCCTTGTACGGTTTGGCCACCCTGTCCCTTTGTGGCGTCACTTCCACCACTGGTTGTTCGTCGGTGAAAAGGATCCAGTGGCGATCCTTTGCGGAAAGCTTCTTCCAAGGAGTATCGACGTCGTATCCCAGGTGGGTGAGGATGTCCCGCAGATTCTTTCCTTGCCAGGCGCCGGGCCACGCCGCGATGGCACCCTCGCGGATGGTAAGGGCCGGGTCGGGAACCAAGGACCCCTCTGTCACTGTATGAGCCACGCCCAAGCCGTGGCATTCGGGGCATGCGCCGGCAGCGGTGTTGGGGGAGAAGGCATCGGAATCGAGTTGGCTGGCCCCTGCCGGATATTTGCCTGCGCGGGAGTAGAGCATCCGGAGGGAGTTGGAGAGCGTCGTGAGCGTGCCGACGCTGGATCGGGCAGTGGCGGTTCCGCGCCGTTGTTGAAGTGCGACGGCGGGTGGCAGGCCGGTGATTGACTCCACTTTGGGGTTGTGGCCCTGTTGGATGAGGCGCCTGGCGTACGGTGCAACGGACTCGAAGTAGCGCCGCTGCGCTTCGGCAAAGATGGTGCCGAATGCCAAAGAAGACTTCCCCGATCCGGAGACTCCGGTGAAAGCCACGATGGAGTCCCGTGGAACGTCCACGCTGACGTTGCGGAGGTTGTTTTCCTTAGCCCCACGCACTTTGACCATGCCGTCATCGAGGTCGTCGGAGGTCCGACCCGCGTTACCGGGCACGGGGTGGTTGGCGATAGTCAGGTCACTGTCCATTTACACGACTCTATCGGGCGTCGGGCGTCGGGTCGCATCGGCAGGCCTTGCCGCGATTGCCCTCTCGTTCCCCTAACCTACTAAGGGGGCCGGACCCTTTGCTGGCTTGTCTTGTGGTGTTCGTCGGGTTGGGGGAAGACTTGTGATCAGAAGAATAGTGTCAGCTGGGGTACTTGCGGTGACGTTGGCGCTGGCAGCCGTCTCGGCACCGACGACGGCCGAAGCGGCTGCACAGGTCTACAACCCGTGCCAGCGTCTAAGCGCCGGGCAGGTGAAGTATCCGTCGTATGGGGCCAACAGGGTCACGTTTGCGACGGCGGTGGACCGCTCCCAGTCGGCTGTGGTCATCACAGGTTGTGTCAGGTCCGGAAGTGGGTATGCGCAGGAATGGCAAACCACAGGATTTGCCGGGTCAAAGGGGTTTTCGGCCCAGAACATGGCGTGGGAAGACACGTGGAAGTCGCCAACAGGCAGCTTCAGTTTCACCGAAGCCTTGGGAAGGTCCAACCCGGGAACCACGCTGAAGTACTACACCTTGAACCCCTACTCCCGATGGGGAGGCGAACGCGGCCCCAATTACAACCAATACTTTGAGGGAATTGGTGGCGAATCGGACGAGAACCTCTGGACGTACATGAACCAAGGGTTTTATGAGCAAGCCGCCGTCATTAATTGGAACCGGTACCCGGACATGCCCACTGTGCAAGGTGCCTCCTTTGCCATCTTTTTCCACGCCGGGAACGTTCCCAGTGCCGGGTGCATTTCCACGAACCTTGGCACGGTGGTCCAGCTCCTCAAAACCAACCGGCCTGGCGATCGCATCATCATGGGCGCGGTGGACGACATTTTCACCCCCTACAGCAGCTCGCCTTTTGGAGCGATCACCAATAAATATGCAGCGCTGGGTGGGCCGGCCTATGCCGGTAACCCTGTGAGCAACGAGATGTATGGACTCAAGAACGGCGGTGCGGGCCAAGCCTTCCAGTTTGGCTCTATTTACCATTCTCCTGTGTCCGGGACGTTCTTCAGCACGGGCGTAATCCGGGGGAAGTGGGGATCGACAGGCTATGAGAACGGGGTCCTTGGCTATCCGGCTTCGGATGAGATGCCCCTGAGCAGGGGTGCCGTGGGCCAGGCCTACCAGAACGGATCCATCTATTGGGGTGGAAGTACGGGTGCCCACGTAAGTATGGGCGCCATCCGCGCTGCCTGGGGTTCGACGGGATACGAGAAAGGCTTCCTGGGTTATCCGACTACTGACGAGATCCGGGGCATGGCCAAAGGCGGCATTGGCCAAGCGTACGAGGGTGGCTCGATCTATTTCACGCCCGCGACAGGAGCCCATGTCAGCATGGGTGCTATCCGCTCACTGTGGGGCCAACAAGGATTCGAGAAGGGCGCCCTCGGCTATCCCACGACGGACGAGTATCGAACAAACGGCGCTGTAGTTCAAGACTTCCAAGGCGGAAGCATTGCGTGGTTCGGCGCAAGTGGCAAGGTGACGTTCAAGGGCTGACCCCCGCCCCAGGCCCAGCGACAGCACGCCGCGCCTGAGGCGAGGGCTTTTCACTCGGCGGCGGGCCGACGTCGTTGTTGCTTGGTGAGCGAGCGTCGTTCCTTGGCGACGCGGTGACGGCGTGCTGAACCGCGGGTCGGCTTGGACGCACGGCGAACGGTTTCCGGTACAAGCGCGGCGGTTATGAGACCGGCAAGCTTGGCCAGGGCGAGCTCCCGATTCCTTAGCTGGGAGCGCTCCTCGGAGGCTGTCACTGTCAGGGCACCGGCGACCAGGCGCCGTCCGAGTCGTTGCAGCAACAGTTGCCGCTGCTCATCGCTCAGTGCTGCTGAATTGACGATATTCCAGCTCAGCTCTGCCCGGGTGTCGGTGGTGTTGACGTGCTGGCCACCTGGTCCAGAGGAGCGAGAGAACCTCCAGCTGAGTTCCGATGCCGGAATCTTCAGCGAAGGTGGGATATCCAAGTCCATGGAACAAGCCTTGCACGTCATGCGCCGCCATCCGGGCAGACTCCGGGTGTCCAATGTTCGCCTGGCGCCTTTAGGATCAAAGCTATGGCCGGATTCGTGGATTTTCTGGGCCCCATACTGGAAATGATGACCTGGGTGGGGTTCGTCCCGGGCGTGCCCCTTTTGGTGTGGGCGTGGGTCATCGCCCGCCGGAGGTGCCAATGGGTCACTGCCGATGGCGAGCAGTTCGCGGCGGGCGGCTTCCTGGGACTTCGCTGGGTGGACCTGGACCACGAGGAACGAAAGGTTCTGCTCGATATCGCCGCAACGGAGGGCGGCACGGCGAGCGGCAGCGTTGTGGTCCATTACGATGCATGCCACCCGTCGCGGTGCTCCCTTGAGCCTCCACGCTACGATCACACGGTGCTGATTCTTGGGTGGATTCTCACCGGTGTCGGCATCGTCAGCGCGCTGGGCGGACTGGTGCTCGTAGCGCTGTAGCCCCCTTGAAAGCCAAATATGGCAGGGGCTACCATGTGCGCGCGGGCTGATGCGACGCCCGAGGCGGAGGATTTCAATGAATGGGACGACTGCACCCCTGATGGTGGATCTGATCATTTCGCTTGACGGCTATGCCTCAGCCGAGGGGTGGCCGGGCTGGTGGGGATTGGAGGGTCCGGAATACCTCTCGTGGCTGGCTGAAGAAGCCACGAAGGAGGTCACCCTGCTGATGGGGGCAAACACTTACCGTCTCATGTCCGGCATGTCGGGACAGGCGAGTGAGGAAGATTCCGGTTTCTCCAAGGAAGAAGGGGACTCTTTGGCAGGCCTGGCCGCGGTGCCCAAGATTATCTTCTCTTCGACGCTGCAAGAGCCCCTGGCCTGGCCCAACTCCGAGTTGATCTCCGGAGATGCCGTGGAAGCCGTCAAGGAGCTGAAGCGAACCCGGACCGGGACCCTGAGTACCCTGGGAAGTTTGAGCCTGAGCAGGTCTCTGCTGTCGGCAGGACTGGTGGACCGCTACCGCCTGGTCATCTTCCCGGTCATCACGGGAAAAACGGGCAGCGAAAGGATCTATGACGGTTACCCGGATGTCGCCTTGGACATGGTGGACAGCCGTATCTTTGACAGCCGGCTCCAACTGCTGGAGTACGTTCCGCGGGTTATCGATGCTCCGTTAGGGCGGCCATAGCTGGCAGTGGCTTCTAGGTGTCCTGCGTGGTGAAGAACGGCGCCAACGTTTGCGCATAGTGGTCCATTGTTTCCGGGAAGGTCAACAGGCGTCGGCCCTCCATGGGAGAGGCCCCTTGGTTCTCGAAACCACCTGCCGCCGGAAGGCAAAGAAGCGGCTCTGCGATTATCCCGCGCGAGGTCAGGACGGCAATTCCCCAAGGGTCGGTTGCATCGGCGACGGTGATGCCGGCGTTGTCGAAGGTGTCACGCAGAACATAGCGCGTGACGGTCCGCCAAGACTGAAGATACTGGGGCAATAGCTGCTCTACGAGGTCGTCGTCGTTTGCACTGTAGGCCTCGGCCAGAGCCGCCGACAGCGCATCCCATTCTTCGGCATCCCGGACCATCAAGTGAGCGGCCCGGAGGTGGGCAAGGGTTTCATTCAACATCATGGCAGTCCCCAAACTTCCTCGTGCGATGCTTGCCCGACGTGGGCAGGCCCGCACTCGGCAGGCCACGCATCAGTAGAACGGTTGGCGCGCCCTCATGATTCCCTTCGGCGCAGTTTCGCTTGACCGCCTAGTAAATAAGGAAGCTTACTATTAGGCTGTCGGGGTGGGAACGTCCCAGCGAAAAAAGGAAGTGGTGCAGAACATGACTGAAGAGCAGGGCATCAGCAAGGTCACGGACATCATCAACGATTCCAAAATAGGGATGTTGACCACCATCAACGAAGAAGGGGCCTTGGTCAGCCGGCCGCTTGCCGTCCAGGAAGTGAAGGACGACGGCGACATGTGGTTCTTTACGGGACTGGGAACCTCCCAGGTTGCACACATCCGGCAGGATCCCCGCGTCAATGTCTCGTTTGGCAAGAACACGGAATGGGTTTCCGTTGCCGGCACCGCCGAAGTGGTGACAGACCGTGCGAAGATCCACGACATGTGGAACCAGGTGGTGGAAGCCTGGTTCCCTGACGGTCCGGACACCCCGGAGGTTTGCCTGATCCACGTGGATTCCGACTCCGCTGAATATTGGACAAGCCCGGGCGGCACCGCAGCTACGGTGCTGCAATGGGTCAAATCCAAAGTCACCAACTCCCGGTTCAGTGTCGGCGAAAGCGGTACCGTGGAACTGTGAGCTTCCATGGTTGACACAGAGCGGTTCCGGGTCCTCCTTGAGCAGGAGCGTGACAGGAGGCTGGTGCTGCTCTCGGCGCTTCGAAACGACATCACTTCGGTGAGCCAGGCACGGCTGGACTCCAATGTCGACGACGAGCACGATCCCGAGGGCAGCACCATAGCCTTTGAGCTTTCTCAGGCCGCTGCCCTTCTCGGCCAGAGCAGGGAAGGTCTCGAACAGATCGATGCCGCACTGGTCAGGATCGAAGCGGGCGCCTATGGTCATTGCGAAATCTGTGGGATAGACATTCCGGAAGGTCGGCTGGAAGCCAGGCCCTGGACGCCGTACTGCGTGGTCCATGCCTCGGGGCGTCGGTAGCGGGCGTTCAGTTGTTTTGCCCCGCGTTGGCTGTGGCGGCACCATCGGCTGCCGCACCGTGCTTGCGGCTCGCCAACAGGAAGGGCACCGCAAGAAGCTCGACGACGCCAGCCATGGCAAGGGACGCCGGATAACCGTAGAGGTCGGCGCCACGGCCCAGGAGCGGTTGAATCACCACCCCTCCGCTTGAACCCATCAACGAATCAAAGCTCAGCACAGTGGCCCGCTGCTTGGACGGGATCATGTCATTCACATAGGCCTGCCTGACCGGCATGACAGCGGACCCCACTACGCCCCACAGTGCCAACAGCAGCAGGGCTATCCAGAAACTATGGGTGAAACCGAGGACAAGCAGGATCACTGACCCGCCGACTCCGCCCAGAATCAGTACGGATGTGCGTTTGTGGAAAAGACTCCGGGCGTGGGGGGCCAGCCAACCGCCCAAAATTTGTGAACCGGCAACAATGGCTGCCGCCAGCCCGGCGATCGAATAAGCCTGCGGGTCGCCGAACAGGTCCAGAAGGTAGGGCTGCAGGGCGTAAAAGACATAGATTCCGACGCCGGCGCTGAAGGGGGCGGCCAGCATCACGAACCGCACGGGCGGGTTTTTCAAGCCGCTCTCGATCGAGGCGGTGAGCACCGCACGGGTCGCCCGCAGTGGATGCGTCGAGCGCTCAGGCGAGAAGCCGACGTCGTGCATCAGCCCAAAGGCGACAGCGAACATGGCCAGCAGCACCAGGACCCGCAGGAGGAAAGGCACGCCCAGGTTGGTTGCCTGGGCTATGACGCCGCCAGCCACGGAACCCAGCAGCATAGCGACTCCCTGGACCATCTGTCCGCGGCCAAGTACGGATTCGAGCCCGCCTTCGTAGCCGGAGAACCGCAGGGCATCAACCAGCCACGCCTCCACGGCGCCGGAAAAGAACGTGAATCCAAGACCAAGGAGAACGGAAACCACCGCCCACATCCAGAAGGGCGCCGACGTCTGCCATAACAGGTAGTACAGGTACGTCGATGCCGCGAGCGTCACTGTGCCCAGAAGGAAGGAAGCACGCCGTCCCCAGCCATCGGCCACCACGCCAGTAGGGATTTCGAAGAGGACCATGCCTGCGGTGAAGAAAGCGTTGGCGGCAAATGCCTCCAGGTTGCTCAGGCCGGCGTCCAAGAGAAACAGGGTGTTGATGCCCCAAATGAACGACGCCGCAACGGTATTGCCCAGCGTCAACGTCAGGTAGACGCGTTGAATCTTACGGGCGGCCTGGTTCATGGTGTCGCCGGTCCCGCGGGCACGTGGAAGGACCACGTGCCCATTCTCGCGCCGATTGCCTGCCGCCGCCAGATCCGTGGTTGCTGTTTACGCTTCGTGGCTTGTCGGGATGTCCTGGGAGGCGGCCCACTCGCCGATATCCCGGCGTTCGATGGCGGCTGCCATCATTTCGGGAAACAGGTCCGGCGTGCAGGCGAAAGCCGGGACTCCGATGCCGGCCAGCGCCGCAGCGTGTTGGGAATCGAATGACGGGTGACCACTGTCGCTCAACGCCAGCAGGGCGATCATGGTGGTTCCGCCGCCGACAATTGACGCCGCTCGACGCAGCATCTCCTCGGCTATGCCGCCTTCGTAAAGATCACTGATCAGCACGAGAATGGTTTCTGTGGGCTTCGTGATCTGCCCCTGACAGTACGCCAGAGCCCTGTTGATGTCCGTGCCGCCACCCAACTGCACACCGAAAAGAACATCCACGGGATCGTCGAGATCGTCTGTCAGGTCAACAACCTCGGTATCGAAGACAACCAACCGTGTGTTCACCGCGGGAAGCGAACTAAGCACTGCGCCGAAAACACTTGAATACACCACCGATTCGGCCATGGAGCCGGATTGGTCGATGCAAAGGATGATCTCCCGCTGGATCTCAGTGCTGCGCCTGGCATGACCGAGCAGCCGTTCCGGCACTACTGTCCGGTATTCGGCTTGGTAATGCTTGAGGTTGGCCGCGATGGTCCTGTTCCAGTCGATGTCCCGGTGCCGTGGCCTGCGGGTCCGGGCCGAGCGGTTCAACGCTCCCGAAACTGCTTGAACGGTCTTGGCGCGGAGCCGGTCCTCCAGTTCCTTGGTGACCTGGCGTACCACTGACCGCGCAGTTTCCTTTGACGCTTCCGGGATGACCTTGCCAAGGCCCACCAAGGTACTGACAAGGTTGATGTCCGCTTGCACGGTACGGAGCATTTCCGGTTCCAGGAGCAAGTGCCGGAGTCCAAGACGGTCCATGGCGTCAGCCTGCATCACCTGGACCACCGAAGATGGGAAATAGCCACGGATATCCCCGAGCCAGCGGGCTACCCGCGGACTCGAAGAAGCCATGCCGCCCCGCCGGCCGGAGCCATCGCCGTAGAGAGCCTCCAAGGCTTGGTCGCGTCGGGCGTCATCGTCCGATAACTGGACCTGTCCGCCGTCGTCCGTTGAGATCCCGTCCGCGTCATCACCGCCCAGCACCAACCGCCACCGGCTCAACCGATCGCGGGCCTCAACAGCGTGGTTCGAAACATCGTTCACGCTACGGCCTCCCAACCCAGGATTCGCGCCATCGTCTCCAGTGCGGGCCGCGCCGCGGCCAAGTCCATGACGCCATCGCGGACATCGTTCCCCGAGGGAGTACCGCGGCTTATTTGCTCGCCGATTTCCCGGCGTTCTGGACGGCTGAAAGCTGAAAATGTTCTGCGCAGCAGCGGCAGCACGTCCTCGAAGACGTCGTCACGGACTCCTTCCACCCATTGATCCACCAGCTTCAGCAGCCTCGGGTCGTGGATCAGCAACGTGGCGTCACCGGACAGCAGCCCGTCCAGCCACGCGGCAGCCTCCGGTGCAGGCGTCGCGACGGACAGACGCCGGCTCAGGCCCGCCGCGACATCCTCCCCGCCCAGCAACCCGGCATCCATCAGCAGGCGGGTGGCGCGACCGGCTACGGAACCGTGGATTTTGTCCGAGTGCGCTACGGCGCCCAAGGCAGCATGCCAATCGACCATCGACAGTTCAGGTACCAGTGTCATGCCGTCCTGGGCCGAATCGATGGCTTGACGCATTGTGGCAGCGGCGTCGTCGTCGAGCCCGGCGCATGCTGTCGGCAGTCCCACGCAGGCCCGTACCACGGTGGCCTCAAGGATCTTCCGGACATCCCTGATATCGACACCACGCACATTTCCGTATCTGCAGGTGCGGGCCAGGGGAGCGATGGTCTCCAGCAGGGGCGGGACGTCCTGTTGGAGTGCCGTGCGGGCGGCCAAGGCGGTGACGACCCCGGCTATGCCATCGGGGAGATCGGCCAGGAGGCACGCTTCCAGCAAGGCACCCATTGCAGGCAGGCCTTCCGCGGCCTGGGCTTGTTCGGAGACGAAAGCTGCCGCGGCGGAGGCAACGGTGGTGCCGTATCTGCTCGCTTCAACCAGCGAAACGGCAAGCTCGGGCCTCCACTGAAGCTTCCACGCCTCTTTGAAAGTGCCTGTGGTCCTGCCAGTTTCTGTCGGCACGCCCCACGCCACTCCCACTAGTGCCAGGCGATGCAGCAGCACCGAACGGGCCAGTTGGTTCGGTTTGCGGAGGTCGAGGACCATGACCTCCTCGATTGCGCTTGGCTTCATGCGCAGCTTCCGCTGGTTGGCGGTGAGGTCGGCGAACAGAGGAAGCGTGGGAACGGAGTCAGGAACGCTTCCCAGCTCGGATCCAACGGTGAGGTCCCGGTGTACAAGGGCCAGAGGAAGAGCAGAGCCGTCGCAGAGGACTGCCTGCGCGGCGTCGTCCAGTTCGGGGAGTCCAGGGCTCGGTCTGCCACGGACTGCCGCCAATGCTGTGGCCATGCGGCTGGCCTCCACCACCGACGCGGTGGAGGCATCCAGGTTTTGCTCCCGCAAGGCCTGGGCTACCCGGACCAGCCAGGTGGTGGCGACATCGCCGGCAAGATCCTTGGACATCCAATGGGAGAACAGGTGCTGGTACCACCCTGGTGCTGCAACACCTGCTCCGTATCCGCTGTCCAGGCTGAGCCGGTCCGAGGTCCAGGGAACCCATGTGACAGACACCTTGATTTTGGGGAGGCCGGACAGGACCTTGTTGTCTGCTGCGGAGGACGGGAAGTCCGCCGGTACCAGGGCAGGGGCATGGTAGGCACCGCAGATGACGGCGATCCGTTCATGGCCCTCCCGCATGGCGGCCCGCAGAATACGTCGCATGGCCGCTTCCCGACGGTTGTTTTCGACGACGTCCGGATGGTCTTCCGGGCGATCATCCAGTGCCCGGATCTCCTTGATCGCCTCGATGAGCGCCTCAAAGCGTTCGGCAGCGTCTGAACTGCGGTGCTCCACAGCGTCTTCCCACCAACGCTCCGCATCGCTGTAGCCGGCTGCGTTTGCCAGAATTCCGATGGCGTCGGGGCGGTACCCCTGCTCTGCCGGGCTGACGGCTTCTGCTTCGGAAGCGGCCCTCAAGGCCAAGGAATTCGCGGCAGGCAGGTCCAGCGCGCGGACAGACGTGCCTGTGGACAGGGCCCAACGGATGGCCACCCACTCCGGCGAAAAGGCGGCCATGGGGTAATACGAAGCCAACCGGGGCTCGTCCACCGCATAGATAAGCCCTGCAACAGGCGGAAGCATGTCGGGGTCGTTGATAAGGGGAATGACCTGGTCGAGTTCCGGCGGCCCTTCCACCAGCACCAGGTCAGGGCGCAGCGATCCCAAGGCCTCGGACACCGAGTGGGCCGAACCTGGTCCGTGGTGCCGGATACCCAGGATGTGGACGTCTGTCATGTCCGGCGGGCGGATTCGAGGTCGTGGCAGGCCCGGTAGAGGTCCTTCCACTCGGGCCGGTTGCGGACGACGGTTTCCAGATACTCCTGCCAGATCACACGGTCTTGAACGGGATCCTTGACGACGGCGCCCACAAGGCTTGCCGCAACGTCGTCGGCCCTGACCGTGCCGTCACCGAAGTGTGCTGCCAGGGAGAGTCCGTTGGTCATCACGGAGATCGCTTCGGCCGTGGACAGTGTGGCTGATGGCGACTTGATGGTGGTCCGCTGATCCTGCGTCACACCTGCCCGCAATTCCCGCATCACAGTGACAACCCGCCGGATCTCCGACAATGCAGCCAGATCCGCGGGCAGTTCCAGTGCCTCGCCCAGGCTGCGGACGCGTGTGGTGACGATTTCCACTTCCTGGTCGATGCTGTCCGGTAGCGGCAAAACCACGGTATTGAACCGGCGTCGAAGTGCCGACGAGAGGTCGTTGACGCCTTTATCCCGGTTATTCGCTGTGGCGATGACGTTGAAGCCCTTCCGGGCCTGTACCTCTTCATTCAGTTCCGGGATAGGCAGGGTCTTTTCGCTGAGGATGGTAATCAGGGAGTCCTGTACATCGGAGGGAATGCGCGTCAATTCTTCCACCCGCACCAGGCTTCCCGTTTCCATGGCCCTCATGACCGGTCCCGCTACCATCGCGGCCCTGGATGGGCCTTCGGCCAGCAAACGCGCGTAGTTCCATCCATAACGCAATGCTTCTTCCGGTGTTCCAGCGGTGCCCTGAACCACCAGCGTCGACGAACCGGAGATTGCTGCCGCCAGATGCTCCCCGAGCCAGGTCTTGGCCGTTCCCGGAACGCCGAGCAGCAGGAGGGCCCGGTCGGTTGCCAGCGACGCCACGGCGACTTCCACGAGTCGCTCAGAACCGAGGTATTTCGGGGTGATCTGCGTCCCATTGGCCAGTGTTCCACCCAGGATGTACTTGGTGACAGCCCATGGCGAGAGCTGCCAGCTGGGCGGCCGGGGGCGGTCGTCAACAGCGGCCAATGCGCTGAGTTCATCTGCGAACGCGTTCTCTGCGTGGGCGCGAAGAACATCGGTTCCGTTCTGTGGATCTGTCATCGGAAGGCCTCCGTCAAGGATTGTCTGAATGATTGGTATTGGACGGCGTCGCGGAGAACCCGACGCCGGCCGGCGTCGTCGTCAGTCCGCTCCAACAAGCGCCGGCACGTCGCGGTGGACTCTGAAGGCAGTGCCGTGGGGAGGACATCGGAGAGCATCGACGCCAAACGGCCGCCCTCCTTGCCGGAGACAACCGTGAGTACTGCCTCTGCCAACGAAGTACCCCATGGCTGGGGGAGGGCGCGCAGTAAAGAGGCCAAGGCGACGGGCTCTTCTCCGCCTGCTTGGATATGCCGTTCCAGCCAGCGTTCCCGCTCCCCGGCAGGCAGGCAATGCAGCAACCGGCTATCGGTCCTGACAGTGAGCAGGGCCCGGACCCACTCCAGGTCCTTGCGGACGGCGGCGGCTGAGGTCAGTGCTTCCAGAATCCGCGGCTCGTCTTTGAGGAGGGCTGCCGTCGCTTCCGGACCCCGGCCCGAAACCGCAGTCCATACATCCCACGGTGCACCCCGAATGATGGTCTCCAGCCTTCCCAAGCGGTCGGGTTCACCATTGCGTGGATTCGGCGCGATTCCGTCCCGCACCGCTGATGCATCCGGATCCGGTGGAAGGTCGATGTCGAAGCGCTTGTTGAGCAATCCCTTGAGGTGCAGCAACGACCGGAGCCTGGTGGCCATCCGGTGGGCACGGGCACTGTGTGGCAGCCGATCCAACAGCTCTGCGGCAACTTCCCGCACGCTTTTGGCTTTGTCGTCCAAGCCCTTCTCCAACAGTGCCTCGTCCTCCGCGCGTAGGTCGACGGCAAGGAGTTTCATATGGTTCGCGCGCGTCCGGGCACTGACAGCACCCCATTGCGTGGACAGTTGCTCGCGGGCTGTGGCCACAGGGTCCCCTGGGGTATCCGTCGCGGGGTCCGCCAAGGGGTCAGCGCGCGGGGGTTGTCGTGGTTCCGACCGTGCGGACCACGATGGGCTGACGTCTTGAAGCCAACGCCCTCGTGTCCCAATGGCAGGCTCCAATACTCTGAAGACCGACGACGTGTTTCCGGCCACCGTGAACAGCGCCGGAAGCAATCGGTGGGGGACCCGACGTCGTGTTTGTGCTGCGAGGCGCAGCCAGTCCACCAGCAGCTGGTTCCTGAGCTCGAGTCCCACCGGGGGCTGATTGAGCAGCAGTTCCAAGAGCCGTGCCGCTTCGCCTGTTGCTTGCGGCTCGTCGTCCGGTGGGGCCGGAACCACCTGAAGCCCGGACGCCAAGGGGGCCGGCGTCCGTGCCGCCCGGCTCACCATGTCCGCCAGCGCGGCCTGGCCAAGTAGGGCTTCTTCCCGTGACAAGCCTTCAGGGGCACCGACACCAAGTTCAGCGGGCAGGTCGGGAGCCTCATGGCGGCCGGTTCCCACCAGTGCAGTTGTTCGAAGCTCGTCAGTCCAGTTCACGGTGTCACCACCGTCTCATTCACCACGACGGTCAACGGACGGATCCGTCCGTCCTCCAGCTCGCCAAAAAGGTCCACTTCCTGGCCCCCCGTAAGAGCCAGGAGCGCATCAAGTGGGGCGTCAACCAACGGAAGGGCATGGCCAGGGGAGTCGTAGATCCAGCCGCTGCCTTCCGGACTGACCTTCACGCCGGCCAACAGCACCGGGTGACGGAGCCGCCAGGGCGAAGCTGCCACCGCGATGGACTCGTTCTCAAGGGCTTGGGCGATGGTGCAGCCATCGCCTAGCGTTGTTGCCACACCCCGGGGGTTGATTGGGCTGGTGAACATGGCGCGTTGAGGTGCCGAACCCGGGTAGCGGGCCACTGTCGCCTCGAGAAGGGCGCCGGAGAGTTGCGGGGTGGCAAGGCCTTGGCCCTGCGCTGCAAAATCAAGAACGACGACGACAGTTCCCTCGGGTGACCTCAGCCAGGTCCGCTGCTGCTGGAGGCGGCCGTCGTCGCTTCTGTGCGCACCCAGGACGAGCCACGGTCCCGGCAAGGACTCCGACTCCTGGATTTCGGACGATGGGGTGGCCCAGCCGACTGCTGCCCTGAGATCGGCGAACTCATCGGGGGCAAGACTGTCCTTCTTCGCCCATGCCTTGGTCAGGGCCCACCAGCGCCCGAGGGTCGTCAGCAGATGATCAGCCCAATCAGTTCTCCCATGAACATCCGAAGCCATCTGCCGCACTTGTTCGGCCACTCCGGGGAGCTGGGCATCCACCAGGCGTGCCGCCACGCCGTCCCACCACGAATACGGTTGCTTCCGTGCTGCCGCAAGTCCGGTTCTCACGACATCGGTCAGCCAGAGGGCAAAGTCGGCCATCCCGGCATCCATCAGCTCCAGCCGTGCTGCAAGGCGTTTGGCTTGTGCCTCGGGATCCGTAGATTGACCGGTCTGTCGCCGCTCCTTGGCCGATGCCCTGTCGGCCCGTTGCGCTGCCCATTCCTGGGCAAAATCGGCGGTGTCGGTTCCGGACCCGGCTGCCTCGCCGCGGGCCCACAGCAGAAGCAGCGCCAAGGCGTGCTTGCAGGGGAATTTACGGCTCGGGCATGAACACCGGTAGGCAGGGGCAACAACGTCAACGCTCACCTGATAGGGCGTTTTGCCGCTGCCCTGGCATTTGCCCCACACCAAAACATCGCTGCTGCCCGACTCCGACCACGGCCCGGGGTGCGCGAGCTTGCGCGCAGCAGCCAGTGATGATGCGTCAGGAGCGGCACTGATGACTCTCTCTTCGCTCCAACGCCCCATGAGGTTCATTCTGCCTGACGGCTCCGACACTTTAACGCCACATGCCGGGGAACCCTCAAAAGGTTCCCCGGCATGTATCAGGAACTCACGCTTGGTTACTCACCAGGCTTGCCTGCGCTGGTGCGGCTTCGGGCCGCGCCGTTGAGTGCAGCCCCGCGAAAAATTCGCCGAGTTCAGCCGTCGCTGTCAGCGGCAGGACGTTGGCGACGTACTGGTCAGGGCGGACCACGACTATGACGCCGTCGCGGCTGAGGCCGCGGGCGTCGAAGATGTCGTTGCCGGGGTCTGTGGCGAAGACTTTTTCGAGGTAGGTGAGTTTGAACGGGCCGACGGTGGGTTTGAAGACAGCGGGAACGGCGTTGATGTCCACGCCGGTGTGGTCTTGCTGGTAGATGACTTTGACGTCGAACCAGGCGTCGCGGTCAAGGCTCGACGGCGTCGCTGCCAGTGGCGAATCGCTTGCGGAAGCCAGCCACTCAGCAAAGTCCGCAACCGGGCCGGCGACGCCTGCGGGGGCGGCGTCGGCGAAGACGTAGATGCGCCAGCGGCCGTCGGCTTTGGCGTGGTGGCCCAGGTGCATGGGGTTGGTGTCGCAGACCCGCTGTACTGGTGCGGATTTGAAGCGTTTGCCTACGGGGAACCCTGTGGCGAGCACCTGATGTGCAGCTTCGGCGACGACCATGGAGGGTGCGTACTGGGTCATGAACCCGGCGGGGAACTCCGCGGTGCTGGTGTAGAAGGTTTCCAGTTCGGTGGGGTCCTTGAACTCCTCAGGTTTCTTGGCCATGAGGGTGGACCATTCCTTATCGAAGTCGATCAGGTTCTTCGCGACCACCTGGCGTTCGTCGGAGTAGGTGTCCAGCAGCGATTCCGGGGACCGGCCTTCCAGGACGTGGCCGAGCTTCCACCCGATGTTGAACCCGTCCTGCATGGACACGTTCATGCCCTGCCCGGCCTTCGCGCTGTGGGTATGGCAGGCGTCGCCGGTGATGAACACCCGGGGGGTGCGGGTTCCGCGCTCCTCGGGCAGGACGTCGTCGAACCTGTCCGTGAGGCGGTGCCCGACCTCGTACACGCTGTGCCACGCGACGTTGCGAACATCCAAGGTATAGGGGTGCAGGATGTCGTTGGCCTTGGCGATGATCTGCTCGATCGTGGTTTTCCGAACCGCCCCGTGGTCATCGGGGGCGACTTCGCCCAGGTCCACGTACATCCGGAACAGGTGCCCGCCCTCGCGGGGGATCAGCAAAATGCTGCCGCCGGAGCCTGACTGGATGGCGCACTTGGTCCGGATGTCCGGGAAATCAGTCACTGCCAGGACGTCCATGACCCCCCAGGCATGGTTGGCCTGGTCTCCGGCCAGGTGGCAGCCGATGGATTCACGGACCTTGCTGCGGGCGCCATCGGCGCCGACGACGTACTTGGCACGGACCATGCGCTCTTGCCCCTCAAGGGGCCCGGCGGTGTGAAGGAGGGTTACCTCCACGGGGTATTCGCCCTCGCCAGTGACCGTCAAACCCACGAATTCGTAACCGTAGTCCGGCTTGAGCCGGGCCGGGGAGTTGGCCGCGAACTCGGCGAAGTAGTCCAGCACGCGGGCCTGGTTCACGATTAAGTGCGGGAACTCGCTGATCCCGGCAGGGTCATCCACCGCGCGGGCGCTGCGCACGATCTTTGAGTGGTCCGCCGGGTCCGGCTTCCAAAACGCCATCTCCGTGATGCGGTACGCCTCCGCAATAATCCGCTCAGCGAAACCGAAGGCCTGGAACGTCTCCACGCTCCTGGCCTGGATCCCGTCAGCCTGCCCGATGGCCAGCCGGCCGGGCCGCCGTTCAACGATGCGGGTGGTGATGTCAGGGAACTGAGCCAGCTGGGCGGCCGTCAGCATCCCCGCAGGGCCGGTGCCCACGATGAGGACGTCGACTTCGTCCGGGAGCTCGGTTGGTCGGTTAATTCCGACGCCGGCAGCGGGCTCGACCCGCGGGTCACCTGAAACATAACCGTGGTGGTGGAACTGCACGGGCTTTCCTCACTTCTTTGTGGGCTGATGGCTAGCATGTGTTCGATAATAGAACAACCTGTTCTATTATCGCTCGTATTATCGTAATGCGGCTCACACCACGGTTCAAGCCAGCCCGCGGGTTAGCCCCAACAGCCTTCACTTCCTGCGGATTTGTTCCGAAGCGTGTCAGGATCAGGTATGCCGCGACTGATGCTCCTGGATACTGCCTCTCTGTACTTCCGTGCCTTCTACGGTGTACCCGATTCCATCAAGCGCGCCGATGGGACTCCCGTCAACGCCGTGCGTGGCTTGATGGACATGATCGCCCGCCTCGTGACCGACTACGAAGCCACGCACCTTGTGGCCTGCTGGGACAACGACTGGCGCCCCCAGTGGCGTGTTGACCTGATCCCCGGCTACAAGGCGCACCGCGTTGCGGAATTCGTGCCGAACGGTCCCGACGTCGAAGAAGTCCCCGACCCGCTCGAGGCGCAAATCCCCCTGATCCGCAAAGTCCTGGATCTGGCAGGGATAGCCGTGGTGGGCGCGGACGAACATGAAGCTGATGATGTGGTGGGCACCTACGCCAGTCTCGCCACGATCCCCACCGACGTCGTGACAGGCGACCGTGATCTCTTCCAGCTCGTGGATGACCAGCGTGATGTCAGGGTCATCTACACGGCACGGGGCATGAAGAACCTCGAAGTGGTCACCGACGTCGTCGTTGTCGGCAAATACAGGGTCCTGCCCCAGCAGTACGCTGACTTCGCCACCCTCCGCGGAGACGCCTCCGATGGGCTTCCCGGGGTGGCGGGTATCGGGGAAAAGACGGCGGCCGCCCTGCTTGGGGAGCATGGCTCGCTGGAGGGGCTGCTGGAGGCGGCAGAAGATCCCGACGGCGGGTTGTCGGCTTCAATCCGCGCCAAACTCTCAGGGGCGGCCGACTACCTGAAGGTGGCACCCGCCGTCGTCAATGTCGTCCGTGACCTGAAGGTGCCGAGCCTCGACGAGGCAGGGGCTGAATTGAGGCCCATTACGGGCGACGCGCGCTCCGAACTGGAACGGCTCGCAAGCGAATGGAACCTGGGCGGCTCCGTCGCCAGGCTTCTTGAAGCCTTTGACCGCTTCCGCTGATTGCCTCGGTTCGATTCACAGCTTGGTCATAGCTTTCGGACAGCCAAGTCTGGGGTTGGTCCCTCAACGTGTTAAGAGGACGGTGCACTGGGCCGTCCCGTAGACAACACCCGTAGCAACGGATCGAGGAGAGGTACATGTCGAGAACCAAGAGAATCACCCTGGGCGTCGCAGCCGGAGCGCTGGCCTTGGGCGCCGGACTGGGCGTGACCAGCATGGCTACAGCAGCCACAACGCCAACACCGAGCGCCACATCCTCTGCCGATGCCACCACGCCATCCGACCACGCCGGAAAGCCGGGCGGTCACGGTCACGGGCGCGACGGCGGAAAGATCGCTCAGGAACTCGCGACCAAGCTCGGCGTCGACGAGACCAAGGTCTCTGACGCCCTGAAGGCTTTCCGTGAAGCCAACAAGCCGACCACGCCGCCGACCGAAGGAACCGAGGGCACCAAGCCGGACCCATCGGCACACGAGGCTGCATTGGCCAAGTCGCTCGCATCAGCACTGGGTGTTGACGAAGCCAAGGTCACCACCGCTTTGCAGGAAATCCGCTCCGAGGGTCAGGCTGAACGTGCCGCCGCACTTAAGACCCGGCTCGACAAGGCCGTAACGGACGGAAAACTCACCCAGGCAGAGGCTGATGCCGTGACCAAGGCCGTTGAGGCCGGCGTCATTGGAGGCGGCGGCCGCTAGCCGACTCTGACCCCTCTGTGGGCGGGCATAAAGGATCCCTTGGAAGCATCCAAGGGATCCTTTGCGTTGCCGTGAAAAAGTTTTTCGAACGCGTTGTCGATTTGTCCTCGCACTGTTCGACCTATGGGTGAGAAGGTCGAAGGGCGGCTTTCCACGACACAGGAGATTGATCCAGATGGCAAAGTACATGTTGATCATGCGGGCAGATGACGATTCCTACGCCAAGTTTGAGAACATCGACTTCAACGACGTCCTTGAAGCGATGGGCAAATTCAACGACGAACTGATCCGGGCAGGGGTGCTGCTCGCCGCTGAGGGCCTGGACGACGCCAAAGAAACAGTGGTGGTGGACTTCACGGGTGAAACCCCGGTTGTCACGGACGGCCCCTACGGGGAGACGAAGGAACTCTTCGGCGGCTTCTACATCCTCGACGTCGCCTCCAAGCAGGAAGCCGTGGAATGGGCCAAACGGGCGCCCATGACGGCCGGAACCAAGACCGAGATCCGCCGCGTCACCAGCATCGATGAGTTCCCGCAGGACAACGAGTGGATTCAGAAGGAACGCGCCTGGCGTGAGCAGACCGGACAACTCTGAGCATCTGGCCGCTTGGCTTAGGCAACGGCGACGGACGTGAGAAGTAACGAGGCAAGGGCCGCCGTCGAAGCGGTATGGCGCAGTGAATCTGCCCGCGTCGTCGGCGCCCTTGCCCGCTACACCGGTGACTTCGCCCTTGCTGAGGACCTTGCCCAGGAGGCACTCGCGGAAGCGATCGTGTCATGGTCCGTCAACGGCATTCCCCGCGAGCCTGCAGGCTGGCTGATGACGGCTGGTAAGCGCCGAGCCATCGATACGTTCCGGAGAAGGTCGGTCCAGGACGAAAAGTACGCGCTGCTGGCCCACGGTCTTTCCGAGGAGGTACCGGGCACGGACACACTGTTCAACCCTGACGCGATCGATGACGACGTCCTGGCGCTGATGTTCATTTCGTGCCATCCGGTGCTGTCCAAGGAAGCACGCATTGCCCTGACGTTGAAGGTTGTAGGGGGCATGGGCACCGACGAAATAGCCAAGGCCTTCCTGGTTTCTGTTCCCACCATCCAGGCCCGCATCACGCGTGCCAAGAAGACCCTCGCAGCAGCCCACATACCTTTCGCCGTTCCGGAGCGCCAAGAAATTCCCCAGCGGCTGGGATCCGTGCTCCAGGTGCTCTACCTCATCTTTACTGAGGGGTCATTTGCCTCAGCGGGGGATTCCTGGATGAGGACGGAGCTTGCTGCCGAAGCCCGGCGGCTTGTCCGTGTCCTTGTCCGGCTGAGTCCTGAACCGGAAGTCTTCGGTCTGCTGGGCTTGATGGAATTGACGGCCGCCCGGTTCCCTGCCAGGGTCGACGCTGCCGGGAATCCTGTCCTCCTTGAAGACCAGGACCGACGGCGGTGGGACCAGTCCGCGATACGGCGCGGCCGCGCGGCACTTTCGACGGCGGTCGCGGCGGGGCGGGGATTGGGTGCCTACGGCTTGCAGGCCTCCATTGCCGAATGCCATGCGGCGGCAAGGACGGCGGCGGAGACGGATTGGGAGCGTATCGCCATTCTGTATGAGGCATTGGGTTCCCTGGCACCGTCACCGGTCGTCGAGCTTAACCGTGCAGTGGCTTTGGCCATGGCTTCCGGGCCAGCTGCCGGCCTGGAGCTCGTGGATTCGCTGGCGGGCAGGGGCGAGCTGGCAGGATCGCATCTTCTGCCGACGGTACGCGGCGAATTGCTGGCCAGGCTGGGCCGTCGTGCGGAGGCCGTGGAGGCATTGAAGGCAGCACTCGATCTTTGTTCGAACGCCGCCGAACGGACTGCTCTGGAGCGGAAAATCGCACTTTTGTGAGTGCCAAGGGGGTCCCTGCCAGTACCCCTAACAGCGTTAACTCCTAACGCCCAGCCAGAGAGTGTTAGATGTAAATATCAGATTTAGTCCAACACGCAGGAGAAACATGCCTACCGCTTCCGCTTTTGCTTCACCCTCGGCCACGGGCGACCTGACCCTGACCACCATTGAACGACGCGAGGTTGGCCCGAACGACGTCCACATCGACATCAAGTTCGCCGGCATTTGCCATTCAGATATCCACACTGTTCGCGGTGACTGGGGTCCCCAGCAGTACCCTCTGGTCCCTGGCCATGAGATTGCTGGCATCGTCACGGAGGTTGGCACCGAGGTCACCAAGCACAAGGTCGGCGACCGCGTCGGCGTCGGGTGCATGGTGAACTCCTGCAAGGAGTGCAAGAACTGCCTGGCCGGCGAGGAACAGTACTGCCTCAAGGGCAATGTCGGAACGTATGGTGCGGTGGACCGCGACGGCACCATCACCCAGGGCGGCTACTCCAGCAACGTGGTGGTGAACGAAGACTTCGTAGTGACGATCCCGGAAGGGTTGGACCTCGACGTCGCCGCTCCTCTGCTCTGCGCCGGCATCACGACGTTTTCCCCTCTGCACCACTGGGGTGCGGGCCCGGGCAAGAAGGTGGCCATCGTAGGTTTGGGCGGCCTGGGCCACATGGGCGTCAAGATCGCCCACGCCATGGGTGCGGAGGTGACCGTCCTCTCGCAGTCGCTGAAGAAGATGGAGGATGGCCTCAAGCTTGGTGCGGACCACTACTACGCGACCAGCGATCCTGCCACCTTTGAACGGCTGGCCGGTACTTTTGACCTGATCATCAACACGGTCAGCGCATCCATCGACATCAGCGCCTACCTTCAGTTGCTGACGCTCGACGGAACGCTGGTCAACGTCGGCGCTCCTGCAGAACCGCTGCCGGTGAACGCTTTCGCCTTGATCGGTGGCCGCCGTCGCTTTGCGGGTTCCATGATCGGCGGCATCCGCGAAACCCAGGAAATGCTGGACTTCTGCGCCGAGCACGGCCTGGGTGCCGAGATCGAGCTCATTCCGGCCAACAAGATCAACGATGCCTACGAGCGAGTTCTTGCCTCGGACGTCCGCTACCGTTTCGTCATCGACGCCTCAACCATCGGCTAAGGCTCAACTACCCGAATGGCCGCGCCCCTTCAAGGGCGCGGCCTTTCCGTTTCCCCGGACTTCGTTCATCCCGGAAAAGGGACAATGGTGTAGTGACTTTCAGACTGGACACCATCGGCCGGGGC
This sequence comes from Paenarthrobacter sp. NPDC057981, assembly GCF_042886835.1. Taxonomy (NCBI): domain Bacteria; kingdom Bacillati; phylum Actinomycetota; class Actinomycetes; order Micrococcales; family Micrococcaceae; genus Paenarthrobacter; species Paenarthrobacter sp. NPDC057981. Next base: position 574,769 of record NZ_JBHVQI010000001.1, read on the forward strand.
TTGGTCTTCGCTGACTCCATCGAAGACCTTGCGGCGCAGCTGACAAAGCAGGGCGACGGCGGTGCGGTGGTCGTGCAGGCCCCTCCCGGTACGGGGAAGACCACCTTGGTGCCCCCGCTGCTGGTGAATCTCATCGACCAACGGCATCCCGGCCAGCCACGCGTGCTCGTCACCCAACCGCGCCGAGTAGCTGCCCGTTCTGCCGCGCGCCGCCTCGCGTCCTTGGACGGGACCCCCCTCGGAGGCCGGGTCGGGTACACGGTCCGGGGCGAGAACAAGGCCAGCGCCCAGACAATGGTCGAGTTCGTCACGCCGGGGATTCTCCTGCGCCGTCTGCTCAATGACCCAGGCCTGGAGGGCGTCCACGCAGTGATCCTCGACGAAGTCCACGAGAGGGGCCTCGAATCCGATCTTCTCGTGGGTATGCTCGCGGAGGTGCGTGAGCTTCGCGGAGACCTGACGCTTGTTGCCATGTCCGCGACGCTCGACGCCCAGCGGTTCGCCGCTTTGCTGGGTGCCGCGCACGACGGCGGGCCGGCCCCCGTCGTCGACTGCCCTTCCGCCCTGCACCCCCTGGATGTCCGGTGGCAGCCCGCCCGCGAACAACGCTTGGACGACCGGGGTGTGTCGCGTTCTTTCCTGGATCACGTCGCCCGGACCGCTGCGGCGGCCCACGAGGCGGCCTTGTCCGACAACCCTGACGTCGATGCCCTGGTCTTCCTACCCGGTGTCCGTGAAGTATCCGACGTCGCCTCCCGCCTGCGTGCAGTGGTTTCAGGGAACGTTGAGGTTCTTGAGCTGCACGGCCAGGTGGGCCCGGCGGCGCAGGACCGGGCAGTTTCCGGACGCGAGCCTGGAGGGGCACCTCGTATCATCGTCTCCACGTCCCTGGCCGAGTCCTCGCTGACCGTCCCGGGTGTCCGGCTGGTCATCGACTCGGGGTTGTCCCGCGAACCGCGACGCGACGCCGCCCGCGGGATGTCCGGCCTGGTGACTGTATCGTGCTCCCAAGCGTCGGCGGCCCAACGTGCCGGCCGGGCGGCCCGTCAGGGACCGGGGGTCGTGGTCCGGTGCTATGACCAACGGTCCCTCGCCGCGGCCCCTGCGCACCAGACCCCGGAAATCCTGGCCACCGACCTGACGGGCGCTGCATTGGCACTTGCTTGTTGGGGTGCGCCCGGAGGCAGTGGTCTTGCCTTGCCTGACGCCCCGCCAGCTGGCGCCATGACGGACGCCATGGAAGTGCTGAGGGAATTGGGTGCCGTCGCGGACGATGGCAGCGCCACCGCCTTGGGCAAAGTGTTGGCCCGCGTCCCCGCAGACCCCCGTCTGGCCCGGGCCCTGCTCGATGGATCCGCAGCTGTTGGCAGGCGGGCTGCGGCTGAAACGGTAGCACTCGTTGCCGGCGACCAGCGGGCACCCGGGGCGGATATCACCAAACTCCTGTCGACCCTGCGTTCCGGAACTGATCCCGCCGCCCGGCGCTTCGCCGAGGACCTGAAGCGGATGGATTCCATCGCCCGGCAGGAGGCAGCCGCCGTCGTGCCTCTTGAGGAAGGCCACCGGATCACGGCAGGCGAAGCGCCTGGTTTCGTGGTTGCACTGGCGTACCCGGACCGCATCGCCAAGCGTGTTCCCGGCGACGGCCCGGCCAGTTACCTGCTGACCTCGGGTACGCGGGCGGGACTGCCGGCCGGAAGTCCCCTGTCCGGCCATGAATGGTTGGCAGTTGCTGAAGTGTCACGTGCCCAGGGCCGCGACACTGCGGGCACGGGAGCGGTGATCCGCGCTGCTGCACCGCTGGCGGCGGAACTGGCCGAAACCGCGGCTCCCCATCTCTTGACCCGCGAGGTCACCGCAACTTTTGACCACGGCCGGGTGACTGCCCGCCAAGAGCGGAAGCTGGGTGCCATCGTGCTGTCCTCCACTCCGGTCCGCGCGGACCCCAACTCCGCACGCAAGGCCGTCGCCGATGTCTTGGCGACAAAAGGACTCTCCACGCTCAGCTGGTCTCCCGCCGCTGATGCGCTGCGCCGGCGCATGGCGTTGCTGCACCGGGAACTTGGTGCTCCCTGGCCTGATGTCGGGGAGGCTGCTTTGCTGTCCAGGCTGGAGGAGTGGCTGGCGGCGGAACTGGAAGCAATGGCCAGCGGAACCGCTGCGTCGGCCATCAGCCTTGCCGAACCACTGCGCCGTCTGCTTCCCTGGCCGGAGGCCGGCCGCATGGAAGCGCTTGTGCCCGAACGCCTCGAGGTACCGAGCGGTTCGCTGATACGCCTTGACTATCCGGACGCGGATGACGACGGCGGCCGTCCCGTTGTGGCGGTAAAACTCCAGGAGTGTTTCGGCTGGGACAGCACACCACGGCTGGTCGATGGCAGGGTGCCCGTTCTTTTCCACTTGTTGTCCCCGGCCGGACGGCCGCTGGCCGTCACCGACGACCTCACGTCATTTTGGTCGGGGCCTTATTCCCAGGTCCGGGCAGAGATGCGTGGACGCTACCCCAAGCATCCCTGGCCCGAAGACCCATGGACCGCGCCTGCCACGGCCAGGACCAAGAACCGGATGTGAGCAGCTAGGCCGTCCGGTCCAGAAGGAACTGGATGTCCCCGTCCACGAATGTTGCCAGCACGCTGCTCGCAGCGAACTCATCCGGCGCTGCACTGAGCGGGTCCAGTTCGAAGGCTGTGAAGTCAGCCCGCTTGCCTACAGTGATGGAGCCTGAGACATCCCACAATCCCGCGGCTTTCGCTGCGTGGGAGGTGTAACCCTCCAACGCTTGGAGCGCCGTCAGGGCCTGGGCGGGTGCAATGGGCTCCTGCTCGGGGTGTCCCGAACGGCGACGCAGGCGGGCATCTGCCATGATCGGCAAGGGCTGGAACGGGGCGATCGGCCAATCCGAGCCAATGCCAAGTACCACGCCTTGCTCTCGAAGGTCCCTGCACCTCCACGCACGGTCAGCGCGGGCTGGACCAAGCCGGGTGGACCAGTTGTCGCTGTGGTCTGCCAGTGAGTAGTGGGTGCAATGGGTCGGTTGCATGCTCGCTACCACTCCCGAACCCTTGAAGCGCGCTACAAGCTCGTCGGGGACGGTTTCGATGTGCTCGATCCTGTGGACGGTCCGGTTCAGGACGTCGGCCGGAACAGTTGCCCGAAGGCTTTCCAGAGCATCGAGTACATGGCTTACCCCGGCATCGCCGATTGCGTGGGTCGCCGTCGGGATTCCCCGGGCCGCGAAGTAATGGACGGCGTCCGAGTATTCCTCGGGCCGCGGCCAGAACGGCGCGGTGGATTCGCCATAGAGGTCAGGTTCATGGAGCCAGGCGGTTCCGTTGTCCACCGTTCCGTCAACGAAGAGCTTGATGGCCTCAACGGACCAGCGGCGTCCGCCGGAGCCGATGCTCCGTGCGAGATCCTTCCAATCGTCTTCGTTGGTGCCCGGCATGCACCAGGGGGCAGACCGCAACCTCAGGGGCAACTCGCCCTCGGCCTCCAACGCCCGGAACAGTTCTGAGGATTCCTCGCTGTGGTCCATGATGTGGCCGCCGGTGAGTCCTGACCTCGCGAAGTCCCGGAACAGTTCACTCAGCCTGGCTTTGCGCCGCTCGAAGGACTCCTGGGGAATGTGGCGTTGCACCAGTTCCATGGCCGCGGCTTCGAGCAGCAAGCCGGTGGGAACTCCGTCAGCGTCACACACCACTTCCGAAGCCTGCTCGAATTCGTGCCTGCCGTGCACGCCTGCAAGCTCCAACGCCCGGCTGTTGGCGATCGCGGAATGGCCGTCGAACAAGCGGATCAGCGCCGGTTTGCCGCCGCTGACGTCATCGAGCACACCGCGATTCATGGGCACCGTTCCGAAAGCGTTCGGGTTCAGGCCCCACCCACGCAACCAGTCGTCGTCGTTCCCTGCCTGTGAGCGGAGAAGCGAGCGGACGTCATCAAGCGTTGAAGCGCCGGAAAGGTCGACGCCCACGGTGAGGTCCAGGCCAAACACCGGGTGGATGTGGCAATCCACCAGGCCCGGCGTCAGCGTCGCGCTGCCGAGGTCCACCACGCGGGTTCCCGAACCGCGCCAGCCTTGCGCGTCCTCACGGCTACCGACGGCGGTGATGGTTCCGTCAGTGACGGCGACGGCTTGGATGGGTTCGCCCCGATCCTGGTCATCGAGTGTGTGGATGGTTTCGGCGAGGACGATGAGGTCAGGAGTCATGGGTTTCAAAGCTTCCAATCCGGGCAAAGACGTTGGGGCGGGCAATCCGAAGGCGGCGGGCGATCAGCAGGCCCGCAAGGAAAACGGTTGGGGTAACGGTCAGGAGGATCGTGTTGGTAAGGGCATCTGCAAAGGTGAGGAGTTCGATGTTGATGGCGATCAACGCCACCACCCCGAACAGCAGGACGGCCGAAGCGATGCTGACGGGAACAAGCAGGCGGTTGGTCACGGCGCCGGGATTCCGGCGAAGGTACATGAAAGCGGCTACCGACACCAGCCCCTGCAGGGCCACGATGCCCACGATTCCAGGCGTGTTGACCCAGATCAACAGGTGCTTGTACGGGTCGGCGTTGGCGATGGCGCAGATGAGGATGACGACGGCGGCCAGGACAGTCTGGATCTGCCCTGCACGGTGCGGGGACTTGTACTTCGGGTGGGTCCTGCCCAGGAACGAGGGAAGGATGCCGTCCTTGGCGAGCATGTAGACATAACGGTTGATGGCGTTATGGAAGGCCAGTTGCGAGGCATACACGCTCGTAACGATCAGCAGGTACATGACCACCTCTGCCCAAGGGCCCACGTACTGGTTGATGGTGGCGAAGAACATCCCGTCGGCAAGTTCGCCGGCGGCAGTTACGACGTTTCCGTTTCCGTAGGCCTGGATCACTGTCCAGACAATGAAGGCGTAGAAAACAGACATGAATCCCACCGCGATGTAGGTGGCCCGCGGGACGGATTTGTCCGGGTTGCGGGCTTCCCGCCGGTAGAGCACCGTTGATTCGAAGCCCATGAATGCTGCGAAGCAGATGGCGAGGATGGCCAGTACGCCGGGCGTGAACGCGTGCTCCGGGGAGAAGGAGTCGAAGCTGATGCCCTCGGCGCCACCACGGGCGAGGATGCCCACGCCCATGATGGCGAGGATCGCCGTTTCAGCGATGAGCAGGACGCCCAGGACCTTGGCTCCGACATCAATTCCGCGGTACCCAAGGAACCAGACGGCAGCAATGGCAGCCAGTGCTACCACGGGCCAGGGAACGTCCAAGCCAAAAAGAGTCTGGAGCATGGCTTGGGTCTGGACAGCGAAGAGCCCGTAAACGCCGATCTGCAGGCAGTTGTACGAGACAATCGCGAGGATTGCCGAGGCAAGACCAACTGTCTTGCCCATGGCCAGCGTGATGTAGGTGTAGAAGCCGCCGGCGGCTTTGACGTGCTTGGTCATCGCCATGAAGGCAATGGCAAAAACCAGCAGCACTGCACCGGCGATGACATAACCCATGGGGGCGCCAATGCCCCCGATACCAATGGCTACCGGGGCCACGCCGGCCATGACGGTCAAGGGGGCTGCTGCGGAAATCACCAGAAAGGCGATTCCGCCGGTGCCGATGGCGTTCCGTTTCAGCCCATTTCCGGCCTCGGCTGCCGGAGGTCGGGTTTCTAGGTCAGACATGGGGATCCTATGGGGGTGTGGGGGAGGTTTTCAGGGGGAGAAGGAGAGATAAGCGAAAGGCTTTCGTTTATCGTAGGGCCTTGTGACCGGCGGCACAATACCTTGGCTCCAACTTCTGGCTAGAGTCGTAACATCAACCGTGAATGGAGTACCCCGTATGGCACGCCCGCTGGTCCCGCTGATTTCCGTCGACGCCCTCGTCACTGCCGCCTTGGAACTGGTGGACGAGGCAGGGGACTTCAGCTTGCCCAAACTGGCCAAGCGGATTGGCGTCAGCCAATCGTCCATCTACAACCACGTCAGTGGACGCGAAGAGATCCTTGAGCTCATGCGTGGCCGCATCATCTCCGAGAGCCCCTACACGCTCAATGACGACCAGGACTGGGAGGCTGCCCTTCGGACCATTGTGCGCAGCTACCGGGACGCCTTTGCCCGGCACCCGAGGCTTGCGCCCCTTCTGGTACTCCAGACCGTGCAGGACCACCAGGTCCTTGCCCTTTACGAAAGCCTCGCGGTGGCCCTCCAAACTGCCGGCTTCCGCGGCCGGGATGTCCTGTCCGCGATCTCCACCATCGACAGCTTCGCGCTGGGCTTCGCCTTGGACCTGGCCGCTCCCGACGTAGTCTGGGCACCACCCGCTCAGGGATTCCCGGCGCTTAGCAGCGCGTTGGACAATGCGGCGCCTGCCGAAGAGCGCGGCGAGGCTGCCTTCGAACTCGGGTTGGAGATTCTCGTCGCCGGCCTGCATTCCCGGCTCCGGACAACAGCGCGGTGAACCTGCTGGAAACATGGTGGGACGCGGTTGCGCGCGGCTTCACCGAGGGCTACACGACGGCGGTCCCGCTGCCCGCCCTGCTGGGCATCCTCGCCTGTGCAGTGATCCTCAGCATCCCACGGGCCACTTGGCGCTGGTTCGGCTTGTACGTCACGTTTGTCCACGAACTCGGGCACGCCTATGCAGCCCTGATGACGGGAAGATTCGTTCATGGACTGCGGATCGGACTTGACCACTCCGGACGGCTGGTCAGCAGCGGGCGGAGCTCCTTTGGTGCCGCTTGGTCGGGTTTTTGGGGCTATCCCGCTCCGGCCGTTGTTGGTCTGAGCCTGATTGCCGCAGTCCATGCGGGTCGCTCGGGGGCAGCCATGTCGATTGGTGCCCTGGTTCTTCTGCTGTCCTTGGTTTTCCTGCGAAACTTCACCGGGATAGTGGTTGCTGTTGCCAGCGCCGTCATCGCACAGGCACTTCTACTCTTCGCCACGCCAGCAGCCATTAATTACGTGGTGTTGGCCCTTGGAGTAGCCCTGTCCGTGGGAGCTGTCCGTGACCTCCTCAAACTCGCAGGCGTCCACACGAAGCGTCGCAATCGTTTGGCAGCCTCCGACGCCTACATCCTCGGCCGCACCACTGGAGTCCCCGCATTTGTGTGGTTCTCGGGATTCACCGTTGTCATCGCCGCCTGCGCCGTGGCATCCCTGTGGTTGCTGTGGGGGATGCTCAGCGTTTAGCGGGTGCAAGCCCTTGCCCAGTGGCCGCCCCAGGGTGTCCAATCTGGTTAAGGATTCGGATGTCCGGGTCCGAAACCCCTAGCTTTCGGACTCCATGCCGGGAGACACCAGGAGGCGCCCATGTCTGCCAAGGGCACGCGCGAAGCGGCAAAAGGGTCTGGCCCCGCGGCCAACGAGGCAAGGCGCGGGGAGAACGGCGCGGCCTTGATGGCCCAGGACCCCACCAAGATACGCAATATCGCTCTGGTTGGGCATTCGGGATCCGGCAAATCGATGCTGGTGGAAGCACTGCTCGCCGCCACGGGTGCCATCAGCCGAATGGGATCCATCAGCGACGGAACCACGGTCAGTGATTCCGATCCCTCCGCCGTCCATCAACAACGGTCGGTGACACTGTCAGTGGCCCCCATCCTCGTGGGCGATACCAAGGTTAATCTGATCGACACCCCGGGTTACACCGACTTCACCGGCGAATTACGAGCTGGATTGAGGGCCGCCGACGCGGCCCTTTTTGTTGTCTCCGCTGTGGACGGGATCGACGGCGCCACCGTGGCCCTTTGGGGCGAGTGCGAAAAGATCCGCCTTCCACGCGTCGTGGTTGTCAGCAAACTGGACCATCCCCGCGCCGACTTCAGCGCCGCCGTCGAGCGTTGCCAACAAGCCTTCGGAGCATCGGTACTGCCGCTCTATCTGCCTGCCCCGGGAAACGCCGGACTCGTCGGTGTGCTCCACGGCGCGCCGGGCGGGCTCGTCCCGGATTCGGACGTTGAAGGGGCGAGGGGGCCCCTGTTGGAGGGCATCATCGCCGAAAGTGAAGATGAAACCCTGATGGACCGGTACCTCGGCGGCGAAGAACTGCCGTTGGCCGCTCTCGTAGCGGACCTCGAGAAGGCCGTAGCGCGGGGCGGTTTCTTCCCGGTCATGCCAACAGCTGCCGAAACAGGCCTGGGCCTGGCGGAGTTGATGGACTTGCTGACCGATGCCCTGCCCTCGCCCCTTGAACGGATCCCGCCTGCGGCCATGACCCTTGATGGTTCGGTACTGAAACGTTTGGAGTGTGATCCCTCCGGGCGCCTGGCCGGTGAGGTCGTGCGGACAACGGTGGATCCTTTCCTTGGCCGGGTGTGCCTCGTCCGGGTCTTCTCCGGAACCCTGCGGGAGGATTCGTCCATCCATATCGGCGGCCGAGGGCTGGCTGACCGGGGTCACGAAGACCACGACGCCGATGAACGCATCACGCATCTCTATTCGCCGGTGGGTTCCAGCCTGAAAGCCGTTCCACGATGCATTGCCGGCGACATCTGCGCGATCAGCAAGCTGGCAAGTGCCGAGACAGGCGATACTGTCTCGGACCGCGAGGCTCCGCTCCTGATCGAGACATGGAACATGCCTGAACCGTTGATGCCCATCGCCGTCGAGGGTATCTCCCGCAGCGATGAGGACGCCCTGGCCAAGAGCATCGGAAGAGTGGCAGCTGCGGATCCGACGCTCAGGCTCGAGCGCAACCCGGATACGCATCAGCTCATCCTGTGGTGCATGGGGGAGGCGCACGCCGAGGTGATCCTGGACCGCCTGCGGAACCAGGGGGTCAAGTTGCAGACGGTGGACATCATCACCCCTCTGCGCGAGACGTTCGCCGGCAAGGCAAGCGGCCACGGGCGCCACGTCAAGCAATCAGGCGGCCACGGCCAATTCGCCATCTGCGATATTGAGGTGGAGCCGCTGGCGAGGGGTGGGGGTTTCGAGTTCACGGACAGGATCTTCGGGGGTGCCATACCGGCTACGTTTGTCACGTCCGTGGAAAAGGGGGTGCGGGCGCAAATGCTCAAAGGCGTCTCTGCGGGGTTCCCTGTGGTGGATATCAAGGTCACGTTGGTGGGAGGCAAGACCCACAGCGTGGATTCCTCGGATGCTGCCTTCCAGGCGGCCGGTGCACTGGCTCTACGGGAGGCCGCAGCTGCCGCGAAGATCCAGCTCCTTGAACCGGTGTCATCAGTGGTCATTAGTGTTCCGGAGGAATACGTGGGGGCGGTCATGAGTGACCTCTCAGGCCGAAGGGGCCGGGTGAACGGCACGAACGCGGCTGAAGGCGAAGGTACAGAGATCCTGGCCGAGGTGCCCGACCAGGAGCTGCTTCGCTATGCCGTCGAACTTCGGGCCCTCACAGCCGGCACCGGACATTTCAGGAGATCCTACCTTCGGCACGAGCCCCTGCCGAAGTAGCCTCAGTCGCTGGACTTCATAAACGCCGCCACCTCAGGTGCCAGGGACGCCCCGGATTCCGCCGCGCTTCGCTTCACTCCCTTGACAGCGAATGAATGGTCACCGCCTTCACACCATTGGAGCGTCGCCGTCGGACCAATTCCAGCCACTACCTTCTCCAGGATTCCGGGGGTGGCAAAGGTATCGCGGGTGCCCTGCAGGAACAGCATCGGCTCAGTGATTCCATACAGGTGCTCATCACGGAGCTTCTCGGGTTTGCCTGGGGCGTGCAGCGGATAGCCCAGATAAACAAGCCCCTGCGCCGGCATGCCTTCGGCCACAGCCATGGACGCCATGCGGCCACCGAAGGATTTGCCTGCGGCCCACAGCGGCCCGCCGTCCGACAGCCCGGCTGCGGCCTCCATGACGGCCCGCCACGTAGCGATGGCAAGCGGCGGCCGGTCCGGGAATCGACGCCCGGCTTCACGGTAGGGAAAGTTGAAGCGAAGCGTAGCCACGCCTTCATCGGCCATGGCTGAAGCAAAACCCTGCAGGAACGGATGTTCCATCCCGGCGCCTGCGCCGTGGGCCACCACCAGTGTGGCCCACGGGTTTTCGGGACGGAGTAACAGGGCAGAAACCGTGGTCTCCCCAACAGCGATGGTCAATGGTTCTTCGTTAGCGGGCATGTACCCATCATTGCCTACAGGGAGGACAACACAGGAGCCCTCGGTGAAACACCCCGTGATTTCGCCCGGGATGCTGACGCGCGGGTCAATTCCGGGGTAGCTTGTGCCCATGGCGAGTGAAGCAACCACTGTTACCGTGCCCGGTCCCCACGGACCCCGCGAGGTCCGCATTTCCAGCCCCAGCAGGGTGATGTGGCCGGATGCCGGACTGACCAAGCTCGATCTCGCCAACTACCTGATCGACGTTGGCGAAGCGTTTCTCACGGCCAACGGAAACCGTCCTGTCAGTCTCCAGAGGTATTCGGGAAACATCGACGGCGACATGTTCTTTTCCAAGAATCCGCCCAAGGGAGCGCCGGACTACGTCCGTGCCGTCACGGTGACCTATCCCAGCGCGCGGGCGCACCCACAGCTGGTCATTGACGAACCGGCAGCCGCTGTGTGGGCTGCCCAAATGAACACGGTGGTGTTCCACCCCTGGGCTTCCAGGGCCAATGATCCCGACAACCCCGACCAACTGCGGATCGACCTGGATCCCCAGCCCGGAACGGACTTCGACGACGCCATTCCTGCCGCGCTGGAGCTTCGTTCCGTCCTGGAAGAGGCCGGACTGAAATCGTTCATCAAGACCTCCGGCAACCGGGGGCTGCACGTCTATGCCCCGATTAATCCCAAGCACGAGTTCCTCGAGGTCCGTCACGCCGTGATCGCGGCAGGGAGGGAACTTGAGCGCCGTATGCCGGACAAGGTCACCACCGCCTGGTGGAAAGAGGAACGCGGAACGAAGATCTTCGTCGATTTTAACCAAGCCAACAGGGACCGGACCATCGCCGGGGCGTACAGTCCACGGGCCGTACCCACAGCACAAGTTTCGTGCCCGTTGTCCTGGGAGGAGTTGGAGAACGCCGATCCCGCCAAGTACACCATCGCCACAGTCCCTGACCGTTTGAAAAAGATCGGGGATCCGTGGGCAGCCATGCACGAGCACCCCGGTGACATCGATGTCCTGCTCCAGTGGTGGGACCGTGACGTCAAAAATGGCCAGGGCGAGATGCCGTTCCCACCGGAGTTCCCCAAGATGCCCGGCGAGCCCATGCGCGTTCAACCAAGCCGGGCCCGCAAGCCCGAGGAATAGGCGCCCAGGGCCTGTGGCTGAAGTTCCTATTCGAAGCGGGAGGGATCGCCCGTCCCGCGACGCACCACTTCTGCCACTCCACTGGAGAAGTCGACGACCGTCGTGGGTTCGGAACCCGTGTCCCCGGCATCGATGACCGCGTCCACTTGATTGTCCAGGCGCTCCTTGATTTCCCAACCCTGGGTCAGCGGCTCCTCCTCGTCCGGAAGCAGGAGGGTGCTGGACAGCAGAGGTTCTCCCAGCTCCGCCAGAAGGGCCTGAACCACCCTGTGGTCCGGGATGCGGACCCCGACAGTCTTCTTCTTGGGGTGCAGCAGCCGCTTGGGTACCTCACGCGTGGCTGGAAGGATGAAGGTGTAGCTGCCCGGAGTAACAGCTTTGATGCTCCTGAAAATGTCATTGTCCAACATGACGAACTGCCCCATCTGGGCGAAGTCCTTGCAGACGAGCGTGAAATGGTGTTTGTCGTCCAAGTGGCGGATCGTCCGGATGCGGTCCAGCGCTTCCCTGTTCCCGATCTGCGCACCCAGGGCGTAGCACGAGTCGGTGGGGTAGGCGATCAACCCGCCGTCCCGCAGCATATTGACCACCTGGCCGATGGCACGTGGTTGGGGGTCCTCCGGATGCACATCAAAGAATCTGGCCATGGGAAGAGCCTACGACATCGCTACGACAACACGTCCTTGTTGGAGAATTTCGCATAAGCCAGTGCGCCGCAGACCGCCACGTATCCGCACTGGAGCAGTGCGTTGTCGGCGAACGAGGTCCAGTCGACCGGCTGCCTGAGCAGGTCGGCGAATCCCAACCAATGGTGGCTGAACAGCCACGGGTGCAGCCACTCCAGTTGCGGAAGGTTATCCAGCACCTGGGAGACGACTGACAGGACAATGGTTGCCGCCATGGCCCCGACCGGCACATCCGTGAAGGTGGAGATCAGAAGCCCGATGGCGGAGAGTCCCAACAAGGAGACTGTGATGTAGGCGGCGATCAGAAGCGATCTCACGGCTGATTCGCCCACACTGATGGTGTCGCCTGACAGGAGCGTCACGGGACCGACGGGAAAAAGTACGACGCCGGCCAAGGCGCCGGACGCTGCCACCGTCGCAGTCGCGGTGCAACAGAAAGCGACGGCACCGGCGTATTTGACCAGGAGAAGCCGGATGCGGCCGGCTGGGGCCAGCAGCAGGTACCTCAAGGTGCCGAGGTTGGCTTCCCCCGCTATCGTGTCTCCGGCCACCACCCCGACGGTCAGGGGCAGGAACAACGGCACGCAGACCACCAACGCGGTGACCGCCACGAAAAGCCCGTTCTGTGTGATGCGGTCCAGGAACAGCGGACCCCGGCCGGGCGTGGCGGGCCGGGACGACAACTTGACCGCTATCGCGATCAAGACAGGCACGGCGGCCAATGCGATCAGCATGGCCCATGTACGCAGCCTGCGGAACAGTACCGACAGTTCGGAAGCGAGCAGCGCCCACCCGGCCCCGTGAAGGGCAGTGCGGGTGGGAGAGGCCCCAACGGTTTCAGCCGGCAACGTCGAACCCCTCTCCGGTCAAGGAGACAAAGCGTTCTTCCAGGCTCGGGTTCTCAACGGTGAAGCCGCGGACCCGGACGCCCTCGGCTACCAAGGCGGCAACGATGGCCTCCGGGACCACGCCGTTGAGCCCGGTGGCTGCTACCGTCCAAACATCGTGTGTCCGTTCCCGCAGCGGCCGGGCCTCAAGCGGACCACCGTGCTCCTTCGCCTCTCCGGTGACCAGGCCCAGGCGTGAGAAAACACCCAAGGCTTTGCCGACGTCGGGCGTTTGCAGGAGGACGCGCGGCTCACCGGCCGAGCGCAGTTCCTCGAGCGGACCCTGCGCCACGAGTCGTCCGGCGCTCATGATGCCGGCGTGGGTGCACATCTGTTCCACCTCGGCCAGGAGATGGCTGGAAACGAAAACAGTGGTCCCCCCGGCAGCGAGGGAACGAACCAGATTGCGGACTTCCCGCGTGCCTTGGGGATCCAGGCCGTTGGTGGGCTCGTCCAGGACCAGGAGTTCCCGGGGGCGCAGGAGCGCGTTGGCCAAGCCGAGGCGTTGCTTCATGCCCAAGGAGTAGGCACGGAGCTTCTTGCCGGCAGCGTGGCCCAGGCCCACTCGATCCAGGGCATCGTGGACCCGTTGCCTCCTGGTTGACCTCGCCGCATGGCGGTCGGCTGAGTCCAAGCGTATGAGGTTTGCCGCGCCGGTCAGGAACGGATAAAAGCCCGGCCCCTCCACCAAGGCGCCAACCTCGGGCAGCACCAAAGCCAGAGACTCAGGCATTGGCTTGCCCAGGACACTGACGGTTCCGCCATTGGCTGTGGCCAAGCCAAGCAGCACGCGGATGGTGGTGGTTTTTCCCGAACCGTTCGGTCCGAGGAAGCCAAAGACTGCTCCCCGGGGTACCGCCAGATCAATTCCATTGACAGCAGCCCTATGCCCAAAGCGCTTCACGAGGCCGCGTGTTCTGATGGCAAGCCCGGCCTCCGGGCGGCTTTCCTCGTCGGCGGCCTCTGTCACAGGGCGGTTTCCGTCACGGGGTTGTGTCCGTCACTGGGTTGGTGCCGGCGACTGAAGGGCAGCTGACTGTAGCCGCTCCAACGGAACCATGCCCGCGAAGACGCGGCCGTCGTCGAGAATCAGCACACTGACCAAGGACGTCGTCAAGGCGTGGCCACCAGGAACCGGCTGAAGCGCCTGGGAAAGGAGTGGGTCGGCCGTGAGGCCGGCAGGAGCGGTTCCCGCGGGCAGAGAGAGCACGGCGTCCCATCCCTTGCCGGTGGCCGACACACCATGATGTTCGTCGGTGGCCTGCGGAGAGGGCAGCGGCGTGGACTTCGCCGGTGCTGCGGGAAGGGCCTTCTCACTGACCGTTGCCCCAGCCGGTGGGGTGAACTCGAACATCGCGGCATCCGGTGCGCTCAACTCCACCTGCGTGAAAGCCAAGGAGTAGGCGGGCTCGGCCTGTCCATTGGCCTTGACCTCGACGCCCAGCGGCAGGCCGGTTTCAGAATCGACGTCGATCGCCACCGAATCCACTAACGTATCGGAACTGCGGGGGTTCAAGAGGAGGCGGTAGGCGCTGCGGCCGGCCACTGTGGAGGAATTGTCCACGCTCACTTCGGTGCCGGCGTCAATGGCTGCGAGGAAACGCGATGCCATGGACGCGGGTGTTGGCACCTCCGGGTGCGGAGCAGCAGGGGGCAAGGATCCGTTGGTAGTTCCCGTCGACGGCGAGGGAGCACGCAGGTGCGTCGCGCTGTTGTCCGCGGAGTTGTAGAACCACGCATCGCTTCCGTTCACCACGAGGTCACGCTCAGCCATCCGGTCCAGGATCTGCAGGCGCGCTTTGGCGGGCGCATCGAGGTAGACGCGGGCTGTGTGCGAACCCGTCAGGAATTCCAGGGTGGACGCGGCGCCTGGAGCGACGCCCGGACCTGTTGTGGGGATATCCGGAAGTCCCAGCTCAGCGTTTTGTTCCACCGCGCCGCTGAGTTCGCGGACCTGGGTGTTTGCGACCATCGCGAGCACCTCGTCCGCGGTCTTGGGTGGCAGGGGACTGCTTGCACCCGCTTGCACGGCACCGAACAATACCGCCATGCCCATGGCAAGGCAGATCAAGAACGCGGGCAGCCACCGCTGCCTGGCCCGGGACATTTTTACCCGCCGCCGCGGATGGAAGGCATGGATCCAGACTACTCCCGTTGCCGGCGTGGATCACCTGTGGTGCGTCACTGCCCGATCAGTTGACGTGCGAGCTTGACCGCCCCGAAGACGGGGGACTGGGAGAGGATTCGAACCAGCGAGGGATCTTCCAACGACATTTTCCTGGCTACTGCGGCAGCAAGCTGGCTCTGGTTGACCAGGAGTGCGCCAGCCATCACGAGTGGGAGGTCCAAGCCGAGTTCGCCCAGCACTTGCCGGGCCAAGGAGGCCAGGGAATGCGCTGCTTCGGCCTGGATCCGCAAGGCCGCCGGATCGCCGTCATTGGCCATGTCGAGGACGAGCGGGGCCAATCCCGCCCAATGGTCCGGCTCCGGCTTGGCGTAGAAGAAGTCCATGAGCTGCAACGCGTCGACGCTGGCGGTGGCTGCCATCAGGGATTGGACCAGCGGCCCCGGTTCAAGGCCGGCATAGTATTCGCGCAGTGCTTCGCGAACGGCGTCGCGAACCACCGAGTAGCCGCCGCCTTCGTCGCCGAGCAGATAGCCGTACCCACCGCTGCGGGCTTCGCGGCCTTCCCGGTTCCTGCCCCAAGCGACCGAGCCGGTTCCCGCTACCAGGACCACGCCCGCCTCGAGCCCCGCCGCGGCAAGGATGATTCGGGTGTCATGGACGACGTCGATCCTTGCGCCGGGAAAATGTTCGGCGAGAAGCGCCGACAAAACTGCGCGGCTCGCAGGGGTGTCCGCGCCGGCCGCCCCGGCACACACCGCTTGGACACCGCCCCCGACGCGTGCGGCAATCCGCCGCAGCACGGCATCGGCTCCCTGGTGCCCAACGGAGGACAGATTCGCGCGTGCTTCGGTGATCTCCAGGCCGGCCTCGTTGTCGGCCCCGGACTGTCCTGCGCCGCTGGAAAGGACGGCGTGGGTTTTGGATCCACCGATGTGGAGGCCCAGAACGACGGGAGCGGCTGCTGGGCCCCCGTTTTCGCCGGACTGCTGCATGTGACGTCCCTTCGTCCCGGATCGGCTGGCTGGGGCCAGCGTCCGCCTGCAAGTTTGGCCCCTTGCGACTGTGGCCCCTTGCAAGATTGGCATAGACCAATCGCCTTGTCTACAGGTACGTTTTCCTTATGCCTGCTGACATCAAGCGTGCAACGCCCAAATACTATGTCGTCAAGACCGCAATACTGGCCCTCATGGCGGGTCTCCGGCCAGGCACCCTCATCCCCACGGAACGGGCCCTCGCGCAGAGCTTTGCGACCTCCCGAACTACTGTCCGCATGGCCATCAGTGAACTTGTCGCGGAGGGGAAGCTCGGCAGGATCCAGGGCCACGGAACGTTTGTGGCTCCTCCCAAAGTGACCCATGTCAGGCAACTGACGTCGTTTTCCGACGACGCAAGGACCCAGGGCCTCAACCCTGGCTCCACGCTGTTGGCGCTGGAGGTCGTCAAAGCCAACCAGGATGTCGCAGCCCACCTGGCGTTGGCTGAAGGAGACTCCGTTACCCGGCTGGAACGCATCCGGTTGATCGAGGGGGCGCCGCTGGCCCACGAAGTAGCTTGGCTCCCGGGGAAGCTTCCCCGGTTCAAGGCCAACCTCGCCAAGTCCGGCTCCCTGTATGCCGCGCTCAAGGATGTGTATGGGATACATATCGCCGAGGTTGAGGATACTGTCGAAACCGCTTTGGCCGGTCCAGGTGATGTTGAGCTGCTTGGCATCGAAATGGGGGCGCCGCTGCTGGTGGTGCATCGGCTGGCCAAGGACAGCGGCGGTGTGCCGGTCGAATGGACGCACAGCACCTTCCGTGGGGACAGATTCCGCTTCGTGTCACGGGTCAAGGCGGAAAGCTGACCCGTCACTTTTCATGAGGCCGTGGCGACGCGGACGCCTTGGACTGTGTGCCGCACGAATTTGGCACTGGGCTCCTTGTAGGCGGCGACAATCCGCCCAAACAGCCGGGCGCCTTCAGCGCCTGGCCAGTCCTCAGGGAGGAAGGTCGAGGGCAGCCCGGGATCCAGGTAGGGGATGATGCGCCACCGGTCGATGCACTGGACGTAGCCGGCAAAGGCCGCTGCGCCCGGTTCCACTTCCTGTCCGGCATCAAGGACCGCGCCGGCGTGCTCGCGGATGAAGTCCCTGTGGAGTTCGGCTACGGCGTCCAGATCCCACCAAGCCGACGCTGCCTCCTGGAGGCTCCCACCCACAAGCGGCGTACCGGCAACAAAGATCGTCACCATGTCCCGCAGCTCGAGGTCGGCAAGAATTTCCTCCACTTCCACCCGAAGGGAGTCCGGGCAAATCCACAAGCCGGCGGCGACCGTTCCACAGCCAATCCAGTGGAGTCTGCGCCGCAGTTGGTGTCGCTTCTCCCGCTCCGTCTCCGGGATGGAGAAAGAGATCAAACACCAAGGGTCGGATGGGGACATGCTCCTGGGGTTGTAGATGCGCCGGTCACCGCGGGCCAGCATGGACGCAGCACCTTGCGTCAGGGTGAAGCCCGGAGCTCCTTCGCGGTTCTCCAGGCTCAGGACGTCCTTCTTCCGCAGCCGGCTCAAGGCTGTCCGCGTCACGGTTGCCGATGTCCCCAGGGCATCCATCAGCGCCACGATGTCCTTGGTGGACATCCAGCCACCAACATCGCGCAAGTACAGCCCGATGACTGTTCGCAGCATGGACGGTGTACTCCCGGGCCGGGAGTCCATGTCGTCGAGGACGGCACTCACTTCCGGCTCACAGCAGTTCGGTGAGGACGTCCCGGATGGCTGAAACCCCCAGCTCGACCTCGGCGTAGCTCGTACTCAGCGGTGAAAGCCCGATGCGCAGGCCGTGCGGAGGCCTGAAATCGGGGATCACGCCCTTCTCCCAGAGCCTTGCCGTGACGTCGGCGAAGAGCGGATGGTCAACAGTGATGTGGGAACCACGCTCGGAGGCCTCACGCGGGCTCACAATCCGGGCACCCAGAGGGACCAGGAGCTCCTCGGAGAGGGCAATGGCGTACTCAGTGAGCCTGACGGACTTGTCCCTGACGGCGTCCATCCCCACGGAGGCGATCAGTTCCACCATGTCCTTTAACGGCTGCATGGCCAGGACGGGCGGCGTGCCTGTGATGAAGCGCCGGATGCCCTGCGCCGGGCGATACGCATCCGTCATCCCGAAAGGATTGTCCGCGCCCATCCAGCCCCAGATGGGCTGCTGCAAGCCTTCCTGCCGGGACGCATTGACGTAAGCAAAGGCGGGGGAGCCCGGGCCGCCGTTGAGGTACTTGTAGGTGCAGCCCACGGCAAGGTCCACGCCCCAGGCGTCCAGCTCCATGGGTACCGATCCCACGGAATGGCACAGGTCCCACAGCATCAGTGCACCGGCCTCGTGCACCTTGGCCGTGATCCCCTCGGCGTCGGCAAGGAACCCCGAGCGGTAGGCAACGTGGCTGAGGACCACGACGGCGGTCCGCTCGCCAAGGAGGCCGTCCAGGTCAGCGGCGCGGACGCCGCTGGTGGGGTTGGCCGCGATCCACTTGATCGTGGCCCCGCGTTCCTGTGCAATGCCTTCGATGATGAAACGGTCTGTCGGGAAGTTGTCGCGATCAATGATGATCTCGTCCCGGCCAGGCTGGGCATCCACTGCCGCGCGGATCATTTTGTACAGCATGACGGAGGTCGAGTCACCTACCGTGACCTGTCCGGGGGCCGCGCCAAGCGTGACCTCACCGATGCGGTCTCCGACCAGTGTCGGTTCGTCCATCCACTGTTCGTCCCATCCACGGATGAGGCGGCTGCCCCAGGCATCATGAACGAATGAGGCGAGGTTCTCCGCCGTCGCCTTGAGTGGCCTGCCCAGCGAGTTGCCGTCCAGGTAAGAGGTGAGCTGGTCGGCGTCGGGCGCGTAAAAGGCTTCACGCTGGGCGGCGAGAGGATCCGCGGCGTCCAGTTCTGCCGACGTCGGCCATTGGGTCTGCTGTTCGGTGGTCATCATTTCTCCTGCGGAAGTGTGGGGCACGCTGCTAATTGCCGATCTCGGTACGGACGGCGTAGAGCTCGGGGAAGAAAGTCAGGTCCAAAGCACGTTTGAGGAAGTCCACCCCGGAGGACCCTCCCGTGCCCACCTTGAATCCGATGGTGCGCTGGACTGTCCTCAGGTGGCGGAAACGCCAGGCCTGGAAGTTGTCCTCGATGTCCACGAGGTCCTCGCAGGCCTCATAGAGCCCCCACGGAGTGTCGTCGGACTCGTAGATCTTCTGGAAGACGGGGACCAGGTCCGCACGGAAGGTCCAGGGCTCGCTGGTGTCCCGCTCGAGGATGTCGGCGGGAATGTCATAGCCTGCCCGGGCCAACACGGCCAGGAAAGCGTCGTACAGCGTGGGTTCTTCCAGGAGCGTGCCGAGCAAGGCATGGGCTTCCGGTTCGCTTTCGAAGACCCGCAGCATCCCCCGGTTCTTGTTGCCCAGCAGGAATTCCACTCCGCGGTACTGATACGACTGGAAGCCCGACGAACTGCCCAGGAATCCACGGAACTGGGCATATTCGCGAGGGGTCAGGGTACCCAGGACCGACCATTGCTCGGTCATGGTGCGTTGGATGGCCTTGACGCGCGCAATGCATTTGAGCGCTTTGCCCAGGTTGTCGGCGTCGAAAAGCCGCCGTGCTTCCAGCAGCTCATGGAGCACCAGTTTGAGCCAGAGCTCACTGGTCTGGTGCTGGATGATGAAGAGCAATTCGTCGTGGTGTTCCGGCTTGCTCAGAGGATGCTGCGAAGTGAGCAGGCGGTCAAGGTCCAGGTATCCGCCGTAGGACATGGCGTGCCGGAAATCAGTGCGGACGGAGTCCTCGATGTCGCGGACGTTACGTGAGGGATGGACTGCGGGCTTTTCCATGCATCGAGAATATCATTTGCATGACGAACGTCAAGAGATTGATTTGCCGCTGTTGCCACTCGGCAAAGCCACCTTCCCGTAGGCTGGCTTCAACCGTTGGGGAAGGGGACGCATGAGGATTCCATGGAGGGCACCGTGACACCGGTATCCATCTATCTGGACGTCGACGGCGTGGTGAACCCCTTCAGTCCGATGGGCACCACCGACTGGGGCAGCGAATGGAGCATCGCTGACGCCGGCATCCTGGAGGTGGCCTTTGCACCCGAGGCCGTCGCCGAGCTCAACGCCCTCGCCGAACATCCGGCCGCCCGCTTTGTATGGCTGACGACATGGGAGCGCCTGGCGCCGGAGTTCCTGTGCCCGGCAATCGGTCTCAACGGCCAGCATTGGCCAGTATTGTCCAGCCAAGGCTGGGATGAGGGGCCGGAATGGTGGAAGCTGGTGGCGCTCCAGAAGGATTTGGCGGCCAGCGGGAGCCAACGCTTTGCCTGGGTCGATGACCAGCTTAGCCAGGAGTCCGATGCCCGCTCGTGGGCGGAATACCAGCAGGACCGTGTGCTGTGCATCTCACCCGATCCCCGCAAGGGGTTGAGCCGCGCCGAACTTGCGGCGGTGCGCAGCTACCTCGGCTGAATTGATGGCCGCAGTCGTTTGGCCCCTCGGTGTATGGCACGTAGGATTCTTAAGGTTTCAAGCCCGCCAGAGTGAATCCCGCAAGCAGGGTCAGTTGAACACTTGCTGAACTATGCTGTGGATGGCAGGTATGGGGAAGTGGAACTGCTGAACGTCGACTCTGCAGATTGGGCAACAGGTGGATATCACCTTCATGGTCGCGCTGGTAATAGCGTTGGCCCTATTCTTTGACTTCACCAACGGCTTTCACGACACAGCCAACGCGATGGCCACGCCTATCGCTACGGGGGCGATCAAGCCCAAAACGGCCGTTGCCTTGGCTGCGGTCCTCAACCTCGTGGGTGCCTTCCTCTCAACGGAAGTGGCCAAGACCATTTCCGGCGGTCTGATCCGGGAAGGTTCTGACGGAATCCACATCACGCCGGACATTATCTTTGCCGGCCTTATGGGCGCCGTCCTGTGGAACATGATCACCTGGCTCAAGGGCCTGCCGTCGAGTTCCTCGCACGCGCTCTTCGGCGGCCTTATCGGCGCCGCGGTAGTGGGCATCGGCTTCCACTCCATCAACTTCGAAACAGTTCTGCAGAAGGTCATCCTTCCCGCGGTCTTTGCACCGCTCATTGCCGGTGGCGTGGCGTACATCTGTACCCGGCTGGCCTATGCGCTTACTTCCAGGCATGATCCTGAAACCGGCGACAAGCTCACCCAGAAGCGTGGCGGTTTCCGGACCGGCCAGATCTTTACCTCCAGCCTCGTGGCCCTGGCCCACGGTACCAACGACGCCCAGAAGACCATGGGCATCATCACTTTGGTCCTCATCGCGGGTGGAACGCAGGCCCCAGGCAGCGGACCGCAGTTCTGGGTCATCGCAGCATGTGCCTTCGCCATCGCGATCGGTACCTACGCGGGCGGCTGGCGCATCATACGCACCATGGGATCCGGTCTGACGGAGGTCAAGCCTGCTCAGGGGTTCTCCGCAGAAACAAGCACCGCCTCCGCGATCCTCGCCTCTTCGCACCTCGGCTTTGCTCTCTCCACTACCCAGGTTGCCTCGGGTTCGGTGATCGGCTCCGGACTCGGCCGAAAAGGTACCTCAGTCCGCTGGGGCACCGCCGGCAAGATCGCGCTTGGTTGGCTGTTCACGCTTCCGGCCTCGGCGATCGTCGGTGCGCTGACAGCCCTGCTTGTAGGAACCGGCACCGTGGGTGTGATTATCGCCGCGGTTGTCGGAACGGCAGCCATCCTGTTCATGTTCGTTGTATCCCGTAAATCGCACGTCGGACACCACAACGCCGTCGAGGTTGAAGAAGCCGGCCACGCCGTCCGGTTCCGCAAGAAGAAGAAGTCACAAAAGACCGCCCCGAGCAAGGACGTGCAGCGATGAAATGGTTGGAACTGCTGCAGGTAGCAGGCGTGACCCTCGTGGCCGCCGTGACGCTTGTGGTCCTCTACTCGCTGGGAGTCCGGCTCACTGCGATAGCCGGCGACATCCAGCACAAGTCACCTGCCCTGGTGCGCTCCCTGGCGTACGTCTGCTTTGGCCTGTGCGGCGTCGCCGTGTTGTTCGGCATTTACCTGATAGTTCCGTACTTCGGAAAGTAGCGCTGTCTCTGGCAGCAACGTCCATTCGGGAGAATAATCAGCTGTGTAGCCATGCGTGTGGCTGCGTGGTTGTGTGATCCGGCAGATATGGGGCTGTCATGAGGTGCCCTTCCCGAAGCAGAGTTTTTGGACTGGCGCCAGTGCTGGTGCTGGCCCTTGCAGCGTGCTTGCCACCCTCTTCCGAGGGACTGTCCCCGCAACCAGGTGCCAGCCCGCAAACAACCGGCACTCCGGGCAGGAACACCTCCACCATCGGCGCCCCCACCGCGGTCCAGCCAGCTGGTCCGGCCGGCCCGGGAGTCCCGCAGGAAAACGCCCCGGTGGTTCGGTGGATCCCCGTAGGGCCGGTAGGGCCCAACGACCCCACATCCGGCCAGCGGTACCTCCTGCTCCAGCAGTTCCAGTGTGATGCCTTGGCCCGGAGCGTGGAGGGCGCCGGGGACGACGCTGTCTGGCTGGCAGGTGCCGCCGTCTGCCGCGCTGTTCAAAGCGGCAAGGCCGAGGATTGGGAAAGAGCATCGAATGCTGTTTCAGCCACCCCCCGGATCCCGGAAAACCAGTGCCTCGAGTTCAGGGTTGCGGCCATGTCGGCCATGATGGTGGCCCAACACCGCAGCAGCCCCACCGCTCTCAAGGTCGAACCTGGCGTGGGCGAAGCATGTCCCCGTCAACTGCGCGGTTTGACCGTGGTGGACGAACAGTTCAGGCCAGTGCCGGGAACACCCCGCGCGTCCGGTCCCAGTACGGGGGGCACCATTGTCCGCCTTGACGGCTACTACGTCCGCATTGGCGAGGTCTTGTTCGACGGTGTGCCTGCAGACGCCGAGTTCGTGGGTGACAGGGAAGATTACGGGACGGTGTATTTGCGCATGCCGCCTGCGAATGGACGTTCGTCCATTCGGATCTCGGTGACAGACACAGTGGACATTGCGGGCGCAGTCACCTTCTTCTATGACAACGCCTCACCGCCTGCCGGTACGGCGGGAACCGGTACCCCGACGGCCGGAGAGCCAACCCCCTCAAACCAGCCTTCGACGTCGGCTGGTGAATCTTCCTCCATGGCATCACCGTGAGCGAGGTCCCCGCGGCCCCCGATGGCAGCAATGCCCGCTGGAAGCGCACCCTCGAGGTGCTCTCGGTGGTCGGTCCGCCTCTGACGGTGGTCACGGCCTTGCTGGTCTACTTCGGGTGGGCGCGCACCGATGCTCAAGCCAAGGCCATGGGATTGGACGTCAGCCTGTTTGGCTATACCGTCCAGGATTTCATTTTGAGGAGCATCCAATCCTTGTTCCAGCCGCTGGCGTGGCTGGCAGTGATTGGCTTGCTCTGGCTCATGCTCGACCGTGCTGTGGCGCGCGTCCTCGAGTCTTCCCGGCACAGGAAGCTGGTGATGTTGTCCGCTACGGTGGTTCTCCTTCTGGGTTTCATCTTTGCCGCCGTGATGTGGATCGTTGTGACGGCACGCCCTGGACAGAGCGGGCTTTATGCGCCCTTTCTGATCGCGGCCGGACTGGTGGTGGGGTCTTGGGGCCTTAGCGTTCGACGCCGGGCGGCCGGGTTGGCCGTACAGGGCGGCTATGCCGGTCGGCGGGGAATTGAAGGGTGGCTGGTGTTTGTCCTGGTCACGCTGCTTCTGTTCTGGGGCACGTCCGACTACGCGCAGGCGCTGGGCAGGGGAGCGGCCATCGACTACCAGGAACGTGCCCACCTGCTGCCCACCGCCGTCGTGTACAGCAAAGAGCGGTTGGCCGTCACGGTGCCGAACGTCAAGGAAGAGGCGGCCGGGACGGAAGCAGCCCCGTTGTACCGGTACACCGGCCTTCGCCTGCTGGTGGTCAGCGGCGGACGGATCTTCCTGCTGAACGACGGATGGTCGCTCGACAGGGGCCGGGTAGTGGTTCTTCCGGACAACGGCAGCGTGCGCGTGGAGTATGGGAACCCTGCTTCGGACTGACTAGTCTGGGGCCATGTCGACCTTCCAGTACTACGTTGCTTCCACCATCGACGGTTTCATCGCATCACCGGATGACGACCTCGGCTGGCTCCTGCAGTTCGAAAGCGTTGACGGCGTGAATGAGGGCATCGAGTCGTTCATGGCCGGCGTAGGCTGCATCGCCATGGGCGGGGACACCTACAGGTGGCTCATGGACCACCAACCGGACACGTGGCCCTACCCTGACATCCCATGCTGGGTCTTTACGCATCACGAGTACTCCGCACCCGCTGGCGCGGACATCACCTTCGTCCGGGGCGATGTCACGGAGTTCGCCCCGGACCTGCTGAAGGACGCCGGTGCCAAGAATGTCTGGTTGCTCGGTGGCGGGGACCTCGTGGCGCAGTTCGCCGATGCCGGCCTGCTCGATGACATCATCGTCACCGTCGTGCCGGTCGTTTTGGGCGCGGGGAAGCCGCTCCTGCCGCTCAAGGGCCCGACGGCGCCGCTTGAGTTGGTCTCGTCCAGGATTCTGGGCGGGGCCGCGGCAGAGTTGCATTACAGGCTGCCGCGGCGTCCGCGCTGACCGCCGGGTCCGGCCGGGGCCGTACTTCAGTGGCGGTTGTCCCTGATCATGTTGGTGATGCGGGCGGTTGAAAGCCTGCGGCCCTTCTCGTCAGTGATCACAATCTCATGGGTGGCCAGGGTGCCGCCCAGGTGGATTGCCGTGCAGGTGCCTGTCACGATGCCCGTGGCTATGGAGCGGTGATGTGTGGCACCCACCTCAATGCCCACAGCGTGGCGTCCCCTTCCCGCGTGCAACGATGCTGCGAAAGACCCCAGGGTTTCGGCCAGCACAACGTGGGCCCCGCCGTGGAGTATGCCCGCCACCTGCGTGTTTCCCTCGACCGGCATGGTAGCCACCATGCGTTCTGCGCTCATTTCGGTGAAACGGATTCCCATTTTCACCACGAGCGTCCCCACTCCGTGCGCGGAAAGCCAATCGTGGAACTCTTCCGGTACTCCGGCCTCGTTGAGTTGGTCCACAAAGCTGTTCGGCGTGAAATTGTCCATCATGCCAACTAGGCTGGCACCTGTGAGTGAAACAACCAAACCGGACCAGATTCCAACGGCCCAGGCTGCTGCCATTGCTACAGCACCCGCCCCCACTGCCACGACCTCCAGCAGCGTCACGGGGGAGGGCCGGCCCAGGTTGCTGGTCCTGGACGGCCACTCCATGGCTTTCCGGGCCTTCTACGCCCTTCCTGCCGAGAACTTCTCCACGGCCCGTGGCCAGCACACCAACGCCGTGCATGGTTTTACGTCGATGCTGATCAACCTGATCAAAGACCAGAAGCCGACCCACGTCGCCGTCGCTTTCGACGTCTCGGACGACACGACCTTCCGGAAGGCGGAGTACAGCGAATACAAGGGCGGCCGCAATGCCACGCCCGCGGAGTTCGCCGGCCAGATCGGCCTCATCGCCCGGGTGATGGAGGCCTGGGGCATCAAGACCATCGCCATGCCCGGGTACGAGGCTGACGACGTCCTGGCGACGTTGGCTTCGCAGGCGGACGCTGCCGGTTTCGAGGTCCTTCTGGTCTCCGGCGACCGGGATGCCTTCCAGCTGATCAACGACAACGTATTTGTGCTTTACCCTAAGCAAGGCGTGAGCAACATCCCCAAGATGGACGCAGCAGCCATTGAGGAAAAGTACTTCGTCAAGCCTGGCCTGTACTCGGACCTCGCCGCGCTCGTGGGAGAGTCCGCCGACAACCTGCCCGGCGTGCCCGGCGTCGGACCCAAGACAGCTGCCAAATGGATCAACCTCTACGGCGGCCTCGAAGGGATCCTGGAAAACCTTGATTCCATCGGGGGCAAGGTTGGCGGGGCGCTCAAGGAGAACCTGGAAAACGTCAAGCGCAACCGGAGGCTGAACCAGTTGCTCACCGACCTGGAACTTCCGATAACCCTGGAAGACCTCCATGAGCCGCGCCCCGATCGCCAGGCCATCGAGGAACTCTTTGAGGAGCTTGAATTCCGGACCCTTCGCACAAGGCTGTTCGACCTTTACGGCGATGACACTGCCGGGGCTGCGCCGGACACCATCGATGCCCCGGAGTTCGCCACCCTCACGGGTGCCCAGGAACTGGAGGCGTTTTTCGCTGCCGGTTCCGGGGTGCGGTCCGCCCTTGCCGTCCAGCTTGTCCCGGGCCGCATCGGCGATGACGCCAGTGCCCTGGCAGTCGTCCGCACCAACGGTGCGGCCTACATTGAGCTGACCGGCCTGGATGCCGCGGCTGAGGACGTGCTGGCCCGCTGGCTGCGCGACCCCGAAGAAGCCAAGGTCCTGCACGAGTTCAAATCGGCGCTCAAGGCGCTGCACAACCGCGGCCTGGGCCTCGAAGGCGTTGTGGATGACACGTCGGTCTCCGGCTACCTGATCCAGCCGGACCGCCGCAGTTACGATCTCGCAGAACTCGCACAGGTTCACCTCAAGATCACCCTCGGCCCCGCCGTCGCCCAGTCCGGACAACTGGAACTGGACCTGTCCGGCGAAACGGACCAAGCCGCCGCCGCAGCGCTGGTGCAGCATGCCGCCGTCGTGCAGGCCCTCAGCAAGCACTTCGAAAAGGAGCTGGCGGACCGCAACGCCGACGCCCTCCTGACCACCCTGGAGCTTCCGGTGGCGCGCGTCCTCGCGCAGATGGAACTGACAGGCATCTTCGTTTCCCAGGAGCGCATGGATGAGCAACTGGCTGATCTGACGAAGGTGATCGAAAGCGCCCAGGAGCAGGCCTTCGCGGCGATCGGCCATGAAGTGAATCTGGGCTCGCCCAAGCAGCTGCAGACTGTCCTGTTCGAGGAACTGGGACTGCCCAAGACCAAGAAGATCAAGTCCGGCTACACCACTGACGCCGCCTCACTCAAGGCGCTGCTGGAAAAGACCGGTCACGAATTCCTCGTCCAGCTCATGGCACACCGGGAGTCTTCCAAGCTGGCACAAATGGTGGAGACCCTGAAAAAGTCGGTCGCCGACGACGGACGGATCCACACCACCTACGCGCAGAACATCGCCGCCACGGGCCGCATCTCCTCGAACAACCCCAACCTGCAAAACATCCCCGTTCGCAGTGAAGAAGGTCGACGCGTCCGCAGTATCTTCATGGTCAGTGAGGGCTATGAGTGCTTGTTGTCCGCTGACTATTCCCAGATCGAAATGCGCATCATGGCGCACCTGTCCGGCGATCAAGCGTTGATCCAGGCTTACCGGGATGGGGAAGACCTGCACCGCTTCGTGGGATCGCGGATCTTCAACGTCGAGCCTGCGGAAGTCACCAGCGCCATGCGCTCCAAAGTGAAGGCGATGTCATATGGTTTGGCCTATGGCCTCACGTCCTTTGGGCTTTCCAAGCAGCTGGAAATCTCCGTGGATGAGGCCAGGACCCTCATGAAGGACTACTACGACCGTTTCGGAGCCGTTCGCGCATACCTGGACGGCGTCAGGGACCAGGCGCGGATCGATGGCTACACCGCCACCATCGAAGGCCGCCGGCGCTACCTCCCGGACCTGACCAGCACCAACCGCCAGGCCCGCGAAGCAGCCGAACGTATCGCCCTGAACTCACCCATCCAGGGCTCCGCTGCAGACATCATCAAGCGCGCCATGCTGGGCGTGTCGGCTGAGCTCGCCAGCCAGGGACTCAAGTCACGCATGCTGCTGCAGGTCCATGACGAACTCGTGCTCGAAGTGGCTCCCGGGGAGCGGGAGGCCGTGGAGAAACTGGTCATCGAGCAGATGGGTTCGGCAGCGGACCTGTCGGTTCCCCTCGATGTCCAGATCGGCGTCGGTTCCAGCTGGTACGAGGCCGGGCACTAATCTCCGTCAAGCAATTCCTTGATCGCTTGGGGGCGCGCCGCCGTGATGGTAGCGCGCCCCCAGGTGTCTGGCTAGGCTCGAAGGCGTGGCTGATCCCAAGGAAGACAACACCGCAAAATATTCCGTCCAGAGATTCCCCGTTGTTGCTGATCGCAATGATGCGGCGTACAGCCGTTCAACCCGCTGGGTGCAGGCAGTGTCCCACGGGTTCCACCAGCAGCGGCGGGACGACGACTACCTCGCCAAGACCTTGGCGGCTTACCAAACAGACAAGCGTGAGCTGACCGGCGTCTACCTCACAGGTCAGGTGCCTGAGCATTCGCTCGCTGCCGACGTTCCTGTGGCAACGTACGCCACTATGCGCAAGACGCTGAACATTGGCTTTGGGCGCACGCTGGAGTCCAACCTGATTACCGCCGTGACGGTCCGCGGCACCCACCGACGCAACGGAATCCTGCGGGGAATGATCACCGCGGACCTGGAAGGCGCCAAGGATGACGGCCTTGCCATGGCGGCACTGACTGCTTCCGAAGGTTCCATCTATGGGCGCTTCGGGTTCGGTGTCGCCACCTTTGAACGCAGCATCACGGTGGACACAGGCCCGCGCTTCCGGCTCAAAGGCCGGTCTTCTGGAACAGTCGAAGTAGCGGACCCCTCAGTCCTCCTGGACGTAGCACCGCAGGTCTTTGCCAGGGTTCACCACCTTTCGCCGGGTTCCGTGGACCGGCAGGAGTATTACCGGCTGCTTGCCGCGGGATCGATTGGCCATGACGGCAAGCCCGACCTCTCCGTTCGTTCAGCGTTGCACTACGACGCCTCCGGGACCTTGGATGGCTATGTCTCGTACCGGTTCAAGGGCTGGGACCACAAGCCGTACACCATGGAAATAGTGGATCTCGTGGCGGCAAGCAATGCGGCGTACCTCGACCTCTGGCGTTTCCTGGGAAGCATCGACCTCATCGAGCAGGTGACCTGGATCGAAGCTCCCGTGGACGATCCTTTGGCGTGGGCGCTTGACGATCCCCGGTGCATCGAGTCCTCTGACGTCCGTGACATGCTGTGGCTCAGGATCCTCGATGCCAAGGCAGCGTTGGAAGCCAGAAGCTTTCCCGTCTCCGACCGCTTGGTAATGCAGGTTACGGACTCCCTGGGCTTGGCGGAGGGCACCTGGGTTCTGGAGTCCGACGGCGGTGCTGCCGCCGTCGTCAATGACGCCACCGGAACTGCGCCCGACCTCAGCCTGGACGTAGCCGACCTCGCTTCCATCTACCTGGGCGCGGTCTCGCCGGTGACGCTCGCCGCCGCCGGCCGTATCCGCGAGCACACACCAGGCTCTGCCTTCCGGGCGCAGCAATTGTTCACAGTGGAACGCCCGGCCCACTGTCTGACACACTTCTAACGGCGGCACCTGGAGTCGGTGCTGCTTCACATCAAAGTCACATGGCAACAACGTCAGTAAGGACATCCATGGGGGATTCCAAGCGGCGGGCTTTGGCCGGCCGGCGATCGGTGCTGCTTGGAATGGCAGGCTTGGCGACTGCTGTTCTGGCGGGATGCGCCGACGGGGGAACCGGAACCGTCCCACCCGCTCCGGAACAAGATGTGGCAGCTGACCACCGGCGGCCTTCAGGACCTGCCACGCCGCCACCCTCCATTGCCGCCAAGTCCAGCGAGCAGGTCGCTGCCGCACGGGCACAGCCGACGCCAAGGCCGCTGGTCCTGCCCAACAAAGGGACAGTCGTGGCGGAGTTCGCGGGCAGGAAACCCCAGGAATGGGGGCTCCATGTCACAGGCGTCGTCAACGACGCTCCTTCCAAGCAGGCCGCGCTGACGTTCGATGCCTGCGGCGGCCCGGGTGGTTCGGACTGCGATCACGAACTGCTGCGGACCCTGCGTCGGCTCAATGTTCCCGCGACCCTCTTCGTCAACAGCCGCTGGATCCGCACCAATCAAGCACTCTCCGCCGAGTTGGCGGCGGATCCGTTGTTCGAACTTGCCAACCACGGCACCTCGCACCTGCCGTTATCCGTGAACGGGAGGTCCGCTTACGGCATCGTCGGAACAGCCAATGTTTCGGCGGCGTATGACGAACTCGCCGGCAACCAGCAATCCATGTACGACACTTTCGGGAAGACGCCACGGTTCTTCCGCCCCGGGACTGCGTTTTACGACGACGTCACGGCGGCCATGACACGCAGGCTCGGAATGTTGCCGGTGAATTTCACGATCAATGGCGACGGCGGAGCAACGTTTCCGGCGGCCACCGTCGCCACCGAGGTGGGCCGGGTCCGCCCCGGGGACATCGTCATTTCACACTTCAACAGGCCGGCGGGTGCGACTGCGGAAGGCTACGCGCGCATCCTCCCACGGCTGCTGGACAAGGGTATTTCCTTTGCTCGCCTGGGGGACGTGCTGTAGCCATATCACTGCTTTTGACCCTGCTTTGCCCTTGCGACTAGAATAAACGGGCGTGTACTACGTGCATGCATCCATTTTGTACTAATCCACAAATCAGGACGACCCGGCGATGTGCCGTGTCTGCCGCCCGGACCCGGACGGCAGCGGTTTGCCTGACCGACTAACTATCCACAACGGAGCCCCTACTACATGACCATCACCTCCACCGAGAAGCCCGGTACCCCCGTAGTCGCGATTAACGACATCGGTACCGCTGAGGACTTCCTCGCAGCTGTCGACGCCACCATCAAGTACTTCAACGACGGAGACCTCGTCGAAGGTACCGTCGTTAAGGTCGACCGCGACGAAGTTCTGCTCGACATCGGTTACAAGACCGAAGGTGTCATCCCTTCCCGTGAGCTTTCCATCAAGCACGACGTCGACCCCGGCGAAGTTGTTGCTGTTGGCGACCAGGTCGAAGCCCTGGTTCTCACCAAGGAAGACAAAGAAGGCCGTCTGATCCTCTCCAAGAAGCGTGCTCAGTACGAGCGTGCCTGGGGCGACATCGAGAAGGTCAAGGAAGAAGACGGCGTCGTTACCGGTACCGTCATCGAGGTTGTCAAGGGTGGCCTCATCCTGGACATCGGCCTGCGCGGCTTCCTGCCCGCATCCCTCGTCGAGATGCGTCGCGTCCGCGACCTGGCTCCGTACATCGGTCAGCAGATCGAAGCCAAGATCATCGAGCTCGACAAGAACCGCAACAACGTTGTTCTGTCCCGCCGTGCATGGCTCGAGCAGACCCAGTCCGAGGTCCGTTCCACGTTCCTCAACAAGCTGGAAAAGGGCCAGGTCCGCCCCGGCGTTGTTTCCTCCATCGTCAACTTCGGTGCATTCGTGGACCTTGGCGGCGTAGACGGCCTCGTCCACGTTTCCGAGCTCTCCTGGAAGCACATCGACCACCCGTCCGAGGTTGTCGAGGTTGGCCAGGAAGTCACCGTCGAGGTCCTCGAAGTGGATCTGGACCGCGAGCGTGTCTCCCTGTCGCTCAAGGCTACGCAGGAAGACCCGTGGCAGACCTTCGCCCGCACCCACGCCCTCGGCCAGGTTGTTCCGGGTAAGGTCACCAAGCTGGTTCCGTTCGGTGCGTTCGTTCGCGTCGAAGACGGCATCGAAGGCCTCGTTCACATCTCCGAGCTGGCTGTTCGCCACGTTGAACTCGCCGAGCAGGTTGTCTCCGTTGGCGACGAACTGTTCGTCAAGGTCATCGACATCGACCTCGAGCGTCGCCGCATCTCCCTCTCCCTCAAGCAGGCCAACGAGGGCGTTGACGCAGACAGCACCGAGTTCGATCCCGCTCTGTACGGCATGGCCGCTGAGTACGACGAAGAGGGCAACTACAAGTACCCCGAGGGCTTCGACCCCGAGTCGAACGAATGGCTCGAAGGCTACGAAGCACAGCGTGCCGCTTGGGAGCAGCAGTACGCTGACGCCCAGACCCGCTGGGAAGCCCACAAGAAGCAGGTTGCCCAGCACGCTGCCGACGACGCTGCAGCTGCAACGTCCGGTGAGAGCGATTCCGGCGCTACCAGCTACTCCTCGGAGCCGGCTGCAGCTGAGTCGAACGCCGGCACCCTGGCATCCGACGAAGCCCTCGCCGCACTGCGCGAGAAGCTGACCGGCAACTAATTCCGCCTCCCTCACGGGATGTGCTGAATAGCCAACAAAGGATCCCTGCCTTCGGGCAGGGGTCCTTTGTGCTTTAACCGCTACTCTTCAGGCAGGAACATCAATCCATTCGGTGGCTTCAGGTCTGAGGAGCGAGCTCCCCGCCGTCAGTGCCGCCACCCGCGCGTGGGCCTCCGCGATAACCTGCGGTTCATCTGCAACCGCTATCCGGAGGACGGCGTGCCGGGCCTCGTACCGCGTTTCTGCCATGACGTAGCCAGCATTGCGGAGTTCGTTGTCCAGACGGCCTGCATCCGCGTGGGAAACCTCAATGGCGCACAAACGCAGCCGCCGGCGCTGAACCAGGGGAGCGAGGTCCAGCGCCGCTGAGACCGATTCAGAGTAGGCACGGACCAGGCCACCGGCACCCAGGAGAATGCCGCCGAAATAGCGGACGACGACGACGGCGACGTCGCTGAGGTCCGTCACCCCTGGCGATGACTCCCGCTTGATGAGTGCTTCAAGCATCGGTATGCCCGCAGTGCCTGACGGTTCACCGTCGTCGCTGGATCGTTGGATCATCCGATCCGGGCCGATCACGAACGCAGAGCAGTGATGCCGCGCGTCATGGAACTCCCGTCGTAGCCCCGCCACGAGATCCCGCGCGGTGTGCTCATCGCCCGACCGGCGCATGACAGTGATGAAACGTGATCGACGTATCTCGAGTTCATGCCGGAAATCGGGTCCTGAGGCGAGTGTGGTGTATCTGGTAGCCCGGCTTTCGTCCTCAATTTCCACCGCTTCAGTCTAGTGTTGAGGGGTGCTGAAAATCGGACTGACGGGCGGCATCGCCTCAGGGAAATCGTTGGTGTCCTCAAGGCTGCAGGAGCTGGGGGCCGTCCTCATAGACGCTGATGTCCTTGCCCGGCAGGTGGTGGAACCCGGGACGCCAGGCTTGGAGCAGCTCGTCGAAGCATTTGGCACCGACATCCTGGACCCGGATGGCCGGCTGGACCGGCCCAGGCTGGGCTCCATCGTGTTTCGAGATCCGGCGCAACGCGAGGTCCTGAACGGCATCGTCCATCCGCTGGTCCGCAGGGCGGCAGCAGCCATCATGGACAGCGCCTGCACCGGCGACATCGTGGTGCAGGACATCCCGCTCCTGGTGGAGACCGGGCAGGGCCGCAACTTCCACTTGGTGGTTGTAGTTGACGCGCCCGAAGACGTGCGCGTCCAGCGCATGGTGGAGTTCCGGGGAATGGACCCCGAAGACGCCCGTTCCCGCATGGCGGCACAGGCTGGTCGGGCAGAACGGAACGCCGCCGCGGACGTCATTCTTGACAATGCAGGAAGCCCTGACCAGCTGCTGGCTTCGGTCGATGCACTTTGGGAGCAACGATTGGCGCCTTTTGCGGACAACATCAAGCGCGGTGTCAGGGCACCCCGGACCGCTGGTCCGGTGATGGTGAAGCCGGCGGGGGACTGGGCAGCGCAAGCCCAGCGTCTGGCGGAGCGCATCTCGGCTGCCGTTCCCGAAGCTTTGGCCGTCGACCACATCGGCTCGACCTCCGTGCCGGGCTTGCCGGCCAAGGACGTCCTGGACCTCCAGCTGGCTGTGCCGGACCTGGCAACCGCGGACAGGATCACGCCCTTGCTGGCTACGGCCGGCTTTCCGGAGGTTCCCGGGGTCAGGGAGGACACTCCCAAGCCCTCGGACCCTGATCCGGCGTCGTGGCAGAAGCGGTTCCATGCCAATGCTGATCCAGGCAGGCCCGTTAATCTGCATGTCCGTGCGGTCGGGTCAGCCGGTTGGCAGTACGCGTTGCTGTTCCGCGATTGGTTGCGCGGGGATCCTTCAGCCATGGCGCAGTACGAAGCCCTCAAAAGCCAGTTGGCGGCCGCCCATTCCGGCGACAACGGAACGGCTGCGTACGCCGGGGCCAAGGAACCGTGGTTTACCAATGTGGCCTGGCCCGCCATGGAAGAGTGGGCCGCGCGCACCGGCTGGACACCGCCGTCGTACTCATCTTCCGCTGTGCGCAAACGCGGACAGTAGCTGTCCTGGGGCGGGGGTAGATTTGATGCATGAGCCTTGCCCAGGAAATCAACCGTGTCGTCGCGCCCTTTGAAGTTGTCAGTGACTACAAGCCTGCCGGTGATCAGCCAACCGCCATCGCAGAGCTGACCGAACGCATCAAGAACGGTGAGAAGGACGTAGTCCTCCTGGGCGCCACCGGAACGGGTAAGAGCGCCACCACGGCCTGGCTCATAGAGCAGGTTCAGCGGCCAACGCTGGTGATGGTCCAGAACAAGACCCTTGCCGCGCAGCTGGCCAACGAATTCCGGGAGCTGCTGCCAAACAATGCGGTTGAGTACTTCGTGTCGTACTACGACTACTACCAACCGGAAGCCTACGTAGCGCAGACTGACACGTTCATCGAAAAGGACTCCTCCATCAACGAGGAAGTCGAACGCTTGCGCCACTCCGCAACCAACGCCTTGTTGACCCGACGGGATGTCATCGTGGTGGCCACGGTGTCGTGCATCTACGGTCTGGGTACGCCCGAGGAGTACATTGCGGGCATGGTGACGCTGCGCAAGGGGGCGGAGATGAACCGCGACCATCTCCTGAGGAAGTTCGTCTCCATGCAGTACGCCCGCAATGATATGGACTTTCACCGGGGAACGTTCCGGGTTCGTGGCGACACCGTGGAGATCATTCCCATGTACGAAGAACTTGCCATCAGGATCGAATTCTTCGGCGATGAGATCGAGAACATCCAAACACTCCACCCCCTGACCGGCGAGGTCATCCGGGACGAGGAAGAGATGTACGTGTTCCCAGCGTCGCACTATGTCGCGGGTCCAGAGCGGATGGCCCGGGCCATCAAGCGGATCGAAGACGAACTCGCCGACCGCTTGAAGGTCCTTGAAGCCCAGAACAAGCTGGTGGAAGCACAGCGCCTGCGGATGCGAACCACCTATGACCTCGAAATGATGCAGCAGATGGGCTTCTGCAACGGCATTGAAAACTACTCGGTGCACATTGACGGCCGCGATCCCGGCACGGCACCGCACTGCCTCCTCGATTACTTCCCCGATGACTTCCTGCTGGTGGTCGACGAATCGCATGTCACCATTCCCCAGATCGGTGCAATGTATGAAGGCGACATGTCCCGCAAGCGCAACCTTGTGGACTTCGGTTTCCGCCTGCCTTCGGCCATGGACAACCGTCCGCTGAAATGGGATGAATTCCTGGAGCGCATCGGCCAGACGGTCTACCTTTCGGCGACGCCCGGCAAGTACGAGCTCGGCAAGGCCGATGGCTACGTCCAGCAGATCATCCGTCCCACCGGACTTATCGACCCGGAGGTCGTGGTCAAACCCACCAAGGGCCAGATCGACGATCTTCTCGGCGAGATCCGGATCCGTACGGAGAAGAACGAGCGTGTCCTCGTGACCACACTGACCAAGCGGATGGCGGAAGACCTCACCGATTACCTGGTGGGCCATGGCATCAAGGTTGAGTACCTGCACTCCGACGTCGACACGTTGAGGCGCGTGGAGCTGCTCCGTGAGCTCCGGATGGGCGTCTTTGATGTCCTCGTGGGCATCAACCTGTTGAGGGAAGGCTTGGACCTGCCCGAAGTCTCCTTGGTGAGCATCCTCGACGCCGACAAGGAAGGCTTTCTGCGTTCCTCCACCTCCCTGATCCAGACCATCGGCCGTGCCGCCCGTAACGTTTCAGGCCAGGTCCATATGTACGCTGACAAAATCACCGACTCGATGGCGCACGCCATTGATGAGACGAACCGTCGCCGTGCCATCCAGGTCAAATACAACACGGAACACGGCATCGACCCCCAGCCGCTGCGCAAGAAGATCGCCGACATTACCGACCAATTGGCCAAGGAAGACGCTGATACCCAGGAGCTGCTCAACAACAACAGACTGGCCAAGGGCGGCAAACGTGGCAAGTCCGCTGCCAAGGGTGCCGCCACTGTCCGTCAGGACGGCCTCGCCGCTGCTCCTGCCGAGGACCTGGTGGGCCTTATCGAACAGCTCACGGAACAAATGCATGGTGCCGCTGCCGAATTGCAATTCGAAGTAGCTGCAAGGATCCGTGACGAAGTCAAGGAGTTGAAGCGCGAATTACGCCAGATGCAAACCGCTGGCCACGCCTAGGGTATGGTTTAAGCCACGTAGGGGAGTATCCCAAGCGCTAGGTTCGTCAGCACGCAAGGCATGGTTGCCTCGCCGGGCCTAGCGGGTCACCATGTCAGAGCATCAAACGCTCCGCGGTGGCCGGAGAGACTTACACCGTTTTCCCGTACCCTGCGAAAGGCCCTTTAATGGAGCTCCCTGTCTGGTTCGAGGTCGGCTCGTTCGTCGTCCTCGGAATTATCCTGCTGATCGACCTGCTTTTGGTGGTCAAGCGCCCTCACGAACCCTCAATGAAGGAAGCCGGCCTCTGGGTCGCCTTCTACGTGGCCCTGGCCATGGTGTTCGCCGGAGCCATGTTCTACTTCACGGGTCCCGAGTACGGCAGCCAGTTCATTGCGGGCTGGGTCACTGAGTACAGTCTCAGCATCGACAACCTGTTTGTCTTCATCATCATCATGGCCCGCTTCGCTGTGCCCCGTAAGTACCAGCAGGAAGTGCTGATGGTGGGCATCATCATCGCGTTGGTTCTCCGCGGCATTTTCATCGCCCTCGGTGCCGTGGTCATCGAGCAGTTCAGCTGGGTGTTCTACATCTTCGGTGCCTTCCTGTTGTGGACCGCCTGGAAGCAGGCCAAGGACTCCGGCGAGGATGAAGAAGAGGGTGCCGAAAACCCCTTGATCGGACGCCTCCGCAAGGTTCTTCCGATGTCCGAAAAGTTCGACGGCGGCAAGTTGCGGACCACTGTTGACGGCAAGAAGGTCTTCACCCCCATGCTGATCGTCTTCGTGACCATCGGCCTGACCGACCTCCTGTTCGCCGTCGATTCGATCCCCGCGATCTTCGGCCTCACGCAGAGCGCCTTCATCGTCTTTACGGCCAACATCTTCGCCCTGATGGGCCTCCGTCAGCTGTACTTCCTGCTCGGCGGTCTCATGACCCGTCTTGTGTACCTGAAGCACGCGTTGTCGGTGATCCTGGCGTTCATCGGCGTCAAGCTGGTCCTGCACGCCATGCACGTCAACGAACTTCCCTTCATCAACGGCGGACACCACATCGAATGGGCGCCGGAGATTCCCACCTATGTGTCGCTCGCGGTCATCGTCGGAACGATCGTCGTGGCAGTCGTCGCAAGCCTGCTCAGCCCGGCGGCCCGCCAGGCCAAGCTGGACGCCCGGCTGGAAGAAGACGCACGAAAGAGCATGAGCGAAGCAGAGTAAGTTCAGCGGAAGTTGTAGTCTCATCACGTGACTACCTCCTCAACTACGGCGCTGGACCCACACCGGGTCCAGCGCCGTACTGTTTTCCTGCTCAGTGCGTCCCAATTGCTCAGCGGTGTCGGGAACGGCGCCACCCTGTCCATCGGCTCTTTGCTCGCCGTCGACCTCTCCGGATCTGAAGCGTGGGCAGGTTCCATCACGACGATGCTGACCCTGGCGGCAGCGGTCGCTGCCCTTCCCTTGGCGCGGCTGGCGGAGGCCCGCGGGCGACGGGTGGGTCTGGTCACTGGACTGGTCGCGGCAATGATGGGAGCTCTGCTCTTCATCGTCGCCGTGATGACCAGGTCCTTCCCCATCCTGGTCCTGGGTGCCGCGTTACTGGGTCTGGGCACGGCGGCGAACCTCCAGGCACGCTTTGCTGCCGTGGACCTCGCAGAGCCGGAACGTCGGGGCAGGTCGTTGTCCACGGTGGTCTGGGCAATAACCATCGGAGCCGTTGCCGGGCCAAACCTCATTCAGCCCGGCGCTGTTGTGGGGCAGGCCCTGGGCCTGCCTCCCATCGCCGGTCCCTTCGTCTTTTCGGCTGCCGGCCTGCTGTTGGCCTCGGTCCTCCTGTTCCTGGGTTTGAGGCCGGACCCTTTGTTGCTTGCCCGAAGGCTGGCGACAGCTGCAAACGGCGATGACTCCGGTGGTCCCACTCCAAGGGGAACGGTGGCGTCCGGTTTGCGCGCGGTTCGTGCGTCCCGGCAGGCTGTGTTGTCGCTCGTGGCGGTAGTCGCCGCCCATGGAGTGATGGTGGCCGTCATGTCCATGACGCCACTTCACCTTCAGCAGCTGGTGGCAGGATCACACGCCGGCCACCATGGGGGAAGCACCGACGACACGGATGCGCTGGTGGTTATCGGGATTACCATCTCGCTTCACATAGCCGGTATGTTCGCTCTGTCCCCGCTGTGGGGTTGGCTGACGGACAGGGCAGGGCGGCTTCAGACAATTGCCATGGGCCACGGCATGCTTTTGCTGGCAGTCTTTATCGCGGGCTTGGGGCAGAACCAACCCGCGCTGGTGACTGCGGGGTTGGTCCTGCTGGGGCTGGGTTGGTCGGCGGCAACCATTGCGGGTTCCACGCTGCTTGCCGAGAGCGTGAGTCCCGATGCCCGGGTCACCGTCCAAGGAGTTTCGGACACCTTGATGGGTGCCGCGGGAGCGCTCGGCGGCGCAACCTCCGGTCTTCTTCTGGCCTGGATCGGCTACCAGGGACTCAACGTGGCGTCCAGCGTCGTGGTCGCGGCGGTTTTGGTCCTGGCACTCGTTGTGGCCCTCCGGGGGCGTGCCAGCGTAATCAGCCACTGAGGAACCCTGGCCTCAGTCAGTGCGCGTTGCGGACCATGCCAAGGAGCCGCTTGAAAATCCCTTCGCCGTCCTCCGCGATACCGTCGTGGTGGAACTCCGAGGTGACCCATGCTTGGAGTCCGCGGACGGCCGCCGCGGTTTCAAGGGATAGATCGTGGTCCACGTAGATGTCGTCCTGGTAGACGGCGGCAGCAACAGGAACAGTGTTCGTGGCCAACACCGCTGTGTCGTACAGAGGCTTCCAGTCTTTGCGGGCTGCGAGAAGCTCTGCAACGTCACGCAGGGGCACGAGGGCCGGATCCTGCTCGAAGTACCAGGGATAGACCATCTCTCCTGTGAGCAGGGGCTGCTCGGCTCCCGGCTCGAATTCCGGGTATTCGTCCAAAACCCGCCATGCAGCCCAGTTGGTGGCTTCGCCTTGGCCGTAGATTGATTCGTGCAGCACGGCGTACAGTGGGTTGCCGGCCCGGCTGACGAGGCTGCGTACCTGCTCAAGGAACGTTTCTGAAAGCCGTTGACCGTCCAGGGTCTCGATGAAGGCATCTTCCAGGAGGTAATGCAGCGAATCCACCCGGGTGTTGCCACCCAGGAACGAACCCACCATTTGGAACCGTTCCGGGGTCAATCTTTCACCGCTGGCGAGGAACTCCGGTGTCTGTTCCAAGTGCCGGACGATCTTTGTGACCTTTTCACGGTCTTCCGGGTACCACTGGAAATACTCGGCATTACGGGCGGCTACGCGTTTGAATGTGGCCTGATAAACGCGGTCTGCAGGTCCCTCCAGCGGGGCCAGGCCGCCGGTGATGAGGACTTCGCGCAAGCCGGCAGGGGCGAAGGACAGATACGTCAATGCGCAGAACCCGCCAAAGCTCTGGCCCATGACGCTCCAGGGACCTGAGCCGAGGACGCCGCGGATGAATTCGGCATCGGCAACTATGGAATCGGCGCGGAAGTGGGCCAAATACTCCGCCTGGGCTGCGGCATCTCCGCGAAGCTCAAGCGACCGCTGCTCAACAGGCGTCGAAAGACCTGTGCCTCGTTGATCGAGCATCAGGATGCGGAAATCCCTTGCCGCGGCTTTCATCCAGCCTGCCAGGGACGTGATCCGGTTCCCCCTGCCGCCCGGACCACCTTGCAGGAACAACAACCACGGAAGCTTTGCCGCTTCCTCCGCCGTGTGTGCCGTGGAGGAGTACTCCCGGGCGAAGACTGTGATCGTTTCGCCGCTTTCCCCATTGTTGGCGGGTGAATGCACCAAGGGCACTGTGAAATAGTGCTCTGCCGTGCGCACACCGCGGAATTCGTGGCGGGCCCGGATGGTGTGCTCCGGAGTGGATGAGTGCGTCTCAGCCACGGGCAAACGACTCCTGAGCCTGGACGGTCGTAGCCCCAAACGATTCCAAGGCCTCTCCGGTGAGGCGGAACGTGGACCATTCCTCCATGGGAAAAGCGCCAAGCTTCTTGTAGAAGTTGATGGAGGGCTCGTTCCAGTTCAGGACGCTCCATTCAACGCGGGCGTAGCCACGCTCGACGGCGGTCGCGGCCAGGTGCTGCAGGAGTGCCTTGCCGTGTCCTTCGCCACGGGCGTCGGGTTCGACGTAGAGGTCCTCAAGGTAGATCCCGTGGACGCCTTCCCAAGTGGAGTAGTTCAGGAACCACAGGGCAAATCCCTGCACGGTACCGGCTGCGTTTTCCGCGATCGTGGCGTAGACCCGCGGGTTCTCGCCAAAGAGCACTTCAGTGAGCTTCTCCGGTGTGTTCTTGACGGCATCCGGCTCCTTTTCGTAGATCGCAAGATCGTGGATCATACGCAGGATTGCAGGGACGTCTTCAGCGGTAGCGTGGCGGATTACACTCATGCATCCGAGCTTACTAGCAGCAGCGAGGTGTCTTAGCGCCATGCCAGGGTGGAGGATCCGTAGAGCACGGGAGGCCGCCGATAGTGCAGTTGAACGCCATCCACCACCAAGGGCGGCAACACGAAACGGAGCGGTCCATAAGGGCTCGCGCACTCCCGTTCATCCGGAGGCTGCAAGAAGCCTGCTGCATCCGCTCCGTCAGCAGCGGGCAAACTGAAGAGTTCCTCGGCAGTCCGCGCCAACGAGAGCGCGGCGATTCCTCCGGTACCCGTCCCGAGCCGTTCGGCCAAAAGCGCCAGGACGGCTGCGGCCACTCCGTAGCCCGTGGCGTGGTCAAGGGCCTGGACCGGCAGCGCTCCAGGCTTCCACCCGCCGTCGTCCTCTTGACCGTAAACCTCAGCGACGCCGGAAGCCGCCTGCACCAGGCTGTCGAAGCCCCGTCGTTGCTGCCAAGGACCGGCCCTTCCCCAGGCGGACAGTGTTGCCACCACCAGATCAGGCTTATCGGCCAACAGAGCCTCAGCTCCAAGACCGAATCTGTCCAGGCTTCCGTTGCGATAGCCCGACACCACGACATCCGCGGTGCCTATCAGGCCCCGGATGACCTCCAGCTGGGCTGGATCGTCCACATCAGCCACGGCGGAACGTTTGTCGAAACCGCCGTCGACAAAAGCCTCCTCCAATTCCGGAAACCGCGGTGCGTCGATCCGCAGAACGTCGGCCCCAAGGGCTCCCAGGAACCTGGTGGCCGTTGGGCCCGCGATGACGCGCGTCAGGTCCAGGACCCTCAGTCCGGAGAGGGGCCGGAACGGCTCCCTGGACGGTCGCCACTTACTGGAGCGACCCGGGGCAGGCGAACCCAACGAGGGCTCGAAAGCGATCCATGGATCGTAGCTGATTACTGCATGCATGGGGGACGCGAGCCAGTCAGCGCGGGTTCGGACGGCAGCCGCGACGCCGCCGTTGCCGTTGATGGCATTCTCCGCGGCCGCGGACGTCATGGAGAGCAAAGCCTCGTCCACATCCTGCTGTGTGCTGGCGTTCAGCGCTTCCATGAGCCGCGCTGCGTGGTGCGGATAGTTGGCATGCAGGCGGATCCAGCCGTCAGCGGTGCGCCGGAAGCCCGACGCCGGCGCGAACCCTTGGGGTTTGGCCCCGTTGATCCTCAGGTGCCCCAGTGAATCGAAGGAGGCAGCAACTGGCCCGGATGACACTGAATAGCGCCCGGTGGAGCCGGTCAGGGCTTCAAGGGCGGTTGCTGCGGCCTGCACCGATCCCAGGGCAAGGCCCTCCACATCCAGGGCACCGTGCCACCACTTTCGCAGTCCTGTCGTCGCGGTTGGGGTTACCGCCCGCAGCGCCTCAAGGCTCCGCAGGCTGCTGGCCAGGTCCGGGACGTCCATGGCTCGACCGGTCAGAGCCTGTTGACGTCGGTCACGCGCACCACAGCTGTACCACTGTCATCGGATGCCGCGAGGTCCACCTCGGCCGAGATGCCCCAGTCATGGTTTCCGGCCGGGTCGTCGAAGATCTGCCGGACCTTCCACAGCCCTGGTTCCTCCGTGATGATGAGCAATCCGGGCCCACGGGCGTCCGGTCCTGTGCCGATGTCGTCATGTTCGTCGAAGTAGTCATCCAGCACGTCCTCCCACCGCTCCGCATCCCAGCCGGCCTCGGCATCCAGTTCACCCAGAGCGGCTGAATCCTCGTCAGCAAACAGTTCCACCCTGCGGAACATCTCGTTCCGGACCATCACCCGGAAGGCCCGGATGTTGGACGTCAGCAGTGGAGGCGGGGGAGGTGGTGCGTCATGGGGGGTGGGGGCCAGCCCGGAGGTCAGTTCCTCCCATTCATCGAGGAGGCTGGAGTCAACCTGGCGCACCAGCTCTCCCAGCCACGCAATCAGGTCTTCAAGATCGTCCCGCAACAAGTCCTGGGGAACGGTCTGCCGGAGTGCGCGGAATCCGTCGGCGAGGTAGCGCAGGACGATACCTTCCGAGCGTGCCAGTCCATAGAACTGGACGAACTCGCCAAAATTCATGGCACGCTCATACATGTCCCGAATGATGGATTTGGGGGCGAGCTCGAAGTCCCCAACCCACGGCGCAGCCTTCCGGTAGACCTCGAAGGCCTCGCCAAGAATCTCCGCCAACGGCATGGGATATGTCACTTCATCCAGCATGGCCATGCGCTGCTCATACTCGATGCCGTCAGCCTTCATGGCGGCAACAGCTTCCCCACGGGCTTTCTTCTGCTGCGCGGAGAGAATCTGCCGTGGCTTCTCCAGGGTCGACTCAATCACCGACACCACGTCCAAGGCGTAGGAGGGCGACTCGGGATCCAGCAGTTCCAGGGCAGCAAGGGCAAAGGGAGACAGCGGCTGGTTGAGGGCGAAGTTGGGTTGCAAGTGCACTGTCAGCCGCACTGAGCGTCCTTCAGCCGCCTGCTCTTCCTCCGGAATGCGTTCCACCACGCCGGCCGCGAGCAGCTCGCGGTAGATCCCCAGGGCCTTCTTCATCAACCTGAGCTGGGAAGGCCGGCTCTCATGGTTTTCGCTGAGCAGCCGTCGGGTGGCCTGGAAGGGGTCACCGGGACGTTCCATGAGATTCAGCAGCATGGCATGTGTCACCGTGAAACTGGAGGTGAGCGGCTCAGGAATGGACTCGACGAGCTTCTTGAACGTCGGCTCGCCCCAGGAGACGAATCCTTCAGGCGGCTTCTTCTTCACCACCTGGCGGAGCTTCTTCTGGTCATCACCGAACTTGGCGGTTGCCTTTGCCATGGCCTTGGTGTTCTCCACGACGTGCTCAGGTGCCTGGACCACCACGGTGCCGGCGGTGTCGTATCCAGCACGTCCGGCACGGCCGGCAATCTGGTGGAACTCACGGGAGTTAAGCGACCTGGTGCGTACGCCGTCGTATTTGCTCAAGGCGGTCAACAGCACTGTCCTGATCGGCACATTGATGCCAACGCCCAAGGTGTCCGTGCCGCAGATGACTTTCAGCAGGCCTGCTTGAGCCAGTTGCTCAACCAACCGCCGGTATTTGGGGAGCATTCCGGCGTGGTGGACGCCGATACCGTGCCGGACAAGCCTGTTCAGCGTCTTTCCAAATCCCGCGGCAAATCGGAATCCTGCGATCAACTCGGCAATGCGGTCCTTTTCGTCGCGGCTGCACATGTTGATGCTCATGAGATTCTGGGCGCGCTCGATGGCCTCGGCCTGGCTGAAGTGCACCACGTAGAC
The DNA here is from genome assembly GCF_042886835.1 of Paenarthrobacter sp. NPDC057981. NCBI lineage: Bacteria > Bacillati > Actinomycetota > Actinomycetes > Micrococcales > Micrococcaceae > Paenarthrobacter > Paenarthrobacter sp. NPDC057981. Next base: position 618,468 of record NZ_JBHVQI010000001.1, read on the forward strand.
CGGAACCTGTTTGGTGGCGAGCAACTCTTCCAGGCTCTCGTGGACCGGGGTGAGGTGATAGTAGTAGTGGAGCGGAATGGGCCGCTCGGCAGAGCTCACCGTCGTCGTGGGACGACCAGTCAGCTCAGTCAGGCCGGTTTCGAAGCGGGTGACATCGCCCAAGGTTGCCGACATCAGGAGGAACTGGGCTTGGGGGAGTTCCAGGAGCGGCACCTGCCACGCCCACCCGCGCTGCGGATCGGAGTAGAAGTGGAACTCATCCATGATCACTGAGCCGAGTTCGGCAGTTGAGCCTTCGCGCAAAGCGATGTTGGCGAGAATCTCCGCCGTGCAGCAGATGATCGGGGCATCCTGGTTCACGCCCGAGTCACCGGTGATCATGCCCACGTTTTCGGCACCGAAGATCTCGCATAAAGCGAAGAACTTCTCCGACACCAGTGCCTTGATCGGCGCCGTGTAGTAACTGCGTTGCCCGCGGGCCATGGCCTCGAAATGCGCGGCAATGGCCACCAGCGACTTGCCGGACCCGGTAGGGGTGGCAAGGATGACGTTGGCGCCGGAGGCGAGCTCCATGATCGCCTCGTCCTGGGCGGGGTACAGCTGCAGCCCGCGGCTCTCTGTCCACTCCACGAAGCGTGTGTAGATCTCGTCCGGGTCCAAGGGACCTGTGCCGGTGGGACCGGGAAGCTGCTCAAGAAGTTTCATTGGTTTCCAGCTTAGTGCCCGGACGGTTTAGGCTCAGCCCAGCAGCGATGCCCGGCTCGAGGAGGCTTTTGTGAAGTGGGATCCGTCCAAGTATGCGGAGTTCGGCAACCATCGGGACCGGCCGTTTCAGGACCTCGTTGGGAGAATCCAGGCAACGGATCCCCAACAGGTGGTGGATCTTGGGTGCGGTCCCGGGAACCTGACAGCAACCTTGGCAGAACGTTGGCCCCAGGCGCGCATTGTGGGCCTCGATTCATCCGGTGAAATGCTCGCCAAGGCAGCCCCGCTGGCAGAAAAGTTTGGCGGGTTGGAGTTCAGGCAGGGCGATATCGCCGACTGGAGCCCGGACGGCAGTACCGACGTCGTGGTCACCAATGCGGCCCTTCAATGGGTTCCCGGACACCAGGAAATGCTTGGCAGTTGGCTCTCGGCATTAAAGCCCGGCGCCTGGTTCGCCATGCAGGTTCCGGGGAACTTCAGCTCAGCCTCCCACTCGCTGATGCGCGAATTGGCCGAAACCCCGCGTTGGAGGCAGCAACTGGCAGGTGTCCTGCGCCACGACGGCGTTGTCGGTAGTCCCGCGGACTACTTGGGCATAATGCTCGACGCCGGTTGCTCGGCTGACGCTTGGGAGACCACCTACCAGCAGGTGCTGCAGGGCGAGGACCCGGTGCTGGAATGGGTCAGGGGGACAGGACTCCGACCTGTCCTGGCAGCCTTGACGGATCCTGATGCGGCCGCCTTCGAAAAGGAGTACGCGGCATTGCTTCGAAAGGCGTATCCGCCCACAGGCCACGGAACGGTGTATCCCTTCCGTCGAATATTCGCGGTTGCGAGGAAGAACCCGTGAGTGGTCAATCATTTGTGGTCCTGAAGAGGTCCGTACGCCGGCCTGGCTTGTTCCGCGGGGATGGCGCTGGTCTAATTCTCGGCATGGACCAAGGACGCAATCCAGATCGGCCACCATTAGCTCCAACGCCTGCCGGGAGCTCCTTGTGACTCCCGCAGGGGAGTTCCCGGGAAATTGGCGGCCCAATGCCGGAAGCGCTGTGGCGCTCTTTGAGCAGTTGAGGCTCCGGATCATCGAACTCGCTGACTCAGGGGCCCTGGCGGTGGGATCGAAGCTTCCACCGGTCCGGAACCTGGCAGGCGTACTCGACGTGGCCCCGCACACGGTGGCGCGCGCCTACAAGGAACTTGAAGCCGCCGGGGTTGTTGCGACGCACGGCCGTAACGGAACGGTGGTCTGCGCCAGGGACGACCGTTGGGGCGCACTGGCTGAGGTCGCGGCGCAATACGCGGCCGCCGCCAAGGCCCAGGGCGCTTCTTTCGCGGAAGCCGTGCAGCTTTTTGCCGCTGCTTACGACGCCGATTGATACCGATCGGTAGCATGTGAGGCACGACATGGAAATTCGAAGAAGTTTTCGATTAGCATTGGTGGGTGCCCAAAGCCTTAGCTGAAGATGCAGCCATCGATTCCCTGAACAGCGCTTCCGTCGTTTCTGATAACAAGCCAGCCAAGCCGGATCTCTCCCGGCTGGTGGTCAAGGGCGCCCGGGAACACAATCTGCGCAATGTGGATCTGGACCTCCCGCGCGACGCCATGATCGTCTTTACCGGACTTTCCGGCTCGGGCAAGTCGTCCCTGGCGTTCGACACCATTTTTGCCGAAGGCCAGCGCAGGTACGTCGAGTCATTGTCCGCCTACGCCCGCCAATTCCTGGGCCAAGTGGACAAGCCCGATGTCGACTTCATCGAAGGCCTCTCGCCGGCAGTGTCCATCGACCAGAAGTCCACCAGCAAGAACCCGCGATCCACTGTGGGCACCATCACCGAAATCTACGACTACATGCGGTTGCTGTGGGCCCGTGTTGGACGCCCGCATTGCCCCGTTTGTGGCGAGCCCATTACGCGGCAAACGCCCCAGCAGATCGTTGACCAGTTGCTTGAACTGGAAGCCGGTACCCGCTTCCAGGTTCTTGCCCCGGTGGTTCGTGGCCGCAAGGGAGAATTTGTCGACCTCTTCAAGGAGCTGACAGCCAAGGGCTACTCCCGTGCCCGGGTGGACGGCGAGCTGGTCCAGCTGAGCGATCCCCCCAAATTGGGCAAGCAGTTCAAGCACACCATCGAGGTCGTAGTTGACCGCCTGGTGGTAAAGGATGAGATCAGCCAGCGCCTCACCGACTCTGTCGAGACCGCCCTCGGACTGGCCGAAGGCCGCGTCCTGGTGGAATTCGTTGATCTCGATGCCGAGGACCCGGCACGAATCAGGGCCTTCTCGGAAAATCTGGCCTGCCCGAACGAACACCCCCTGGCCATCGATGAAATCGAGCCCCGGTCCTTCTCTTTCAACAACCCCTTCGGTGCCTGCTCCGCCTGCAGCGGCATTGGAACCAAACTTGAGGTTGATGAAGAACTGATTGTCCCCAACCCTGAGCTTTCCTTGGGTGAAGGTGCCATCGCACCGTGGTCACTGGGCACGGCCACCACTGAGTACTGGAATCGTCTGCTGGAAGGTCTCGCGCAGGAGCTCGGTTTCTCCATGAAGACGCCGTGGGAAAAGCTTCCCAAGGACGTCAGGAACACGGTGCTGCATGGCAAGGACCACAAGGTTGTCGTCCAGTACCGCAACCGTTTTGGACGCGAGCGGAAGTACAGCACCGGTTTCGAAGGCGCCATCCAGTATGTTCACCGCAAGCATGGTGAAACGGACTCCGATTGGGCCCGCGACCGGTACGAAGAATACATGCGCCAGATTCCGTGCCCGGAGTGCAACGGTGCCCGTCTGAACCCGGCATCGCTGTCCGTCTTGATCAACGGAAAGTCGATTGCCCAAGTTGCTGCCCTTCCGATGCGGGAGTGTGCAGAATTCCTGGGCAGCCTGACCCTGACAAACAGGGAAGCGCAGATCGCCAACCAGGTGTTGAAAGAAATCCAGGCCCGCCTGACGTTTCTTCTTGACGTCGGCTTGGAGTACCTCAACCTCGAGCGGCCTTCCGGTACGCTCTCCGGCGGCGAGGCACAGCGTATCCGTCTTGCCACCCAGATCGGGTCGGGACTGGTGGGCGTCCTTTACGTCCTGGATGAGCCCTCCATCGGGCTGCACCAGCGCGACAACCGCCGGCTCATTGAGACATTGACCCGACTTCGGGACCTTGGCAACACGCTCATCGTGGTCGAGCACGACGAAGACACCATTCATGAGGCTGACTGGGTGGTTGACATCGGACCCGGGGCCGGCGAGCATGGCGGCCAGGTGGTGCACTCCGGCACCTATAAGGAACTCCTCGACAACACGAAGTCCCTGACCGGCGACTACCTCTCCGGCCGTCGAAAGATCGATGTTCCTGCCAAACGCCGCAAGTATGACAAAAAGCGCGAGCTGAAGGTTGTTGGCGCCCGCGAGAACAACCTCAACAACGTTGACGCTACTTTCCCCTTGGGGCTCTTCACGGCTGTGACAGGGGTCAGCGGCTCGGGCAAATCCACCCTCGTCAACGAGATTCTCTACAAAGTCCTTGCCAACAAGCTCAACGGAGCCAAGCAGGTGGCAGGACGCCACCGTTCAGTAGCGGGCCTTGAGCACCTGGACAAGGTAGTGCACGTCGACCAGAGTCCTATTGGGCGCACACCGCGTTCCAACCCGGCAACCTACACCGGCGTCTTTGACAACATCCGTAAGCTTTTCGCGGAGACCACCGAGGCAAAGGTGCGTGGTTACCAGCCAGGCCGGTTCTCGTTCAACGTCAAGGGTGGCCGCTGCGAAGCATGTTCAGGCGACGGCACACTGAAGATTGAGATGAACTTCCTGCCGGATGTCTATGTTCCGTGCGAGGTCTGCCACGGCGCACGCTATAACCGCGAGACCCTGGAAGTCCACTACAAAGGCAAGACCATTGCGGACGTTCTCAACATGCCGATCGAAGAGGGCGCGGAATTCTTTGCTGCCTTCACGCCGATCGCACGGCATTTGAACACGCTGGTGGATGTGGGGCTCGGCTATGTCCGGCTCGGCCAGCCTGCCACCACGCTTTCCGGTGGCGAGGCACAGCGTGTGAAGCTCGCAGCAGAGCTCCAGAAACGTTCCAATGGCCGCAGCATCTACGTTCTGGACGAGCCCACAACCGGTTTGCACTTCGAAGACATCAGGAAGTTGCTCATGGTTCTCCAGGGCCTGGTGGACAAGGGCAATACCGTCATCACCATCGAGCACAACCTGGATGTCATCAAGTCGGCGGACTGGATCGTGGACCTCGGTCCCAACGGCGGATCCGGCGGCGGACGAATTGTTGCGACCGGAACGCCCGAGCAAGTCGCCAAATCCACCGAGAGCCACACCGCGACTTTCCTCGCGGAAATTCTGGGCTAGAAGTATTCCGGTAGCGGCATGCGAGTTTCAGGCATGCCGCTACTCGTGAGAAACTAACCCTCGTGACTCAAACAAAGGTGCCCGTAATATTCGATCTGGACGGCACCCTTGTCGATCCTGCCGGCGGTATCACCGGGGGCATTTCGGCCGCCCTCCGTGAAATGGGCCTTCCCGTTCCGGAACAAGCCGTCCTGAATTCGATGGTGGGTCCCAAGCTCAGCGATTCCCTTTTGAATCTGGCCGGCGTTCCGGCCGATGTGGTGGATGAAACCATTGATCGCTACCGACGCCATTACAAAGAAACCGGTATTGGGCAAAGCAAGCTCTACCCGGGAGTCTTCGAACTCCTTGAGTACTTTGCCGAAACCGGTCGCCCGGTGGCGGTAGCGACGCAGAAACCGCAGTCCATAGCGCGCCTGGTTCTGGCGCACCATCGGATTGCGGATTTCTTTGTTTCGATCAGAGGCGCGGCCGATGACGAGTCCGTTGGAGCAAATACAGCTCCGGGGAAGGTCGAAATAGTTGGCGCGGCACTCGCCGACCTGCAGTCCCAGCCAGCAGTCATGGTAGGGGACCGGTATCAGGATGTTGCCGGCGCCATGGCCAACGGCTTGGACTGCATTGGTGTCAGCTGGGGCTTTGCACCTGACGGGGAGCTCGAAGATGCCGGCGCTGTGGCGGTAGTACAGACTGCTTTGGAACTGCGTACGCGAATTGAAGAACTTGATGCTGTCCGCGCGACGGCCCTTAGTGAGGTACAAAACGATGGCAGTCTTTGATGCGATCCGGTGGACAACCCGTGGATTGATTTCCTCCACCTGCCGGCCAACGGTCATAGGCCTGGAAAACGTCCCCAAAAGCGGGCCTTTCATTGTGGCGCCGAACCATCTTTCCTTTCTGGACAGCGTGATCGTGCAAGCACTCATGCCGCGACCTGTTGCTTTCTTCGCCAAGGCCGAGTACTTCACCACCAAGGGCGTCAAAGGCGCCGTAATGAAGTCGTTTTTTGAGGCTGTAGGGTCCATCCCCGTGGAGCGCGGTGAGCAGGCTGCCAGTGTGCAGGCCCTCAAGACCCTCCTGGATATCCTCGAATCCGGAAAAGGCATTGGCATTTACCCCGAGGGCACCAGGTCCCGGGATGGGATTCTTTACAGGGGCCGGACAGGCGTCGGTTGGCTGGCACTGACCACTGGAGCGCCAGTTATTCCCGTCGGTCTCATCGGTACAGAGAAACTACAGCCGGCGGACAAGAACGCGGTGCGGCCCCAGCACTTCACCATGAAGGTGGGCGAGCCCCTGTACTTCGAGAAGACAGGGCCGGACCATTCCTTGCCGGCGCGACGGGAGGTCACGGACAAGATCATGGACGCCATTGCCTTGCTCAGCGGCCAGGAACGTTCCGGGAGCTACAACCAGAGCAAGACGGTGGACTAGGGCTCGGACGCACGCCGCCCGCGCAATTGGGAGTCGGTCCGGTTCACTAGACTGGACATGTGGCAGATCCATCAAGTTACCGGCCCCGCACGGGTGAAATTCCCACCACCCCGGGCGTCTATCGTTTCCGTGACCCCCATGGCCGGGTCATCTATGTGGGCAAGGCAAAGAACCTCCGTTCCAGGCTGAACTCCTACTTCGCCAACCCCGCTGGGCTGCTCCCGAAGACCCATGCCATGGTTCATGCAGCCAGCAGCGTTGAGTGGACGGTGGTTGGGAGTGAGCTGGAATCCTTGCAGCTCGAGTACACGTGGATCAAGGAATTCAAGCCTCGTTTCAATGTGGTGTTCCGCGACGACAAGACCTATCCGTACCTGGCAGTGACCATGGGGGAAAAGTTTCCCCGGGTGCAGGTCATGCGTGGGGAACGCAGGAAAGGCACACGTTACTTCGGCCCGTATACCGCCGGTGCCATCAGGGAAACCATGGACACGCTCCTCAGGGTTTTCCCGGTGCGCAGCTGTAGTGCAGGAGTTTTCAAGCGGGCGCAGGCCAGTGGCCGCCCCTGCCTGCTGGGCTACATCGACAAGTGCTCGGCACCCTGCGTGGGACGGGTTACTCCTGACGAGCACCGGGTTCTGGCGGAAGACTTCTGTTCCTTCATGGGTGGAGAAGCCAAACGCTTCATCAGCAGGCTGGAGAAGGACATGGCAGCGGCCGTGGCTGAGCTTGACTACGAGAAAGCTGCGGGGCTGAGGGACGACATCATCGCCCTGCGCAAGGTGTTTGAGCGCAACGCCGTGGTCCTTGCGGAGGACACTGATGCCGACGTCTTCGCCCTGCACGATGACGAACTGGAAGCCTCCGTCCAGGTCTTTCACGTCCGTGGAGGCCGGGTCCGTGGGCAGCGTGGCTGGGTTGTGGAGAAGGTCGAGGACGCCACCACTCCGGAACTCATCGAGCACCTGCTGCAACAGGTTTATGGGGAGGACAGCGAGGTACAGGGCAGGATCCCCCGGGAAGTCCTGGTGCCGGAGAACCCCAGCAACCATGCCGAACTCACGCAATGGCTTGGGGGATTGCGTGGCGCCAAGGTGGATATCCGGGTTCCCCAACGCGGCGACAAGGCAGCGTTGATGTCCACTGTGCGTGAGAATGCCGAGCAAGCCCTCAAGCTTCACAAGACCCGCCGAGCGGGGGACATCACCGTACGTTCGCTGGCGCTCCAGGAACTCCAGGAGGCCCTGGACATCCCGGTCCCTTTGCTGCGCATCGAATGTTTTGATATCTCCCACGTGCAGGGAACGAATGTGGTTGCCTCCATGGTTGTGGTCGAGGACGGGCTGCCCAAGAAGGCCGACTACCGCAAATTCTCCATTACAGGCGCTGCCGCGGCTGACGACACAGCGGCGATGCACGACGTCCTGACCCGGAGGTTCAGGCATTACCTGACGGACAAAGCTGCCCAGGTCCCGGTCGTCTCCGGGGAAATCGTCAACCCGACGCGATCGGCGTCCAGCGGCGTCGCGGAAGCATCGCCGTCGGACGGCACCTCACCGGCACCGAAGGCCAAATTTGCGTACCCGCCCAATCTCGTGGTGGTCGACGGCGGCCAGCCGCAGGTCAATGCCGCTGCACGCGCCCTCGCGGACCTCGGGATCGACGACGTCTACGTCGTGGGGTTGGCTAAACGCCTGGAAGAGGTATGGCTTCCGGACAGCGACTTCCCGGTCATCCTGCCCCGGACCTCCCAAGGTCTGTACCTTCTTCAGCGCATCCGTGACGAAGCCCACCGTTTCGCCATCACCTTCCACCGCCAAAAGCGGGGCAAAGCCATGACGGTATCGGTCCTGGACGGCGTCCCTGGGCTCGGCGAGGCCAAACGCAAGGCACTGGTGGCACATTTTGGGTCACTTAAAAAGATCAAGGCTGCCTCAGTCGAGGAGCTGACGTCCGCAAAGGGGATTGGTCCCGCCTTGGCCGCTGCCGTGGTCCAGCATCTGGGTTCCGCGGCCGACGACGGCGAAACCGCTCCCGCAGTGAATATGACCACCGGCGAAATCATCGAATCTTAGCTAGGGTAAGAACTTGGCCGCTGCCGCATTCCGGCGCCGGGGACCACGCGTACTTTGTCGTGTCCGGCGGGGAAAGAGGCAGCTATGAAATTTTCCGAGGAAACGGGGACAACTGATGGATGAGGCAACGGCTGGGTCCGGCACGGAGCAGGACGGCCTGACGCCCGTTAAGCCACCGGAGGCGGAGCTTTTGGTCGTTACCGGCATGTCCGGTGCGGGCCGCAGTACTGCCTCCGATGCCCTGGAGGACCACGGCTGGTACGTAGTGGATAACCTGCCGCCGCAGATGCTGGGCGCTCTGGCTGAGATCGTCTCCCATGCCCCGAAGTCCATTCCCAAACTCGCCGTGGTGGTGGATGTACGCAGCAAGGACCTGTTCACGGACATCCAGACGGCTTTGGGTGCCTTGAGCGCCAGCGGCATTACCTTCCGGGTACTCTTCCTCGACGCGAAAGACGACGTCCTGGTCCGCCGCTTCGAGCAGGGCCGCCGGCCGCATCCGCTGCAGGGTGGTGGCCGGATCCTGGACGGTATCGGCATCGAGCGTGAGGTCCTGCGGGAACTGCGCGAGCACGCCGACGTGGTTCTGGACACCTCCGAGTTCAACGTCCATGGCCTTGCCACTGCCATCACGGAGCTCTTCAGCGACACGGGACCGGTGACCCTGCGCCTGAATGTCATGAGTTTTGGCTTCAAATACGGCCTGCCGGTGGACGCAAACTTCGTCGCCGATGCGCGTTTCATTCCCAATCCGCACTGGGTTCCCCAGCTCCGCCCGCATACGGGCCTTGACGACGACGTCAGCGACTACGTGCTGGGCGCCAGCGGCGTCCAGGAGTTCGTGGACCGGTACGTCAAGGCGTTGGAGCCTGTCCTGGATGGCTACCGCCAGGAGAACAAGCACTACGCCACCCTGGCCGTGGGCTGTACTGGCGGCAAACACCGTTCGGTAGCTGTCGCCGTCGAGCTTTCCAAACGGCTTGCCCAGTATCCCCGCGTGACCGTTACCACCGCCCACCGCGACCTGGGACGCGAGTAGTGGGTGTCCTGACGGGCCCGCTGCCCCTCATACCACCCAAGGGCGTCCCCGGCAGCCAACAGAAGAAGAGTCCGTCGGTGGTTGCCCTGGGCGGCGGGCACGGCCTGGCGGCTTCGCTGTCGGCCCTGCGACTGCTCACCTCGGAGCTGACCGCCGTCGTCACAGTAGCGGACGACGGCGGATCCTCCGGGCGTCTGCGCGAGGAGTACGGCGTCCTCCCGCCCGGCGATCTGCGCATGGCGCTCAGCGCGCTGTGCGATGACACCGACTGGGGCCGCACGTGGCGCGACGTCATGCAGCACCGCTTCAAGCCGGGATCGGCCAAGGGCGGGTCCTTGGACCACCACGCCATGGGCAACCTTCTGATCGTCACACTTTGGGAGCTTCTGGGGGACACCGTCGCAGGCCTGAAGTGGGCCGGGGCACTCTTGGGCGCGCGTGGCCAAGTGCTGCCGATGTCCAGCATCCCTCTGACCATCGAAGGCAAGGCCCGCAAGGAGCTGCCGGACGGCGGGTATGAGCTGCATACCGTTCGCGGGCAGGCGAAGTGCGCGGTCGCGGGCAAACTTGAGGAGGTCAAGCTGATTCCCGAGGACGCTCCTGCCTGCACGGAAGCCTTGACGGCCATAGAGCTCGCTGACTGGGTCATCCTTGGTCCTGGCTCCTGGTACACCTCTGTGTTGCCCCATTTGCTGTTGCCTGAGCTGCGTCAGGCTCTTGGTGACACGGCAGCCAAACGCTGCCTGACCATGAACCTGGACGTTGAAACCAAAGAGACCTCCGGCATGACCGCTGCCGATCATCTTGACGTACTGCGGCGCTACGCTCCTGAATTCAGCGTGGATGTGGTCCTGGCCGACCCCGCAGCGGTCCAGGACGTCAAGGCCTTCGAAAAGGCTGCCGGGATGATCGGGGCTGAAGTGGTGTTGGGTAGAGTAGGGGCGTCGAGGCGCCGCCCAGTCCATGACCCATTGCTGCTGGCAGCGGCTTACCACGATATTTTCGGGAACAGTTAGGAACACGCGATGGCACTTACTGCGTCGGTCAAGGACGAACTGTCCCGGCTGGACATCAAGAAATCTTCGGTCCGCAAAGCGGAGGTTTCTGCAATGCTGCGCTTCGCCGGCGGACTGCACATCATTTCCGGCCGGATCGTTATTGAGGCTGAGGTCGACCTCGCCTCCACGGCACGACGTCTGCGTGCCGCAATTGCCGAGGTCTACGGCCACCAAAGCGAGATCATCGTCGTTTCAGGTGGCGGCTTGCGGCGCGGAAGCCGATACGTGGTCCGCGTTGTACGCGATGGGGAAGCCCTGGCGCGCCAGACAGGCCTGTTGGATGGCCGTGGGCGTCCGGTGCGCGGACTCCCGTCGGTGGTGGTCAACGGCTCTGCCGCTGACGCCGAAGCCGTATGGCGTGGAGCTTTCCTTGCCCACGGTTCCCTCACCGAACCGGGGCGTTCCTCCTCCCTTGAGGTAACCTGCCCGGGGCCGGAATCGGCACTCGCGCTGGTGGGCGCCGCCCGCCGTCTTGGGATCCAGGCAAAGGCACGTGAGGTCCGTGGGGTAGACCGTGTGGTCATCCGGGACGGTGACACCATCGCGGCCCTCCTGACGAGGATGGGTGCCCATGACGCGCTCATGGTCTGGGAGGAACGGCGCATGCGGAAGGAAGTCAGGGCCACCGCCAACCGGCTGGCCAACTTTGACGATGCCAACCTTCGCCGCTCGGCCCAGGCCGCTGTGGCAGCCGGCGCCAGGGTGGACCGTGCCCTTGAGATTCTGGGCGACGACGTCCCGGACCACCTCAAGTACGCCGGCGAACTCCGCGTAGCCCACAAGCAGGCCAGCCTGGACGAACTCGGCCGCCTTGCCGACCCACCCATGACCAAGGACGCGATTGCGGGCCGTATCCGCCGGCTCCTGGCCATGGCTGACAAGCGCGCCATGGACCTCGGAATTCCCGGGACTGAGGCAAATGTGACTCCCGAAATGATGGACGAGTAGTAAGCACCCATAGAATCGGGACAGCAGGGAGGAAATACTGTGAGGCACCCGCGGGTTGTTCCCGGGGGAGGCAAGAGCAGCTTCTTCCCCAAGGATTTCCGGTTGGCCCGCCGGCCGGATGAACATAACGAGAGTTACCAAACCGGACGCTAGTCCATTACATTGGAGGATTTCGTGACAGAGTACGTTCTGCCCGAGCTCGGCTACGACTACGCAGCACTCGAGCCGCACATTTCGGCGAAGATCATGGAGCTGCACCACAGCAAGCACCACGCGGCCTATGTTGCAGGCGCCAACAACGCCCTCGCCCAGCTCGCCGAAGCCCGCGACAAGGGTGACTTCGCCAACATCAACCGCCTCTCCAAGGACCTCGCGTTCCACACCGGCGGCCACATCAACCACTCCGTGTTCTGGAACAACATCTCCCCGGATGGCGGCGACAAGCCCGAAGGCGAACTGGCCGCCGCCATCGACGACGCTTTCGGCTCGTTCGATGCTTTCCGCGCACAGTTCACCGCAGCAGCTCTCGGACTCCAGGGCTCCGGCTGGGCCTTCCTGGCTTACGAGCCCATTGGTGGAAACCTGGTCATCGAGCAGCTCTACGATCAGCAGGGCAACGTAGCTGTCGGCACCACCCCGCTGCTGATGCTGGACATGTGGGAGCACGCTTTCTACCTGGACTACGTCAACGTCAAGGCTGACTACGTCAAGGCGTTCTGGAACATCGCCAACTGGGCCGACGTCGCCAAGCGTTTTGAAGCAGCCCGTACCAACGCAACGGGCCTTATCGTCCTGTAGTTGGTGAGTTCCGGTTCACGCGGATGTAACAAAAGTCACTTTTTGCGTGAATTGGGCCGAAATGCTGAAAAGCCTGCCTCCGCAGTTGCGGGGGCAGGCTTAGTTAAACGTAAGATGGATCACGGAAGGCGGTTAGCCTTCAGCAACGTGGCTGGTCGCCCTCCGATCTGATAATCACCTCTGCCCAACGACGTGCGGGGTCTGTTAGTTGGAAATATTTGATCCGACTCACTAGGCGTGCTTGCAAGAGCACCAAGGAGATTGACACATAGTGACCACCCGTATTGGTATCAACGGCTTCGGCCGCATCGGCCGTAACTACTTCCGCGCAGCACTGGCCCAGGGCGCTGACCTTGAGATCGTTGCAGTCAACGACCTCACCAGCCCTGAGACCCTCGCCCACCTCCTGAAGTACGACTCCGTCGGTGGACGCCTCACCCAGACCGTGGAAGTTGTCGATGGAAACCTGGTAGTCGACGGCAAGTCCATCAAGGTCCTTGCAGAGCGCGATCCCGCCAACCTCCCCTGGGGCGACCTCGGCGTGGACATCGTGATCGAATCCACCGGTTTCTTCACCAAGGCCGCAGCAGCCCAGAAGCACATCGACGCCGGCGCCAAGAAGGTCCTCATCTCCGCTCCTGCCAGCGATGAAGACATCACCATCGTCATGGGTGTCAACCAGGATCTCTACGATCCCGCAGCGCACAACATCATCTCCAACGCCTCCTGCACCACCAACTGCCTCGGCCCGCTGGCCAAGGTAGTCAACGACGCCTTCGGTATCGAGCGTGGCCTCATGACCACGGTCCACGCCTACACGGCTGACCAGAACCTGCAGGACGGGCCCCACGGCGACCTCCGCCGTGCACGCGCGGCAGCCATCAACATGGTTCCCACCTCCACCGGTGCAGCCAAGGCCATCGGCCTGGTCCTTCCGGAGCTCAAGGGCAAGCTCGACGGTTACGCCATCCGCGTTCCCGTCCCCACCGGCTCCGCCACGGACCTCACGGTTACCGTTTCCCGCGAGGTCACGGTTGAGGAAGTCAACGCAGCCGTCAAGGCCGCGGCCGAGTCCGAGCAGTGGGCCGGCATCCTCACCTACACCGACGCGCCGATCGTCTCCTCCGACATCGTTGGGGACCCCGCGTCGTCCATCTTTGACTCGGGCCTGACCAAGGTCATCGGCAACCAGGTCAAGGTTGTTTCCTGGTATGACAACGAGTGGGGTTACTCCAACCGCCTCGTAGACCTCACGGAGCTCGTTGCATCCAAGCTGGGCTAGGGTAGACACATGACATCTCACACCCTCAACGAACTCATCGCTGAAGGTGTCCGCGGGCGGTACATTCTGGTCAGAAGTGACCTGAATGTGCCGCTCGACGGCTCTACAGTGACCGACGACGGCCGCATCAAGGCCTCCCTCCCGGTCCTCAAGAAGCTCTCGGACGCCGGTGCCCGTGTGCTCGTAACAGCCCACCTCGGACGCCCCAAGGGCGCACCCGAAGAAAAGTACTCATTGAGGCCCGCTGTCGAGCGCCTCGCGGAACTCGCGGACTTCAAGGTCCAGCTTGCTGCGGACACCGTTGGCGCCTCCGCCAAGGAACACGCTGCTGCTCTGCAGGACGGTGAAGTCCTCGTCCTGGAGAACGTCCGCTTTGATGCCAGGGAGACCAGCAAGGACGACGCCGAGCGCGGCACCTTCGCTGACGAGCTGGTTGCCCTCACGGGCAGCAACGGAGCGTACGTGGACGACGCCTTCGGAGCGGTCCACCGCAAGCACGCGAGCGTCTTCGACGTCGCAAAGCGGCTGCCCTCCTACCTTGGTGACCTTGTGCATACTGAGGTAGAGGTCCTGCGGAAGCTCACCACGGACACCCAGCGTCCCTACGTGGTGGTTCTCGGCGGCTCCAAGGTCTCCGACAAATTGGCTGTCATCGACAACCTGCTGGGCAAGGCTGACACCATTCTTGTTGGTGGAGGCATGCTGTTTACCTTCCTTGCAGCCGCAGGGCACAAGGTGGCTGGCAGCCTCCTCGAAGAAGACCAGATTCCGGTCGTCCAGGACTACCTCAAGCGTGCCGCCGACGCAGGCACATCCTTCGTGATTCCCACTGACGTGGTTGTTGCCAGCCGCTTCGCCGCGGATGCAGAGCACGAGGTCGTCAAGGCAGATGCCATCGAGGACAGCGCATTTGGCGCGTCCGGCATCGGCCTGGACATCGGACCCGAATCAGCGTCCGCTTTCGCCGCGCAAATCGAAGGCGCCAAGACCGTCTTCTGGAACGGCCCCATGGGGGTCTTCGAGTTCGAAGCGTTTGCCGATGGCACCCGTGCCATCGCGCAGGCGCTGACGGACACGGTGGCCTTCACTGTGGTCGGTGGTGGCGACTCCGCGGCAGCCGTCCGTACCCTCGGGTTCGACGATTCGCAGTTCGGCCACATCTCCACCGGTGGCGGCGCCAGCCTGGAATACCTTGAAGGCAAGGACCTTCCCGGCCTGAGCGTCCTGGACCGCTAAGCACCAACCGGCCGGCAGGACGCCAATGCGTTCTGCCGGCCGTTCAACATCCCGACGCATTCCCTTGGAGTACATGTGACTACCTCCGCCAACGGCAACTTTGTCCGCAGGCCGTTCATCGCCGGTAACTGGAAGATGAACATGGACCACGTGCAAGGCATCACCTTGCTGCAGAAGCTCGCCTGGACCTTGTCCGACGCGAACCACGACTACACCCGTGTCGAGGTTGCCGTGTTCCCGCCGTTCACCGACCTCCGTGGTGTCCAGACGCTGGTCCAGGGTGACGAGCTCGATGTCGTTTATGGTGGACAGGATCTGTCCCAGTTCGACTCGGGAGCCTACACCGGCGACATCTCCGGCCAGTTCCTTAACAAGCTCGGCTGCTCCTACGTCCTGGTGGGCCACAGCGAACGCCGCACCATCCACAACGAATCAGACGAGGTCCTCAACGCCAAGGTGAAGGCCGCCTTCCGTCATGAAGTCACCCCGGTCCTTTGCGTTGGGGAAGGCCTCGACATCCGGCAGGCGGGAACCCACGTGGAGCACACTCTCGCCCAGCTGCGCGCCGGAGTCGATGGACTGACTGACGAACAGGCCGCTGAACTCGTGGTGGCCTATGAGCCAGTCTGGGCCATCGGCACCGGTGAAGTAGCCGGCCCGGGGGACGCACAGGAAATGTGTGCGGCCATCCGCGCGGAACTCGCAGTTCTGTTCAATGACACCGTCGCCGCCAAGACGCGCTTGCTCTACGGAGGGTCCGTCAAAGCCAACAACGCGGCCGCTATCATGGCTGAAACAGACGTAGATGGCCTTCTTGTGGGTGGCGCCAGCCTGGACCCCGCTGAATTTGCTAACATTGTCAGGTTCGAGAGCCACCTCGTCACGGACTAGTCCGGCTCCCGTTTTCCGCTTCTTCGAAAGGCCGTCGTGGACGTTCTTCAAATCATCCTGCAGATTCTGCTGGCCATCACCAGCCTTCTGCTGACGCTGCTCATACTCCTGCACAAGGGACGTGGCGGCGGTTTGTCCGACATGTTCGGTGGCGGAATGAGCTCGGGATTGAGTTCCTCCGGCGTGGCCGAGCGCAACCTGAACCGCTTCACCATCATTCTTGGTATTACATGGGGCGTTGTCATCATCGGGTTGGGACTCATCATGCGCTTCAGCTCCGGCGGCGACTCCTAGTCTCCGCAGGGCGGGGAGGTTCCCTTACGGGAGCCTCCCCATTTTTATGTTCCGATCGCACCCAACAACCAGTGCCGCCGTCGGGCCCCCAGCATTAGACTGACCCTGTTGGCTGCAAAGCCTCCAGGGCCGTGACGGCCGACCACTGAGTCGTTAGGGGTTCAAAGATGGTTCATGGCACGCCTGGTTATCGGGGCACCCGTGTAGGAGTGGCCCAAGGATCCGAGGCAAGAAATCACAGTGACCACGGCCAGGGCGATCAGCTGCCGCGTATTCGCGTTCCCTATTGGTGTTCAAAGGGCCACGAAACGCGGCTTGTTTTTCTTAAGCTTCCCGACGAACAGATACCGCAAACCTGGGACTGCCCCAAGTGCGGGATGCAGGCATCGCGGGATCCCGGCCGCCCTGCTGCTCCTCGGGCGGATGAAGAGCTCTTCAAGTCCCATCTGGACTACGTTAAAGAAAGACGCTCCAGCCAAGACGCCGAAGCTGTCCTGGCCGGAGCGTTGGAGCGGTTACGCGCCCGCGGGATCCTTTCGGACCAGTTGCTGGGGGACACGTGAGGCCGCATTTTCGTCGATGAGCCACAAAGTTCTGGAGCGGCCCACAGGGCCAGCTGCCGGAACCTGAACGGGATTGGCTCCGGCCAAGGCCAGGCCTACGGCACCAGCCTTGTCCTCGCCTGCCACCACCATCCAGATTTCCTGGGCTGTGTTGATGGCCGGCAGCGTCAAGGAAATGCGCGACGGCGGCGGCTTGGGCGAGTTTTCGACGCCAACCACTGTCCGGCTCTTCTCGCGGATCCCCGCCTGCTCCGGGAAGAGCGAAGCAACGTGCGCATCCGGCCCGACACCGAGCAACAGAACGTCGAACCGCGGGAGCTTTCCGGGTGTATCAGGCCGGTCGTCTGACATGTCCGCGGCGTGTTCGGCTTCCGCGGCTGCCCGGAGCTCTTCCTCGTAGGCAGCAGCAGCTTCAGCCGCGGTGGCGAACTGATCCGCTGACCCGGGTTCGTGGACCCTGGCAGGGTCCACCTGCAGGTGGGACAGCAGCGCCTGGTGGGCTTGGCGTGTGTTCCTGTCGTCGCTGTCTGCGGCTACGAACCGTTCGTCACCCCACCAGAAGTTGACCCTGGACCAGTCCACGGCTGGAGCTGCGGCAGAGTCGGCCACGGCTTTGAGTGTGCCGATGCCCACCGTTCCGCCTGTGAGGACCACCGTGGCCTCGCCGTGCTTGTCCTGGACATCCACCAGTTTGGTGATGAGCCTGGCCGCAATGGCGGCCATCAGCACCTTTGAGTCGGGGTGGATGCTTACTCTTGGGTCAGCGTGCACTGGTTTGGACTCTCCTCTGGCTGGTAAGTGGCAGTCCCATAGTAATCACTTCTCCGAAGACTTCGTCCGGATCGAGCCGGCGGAGTTCCTCGGCGAGGCAATCCTTGAGGCTGCGGCGGGGGAGGGTGATGCGCTGTGCCGGCTGGCCAGGCTGGGTCAGCTCCGCCACGGACAAACCGGGACGGAACAGTTGGACATCACCGCTGGCCCTGGTAAGCCTCACTCGGCGGATGCCTGTGCCTGCGGGGTCGGCAACGATCGTAACCGGTGCCTGCAAAGCCATGCTCAACCATGCCGCCAGCAGCAGCGTGCTGGGGGAGTCGGAGGCGCCTTCGACGGCGATGGCGGATACGGGATCGCCGTCCATCTGGTCGAAGACAGCGGCCAGCTGCATGCGCCAGTTGGTCAGGCGGGTCCACGCGAGGTCCGTATCGCCTGCCTTGTAGGTGGCGCGGATGTTCTCCAGGGCCAGGCGGGGATCGGGTTCGTTGGCGGAGTCCGTGATCCGTCGGTGGGCGATGCGTCCGATCGAGGTTTCGCAGGCGCTCTCCGGGGCTCCGTGCGGCCACCAGGCCACGATCGGGGCATCCGGCAGGAGCAGTGCCGCTACCAACGATTCGCTTTCGTGGGCCATATGGCCATGGCCGCGGAGCACGATGACCTCTGAGGCCCCGGCGTCACCACCGACCCGGATTTGCGCGTCAAGGCGGTCCGGGCCCTCAACGCCGGCGTCCGCGAGGACGATGATCCGGCAGGGGTGCTCACGGCTGGCCTCGTTGGCCGCTTCGATGGCTTCTTCTTCCAGCCCGGACTTGGTCACCACCACGAGGGTCAGGACCCGGCCCAAAGCGATCACGCCGCCCTGCTCGCGCAGGGACATGATTTTCTTGGAGATCTTGGAAGTCGTGGTGTTGGGAAGATCTACGATCATGGCCTTCTCCAGGTTCGTCCGTCACGGGCCAGCAGGGCATCGGCCGACGCCGGTCCCCAACTGCCGGGTGCATACGGTTGCGGTTGTTCATCAAGTCCGGCCCAGTAGTCCTCGAACGGGTCCAGGATCTTCCAGGACAGCTCGACTTCCTGGTGCCGGGGGAACAGCGGCGGCTCGCCCAGGAGCACGTCAAGGATAAGACGCTCATACGCTTCGGGGCTGGACTCCGTGAAGGAGTGACCGTAACCGAAGTCCATGGTTACATCACGGACTTCCATCTGGGTACCGGGGACCTTGGAGCCGAAACGGATCGTGGCACCCTCATCAGGCTGGACACGGATCACCACGGCGTTCTGACCAAAATCGTCCTCGCCATGGTCCCGGAAGAGCAGGTTCGGTGCACGCTTGAAGACCACGGCAATCTCGGTCACGCGGCGGCCCAATCGCTTGCCGGCGCGAAGATAGAACGGAACACCGTTCCAACGGCGGGTATTGATGTCCACGCGGATGGCAGCATAGGTCTCGGTCTTCGAATCCGCCGGGATGCCTTCTTCGTCCAGGTAGCCCAGGACTTCCTCGCCGCCTTGCCAACCCCCGGTGAACTGACCACGTGCCGAGTGCGTGGACAGGTCATCGGGCAGCTTGACCGCAGCCAGGACCTTTTCCTTCTCAGCGCGCAGGTCATCGGCGTTGAACGAGATCGGCTCCTCCATTGCCGTCAAGGCAAGAAGCTGCAACAGGTGGTTCTGGATGACATCGCGGGCAGCACCCACGCCGTCGTAATAGCCTGCCCGACCACCGGTACCGATGTCCTCGGCCATGGTGATCTGTACGTGGTCCACATAGTTGGCGTTCCAGAGCGGCTCGAACAACTGGTTCGCAAAGCGAAGAGCCAGGATGTTCTGGACCGTCTCCTTGCCCAAGTAGTGGTCAATCCTGAACACAGCGTCCGGCGGGAACACCGACTCCACGATGTCGTTGAGCTGGCGCGCGGACTCGAGGTCGTGCCCGAACGGCTTCTCGATCACCACACGCCGCCACTGGCCAGGCTGGGCCTGCGCCAGACCATGCTTGGACAGCTGCCGGCACACCTGCTCGAAGGCCTTCGGGGGGATGGACAAGTAGAAACCATGATTACCACGCGTGCCGCGGGTTTCATCCAGCTCATCAAGCACGTCGCCAAGACGCTCGAAAGCGTCGTCGTCGTCGAACTCGCCCTGGACGAAACGGATCCCGGAAGCGAGCTGCTCCCAGACCGCTTCATCAAACTTGGTCCGCGCGTGCGCTTTGACATTTTCCTTGACCTCGGCCGCGAAGTCCGCGTTGTCCCAATCGCGGCGCCCGAAACCGACCAAGGCAAAGCTCGGCGGCAACAAACCACGATTGGCCAGGTCATAGACCGCAGGCATGAGTTTCTTACGGGCAAGGTCGCCGGTGACTCCGAAGAACACCAACGAGGACGGCCCTGCAATGCGGTTCAGGCGGCGGTCCCGCGGATCCCTCAAAGGATTCCGCAGGGCCCCGTTCTTCCTGCCGTTTTCAGTTTCTGGCATGTTTGTCTAAGTGCCTTAGCTTTCGAGTGTGCTGGCCTTGCCGGCCAACGCAGCGACGACTTCCTGAAGCTGAGCTACGCCTGCAGCGCGCTCGGTGAGGTGAAGGCGCAGCACCGGGCGTCCGTGGCCTTCGAGGACCTGTGCGTCACCGGATGCCTGGGCAGCGATGAGCTGCCCGAAGGTGAACGGACGCTCGGGAATCTCAAGGTCGGTCGATGACGCCGCAGTGATCTGCAGGAACACGCCAATGGCGGGGCCACCCTTGTGGAACTGCCCGGTGGAGTGCAGGAACCTCGGACCCCAGCCAAAGGTGACCGGACGCCCGCTGACTGCTGCGAGTTCTTCGCGGATCCCTTCAAGGGGGGCGTGGGAGATTCGGTCAAGGTATGCCTGGACGCTGAGGTAGCCGTCGGTGCCAAGCTGGCCCAGCAGAGCTTGGACAGCTTCAGTCACCGAGGCAGCGGAACCGAGCCAGTCGCCACCACGAACCTCTACGGCACCGTCGGTGAACGCCGCAGGAGTGGGTTCCGGGCGGGCGTCCAGCAAACCTCTGGCTGCAACCTTGGCAGCTTCGACGTCGGGCTGGTCGAAGGGATTGATGCCCAGGAGGCGTCCCGCAACTGCGGTAGCGAACTCCCAGAGGAACATCTGCGATGGCAGGCCGCCGGCAACGGCGACTTCATTTTCGCGCAGTTCGACGTCGGAATCCGCACCAACCAGCCGGACGACCAGGACATCGTCAGCCCCTCCGAGGGCTTCGGGGGAGTCCGGACCTGCGACGACCGGAAGGACGCCGGTGCCGAGCTTGCCCGTCGACTCGGCGATGAGCTGCTCAGCCCAGTCCGCGAAACCAACGATTCCGGAACCGTCCTCCGCTATGACGATTTTGTTCCGGAGCGGGCTTGTACCGCCGAGGGCGATGCCCAAGGCCAGACCGATGTTGTCCGTTGAATCGTCGTTCAGGATTTCTGCTGCTTCTTCGGCCTCATCGAGGAAGGCCTGAATGTCCACCCCGGCAAGCCCGCTCGGGACAAGGCCGAAGGCCGTCAGTGCCGAAAAGCGGCCGCCAACGTTGGGATCAGCGTTGAAAACGGCGCGGTAGCCGGCCTCGCGGGAGGCCTTGTCCAGCGGCGAACCGGGGTCGGTGACGATGATGATGCGGCTCTTGGCATCGATACCGGCGTCGTTGAACGCCTTTTCGAAAACGCGTCGCTGCGAGTCTGTCTCCACGGTGGAACCGGATTTGGAGGAAACAACGATGGCCGTTTCAGCCAAGCGGTCAGCCAAAGCGGCGCTGACTTGATCGGGGTCCGTACTGTCCAGCACAGTCAGCTCGACGCCAGCAGTCCCGGCAATGACCTCCGGGGCCAAGGAGGACCCACCCATGCCGCAGAGGACAATGCGTGAGACGCCTTCGGAACGGAGGGCATCACGAAGTTTCAGGATGTCCGCAACCAGCGGTTGGGAGACCGTAGCGGCCTCCACCCAGCCGAGGCGGATTGCCGACTCGGACTCGGCCTCGGGACCCCACAAGGTGTGGTCCTTTGCGAAGATGCGGGTAGCGATCCTGTCTTCGACCAGGTTGTCGATGTGCTTGGCGATGGCCTGCTGCGCAGCACCGCTGGCGTCGTAGCTGAGTGTGCTCATGGTGGGTTAGGAAGCCTTCCGTGCGGTGGCGAGGGCGCCTTCGACGTCGGCGAGGAGTTCCTTCCAGGAAGCAACGAACTTCTCAAGGCCTTCGGTCTCAAGGAGCTTCACGACGTCGTTGTAGGAGACGCCGAGTGCCTCAAGGGCGTTGAGGGTCTCGTTTGCTTCGTCGTACGTACCGGTAATGGTGTCACCGGTGACCACGCCGTGGTCGAACGTCGCGTCAAGGGTCTTCTCCGGCATGGTGTTGACCACGCCAGCGGCAACGAGCTCGGTGACGTACAGCGTGTCGGGGTAAGCCGGATCCTTGACACCGGTGGAGGCCCACAGCGGACGCTGGGGGAGTGCGCCGGCCTCGGCCAGCACTGCCCAGCGCTCGGTGGAGAAGAGTTCTTCGTAGACCTGGTAGGCCAAGCGGGCGTTGGCAACGCCCGCCTTGCCCTTGAGCGCCTTGGCCTCTTCGCTTCCAATGGCATCGAGGCGCTTGTCGATCTCGGTGTCAACGCGGGAGACGAAGAACGAAGCTACGGAGTGGATCTTGGAGAGGTCGTGGCCGTTCTCCTTGGCCTGCTCCAAGCCTGACTGGAAGGCATTGATGACCGCACGGTAGCGCTCCAGGGAGAAGATCAGCGTCACGTTGACGCTGATGCCTTCCGCCAGCGTGGCCGTAATGGCTTCGAGGCCCTCGAGGGTAGCGGGGATCTTGATGTGGACGTTGTCCTTGTTGACCTTCGCGTAGAGGTTCTTGGCCTCGGCGATGGTGCCCTCGGTGTCCCAGGCGAGGCGGGGGTCCACCTCGATGGAAACGCGGCCATCCACACCGTTGGTGGCTGCGGCGACCGGTGCGAAGAGATCGCAGGCGTCGGCAACGTCCGTGGTGGTGATTTCGAAGATGGTCTCTTCGACACTGGCACCGGCTGCGGCCTTGGCTGCGATGGTTGCGTCGTAGTCCGTGCCGGCCGTGATGGCGGCGTGGAAGATCGACGGGTTGGTGGTAACGCCAACGACGTTCTTCTCGTCGATGAGCTTCTGCAGGGTGCCCGTTTCCAGGCGCGTGCGGGAGAGGTCGTCGAGCCAGATCGAAACGCCGGCGTCGGAGAGTTGCTGCGTGGGAGTTGTAGACATGTGATTTCTCCTGTTGTGAGGTATCAGGCTGTTACGCGGTGGCGTCTGCGAGGGAGTCCTTGGCGGCGGCCGCAACGGCTTCGGCGGTGATGCCGAATTCGTTGAAGAGCCGCTTGTAGTCTGCCGAGGCGCCGAAGTGCTCGAGGGAGATGGAACGGCCGGCGTCGCCCACGAATTCACGCCACCCCAGAGCCAGGCCGGCTTCCACGGAAACGCGGGCCTTCACTGCTGCGGGCAGGACGGATTCGCGGTAGGCCTCGTCCTGCTTCTTGAACCATTCAACGCACGGCATGGAAACAACGCGGGCAGCGATGCCTTCGGCCTGCAGTGCTTCGCGGGCTGCTACAGCGAGCTGGACTTCGGAGCCGGTGCCGATCAGGATGACCTGCGCGTCAACGGTTTCGCCGTCCTTGGAGGCTTCGGCCAGGACGTAGCCGCCCTTGGCCACACCGGCGGTGGATGCGAAGGTGTCGCCGGTGGCGTCGCCTTCACCGCGGGCGTAGGTGGGAATGTTCTGACGGGTCAGCACGATACCGGCGGGGTTCTCGTGGTTCTCCAGCATGGTCTTCCACGCTGCAGCGACCTCGTTCGCGTCGCCGGGGCGGACGACGTCCAGGCCCGGAATGGCCCGCAAGGAAGCGAGCTGCTCCACGGGCTGGTGGGTCGGGCCGTCTTCACCAAGGCCGATGGAATCGTGCGTCCAAACGTACAGCGACGGAACACCCATCAGTGCGCCAAGGCGGATGGCGGGGCGCTGGTAGTCGCTGAAGATCAGGAACGTGCCGGAGAACGCACGGGTCCGGCCGTGCAGGGAAATTCCGTTCACGATCGACGCCGCTGCGTGCTCACGGATACCGAAGTGCAGGACACGACCGTACGGGTTGCCCTTCCAGGCGTCCGTCGAACGTGACGTCGGAATGAACGACGGCGAGTCCTCGATGGTGGTGTTGTTCGACTCGGCCAGGTCCGCCGAACCGCCCCACAGTTCGGGAAGAACAGGACCGATCGCGTTCAGGACCTTGCCGGAGGCTGCGCGGGTGGAGACGTCCTTGCCTGCTTCGAAGACCGGAAGTGCGGCGTCAAGCTCGGCCGGCAACTTCTTTGCTTCCACACGCTCCAGCAGGGCTGCTGCCTCCGGGTTGGCGGACTGCCAGGCCTCGAAGGACTCCTGCCACGCGGCGCGTGACTCGGCTCCGCGGTCAAGGACCTTGCGGGCGTGGGCCAGAACGTCTTCGTCCACGTCGAAAGACTTCGCGGGGTCGAAGCCGAGCACCGTCTTCAGCGCGGCAACTTCCTCGGCGCCGAGGGCCGAACCGTGGATCTTGCCGGTGTTCTGCTTCTTCGGGGCCGGGTAACCGATGATGGTGCGCAGGGAAATGATCGAGGGCTTGTCCGTCTCGGCCTTGGCTGCGAGCAGTGCCGAGTACAGTTCCTGGACGTCTTCGACATAGTCACCGGTCTTGGTCCAGTCAACGCGCTGGGTGTGCCAACCGTAGGCCTCGTACCGCTTCAGGACGTCCTCGGTGAACGCGATGTCGGTGTCGTCTTCGATGGAGATGTGGTTCTCGTCGTAGATCACTACGAGGTTGCCCAGTTCCTGGTGCCCGGCCAGCGAGGAGGCTTCGGAGGTGACGCCTTCCTGAAGGTCGCCGTCGGAGGCGATGACCCAGATGGTGTGGTCGAACGGCGACTCGCCGGCGGGAGCATCGGCGTCGAACAGGCCACGCTGGCGGCGCTGCGAGTACGCGAACCCGACCGCGGATGCCAGGCCCTGGCCCAGCGGGCCGGTAGTGATTTCCACACCAGCGGTGTGCTTGTACTCCGGGTGGCCCGGGGTCAGCGAACCCCAGGTACGCAGCGCTTCAAGGTCCTTCAGCTCCAGGCCGTAGCCGGAGAGGAACAACTGGATGTAAAGGGTCAGCGAGGTGTGACCAGGGGACAGGATGAACCGGTCACGACCAAGCCAGTCCGGGTTCTTCGGATCATGGCGCATCAGCTTCTGGAACAGCAAGTATGCTGCCGGAGCCAAGCTCATCGCCGTACCAGGGTGGCCGTTACCGACCTTCTCCACGGCGTCGGCAGCCAACACGCGAACGGTGTCAACAGCCTTCTTGTCCAGATCGGTCCAAGACAGTTCTTGCTCTTCCAAATGTGGCACGAAAACCGAGCCCCTCTCTGTGCTGACGGCAGGCGTATGGACACGGCACGCAGGAAGCACAGGATGGCGCCCGCTGCAATGTGTCTACCAGCCGTTCACCATTGAAACGTTGATCTCTCATCCAGACCCACGGATATCCGAGAATACGGTTTCCCGGATGATCAACGTGTGCTGTTCTGGTCAACAGCTTAGCCCCAAACGTGTCGTGGAACTCAGGGAATCCCACTAACTGGACAGAAATTCCCTTATATGAATCACGATTGCCTCCGTCGGCAGTGAAGATTCGGAAACATTGGCGTTTTTTGGGGACATCGGGCCACTTCCGTCCACGGTATGATATTTGGAGGCCACCAGCGGTTCATGGGCCCGCGTTTGCTTCAACGACCGGGACGAACATCCGCTGCGAGAACCCCAGAGCATAGAACAGAGTGACTGCCGCCGTGAGCACAACTGATACGCCCGTGAACGCCTCCCCGGCCCGGGGGAGCATCGGAACTTCCCGTAAGCTGAAGGCGTATCTGGCACTGACCAAACCCCGCGTGATCGAGCTCCTCCTGGTCAGCACTCTCCCCACCATGATCTTCGCCCAGCGCGGCTTTCCCTCCATCGGACTCATCCTCGCGACCCTCGTCGGTGGAGCGTTCGCAGCGGGCAGCGCCGGCGTCTTTAACTGTTACATCGACCGCGACATCGACAAACTGATGCACCGCACGGAAAAGCGCCCCTTGGTGACAGGTGAAGTAACACCGCGCGAAGCCCTCGTGTTCGCTTGGATCCTGGGTGCCGCGTCCATCGCCATCCTGTGGTTCGGCGCCAACCCGCTGTCGGCATGGCTCGGCCTGGGTGCCATTGTGTTCT
The DNA here is from genome assembly GCF_042886835.1 of Paenarthrobacter sp. NPDC057981. Lineage (NCBI taxonomy): Bacteria > Bacillati > Actinomycetota > Actinomycetes > Micrococcales > Micrococcaceae > Paenarthrobacter > Paenarthrobacter sp. NPDC057981. The sequence goes on from NZ_JBHVQI010000001.1 coordinate 644,203, forward strand.
ACGTGGTCATCTACACGATGATCCTCAAGCGCCGCACGGCACAGAACATCGTGTGGGGCGGCGCCGCCGGCTGCTTCCCTGTGCTCATTGCATGGGCTGCGGTGACCAACACTGTTGAGTGGCCCGCGATCGTCCTGTTCATGGTGATCTTCCTCTGGACGCCCCCGCACTATTGGCCGCTGTCCATGCGCTACGGCGAGGACTACCGCAACGCCAACGTTCCCATGCTCGGAGCCATCGCCGGCGCCAAGGTGGTTTCGGTGCAGGTGGTCCTGTACGCCTGGGCCATGGTCGCCTGCTCACTGCTGATGATTCCGGTCGGTGGGGCCGGTTGGGTCTACACCATCGTCGCGGTTGCTGCCGGTGCATGGTTCCTCTACGAAAGCCACGCCCTTTACAAGCGGGCCCAGGGTGGCGACGTCTCCAACAAGGGAGCCATGAAGGTCTTCCACGGCTCCATCAGCTACCTCACACTGCTCTTCATCGCGTTGGCCGTGGATCCGTTCATCGGCTCGCCGCTTATCGGCGGCTGACCCCGGCGTTCACAAGCGCAGTAACATCCGACGACGTCGGCACTCACTCGGGTGCCGACGTCGTTCCGTTTACCCACCCTCGCTCACATCCCTACCGCTTGGACCCGCCCCTCAATCACATCCCTCCCGCTTCCCCCCAACGCCCAATCACGTCCCTCCCGCTTCCCGCCCACGCTCGTTCAATTGCCAGCGAGGGTACTCGGTGGGCGGCGTCCACTGTGGGTCGGCATCATCCGTAGCAAAGTACGCTTCGGTGGAATACAGACAAACACAGGGAAGGCAGTCCCGTGAACTCATGAGCGCCAAGCGGGCAATACAGAGTGTGAGCACAGACAACGACATCATCAGGCGGTGCCGGGAAAGCCCCGAAGCCTTCGGGGAGCTGTATGACCGACATTCGCCCATCATTTACCGGTTCGCCGCTAGAAGGGCTGGCGACTTCGTAGCCGAGGACGTCACATCGGAAACGTTTCTGGTCGCGTGGCAGCAACTCGGAAGCTACGACCATGCCCGGGAGGATGCCCGGCCCTGGCTCTTCGGGATCGCGACGAATCTATTGCGGCGTCACCACCGCGCAGAAGCCAGGATGCTGAAAACCGTTGCAAAAGCGTCATCCCGGGAGGGGCTTTCCGACGACACCGACCGGATTGCCGCCCAGGTGGACGCCACGGTGGCTGCCAGGCAAATCGCCCGCGCCCTGAAAAGCATGGCCGCCATTGACCGGGAAACCCTGCTCCTCTACGCCTGGGCGGACCTGACCTACGAGGGGATCGCCCTCGCCATGAAGGTTCCCGTGGGGACAGTGCGGTCACGCCTGAACCGTGCGCGCCGGACCCTCCGATCACAACTCGACCTCACTCTTGACGAAACGGAGAACGACAATGGACGACTTGCAGCTGCTCCGCGAAATGCGTAGCGACATCGGCTCAGCCCCGGCGGCCACCTTGGCCAGGGGTCGGACCAGAGTCATGGCCAATATCGGCAATGTGGTCGACGTCGGGGTTCAAGCCGTCGACACCTCGGAGAGAAGCGTCAGCCAGCTCCAGTTCCGCCGCCGTGTCCTGCTGGCTTCAGCGGCCGCCGCCTTGGTCGTGGGCGGATTAGTCGTGGCAGATGTCGTCCGCCCCACTCCGGGAGCTACGGCCGAAGCGGCAGAGATCCTGAACAACGCCGCGCTGGCGACAATCCGGACGTCCGATCCCTCCATAGGACCAGGGCAGTACTTGAAAGTAGATACCAAAGCGGTCTACGCCAGCACCGTCGGAAGGGATGACGGAACAGCTGTGTCATGGCTCGAGACCACTGGTGGTCAGATGTACATTCCGGCCGATATTACCGGCGAATGGGTATGGAAACGGGAGCCTCGGATACCCACAACTTTTTTCGGCGAAGAGTCGCGCGCCGAGGCAGACAAACAGTCTGCTCTCCAGGACGGTCCGGTTCTCGAAGCCCCCCAACTCGTGGGAATTCTGCGGGGGAAGGCAGGGGGGTTCTATGGCGGCAGTCCAGAGCAGATTCTTGGTACACCACTTGCAGAAGCCTTCGAGACCTTACCGCGCGAGCCCGAAAAGCTCCTGCAACTGATATACGACAGGACCAAGGGCAAGGGCCCATCAGCTGAGAGCGAAGCCTTGACGACGATAGCGTCGGCGCTTCGCACCGGCGTCATCCCCGCCGATTTGAGGGCAGCAATGTACAAGGCCGCAGCGTTGATTCCCGGCATCGTGGTGGCGGACAAACAAGCAACCCTTGACGGGCAGCAGGGAGTTGCCCTCGGAGTATATTTTGCCGACGGCAAATTCCGCGATGACATCATTGTCGACCCCGAAACGGGACAGCTGATCGGCGAGCGAACGGTGTATTTGGTAGCCGAATCCGGCATTCCGGCCAACACGGCTGCGGCATGGACGTCTGTGAGGACGTCAGTGGTGGACTCGGCGCCTTAAGAAGCGCTGTCAGAACGCAGCGTGGTTCGGTTGGCCACCTTATGGCGGCCAACCGAACCACGGCAATCGGACAAACTCCGCCTACACGAACGTGCGCGGCTAGCCGGCCGGACTGTGCTTGGCCACATCCGCTGCATTCGTGGCTGCGCTCATCAGGAGTGCAGCACCAAGCATGTGCGCGCCCACCAAAAGCGCCGGAATCCCGTTGTAGTACTGGGTGAATCCGATGGCGGCCTGAAGCAAAGTGACGCCCAACAAGAGGTAGGCAGCAGTGCGGAACGGGCCGCTGATCCTGCGCCGGACAACCAGGAAAACGGCGAACAATGTACCGGCTGTGATGAGGTACGCAGGAATCGCGTGGATGTGGGAAAAGAGGTCCCAGTCAAGGTCGTTCCTCGGAGCATCGGCGTCCCCTGCGTGCGGGCCGGCACCTGTAACTACGACGCCGAGCATCACCGAGAGCGCTGAGAAAACGGCAACCGCCAGCATCACGGGCCGCGTTACAGCGGGCAGTGCGGGCAGTGTCCGATTCATGAAACGGCCTGTGCGCCCGTAAGCCCGGTTGACCAGCAGGGTCGCAAAGACCACCAACGCCATGGAGACCAGGAAGTGTAGCCCAACTACCCAGGGGTTCAGGTTGGACAGGACGGTGATCCCGCCAATAACGGCCTGTGCGGGGATGCTGGCAAGGAGGCCGAGCGCAAGCAGGAAGAGATCACGACGCTGCTTGCGGAGGTTCCACAGATACACGAGCATCAGCGCGGCGACGGCGGCCAGGGCGAACGTCAGCAAGCGGTTGCCGAACTCGATGAAACCGTGGATTCCCATTTCGGGCGTATTCACCAGGGAATCGCTGGTGCAGCGGGGCCATGTCGGGCAACCCAGGCCCGACGCAGTGAGCCGCACTGCACCTCCTGTTACCACCAGGATGGTCTGCCCGATGAGGGACAGCAACGCCAGCCGGCGTACGGCCGCATTGACTTCGGTGGGCAGCTTTGACGTCCATTGCTGGACGGTTTTCGGGAGGCGCGATGCCGTGCTCACAGTTTTCTCGCTTCTTTGTTCTGCTCGGATTTGCTTAGTTCCACTTGAACCAGCGGATGGCTGCTGCGCCGGCCACGACAGTCCACAGCAGAAGGACAAGGACAGCGGGCAGGGATACGGTGCCAAGCAAGAACGCATCGCGCAGACCTTGGCCCAAGGCGCCCGAAGGCAGGAAATGCACAATGCCCTGCAGCAAGGCCGGGAGACGGTCGGCCGGAACAACGATTCCGCCCAGCGCACCCAGCAGGATCCAGAGCAAGTTGGTGATGGCTAGGGTGGCCTCGGGCCGAACAGTTCCGGCGACGAGCAATCCCAAGGCAGTGAAGGCTGCAGCGCCAAGGATCAGCAGGCCCAACCCGGGAAGCCAGGCTTCCGGACGGGGCTGCCATCCGAGGAAACCGGCCACCACTCCCACAACCACCACCTGAAGGAAAAGGACCACCAGCACGGCGAGGATCTTCCCGGCGATAAGGCCGCCCCTGCCCAAAGGCGTGGTGGAAAGGAACCGAAGAACCCCATACCGCCGATCAAACCCCGTGGCGATGCCTTGTCCGGTGAACGCCGTGGACATCGCGCACAGCGCCAGGATGCCAGGCGTGGCAGTGTCAACGCGGGATGGACCGAGGCCGTCCAGCAGGGGAGTGACCACCAGGCCCACCAAGGCCATGAGCGGCAGGACAATGGCCAGGATCAGTTGTTCACCGTTGCGAAGCATGGTGACAGTTTCGTACCGCCCCTGCTGCATGATCCGGCGCGGCAGGGAAGCCGGCCCTGCGTTGGGAGTGAGAAGCCCGCTCATCGGAGATCCCTTCCGGAGATGTCGAGGAACACGTCTTCGAGGCTTCGTGCTTCCAATCGCAACGAGGCCGGCATGATGTTCCGTTCTGCCCACCAGGCCGTCAGGCTCGCCAGGTCAGTGGGGGTGATGGCGCCCGTAATGGAATAACTTCCGGAGCGCGATTCGGTGACCCGGAGCGCGCCGCCAACAACACCAGTGAAGTCCAGTCCGGCCGGGGCATCAAAGTAAAGGGTGCGGTCCGATGACGCCGGGTCAGCGGAGTGGTCATGCCGCAGCAGTTCAGCCACGGTACCCTCGGCCACGTTATGGCCGCCGTCGATGATGTAGACGTAGTCCGCCAGCCGTTCGGCGTCGTCCATGAGGTGGGTAGTAAGCACAATCCCCATCCCGGCGTCGCGCAGTTCGGCAATAAGGTCGAAGACCATTTGCCTGGACTGCGGATCCAGGCCGGCACTGGGCTCATCGAGGAACAGGATCTCAGGGTTTCCCACCAGTGCTGCAGCCAAAGCCAGCCGCTGTTTCTGGCCGCCCGACAGCCGCCGCACACCGGTTCTGCTGAACTGGTTGATGCCCAGCCGTTCGACCAAGGCGTCGACATTCATGGGGTTGCTGTACATGCCCGCGACGTGACGCAACAGCGGGATGGGACGGGCCGACGGCGGCAGGCCACCGTCCTGGAGCATCACACCTACCCGGGCGCGCAACTGAGCACCTGCAGTGTCCGGGTCCGCCCCCAGAAGGGAAATGGAGCCACCTGTCCGTTTCTGCAGGCCTTGGGCGCATTCGAGGGTGGTGGTCTTTCCGGCTCCGTTGGCACCAAGAAGGGCGGTGACCTGGCCGCGCTCAGCTACCAGGGAAAGTCCACTGACAACCCGCAGCATTTTGCCGTCGAGGGAAGCAAGCGGGCCTACGTCCTTGATGAGTCCATCTATGATGAGGACGGGAGATTCGGGTGATCGCACCAAAGTATTCTACGTGAAGTAGTACGGTCACACTTTGCGGCGAAGCCAAGGTCAGTCTTGCCTTACTGGATGCATGAAACAAATTACGACATGATTGTGTTGTGTATTCCATGAGCAGTCCATTATCCATGCCTCCAAAGCGGCATGCTGCAGCGGCAGAGGCCCTTGGCGCCTCGCCCTCGCTGCCGGACGCGGATGACCGCACCCGTGACCGTGTCCTCAGTGCCGTGCTCGAGAATGGTCCTGTCAGCGCGGCCGAATTGGGGGATCTTCTCGGATTCACCCCCGCCGCCGTCCGCAGGCACCTGGACCACCTGGAGCGCAGTGGCGTCATTGAAGTCAAAAGGGTCGCCAAAGCCGGTTCAGGCGCTGGTCGCCCTGCCCGCCGCTACGTGCTCAGTTCCCAAGGGCAGTCCAAGCTGGGCGATGATTACCTGAACATCGCGAGCTCGGCCCTGAAGCGCCTGCAGGAGCTTGCAGGCGAAGACGCTGTCCGGGAATACGCCGAAGAGCGTTTCGCGGAGATGGAACGCCGGTACGCTCCTGAGGTCCAGGCGGCCGGAGATGACATCACGGCCCGCGCAATGGCATTGTCCAAGGCCTTGAGCCGGGACCGTTTCGTCGCCTCCGCGCATTCAATCGAAGCCAAGGCTCCCTTGCCCGCGGCTTTGTCCAGTGTCCAGCTGTGCCAGGGACATTGCCCGATCCAGCAGCTCGCAGCCCAGTTTCCGGTGTTCTGCGATACCGAAACCGCGGTGTTTTCCCGGCTGGTCGGCGTCGATGTCCGCCGGCTGTCCACATTGGCGCAAGGCGGTCACGTCTGCACCACCCACATACCTACCGGGCGACCGGCTGCCACTGTACCCCCAGGTACGGCAGAGCAGACCGCAAGCCTGTCCCAGGAATCAAACAACCAGCAAGAAAGGCCGTGATGACGGGTCAATTAGCTGAAGGAACAGCAGAGAAGGCGGTAGCTGACGGCACTGTGATCTCGGAGATTCTGGAGAAGAATCCCGAGCTGCACGGTATCGGAAACTACGAGTACGGCTGGGCCGACAAGAACGACGTTGGCGCCAACGCCCGTCGTGGCCTCGACGAGGAGGTTGTCCGTGACATCTCCGACAAGAAGAGCGAGCCCGAATGGATGCTCGATCTGCGCCTCAAGGGTCTGAAGTACTTCGACCGCAAGCCCATGCCCACCTGGGGTGCAGACCTCTCGGGCATCGACTTCGACAACATCAAGTACTTCGTACGCTCCACCGAGAAGCAGGCAGCCACGTGGGAAGACCTTCCCGAGGACATCCGGAACACCTACGAAAAGCTGGGTATCCCGGAAGCTGAGCGCAGCCGCCTGGTATCCGGCGTCGCGGCCCAGTACGAGTCCGAGGTTGTCTACCACCAGATCCGCGAAGACCTGGAGGCCCAGGGCGTAATCTTCCTGGACACCGACACCGCTTTGAAGGAACACCCGGAAATCTTCCAGGAGTACTTCGGCACCGTCATCCCCGTGGGCGACAACAAGTTTGCTTCGCTGAACACCGCCGTTTGGTCCGGTGGCTCGTTCGTGTACGTTCCCAAGGGTGTCCACGTGGACATCCCGCTGCAGGCCTACTTCCGTATCAACACGGAAAACATGGGCCAGTTCGAGCGCACGCTGATCATCGCTGACGAAGACTCCTACGTGCACTACATCGAAGGCTGCACGGCTCCGATCTACACCTCGGACTCGCTGCACTCTGCAGTTGTGGAAATCATCGTGAAGAAGGGCGCCCGCGTCCGCTACACCACCATCCAGAACTGGTCCAACAACGTGTACAACCTGGTCACCAAGCGCGCCATCTGCGAAGAGGGCGCCACCATGGAATGGGTCGATGGCAACATCGGTTCCAAGGTGACCATGAAGTACCCGGCCGTCTACCTCGTGGGCGAGCACGCCAAGGGCGAGACGCTGTCCATCGCGTTCGCGGGCGAAGGGCAGCACCAGGACACCGGTTCCAAGATGGTGCACATTGCACCGAACACCAAGAGCTCCATCATCTCCAAGTCGGTTGCACGTGGTGGTGGCCGTGCAGCGTACCGTGGCCTGGTCCAGGTCCGCGAAGGTGCCAAGCACTCTGCCAACACGGTCCGTTGTGACGCGCTCCTGGTGGACACCATCTCGCGTTCGGACACCTACCCCTACATCGACATCCGCGAGGACGACGTCGTACTGGGCCACGAGGCAACCGTTTCCCGCGTCAGCGAAGAACAGCTCTTCTATCTGATGTCCCGCGGCATGCCGGAGGACGAGGCAATGGCCATGATCGTGCGCGGCTTCATCGAGCCAATCGCCCGTGAACTGCCCATGGAATACGCCCTCGAGCTCAACCGCTTGATTGAACTTCAGATGGAAGGATCCGTCGGTTAACAATGACTGATATCACTACTGAAAAAGCACGCATAGGCGCGCCCTCAGCACAGCCCTTTATCGACGGCTTCACCGAAGAAGGCGAGAACCTCTCGCCCATCAACGCGGACAGCTCGACGGCGGCACAGCCCTCCAGCGGTCCTCTCGCCGGCGCTTCGGCGAAGGGACACTCGCACGGTGGCGGCGTTGGCGTCCCGGACAGCTCCCGCGCCGGCCGCCTCACCTCATACAACGTTGAGGACTTCAAGGCACTGACCGGCCTGGAAGAGGACTGGCGGTTCACCCCGCTGCGCCGCCTTCGCGGGCTGCACAGCGAAGCCCTGACCGGCGCTGCTCCCACTGTGTCCGTCAACGCTCCCGAGGGTGTGACGGTTGAGACTGTCGGCCGCGATGACAAGCGCATCGGCCAGGCAGGTATTCCCGAGGACCGCGTCTCCGCGAACGCCTGGGCGAACTTCAAGGAAGCCACCGTCATCACGGTTCCCTCGGAGACGTCCCTTGAGTCGGAGATCACCGTAACCCTTTCGGGTGTCGGTACGGATGCCGCCGCCCAGCACGTTGTGGTTGTGGCTGAGAAGTTCTCCAAAGCCGTCCTGGTCCTGGGCCATGAAGGTTCTGCGGTTGTTTCCGAGAATGTGGAGATCGTCCTTGAGGACGGCGCCGAGCTGACCGTTGTGTCGCTGCAGGAATGGAACGACGATTCCGTCCACGCGTCCTCGCAGCAGGCCAAGATCGGCCGCGACGCCAAGTTCAAGCACATTGTGGTCAGCCTCGGTGGCGACCTCGTCCGCGTCACGCCGACGGCCCGCTTCGCAGCACCCGGCGGCGAAGTGGAGCTCTTTGGCCTGTACTTCGCGGACGCCGGACAGCACCTTGAGCACCGCACCTATGTTGACCATGGGCAACCCAACTGCGTCTCCAACGTGCTCTACAAGGGCGCACTGCAGGGCAAGGGTGCTCACACCGTGTGGGTTGGTGACGTCCTCATCCAGAAGAACGCCGAAGGCACCGACAGCTACGAGAAGAACCAGAACCTGGTCCTGACCGATGGCTGCCGCGCGGACTCCGTTCCCAACCTGGAGATCGAAACGGGCCTCATCGAGGGAGCTGGCCACGCCAGCGCCACGGGCCGCTTCGACGACGAGCACTTGTTCTACCTGATGGCCCGCGGTATCCCGGAAGATGTCGCCCGTCGCTTGGTAGTCCGCGGCTTCCTCAACGAGATCATCCAGAAGATCAAGGTACCGGCCATCGAAGAACGACTGACCGACGCCGTTGAGCGCGAGCTCGCCGAAACCGACAACTAACGTCCATCAACAACCAGGACAGGCCAACAGGACAAGCATGAGTGATCACATCAAGGGCGAACTGGTGTGCAACGCCAACGACATCAAGGTCAAGCAGGCGTTGCGCGTCCTGATCGATGACTACCCCGTAGCCATCGTCAAGGACTCGATGGGCGAGATCCACGCCGTCGGAGACACCTGCTCGCACGCTGACATCTCGTTGTCCGAGGGAGAGGTCGAGGGCTGCGCGATCGAATGCTGGGGACACGGTTCCCAGTTCGACCTGCGCAGCGGCCAGCCCCTCCAGTTGCCTGCCTACGACCCCGTCCCCGTTTTCGCCGTCACCATCGACGGCGAAGACGTGTACGTGGACGTGACCAACGTTGTGAACGGCGCTCCCGTCAACAATTACTGAGCGCCAAGTACCGCCAGACTTACGAACGGAAAGAAAGAAGAGCATGTCTACTCTTGAGATCAAGGACCTGCACGTCAGCATCGAGACGGAGCAGGGCACCAAGGAGATCCTGAAGGGCGTCAGCCTGACCATCAGGACAGGCGAGACCCACGCGATCATGGGCCCCAACGGCTCCGGCAAGTCCACCCTTGCTTCCACCATCGCCGGCCACCCGCGCTACACGGTCACCAGCGGCAGCATCACCCTGGACGGTGAAGATGTCCTGGAGATGAGCGTCGACGAGCGTGCACGCGCCGGCGTCTTCCTGGCCATGCAGTACCCGGTAGAGGTTCCGGGCGTCACCATGACCAACTTCCTGCGGACCGCCAAGACCGCGATCGACGGCGAGGCACCTGCCCTGCGTACGTGGACCAAGGACGTCAAGGCAGCCATGCAGCAGCTGCGCATCGATGCCGACTTCGCCCAGCGCAACGTCAACGAAGGCTTCTCCGGTGGCGAGAAGAAGCGCGTCGAGATCCTCCAGCTCGAACTCTTCAAGCCCAAGTTTGCTGTCCTTGACGAGACCGACTCCGGCCTCGACGTCGACGCCCTCAAGATTGTCTCCGAAGGCGTCAACCGCGCGCACGCCGAAGGCGACATGGGTACCCTGCTCATCACCCACTACACCCGCATCCTCCGCTACATCAAGCCGGACTTCGTTCACGTCTTCGTCGACGGCAAGGTTGTTGAAGAGGGCGGACCGGAGCTTGCAGACCGCCTCGAAGAAGAAGGCTACGACCGTTACGCCGCAGGTGCCGGCGTCGCTGTTGCTCCTGCCGCACAGGCCTAGTTAGGATCGCCTTATGACCGAAATCAACGCTGCGCGCACCAGCCTCGAGGACGTCGAGGAAGCGCTCAAGGACGTCATCGACCCCGAGCTTGGGGTGAACGTCGTTGACTTGGGCCTTTTGTACGGCCTTAAGTACTCCGACGACGACGGCGCCCTCCTGATCGACATGACCCTCACCACGGCGGCCTGCCCGCTGACGGACGTGTTGGAAGAACAGGTCGGCAAGTCCTTGGACGGCATCGTCGATGACTGGCGCCTGAACTGGGTATGGATGCCGCCATGGGGTCCGGAACGGATCACCGACGACGGCAAGGACCAGATGCGGGCCCTCGGCTTCAACATCTGATCAGGAATTTCGTCCGCTCATGCGGACAACAGGAAGGGTTCCGGGCATTGCGCCCGGAACCCTTTCTGTTTATGGAGACAGTAGGCCTTATGGCGTGGCAACCCCGAAGGTGTCGCACTTGTTGATGTCACCGGTGCTGTAACCCTGTGAGAACCATTTCTGACGCTGCGCACTGGAGCCATGGGTCCAGGACTCGGGCGAAACCCGCCCGGTTGCGGCCTGCTGGATCCTGTCGTCGCCCACGGCGGAAGCTGCGGACAACGCGTCCTGCAGATCCTGCTGCGTGATGGGATCCAGGAAGGGCTTGCCGGTTGCAGGATCGGCCTGCGTCGAGGCGTAGCGCACCCAGAGGCCGGCGTAGCAATCTGCCTGCAGCTCCACCCGCACTCCACCGGACTGGGGACCCTGTGGATCCTGCTGTGCGCGGTCGAGGTTGCCAAGGATGTTCTGGATGTGGTGGCCGAATTCATGCGCCACGACGTACTCCTGGGCCAGCGGGCCGCCGGAGGATCCGAAACGGGTCACCAGTTCGTCAAAGAACCCGGGATCGAAGTATGCCTTGACGTCGGCCGGGCAGTAGAAGGGCCCGACAGCGGTTGTGGCCTGTCCGCATCCGGTGCTGGTCACCTGATCGAAGATGACAGTCCCCGGCTTGGAGTATTTGACGTTGTACTGGGCGAGGTAATCGGGCCAGAAGGCGTTCAGGCTGTTGACCGTTCCGGTGATCCGGCAGTCGAGACGTTTGTCGGCGTCGGCCCCGGTCTTGCATTCCTGCACACCTCCGGAACCACTGCCGCTTTCGATGGCAGGAGGCGCTGTTCCGCCACCGCCAAGGTCCCCCAGGATATTGGGGTTGATACCGAAGAGTGCAAGGAGCAGCACCACGATGCCTCCACCGATGCCACCACCGATCTTGGTCCCCCTCCCCATACCACTGCCACGTCGGTCCTCCACTTGGGACGGGTCAAGCTGCGCGCCATCATTGAAACTCATACAGCCAGAATAGACGTCACTTTTGCTGCCCGGCGCCGGACACTGCCGTAAAATTGGCTGGATGCCTTTCCTGGACAAACTTCACCTCTGGGCTGATGAGCGCCCGCACGACACCGCCGTCGTCGTGGGCAGCAGCCGGATTACCTGGGCCGGACTTCGAGACGCAGCCACGCAGCTCTTGGGTGCCACCGGAACCACCACAGTACTTGCCGAGCCCAACTCGGTTCACTTCGTTGAGCGATATGCCGCCGCCGTCGCGGGGGAGCGGCGCTGCGCTGTCCTTGACCCTCACTGGCCCGCACCCATGATTGAGGAAGTTGCCTCCCGTATCGCGGACTCCGGGACTGCTGTGGGCGTAGGTCTTGTGGACGGAGATCCTTCGAGCACCTTCCTGGTTGGCCTGACGTCAGGCACCACTTCCGTGCCCAAAGCCTTTACCCGGTCCCGGCGCTCCTGGCAGGTCTCGTTCGAAGCTTCCATTGAGTTCTTCGGACTCTCTCCAGATGACCACACACTGGCCCCTGGGCCTCTCTCGGCAAGCCTCAATCTTTATGCCTTGTCCGAGTGCCTCTATGCCGGCGCCGCCTTCCACACTCTTGACTCATTCGATGTGGGGGACGCGCACGCCGCCATCAGCCATGACGGCATCACCCGCTTGGTGCTGGCACCCACCATGCTCCGCCTGCTGAGCGAAAGGGGCTTGGCCGGTGACGTGGATGCCTCGGGAATCCGCAGCATCATCTGTGCCGGCTCCAAGCTGGACGCGCGCACCCTGGGGGCCGCCCGTCGGTGGGCTCCCCATGCCGCCATCTATGAGTACTACGGCGCCTCGGAGCTGAGTTTTGTTTCCGGAACCCGCCTGTCCGCCGGTGAGCCGCTCGATGCCGGGGGCACCGGTATCGGAAGCCCGTTTCCCGGCGTGGAACTGCGCATCCTTGACGATGCCGGTCACGTCTTGCCTGACGGGGCGCACGGCAACATCAGCGTACGCAGCGGTATGGTCAGCAACGGTTACCTTTGGGGCGACGACGGGCATGCTTTGCGATGCCTCGACGGCTGGTACACCGTAGGGGACCAGGGCTACTTGCAGGATGGAGTGCTCCACATACTTGGCCGCCGATCGGACATGATCGTCACGTCCGGGAAGAACGTGTATCCCCATGAGGTGGAACTGGCCCTGGCCTCTGTTCCGGGCATCGAGGTTGCGGTCGCTGCCGGCGCACCTGACGATGTCCGCGGCCAAAAGGTGATCGCCGGCGTGGTTCCTGCCTATGGTGCCGTGACAGCCACGCAGCTCCGCACGGGTCTCGACGGCCTCTTGGCGCGGGACAAGTGGCCGCTGCAGTATTTCCTGCTCTCCGAGCTGCCGATGACCGACCGCGGCAAGGTGAGCCGGAAGGTGCTCCTGGACTGGATCAAGAACCACGACCCACGGGCGCAAGTCCTTGGCTAGCGCAACGCCGGTAACCGACCCGTCCCGCCGGCCGGTCATCATCGCTGCGCTCCGGACGCCGATTTGCCGGGCCAACGGACAACTCAAACACCTCACCGCGCCTGAACTGCTGGCGCCGGTGCTTGGTGCGCTGCTGGAAACTACGGGATTGGACCCCGCGGACATTGACGACGTCATCATCGGCAATGCAGTGGGCGGAGGCGGCAACCTCGCCAGGTTTGCCGCGCTCGAGGCCGGTTTGCCCGTCACCGTGCCGGGACTGACCGTGGACCGTCAGTGCGGTTCGGGCCTGGACGCCATCGCACTGGCATCAAGGCTGGTGGCTGCCGGCGGTGATCCGGTGTTCCTTGCCGGCGGCGTCGAAAGCATCAGTACGGCCCCCGCTCGGGCCAACAGGAACGACGACGGCGGCCTGGACTTCTATTCACGGGCCACCTTTGTGCCGCAACAGTTCGGCGACCCGGACATGGGTGTCGCTGCGGAGCACGTCGCCAGGACCTTTACCGTCACTCGCGAACAGCAGGATGAGTATGCCCTGCGCAGCCATCGCCGCGCCGTCGAGGCTGCGGCGACGGGCAAGTTCACCGACGAGATCGTCCCGCTGGCTGGCACGGGTGCGCCGGTAACTGCCGACGACGGCCCCAAGGCGTCGCTGCGGCCCGGCCTCATGGGACGGTTCCCCGCCGCTTTCGTCCCCGGCGGAACCGTCACGGCGGCGAACTCCTGCTTCGACGCGGACGCCGCCTCCGCCGTCGTCGTGACGTCCCTTGCACGGGCACGCGCTGCGGGTGCCGTGGACGGCTTGGAAGTACTCGCCAACGATACCGCTGGAGTCGATCCGGAACTGCTCGGGATCGGGGCGGCCTACGCCGCCGAACGGCTGCTCGCCAGCCACAGGATGTCAGCCGAAGCGCTGAACCTGGTTGAGTTCAATGAGGCGTTCGCCTCGCAGACCATCGCGTGTCTGGAGCACGTTGGCGTTGATCCTGTGAAGGCCAACCTGGAGGGCGGTGCGCTGGCCCTGGGCCATGGTTATGGTGCGTCCGGCGCGGTATTGGTAACCCGCCTGTTGGCGCAGGCCCGCGCACTGTACCAAGAGACAGGAACAGCTGCCCTCGGATTGGCGATGATCAGTATCGCCGGTGGCATGGGCACCGCCAGCCTCCTGCGCTACACCCGGTTGTAGTCCCTCACGGTATCTCCTCTGCCTCTCCCAATCCACGGGCGGCCAAGGCATCGCCGGCCTGGCGGGCGTACGCCACGGTGGTGATGAAGACCGGCAGGACCAAAGCCCGCGGGTTCCGCTCAAGGCCGCGGGCGCGGGCTGAATCCCGCACGTCTGCGAAGGCTCCGGCAATGAAGGGAATGCTCCTGAGCATCACGGCGATGGTCAGGGCGAAGCGTTCCGGGTCTGCGCCGAACCTGCGGAACGGTTTGGAAAGGGAAACCACTCCGTCCAACAGTTCCTGCACGGGTGTGGTGACTGTCAGTAAGGATGCAGCCACCACACAGACGAGCACGTTGAGCACGATGCGGGCCGCCGTGGGACCGCCCAGCTGCCACCACTGGAAGAGGCCTATGGCCAGCAGTATCGGCGCTACTGTCCAGAGGGTGCGCAGCAATCGCTTGATGCCTGCGCCGCTGAGAAGGAACAGCAAAGACATGAGCACAAAGGCTGCCAGGGACACGGCCCAGTCCACAATCAGGAATGAGGCCGTCCCGCAGGCCACGACCACCAGGAACTTCAGCCAAAGGGGAGTGCGGTGGAGAAGGGAGTTTCCTGCAATATGGTTCGCCAACAGGAAGCCATGGCCCCTCATTGCGGTGTCCCTTCCAACGGCAGCCTATCGACGGTAGCCGCACACAATGCACGGTAACGGTCGACGCCTTCGGCCGCTCCGCCGTCGAACACAATACGGCCGTCCTCCACCACCAGGATCCGGTCCATGTCTTGGGCCAAGTCGAGGTCGTGCGTGGACATGATGACCTGCTGCCCAAGTCCAGCGATGGTCCGGCGCAGGAGTTCGCGGTTGCGCAGATCCAGCAGGGTTGAAGGCTCGTCGAGGACCAGAACCCCAGGATTCACGGCCAGTACCGCAGCGAGGGCCAACAACTGCCGCTCTCCGCCCGAGAGCTCGTAGATGCTCTGGTCTGCCACCCGGAGAAGGCCAAAGCGGTCCAGGACCTCTTCAGCACGCGTGGCCCGTTCTTTGGAGTTCTTGATGGAGCGGCGTAGGGACAGCTCAACGTCTTCCCGGCCAGTGGGCATCACCAGTTGGGACAAAGGGTCGGTGAAGACGAAACCAACGTTCGCCCTGACCCGCCGGACGTCTGAACGCGTGTTGTGACCATGCACCACGACGCTTCCATCGGAGGGCTCCACCAGGCCGTTCAGGAGGCGCAGAAAGGTGGACTTGCCCGAGCCGTTGGCACCGATGACGCCAATCCGGCGCTCGGTGAGCTCCAGGGAAACGTCCTGCAGCAGGGTTTTGGGTCGATCACTGGAGTCGACGGCAACCCGCACCGAGACTCCGCTGAAACTGATGGCGCCCATGTCCCTACTTGACCCGACGTACCAGGACGTCGGGGAAAGCTTTGTGGATGGCCACAGCGATGACCACAGCCAGAACGTTCTTCAG
Source organism: Paenarthrobacter sp. NPDC057981 (assembly GCF_042886835.1). Taxonomy (NCBI): domain Bacteria; kingdom Bacillati; phylum Actinomycetota; class Actinomycetes; order Micrococcales; family Micrococcaceae; genus Paenarthrobacter; species Paenarthrobacter sp. NPDC057981. The sequence goes on from NZ_JBHVQI010000001.1 coordinate 659,855, forward strand.
GGTATCTCCTGGAAGGAAGGGCAGATCGGCCAGGAGTGCCTTGCCAAAGTCCAGTTTCGCGTTGACCATCATTCCCAGAATGCCCAGACCGTGAACGATCACGATGCTGCTCACCATAGTGGCCGCAAAGAGCCAAAGTCCCCGGTACTTGACCGTCCTGCGGATCACGACGGCGGCAAGGTAGCCGGTAGCTGCGGCAGCCAGCGGAAAAGCAACGATGTACCCCGCCGATGGGCCCGCAAGGATGCCCAATCCGCTGCGGCCGCCACTGAAGATGGGCAGGCCTGCCAGGCCCAGGAGGACATAAAGCCCGACGGCGGCAAAACCGCGGCCAGCGCCAAGAACCAGTCCGCTCAGCATGACCGTCAGGGTCGCCAACGTGATTGGCACGCCAAGTGCCCCTACCGGGATGCCTGGAACAATCGACGACACCGCCACGAGGGCGGCAAAAACGGCGATGAGGCCGAGATCGGTAGCGTTCCAGCGTTTGCGTGAGGCGGCGGGCCGCTGAACAGTGGCGTCGGCGGCTGTGGCGTCGGCGGCTGTGGCGGAGTCGGTCTTGCTCATGACAGGTCCTAACGGATCAAAGTGGTGCGATGACATGTGGATGTTTCCCCTGGCTTCGAGAATACGGACGCTGGGCGCAGGGGATTTTGGAGCCTCCCTACAAGGGTGTTCGGTGGTTCTTTGGATGTTGGCACAAGTTCCGCTGCCGGAGGACGATGTCGGCCCGCGTCCAGGGTGCCGGTAGACTTGGACAGGCTGTTCTCACAGCCATACCCCGCCGCAGTCATTGGGCCCACCGGCCCCGCAGGCGTTCCCCATTGAAAGGCATCACCCGAATTGATTACCGTCCAGGAACTCGAACTCCGCGCCGGCGCACGCCTGCTCATGGACCAGGTCAACTTCAGGGTGGACAAGGGCGACAAGATCGGGCTTGTCGGACGCAACGGTGCCGGCAAAACAACCCTCACGCGCGTTCTGGCCGGAGAGGGCCTGCCTGCCGGCGGGAAAGTGACCCGCAGCGGTGAAATCGGCTACCTGCCCCAGGATCCCAGGACCCCGGACATGGAGCAGCTTGCACGGGACCGGATCCTCTCGGCACGAGGCCTGGATGTTGTCGTGGGCAAACTCAAGAAAGCCCAGCAGGAGATGGCCAGCGAGGACGCGAATGTCCAGCGCAAAGCCATGAGCCGGTACGACCGCCTCGAAGCCGAGTTCCTGGCCGGTGGCGGATACGCCGCCGAAGCCGAAGCTGCCGCGATCTCTTCCAACCTTGCGCTCCCTGAGCGCATCCTCAACCAGCCGTTGAAGACCCTCTCCGGTGGTCAGCGCCGCCGTGTAGAGCTCGCCCGCATCCTCTATTCGTCCGCTGAGACACTGCTGCTCGATGAACCCACCAACCACTTGGACGCGGATTCCATCACCTGGCTTCGCGACTTCCTGAAGGACCACCAAGGCGGCCTCATCGTCATCAGCCACGACGTGGAACTGCTGGAGGCAACCGTTAACAAGGTCTACCACCTGGATGCCAACCGGGCACAGATCGATTACTACAACATGGGTTGGAAGCGTTACCTCCAGCAGCGTGAAACCGACGAGCGCGCCCGCAAGCGCGAGCGTGCCAACGCAGAGAAGAAGGCCCAGGTCCTGATCGACCAGGCCAACAAGATGCGCGCCAAAGCCACCAAGGCCGTTGCGGCCCAAAACATGGCCAAGCGCGCTGAACGGCTGCTCGGCGGACTCGAGGCGGTTCGCGAAAACGATCGCGTCGCGGCCCTGCGCTTCCCGGATCCTTCACCGTGCGGCAAGACGCCGCTCACCGCGGAGGGCCTGAGCAAGTCCTACGGTTCCCTGGAAATCTTCACGGATGTGGACCTGGCCATCGACCGTGGTTCAAAGGTGGTTATCCTCGGGCTAAACGGTGCCGGCAAGACCACCCTGCTGCGCATGCTGGCCGGCGTCGACAAACCCGATACCGGAGACATCATCCCGGGCCATGGTCTCAAGGTGGGCTACTACGCCCAGGAGCACGAAACCCTTGACCACGAGCGCACCGTACTGGAAAACATGCGGTCCTCGGCACCGGACATGAAGGATGCCGAAGTCCGTGGAATCCTGGGCTCGTTCCTGTTCTCCGGAGACGACGTCGACAAGCCTGCAGGCGTTCTGTCCGGTGGTGAGAAGACGCGCCTGGCCCTGGCCACGATCGTGGCATCGAGTGCCAACGTGCTGCTCCTGGACGAGCCCACCAACAACCTTGACCCGGCCAGCCGCGCCGAAATTCTTGGTGCGCTCAAGAACTATACCGGCGCCGTCGTCATGGTCAGCCACGATGAAGGTGCTGTGTCAGCGCTGAACCCGGAGCGCGTTGTGCTGCTTCCGGATGGAGTCGAGGACCACTGGAACGAGGACTACCTGGACCTCATCACGCTGGCCTAGCCGCAGCGCCGGGGCTACCGGACGCGGAGTTCTTCCGCGCCGGTAATCCGGGCCAATTCCCGGTAGGTGATCGAGAACATCGAGTGGTGGTCTCCTGCGCCTGCCCACAGCAACGGGTGTTCCTGAAGCGAGTCGTCCAGAATTGTTCTCAGAGGTCTGGGATGGCCCACAGGTGCAACTCCGCCCACTTCCTGGCCGGTGTGCTGCAGGACAAAGTCCGGCGTGGCTCGGCGGATCTTTGCCGTCCCCAATTGGGTCGCCACTAGCGCCGTGTCCACTTTGGCCGCTCCGCTGGCAAGGATGAGCAGCGGACCGCCGTCGACCTCGAAGATCAGGCTATTGGTAATGGCAGCGACGTCGCATCCCAGGACCGTCGCGGCTGCAGCGGCAGTGGGCACGTGCGTCTCGAAAATCCGGACGGTGTCTTCAACTCCCGCTGTGGTCAACGCCGACTTCACGTTCAGGACGGGAGCAGGAATGTTCTCAGTAGCCTTGGGCATCCAGGATGGCGTCTTCCTCTTCTTCGGACGTTGGCCGTTTGCCCCTCCGGGGTGCCGGAGCACGTTTGCGCGAAACGGCGCCAGCAGCCACGATCTGCTCGTCTTCCTCGTCCTCGGCATCGATGGCTGCGTTGCGCGCCTGCTGGCGTGCGGCGTAGCCGAACCCGATAAACATCAGAACCCCGAACGCGAACCACTGCAGGGAGTACGAGAGATGGGTGCCCTCTTCGGTAGCGGGCTTCGGAAAGGGCGTGGGCATGGGCTGCACGGCAGGGTCTTCGCTGGCAAGCTGCCCATAAGCACCGTGGGCGATGGGGTAGGGCAGTTCCGTGGCAAAGCTTGCCAGGTCGATGGACGCGAGCTGGCCCTCCACCGCTCCACGGTCCAGCTTTGGCTCCGCCGGCTTCAAGCGCGCGATGACGGTGACCTCGCCTGCGGGCGGCGCGGGGACGACGTCGGGACGGCCAGGTGTGTTGTTGCCGATCGGCAGCCAACCGCGGTCGATCACCACGGCCTGGCCGGTAGTAAGGCGGAAGGGCACGACGACGTCGTAACCTGGCTGGCCATTCAACGGACGGTTGCGCACTACCCGCTGCCCTTCGGTGTCGTAGGTGCCCCGAAGCTGGACCCGGGTCCACTCCCGTTCAGGATCCAGTGCGTCGAACTGGTCCTTGATTTCGGCGTAGGGGACCGGTGTCGCCGAATAGTTGCTGACAACCCGGTTGATTTCGGCCAGTGTTTCAGCCCGGCGGTCCATCTGCCAGCGGCCCAGGAACACGCAGGCAGTAGCGAAGATCACGGCCAGAACGAAGTACCCCAGCCATTTGCTGGAGAAAAGGAACCGATACATTCAGTGAGCCTCGTTCGCTGTTGAATCATCCGCGAAGGGCACGGTCTCTTTCCAGAGGCCTCGGGTCTGCAGATACTCTTCAAGCCATTCCCTGTGGTGACCGCAGGAAAGCCACACCTTGCGCCGCTCCGGAGTGTGGATGCGCGGGTTGTTCCACAGGAGTTGCCACTGGGCATCCAGGCGGCACCCCTTCCTGGAACACATGGCCGCGCCGGTGGCACGCGCCGACTCCTGGCCGGCCAAACCTGTGCCGCCAAGGTTGAAGATATTCATGAAGCCGCCCGTTCGTCGCCGGGGTGTCCGGCCTCTCCTGCATGGTTTTCCATCTTTGGTTCCGCTTCGCCGTCAACTGGCGTGTCATCAACCAGCTCGCCCTGAAGCACCGTGGGCGCCCCATCATCCGGGTCATCCGCGGGCTCATCCGAACGTTCGATTTCAGGAACCGCAACGTAGTCGAGGAGGGAATCGCTCGGGGCCTCGGCTTTGTCGTTGCCGTTGGCAATGACCACGGCGAACCATGGGAGGAAGACAGCGCCTGCGATGGCGATGATTTTGAACCAGCCGTCCACGACGAAAATCAGGATGATGCACACCATGCGGATGCCCATGGCGACTGCGTACTTGATCATCCGTTCGCGCATGTCCTCGGAGTGGGCAGCAGCGGCGTCGGTGATGCTGTGGACTTCGGGGTCGCCGGAAACAGCGTCCGGTTCCCCGGGCACCCGCTGCAGGGGACTGTTCTCTCGTGTCACAACTGAATCATCACGCTCCAAAGGCCTCTTCCAATTCTCTCACCAACGCCCTGACGGCCCAAACCGCGCAGAGAGCCGGTTACCCGCGGGTTGCTTTAGCCGGCGGATAAGATCGAAACAGGAAAATCCCTCTTCACAACGGTCTTTGATGACCGCAGAACCTGGAGCGAACGTATGTCTGAAGCAGTATCCACCGGTCGAAGCGTCCTGATTACCGGCGGCAACCGGGGCATTGGTCTGGCCATCGCCGAATCCTTCCTCGCCAACGGTGACAAGGTGGCAGTTACCTACCGGAGTGAAACAGAGCTGCCTGAAGGAATCCTGGGGGTCAAGGCAGACGTCACGGATGAGGCTTCGATTGACGCAGCGTTCAAGATCGTTGAAGAGGCGCACGGCCCGGTCGAAGTCCTCGTGGCAAACGCAGGCATCACCAAGGACACGCTGCTTTTGAGGATGAGCGAGGACGACTTCACCTCGGTGCTGGACACCAACCTGACCGGGGCTTTCCGTGTGATCAAGCGCGCTTCCAAGGGAATGATCAGGCTCCGCAAGGGCCGCGTGGTCCTGATCTCCTCGGTCTCCGGCCTTTATGGCGCACCGGGCCAGATCAACTACTCCGCCTCCAAGGCTGGCATGGTGGGCATCGCACGGTCATTGACGCGCGAGCTCGGGAGCCGTGGCATCACCGCCAACGTGGTGGCGCCCGGGTTCATCAACACGGACATGACAGCCGAACTGCCCGAAGGGACCCAGAAGTCCTACCTCGCCAGCGTTCCCGCGGGGCGCTTCGCGGAGGCGTCGGAAGTGGCCGACGTGGTGCGCTGGGTTGCCAGTGACGAAGCCGCCTACATCTCCGGTGCCGTCATTCCCGTCGACGGCGGCCTCGGAATGGGCCACTGACCCACTACCCGAAGCAGTACTTATTGTCCGGGGCCTACAACGGATTTCTTCGCCGCCGCTGGCATGATGGAATCCGATCCCTCGGAATTTGGATGGACTGAACAAAAGGAGCACGAATGGGAACGCTGGATAACAAGACCGCGATCGTCACTGGGTCTTCCCGCGGAATCGGCGCTGAAGTTGCCAAGATCCTCGCTGGCGAGGGTGCCGCCGTCGTCGTCAATTACCGCCAGAAGGCGCCCCGCGCCAACAAGGTTGTAGCTGAAATCCAGGCTGCCGGCGGCCGCGCAGCAGCCGTAGGAGCCGACCTCACCACTGACGAGGGCGTACACGCCTTGGCCAGCACGGCCATGGAGCAGTTCGGATCCCTTGATGTCCTGGTGCTCAATGCCTCCGGTGGCATGGAAACCGGCATGGAGGAGGGCTACGCCCTCAAGCTGAACCGCGATGCGCAGATCAACATGCTCAACGCCGCCGTGCCGTTGATGCCCGAAGGTTCGCGCGTGGTCTTCGTGACCAGCCACCAGGCACACTTCGTGGAGACTGTCCCCACGATGCCTGAGTACGAGCCCGTAGCCAAGAGCAAGCGCGCGGGGGAGGACGCTCTGCGCGCACTGCTGCCCAGCCTGGCGGAAAAGGGCATCTCGCTGGTGGTCGTTTCCGGCGACATGATCGAAGGGACCGTGACGGCGACGCTTCTTGACCGGTCGAACCCGGGCGCCATTGAGGCCCGCCGGGCCGAAGCGGGCAAGCTGTACTCGGTGGAAGAATTCGCCGCCGAGGTTGCCAAAATGGTGACCGCTGACGTTGAGTCGGGCCACACCGAGTATGTCGGCGGCTCGGATTACTTCAGCAAGAGCGCTGAATAGACTCTGATCATCAGCTCGGCGACCAGGTCCCACTGGGCGACCTCGCGCCAGATGTCCGTCCACACCGGCAGCCAGGTGGTGAGGTAGCTCGCGATCTCCTCCGGCAGGCCCTCGGGGCGGGCGCCCC